>JBDRPD010000091.1:0-42417 GCA_043827405.1 Elusimicrobiota bacterium | reverse complement strand
GATGTTCCCGCTGAAAATCCGCGCCGATCTCCAGGTCAACAGCGCCTCGCGCAAGCTGGTGCTGGCCGCGGTTGAGAATGAGACGCCCGAGCACCTGGGGCTCAAGCTCGCGGCCTACCTGCTGTTTTGGGACGAGGAACTCATCGTCGACCCCGGCCTAAAGACTGCGGCCCTGACCGGCCAATCCTTCCGCCCGGACCTGCTGGGAAGCGATATCACCGGCTCGGTCGCGACCTGGGTAGAGTGCGGCAACACCAGCGATCACAAGTTGGGAAAAGTCCTGCGGCGCTGGCCGGAAGCCCGCGTCGTGGTGCTCAAGGAGCACCCGCGCGGCGCGCGAGCCTACCGCGAGACGCTGCAGGCCAAGGTCGGAAAGTCGGAGCGGGTGCGGATTCTGTGCTGGCCGGACGGCGCTTTTGTGGAGTGGATGCGCTGCCTGTCCGAGAAAACCGAGATCGTCGGCGAGGCCAACGATTCGAGCCTGAACCTCGTGGTCAACGAGCAGCTCTGCATGGTCGACATGCTGAAGTGCTAAAATTCAGGGGCCGAAACACAGGAGAGAACGCATGAGGACAGCGAATCCGGCGCTTAACAAAAAGACCTTTTCCGAATACGGCCGCATGATGGGACAGGAGTACGCCGAAGGGATGACCCTCAACGGCACCGTCAATAAGACGGGCATCCTCCTCTGCTGCTGCGTGCTGACGGCGTCTTTCGCCTGGAGCCAGTTCTTCGCGGGGAATCAGGGCGGCGCGCAGGGACTGATGCTGCTCGGCGCGCTCGGGGGATTTATCGCCGCGCTGGTGACGATATTCAAGAAGACCTGGTCGCCGGTGACGGCGCCGGTCTACGCCTTGCTCGAAGGCTTATTTCTTGGCGGGCTCTCGGCCACGCTCGAGGCGCGGTTTCCGGGCATTGTTATCCAGGCCGTCGGCCTCACTTTCGGGACGCTCTTCGGCCTGCTGCTTGCGTACAAGACGGGCCTGATCCGGGCTACCGAGAACTTCAAGCTCGGGCTCTTCGCCGCCATGGGCGGGGTCTTCATGATCTATATGGCGACCTTCATCCTGGGCTTCTTCGGCATCTCGATCCCGTATATCCACGGCAGCGGGCTTATGGGCATCGGTTTCTCCTGCTTCGTCGTTGTGATCGCGGCGCTCAACCTCGTCCTGGACTTCGACTTTATCGAGGCGGGCTGTGAAACCAACGCTCCGAAATACATGGAGTGGTATGCCGCTTTCGGCCTCATCGTGACTCTGGTGTGGCTCTACGTCGAGATCCTGCGCCTGCTCTCGAAGCTTCGCAGCCGGGACTGACGCCGGTGCGCACGGCTTCCTCGATCTTGTGCTGCGTCCTGTTTTTCGGCGCCGCCTTCGCCGCGGATACCGGCGTCAGCTACGAGGAATATCAGCAGAAGAAGAAAGAGCTGGCGGCCGCGCGCGACACAGTGCAGCGCTTCGAAGAGCGCGTGCAGCGCACGGGCGATACCTACCAACGACTCAGGGCGCAGCGCCAGCTCGAGATGGCGCGCCGCCAGCTGCGCGACAAGCAGCGCGAGTTCGACGGCGTGCGCAAGCAGATCCAGCCCGGCGACCGCGCCTTCAACGAAGAGACGCATCCGGGAGGCCGGCAAAAAGCCGTGCGGCTGGAGGATCTCGCTCCGCGCCCGCCCGTCGATCCGATGGCGGGGGTCTACGGCCGCGCCGAGCAGGTGCGGGGGGGGAGCACGGGAGAGGTCATCTACAATAAGCCGCCTTCCGCGCTCGGCCAGGGACGCGTCGATCCGCAGCGTTGGAAGATCCGTGAGAAGCCGGCGCCGGGGCCGGCGCGGCCAAGCGCCAAGCAGTACGTCGTCACCCCCGATAAGCTCGGCGGCGAACAGAGCGGCGGTGCGCCGGCGGCCGGCGTGCCGGCCGGCGCGCCGGTACAGGACGTGGACTATGTGGGCAAGGGCCCGCGCTGGACGTTTACGCCTTTCGACTATACGGGGAAGTCGGAGCGGGGGGAGACCCGGCGGGAGAGCCTGGAGGAGTCGGCGCTGATCAAGTCCGCCATGACCAATATGCGGACCGGGAAGTACGTCCTCGCTCTCGGCAGCGCCGTGCGTCTGGCCGAGCTGCGTGCCGACGATCCGCGCGTACGCCACCTGCAGGCGATGCTGCTCAACCGCCTCGGCCGGTTCGCCGAGGCGGAGGCCGCGTCCCGCGAAGCGCTGCGCCTGGGCATGCGCGGGCCGGAGGTCTATGAGAGCCTGGCGCTCGCCCAGCTTTATCAGGAGAAGTATGACGCGGCGGCGGACACCGCGACCGAGGCGATCAACGCCGACCCGTCGCGCAGCCTGGCTTTCGTGCTGCGCGCCTACGCCTACGAGCGCCTGGGCCGGGAAGAAGACAAGAAGCGCGACGCCGCCGCCGCCGCCGCGCGCGCTCCCGCCCGGTTTGCCTCATTGGCGCGCATGGCGCAATCCGGGGGGGCGCTTTTCGATCCGGCGGCGCCGCCGGCCGCCGCGCTTTTTTTCGCGGCCTCCGCGACGGAGGGCGGCGAGGCGCTGCCGTGGACGCTGGCCGGGGGCATTCTGCTCGCCGCCCTCTGCGCCGCGGGCGGCGTCTATCTTATCGCGGCGAAGAAGGGTGCGATTCAGCCCCCTTGACAAAAATAGGTTCGCACCCTATACTCACCCCGTAATGCTGAAAGCCCGCCCGTCGCGGGCTTTTTAGGTCCCCGGACAGTAATGGGGGCGCCCGCCGAGTCCGCGTTCCGCGGAAAGCACGCTAAATCTGACACTGAGGTTCAATACGGCTCCACGCGAATGACGGCGGTTCAATACTTCGTATACCTGAAGACTCAGCCGCTGGCGGCTTTGCTGGCGTACGGCTATTCTAGTTTGGCGGCATGGAACGAATGGGCGATCACCTACACGGACCGGATCTTGGGGACGCCCCCCTAGGCAGCCGGCCGACGGCTCTGATCCTTTCGGGCGGCGCCGCTCTGGGCAGCTGGCAGGGCGGCGTTCTCTATGCCTTGGAGAAGGAGTACGGCTTCTCGTTTCATTCGGTGGCCGGGACCAGCGCCGGCTGTCTTAACGGCGTCGGCTACTTCCAAAACAAGACGGATAATCTGCGCGAACTGTGGCGCGACATTCCCGGCGGTCTGTTCATGCGGCTCGCGCCGCGGCTGCGGCCTCCCAGCATCTATTCACAGCAGGCGATTCGCAGCTATCTAAGGACGTTTGTGGATGAGGAAGCCTGCCGGCGCAGCCCGCGCTGCTGGTTTTACGTTATGAGCGCGGATCTGTGCCGCGGCCTCGATCAGGCGGAGTACTCTCCCGAGCCGGACGGTCCCTGGGACGCGCCGCTGCTTGAGCACCTGCTCGGCTCGGTCGCGGTGCCCTTCCTGTTTCCTCCCGTCAAAATCCCCGCGTGCGGCGGAGCGCCGCGCAAGGTGCTGGTGGACGGCCATCTGACCTCGTTCGTCGATCTGCCGCGCATGGTCGAGCGCGGCGCCCGCGACTTTCTGTTCGTGAGCGTGGCGGCCAAAACATCGCTGGCGCGGCCGCGCTACAACGTGGGCGGCTACGTTTCGACTTTGGTGGAGCATATGCTGCAGGGGCAGATCGATAACTCGCTCGCTTCGCTGCGGTTGATGGCGCCCGAGCACGGTATCCGGGCGTTTGAGTTCACGCCGGCGCGCCCGCTCAATATCGGAGTGTTCTCTTTTCGCAAGGAGGAGTGCCGGCGAGCGTTCGACCGCGGCGTGGTGGACGTGCGCAACTGCCTGCGGCGCGTGCCGGATTACCGGATCTACTGAGCGGCGTGCTGTCCGTCGAAGGTAAAGGAGTTTTCGTTTAGGACGTCGAGGTCGCTGCTGCCGACGCGGTGTTGGAGCGATTTTACCCGCTGCGCCGCGCTCTCGAGGGCCGCGCGCGAGGTGGGAACGCCGTCCAGCTCGCGCTTTAAGGCCCCGCCGTCGAGCAGATCGTTGGGAACGAAGAAATCTTCATTATCGCCGGCGCCGAAGTCGGAGCGCCGGCGGGGCTTGCCGATCAGGTTGCCCGTATGCTCTTGCTCGCGGGACTGCGGCATATTCAGGGTCTTGGCGACTTGGACCACCTCTTTCGACGGCCGGTAGCTGAAGATGCTGCCGCCGGCGGTAAAAACCCTCTTGGTGCCGCGGACGGCTTGCGCGTAGTAGCTCTGCGTGGCCGCGTAGGCGGTGGCCAGCGGCGGCTGCAGCATGTTCTTGAAAGTGTTGGAGATCACTCCGCTGGAGAAGACGCTCAAGCCGGAATGCAGCGTCGAACCGGCGGCGGCGGCTCCGGCGGCGGCCGAGGTGCGCAGGTTGTAAACCGGTACGTGGGTATGGACGACGTTTTGCGCGCGCGCGGCGGCCGGCAGCGACAGCAGCAGGGCGGCGAGGATCGGCGCTCTCTTCATTATTCATAGGATAGCGCCGGGGCGGGCACCTGTCAGGTGCCGTCGGTGCCCGTACTATTTGGGCCCTAGGGCCTAGATCGTCGTCGGAGCTAGCGCAGCGACGAGTCCGCCTGAATTCCCGTCACGCAGGCCAAGGTCACGATATCGTCGACGCTCGCGCCGCGCGACAGGTCATTGACCGGCTTGTTGAAGCCCTGCAGGATCGGGCCGATGGCCTCGGCGCCGCACAGGCGCTGCACCAGCTTGTAGCCGATATTGGCGCTTTGCAGGTCGGGGAAGATCAGGACATTGGCCTGCCCCGCGACCGGGCTGTTGGGCGCTTTGCGCTTGCCGATCTCCGGGACCAAGGCGGCGTCGGCCTGCATCTCGCCGTCGATCGCCAGCTCCGGCGCCTTCTGCTTGGCGATCTCCAGGGCTTTGCGCACCTGGTCGACGGTTTCGTGCTCGGCGCTGCCCATGGTGGAGAAGGAGAGCATGGCGACCTTGGGGTCCATGCCGCATAGGGCTTTGCCCATCTTGGCGGTGGAGATGGCGATGAGGGCGAGCTTGGCCGGCGGCGGCGCGGGGTTGATCGCGCAGTCCGCCATCAGGATGACGCCGTTGTCGCCGAGCTTGCAGTTGGGCACCACCATGATAAAGAAGCTCGAGATGGCCCGCACGCCCGGCGCCGGCTTGATGATCTGCAGGGCCGGACGGATGGTGTCCCCGGTGGCGTGGATGGCGCCGGCGAGGAAGCCGTCGACATGATCGGCGTCGAGCATCATGGTGCCGAAGTGGATGGGGTCCGACATGAGGCGGGCGACCTCGTCCTTCTCGATGCCCTTGTGCTTGCGCTTTTCGAAGAAAGTCTCTATGTACTCCTCTCGGCGCGGGTCTTGGTCGGGATCGATGATCTGTGTTTTGGAGATGTCGATCGAATCCTTTTCCGCGGTCTGCCGGATGCGGTCTGCTTTGCCGAGCAGAAAGGCTTCCGCCATCCCCTCTAGGGTGAGAGCGGAGGCGGCTCGGATCGTCCGGATTTCTTCGCCCTCGGGCAGGACGATCCGCTTGGGATTTTTTCGCGCGCTGTCGCGCAGGTGTTGGATGATGTCCATAGAGACGATGATACAAGCCTGGGCAGGCTTTGTCGATATCTTCGTCGCCGGTTAGCGGCGGGCGGCCGGGACGAGGGCTGAGCTGAGGACTTCCTGAAAGGCGCTGACCTGGATGCGGACCGGGCCGTTGTCCGCCGGGATTTGGATGACGCCGTTCATCTCCGCGATCGTATCCTTCTGGTCCTTGCTGTAGACGACGATCGAGCGGGATTCGGTCGGATGCGCCACCACGGCCATGATCTCAAGGCCCGTGGCCTGCCGGATGCAGCCGCCGTAGATGCCGAGAAAATCGCCGCTGGAGCGGATGGTATGGACCATTTTGGTCGTCGGGCAGCGGTCGACGACAAACTGCAGCGAGCTCATCTTGCGCTCGCGGGAGGTCGCCGTCAGGCGCACAACCCGCGCGCTATGGCCGAACAGCCGGCCCTGGCGCATTTCCAGCGCCTGGCGCAGATCGGCGGCGACGGTGCTGCCGGCGGGGAGGATGCCGCTGACGACGATGACCAGTTCCTTGTCGTTTTGCGAGACGGCGACGGTCGTGCGGTATTTCTGCGCCACGGCCGCCAGGCAGCTCTTGAGGGCGGCGGCGGCCTCTTCGAGAGTCGGCTGGCGGAAATACTGGGCGTCGATGAAATGGCAGGCTTCAATGTCGAGGGCGTCGCGGTACTGCATCCGGCCGTCTTTAGCGCCCGAGCTTTCGATGCGGGGCGCCGCGCCCCAGCGGCCTTCGCTGAAGGGCGCGGGGATCATGGTGCCGCTCCGGAAGCCGAGGCCGGAGTCAAAGAGGCCGCCGAGGCTTTGCGCCTGCGGCATGAGATCGGGGGTGGCGGCGGAGGCGCCGCCGGCGGCGAAGAGGAACGTGGAAAAAGCGATCGAGGTAATTTTCATAGCCACAGTATAACGCGCCGCCAGCGGGCGGCATATGACCGCTGTCCAGTGAGCGGATTGATTCGCGTCAACGGCGTCGATCAACGGCCGTTTGCCGTTGCGTTAGGGGTGCAGGCGGGTGCGGTAGTTCGGCGTGGTGTCCGGCCATACGCGCCCGCCCGACGAGCTGACGCGGGCGCGGACATAGGGGCCGCCGGTCTGCGAGTCTTTGAACACGACTTTATATCCCGCATTGCTGGCTTGGTAATCCTCGATATTGCCGGTGTCTTTCTTGTAGACGTCCTGTTTTTCCTCTTCCACAAAGTTGACCCGGAAGAAGTTGCGCGGCGGCTCCCAGTGATGCTTCACGACATAGCCCCGCTCCAGTTCCGCGATCTGGCTGGGCGGTACGGTGGCCAGCTGCCATAGGCCGGAGCCGGTGAAGCTGAAGGCGCCGGCGAGCTCGCCGACGAGGGTGGTCCCGCCCACGGGGACAATGACCGGACAGTGCTTAAAGCCGGACAGGTAGTGCATCCGGATGTCGATGTCGAGAAAGTCGCTCGCCGAGTCGTTGCCGCAGCTGTCTTCGCCGGAGGCGCAGGCGCTTAACGAGCTTCCCTGCTCGTTTTCGCGCAGGTTCATATACATCGATTTTCGCAGCATTCCGTGATCGCGCACGGTATGTTCGAAGACCAGTTTTTGCGAGGTGGCGACATTGCCCAGCCAACGGTAGACCTGGATATAGTCGACGGCCATTTTGCTGGCATGATCAAGGGTGACCAGGCCGCCGCCCGGCATATGCGTGTGCAGGATGCCGAAATTAAGGGGCGGGTTCGGAGTATTGGCGTAGGAGCGGAAGCCGGCGTAGCGTATCGGCCAGACTTCGTCTTTTTCCTCCCACTCTTCGACCGCGCTGGGATAGAGCCCCGAACCGCCGTAATGGGTATTGGCCAGGCCGTAGACTTCGCGGAAGATGCGGTCGGGGAAGACGCCGTTGAGGTAGGCGAGGCGGTTGAGGGTGTCGGTATAAAGCTCCATCTCGACGGTGGCGGCCGCGTCGAGGGCGAACTGCTGGCGGATCTTGGCGCGCGACAGGTTCCCCGTCTCCACCAGGAGGATTACGATCAGTACCAGCGACGGCAGGACGAAAAGCGCGGGGATCAGAATCTGTCCCCGGTCGTTCCTCCCGCGCCTAGTATTTCTCGCCATAAAACGTCGCGCGGTTCAGGTTGATCCGGTCCTCGTTCTTGCACGTCGGGCAGTTGAGGGCCCGGTCGGTCAGCCGCTTGGTTTCCAGCAGCTGGCTGGCGGCGAAGCTGCCCGCCATCCCGTCGGCCGGCAGGCCCGGAACGTTCTGCTTGGCTCCGGGCGCCCGGCGCATCCGCCAGGTGCCTTCTTTGGCGTAGTTCTTCATCTCCTGCATCAGATCGTCGCCGACCATGGACTTGACCAGCTCGGCGCCCCGCAGGCCTTCGGGGACGGTCGGAAACTCGGAGTTGTCCACGGCCTTGACCGCGCCGTTGCCCGAATTGCGGACGCCGCCGACATCCGCGAAATTATCCAGGTTCTCGCCCGCGTCGCCGAAGTAGACGCCGGTCGGTGCCTTCGCCGTCTTGACGTCGCCCGGCGCGGAGCCGCCGTAGGGCGTGAAGTCGTCCTGTTCGGACTTCTTGATCTGGGTGCGCCCCATGTTGGAAACGGAGCCGCTGGTGTCCATGCCGCTGGCGTCCAGTGAAATGCTGCCCAGCATCTTGAGTTTCTTTTTGTCATCTTCGTCTTCCGGGTTCGCGATGCCGCCGAGCCCGGCGGGCAGTCCCGCCGGCCTGAGGCCGCCCGCCAGCTGGTTGGTCCCCTGGATGGCCGAGGCGGTCCCGGCATCGGTCTTTTCGCCCTCGGCGTACAGGCCCCGCTCGAGCAGGCTCAGGCCGCTGTCGCGGCTGTCCATGGGCGCGGCGGGGATGACCGGACGCGTGTCGCCGCCGAACGCGATGGCTCGCAGCCGTCCCATACTCAGATGGCGGGTCAGAACCAGAATATCGACGACGGCGATGCCGAGAGCGATGAGGATCACCGAAATGGAGAGCAGGGGGTGGCGGTGCATGAAGCCTTTCAGCTTCGCCGCGGCGCCGTATTGTGCGGGATTCCCGCCGGCGGCGACGGCGCCGATCTCGGGGGCATCGGCGAAGCTCTTTTTGCTCCACTGCGCGAGCGCGGCGGGCTTTTCTTCCTTCGCCGCCAGGACCTCTTTTAGCTCATCTTTATATGTCCGCTTTGGGCGCGAGAACGTCGCGCGCAGCTTGTCGCCGACGCCGGATGCGGGTAAGGGCGCCGCTTTTTTCTCTTCTTTGACTGCGGGCGGGGGGGCGGCAGCGAGTTCTTCCTTCCCGCCGTCGTCCGCCGGCGCGGCGGGTTTAATGACAAGTTCCTCCATCCCGCCCCCGCTCGCGTCCTTGGGGGGGACAGAAGATATCGGCTTCGATTTTGCGAGGGCGGAACCTATGAATAGCGGTCCGTCCTCCTTTTTTTCCTTCTTGGGAGGATCATTCATCATTAATAATATAAAGCCCGTTCAGACCCTTCGCAAGGCCTATTTGCTTTATATTTAAAATGAAAAATAAGATAAAGTATTAAAAATACGTGAATAGGAAATTAAGTGCCTGAAATGAACGTTCCCGCGCCGGAAGAGCCGCCCATCAAGCCTTGGTGGGCATCGTTGTGGTTTTGGCTGTTGGCCGCTGTTTTCGCCGCCACCATGTCGTTCGCCTGGATGCAGCGCGCCGCGCTGCTGCGGGCGTACCGGTTGTATATGCCGGGCATGACGGCGACCGGAAAGAGCCTGCTCAAGAATGCCAAGGACTATACGGGACAGCCCGCGATGGATGAAGATGACGGCCTGCCCGGCCAGCCGTCGGCCGTCCGTCTGTCGGCTCCGGTGGACCCCTCACGCGGTTTCGCCAAGACCGACGCCCGGGTGCGTACCAGCTCCAAGGGACGGCGCATAATGCGCGACGTGAGCGGCCGCGGCAAGAGCGGGGCCGGCGAAGTCCAGGAAGTCCGGCAGTTCATGAACGCCTATGAGGTCAGCCATGAGAAGGAGCTCGGCTTCTGGCAGAGCGACGAAGGCATCGGCATCCAGATCAGTTTGAGCATCTCTTTTTTCTTTTTTTGTGTAGGTTATGTCCTGTTCCAGCATAGACCACGCAGTACAAGGAAACTCTAATGATCCCCAATCAGGCATTTCCCGAGATTCAATCGACTATCGATCCCAAGACGATCCCCTGGCACATGTCCGTGGTGTGGTCCGAGCACACCGACGCCGCCGGCAACAAGATTTACGAGTGGCTGACCAAGGAGCATGTCCGTCTGGTCAGCTGGTCCAACGGTCTGCTGTCGCTGCAGATGGATGAGAACTCACCCGCCGGACGGGACGTGATGTACCTGGTCATTCAGGCGCCGTTCGCCGCGGTCGGCCGCAATATGCCGGTGTGAGCGCCGTATGCTGATCGAACTGGACGCAATTGAAGCGCGGATTTTGGGCGCGCTGGTGGAGAAGTCGATCACGACGCCGGAGCAGTATCCGCTGTCGTTTAACGCCCTGCTCAACGCCTGCAACCAGAAGACCAGCCGTGACCCGGTGATGAACCTGGATATCGACGCTCTCGGCCGGAGCGTCGCCACGCTCATCGAGAAGGACTTGGCGGAGCGCCGTTCCGGCAGCCGTGTCCCGAAATTTCTGCACCATGTCGACCGCCTGTTCGACGGCGGCGACCCGCGGGTCGCGGGCATCGTCTGCGTGCTGCTGCTGCGCGGTCCGCAGACGGCCGGCGAGCTTAAGGCGCGTACCGACCGAATGTGCACCTTCGCCAACGCGGGCGAGGTCGAGAGCCTGCTGCAGGATCTGGCGGCGCGCCCTGACGGGCCGTTCATCGCCCGTCTGCCGAAACAGCCCGGGAGGAAGGAAACGCGCTACCGGCAGCTGTTTACCGGCGGCGCTCCCGATGCGCCCGCGGCGGCGGTCTCCGCTCCTGCGCAGCCGGACCGCATGAGCAGGCTGGAGCAGCGGGTCGCGGCGCTGGAGCAGCTGTGCCGGAGTATTCAGGAGCGCCTCGACGGCGGCGAACCGTCCGCGGGGTAGCCTCCCCGCTATTCTTCCTGGGGGGCTTCTACGCGCCGGGTTTTTTTCTCGGCCGTGGTGAGCAGGCCGCTGCCCTCCATCCAGGTATAGAGGGAGTAGAAGCCGATGGCGCCCGCCACGAGAAAGGCCGACACCCGCAGGAAAAAGGACTTGCTGCGGACGACGAGGATCAGGAGCACCGCGGCGACGGCGAGCAGCGGCGCATGCATGCTCTCCGGTGCGCCCGGCATTCCGCTGCCGGTCGGGGCGGCTCCGGGCTGTTTGGCGGGCAGTTCCTCCCGCGTTTCGGCCGCCGGCTCCGCGCCGATGATGACCATGCTGCGGATGTACTTCTGCGGCACTTCGCCGATGGAGCCGACCTCGTGGGTCTTCCCCTGATTGTCGACGTAGGTGATGCTTTGCTCGGCGGCCATTATTTGAACTCTATGCGGCGCAGGATGCGGTCGAAATGCTGTCTGTTCATCTGATTTTCCGGCGTCTCGCCCAGCTGCGGGCTGCGGGGCAAATTCGTTCCCAGCTCGAAGTACTGCCCTTTCATGTTATAGCACAAGGCCTCCATGGCGCGAAAGGTGGTGTAGCCCAGGCAGTCGGCGCGGCGCAGCTTCAGCTTTTGCGGACGGCTCCAGGACCGCACCGCGTCCGCGGCCGCTTCGCTCCGGTATTGCTCGTAGATGGCGGGCAGCGTGCGGTTCTCTTCCCGGCCGATAATTGAGAAGGCTCCGAGATAGGTGTCCGGACCGAAGTGCCAGGTCTGCTGCCGCTCATCCGCTTCGGCGTCGACGATCCAGTCTCGCGGCCGGGGGAAGCGGATGACGTCATCCTCGTAGGTTTCCCAGCCGTCCGGCAGGCTGTCCGCCGCGGGACCGGGTCTGTCGGCCGGCGGCGCGCCGGCCTTCCGGGAGGCGATGAGCGCGACGGCGAGCAGAATGCAGAACACAAAAAAAAGGACCGCCGGCGTTTGTTTGTTCGGCATGGCTTTGGCGCGGCGCCCTAGCGCGGGCGCTTCTGGACCTCCGCGTGCAGGTTGTCCAGCGCCGCCTTATCGTTCTTGAAATCGGCCTGCAGCCGCGTCCCCTCGAACTGGGCTTCGGTGTTGAGATAGCGCTGGAATAGATAGACGTCCTGCAGGCCGCCCCGGGACTCGGCGCTTTTCAGCATATGGACCATGCGGGGAGCGGCCTCTCCGTGTGTCTTGGTCTCCACCTTGGCCGCGGCCAGGTTCCCGGCCATTATGGTCTCGTCCATGCGAATCTCTTGGCCGAGCAATGTGTTCGCTTCCTGCCAGTAGCCCAGCGCCTTCTGTTCCAGCTTGATATAGAGCCGCGTCAGGCGTCCCTTGAGATCCCGCATGCTCTCGCTGAGCTGATCCCAGAAAGCCACGTTGTCGAGCTTTTCGCCGATGAGGGGCGACAGGACTTCCTTGGGGTTCTTGAGCGTCTCCGGCGTCAGCAGGATGACGTGGGTGATCTCGGCATCGCCGTCGCGGGCGGCGCGGGTTTCCGCATGCCGCCCCTGCTTCACCTCGCCGCTGCCCGCCAGCTTGAACTTCACTTTCTTGTCGCCGCCCTCGTAGAGTTGACGGCGAAGCTGTTCGAGATCGACCGCGTTCTTGGTCTGCGGAGCGACGGCGACGATCGCTTTGCGGCCCTCTTTCGTGTTCCACAAGATGACCAAGGCGTCGTCTATCTTCCGGACCTGCACGTCGTTGAGCGACGGGTCCCGCGACGCGTCCGGCGCCGCCGCCGCGGGGGACGGGCTCGGCGCGCCGGCGGAAAGCGATTTCAGCAGCGCGACGTTGCTCCCCTTGAGCGATGAGCCGTGCGGGCTGTTGTCGACCGCCGCCCGCGCCTCTTTGCGCGCCGCATCCTCATCGCCCATGGCGGCGAGCACCTGCGCGGCCAGCCGGTGGGCCTGGGGATCGCCGGCGTGGCGGGAGACGGCGTTGGCGGCCAGCTGCATTGCCTTGTCCTTTTGGCCGAGCTGCAGGTAGGCCGTGCCGAGCGCGCTCAGGGCGTCGGCCGGCAGCGGCTTATCCCCGGCGCTTTCCCGCAGGCGCTGCTCAATTTCGCGGATGCCGGCGAGGGCGGCGGAGCGGTTTTTGTCGGGGATCGAGCCGACCAGCTTCTCCACTTTCTGTTCGAAGCTGAGCTCGCGGCGCTGCAGGATGCCGGAGGCCGCGCCGCCGTCGGCGTGCCGCGACAGGGACTGCAGCACGCCGGCTTTCGGCTCGGCCGCTGTCAGGGACTGAACGGCGAGCAGTAAAGCGAACCCCGCCGCGAGCGGTAAGCGCTGCGAACGGCTCATGCCCTTAGGATAAGCGGTTTATTTGATTTGTCCAGGGGGCTTTGACTCGGCGGGGAAAATGTTCGAAAATAGCCTCGATCATGAAAAAACAGCGAAACCCCCCGGATGTCCTTCCTGTGCGTCGTCTCACCCCAAGCTCTCTTCTGCCCACGCGCGCGCATGCCGACGACGCCGGATTGGACCTGTACGCGACCAAGACCCTCGACTTTCGTCCGGGGCAGGGCGGTCTCGTGGCGACCGGCATCGCCGTCGCCGTCGCGCCCGGACATGTGGGACTTATCGCCGATCGCTCCTCGCTGGCCAAGAAGGGGCTTAAGACCGCCGGCGGCATTATCGACGCCGGCTACCGGGGCGAGGTCAGCGTCCTGCTGTGGAACATCTCCAAGGAAACTTTCACGCTGCGCAAGGGCGACCGCGTGGCGCAGCTGCTTGTGGTCCCCATCGCCGTGCCTCAGGTGCGCGAGCGGAAGCGTCTGGACCGAACCGGCCGCGGCCGGGGCGGCTTCGGCAGCAGCGGCCGCTAAAGGCTGGCCGTCCAGATATTCAGTACCGCCAGAGCGCACAGCACCGTCGCGAAAACGGCGCGCGTGCGCGTGCGCAGGGCCGCATGAACATGCTCGGCGGCGAGCGCGCCCAGGAAGAACTTGAATGCCAATAGCGGCAGCCGCAGCCACAGGCTGCCGCCGAACAGGATGTCGAGCACGAGCAGCGGGATCAGCGTGCTGATCGTGCGGTAGCTCGCCGCTAGGGTGCCCAGCGCACCGGACGCCAGCGCCAGCAGATGGTAGCAGGGCGTTATCACCGCGGCGATGAGCAGGAAAAAGATCGGTCCCAGTATTACCGTTCCGACGGCGTCGGTCGCGCCGCTGGCGCCGTCGCGCAGGCCCAGCAGCGTCGTCAGCGCGTCCAGCGCGCCGGCCAGAACTCCCCAGTAGAGGATGCGCAGCGTTTCCGGCCGCAGCGAGCCCTCGCGCGGAATCTTGCGCAGGACGGCGACGGGGTTATAAAACAGGCGGGCGGCGTCCGTCAGCGCGGTAAGCGGATGAAATTTCTCGCTGTTAGCGGCCGGCTTGCTCATGCTGGAAGCATGATAGCATGTCGGCGTCAGCGCCGGCAGTTCTTGGCCGCGTACATGCGCTTGTCGGCCCGGCGCAGGAGGTCGGAGGCGGAATCTTTCGCGCGCAGCGACGCCGTTCCGATGGACAGGCCGACGATCGAGGCGAAATCTTTTTTCTTGGCGGCGAGCCGTATGCGGCGGGCGACCAGCTGTGCGGTACGCAGGCACAGCCCGGGAAGGACCAGGACGAATTCGTCGCCGCCGTAGCGGAAGGCGGCGTCGACGCTGCGCCGGATGGACTGTCCCAGGATGTCCGCCACCCCTTTGAGGATGCGATCGCCTTCCAGGTGCCCCCACTTGTCGTTGGCGATCTTGAAATTGTCCAGGTCGATGACCAGCACCGAGAGCTCGGTGCCTTGACGCTTGGCGCGCTCGACTTCCGCTTCCAGCCGTTCGCGGCAGTGGCGCTGGTTGAAGAGCCCCGTGAGATTGTCGGTGATCGACAGCTCCCGCAGCTGGCGCTCAAGCTCGACGCGGCGGCTGATGTCCTTGGAAATGCCGAGCGTGCCGATCAGCTGTCCGCGGCGGTCGCGCAGGAGCGCCACCGACATGCTGACCGGGACTACCTTGCCGTCCTTGGTGAGGAACTCGGTCTCGAAATCGGCCACCTTGCCCCGCTTAAGGAGCAGTCGCATGATCTTTTCGGCTTCGGCGCGGCCGTTCTTGTAGATGCGGGCGGCCGGCATCCCGAGGGCCTGGCTGTTGCGCCGGCCGAGCATCTCTTCGGCGCCCGGGCTGAAGAAGATCACGTTGCCGCGCATATCCGTGGTGATGATGGCGTCGGAGGTGGAGTCGAAAATCGCGTCGAGGTATTCTTTGGCCTGGACGAAATGCGTCGACAGGTAGACCAGAGGCGCCGCCTCCGGGAGCTCCGTGTATTTTGCGGTTGCTGCTGCCATCTTGCTGATAGCTTAGCCGGATGCGGAAAATACGCCTGGGGCATAGGGCCTTAAACAGCGCTTGGGCCGAAAGACCGGGATTTGGGACCGATGGCCCAAAGGCTACATGTTCCAGTAATCGCGGCGGGTTTCGCCGGAATCCGTCCCGGTTTGGCCCGACCATTTGCCCGCGCGGGCTTGGTCGAGGATTTTGCGCAGGATGTGCTGATTGCTTAGATCGGTTTCGAACATGACCCCGTACAGGTAGTGCCGGGCCTTTTTCTTGTCCATGCCGATGGCGCGGGCGATGCGCGCTTTGAAGGAGGTTTTTCCGGCGGAGGTCTCTATTTCCACGATGAGGAGCGGTCCTTCGACGCTGCCGTGTATGCTGAGCAAAGCGCCGCCCATGCCGACGTCCCGCATGATGCCGTCAAAACGCCGGTTTTTCATGCGCGGAGCCTGTACGACGATCGGGATGTCGCAGGGGTAGCGCTCGTAGAGCCTCTTGGATGGTCCGCTCATACCGTCAGTGTAGCACGAACGTATGAAAAAAGTATTGACATTCTCCGTCGGAGGGGTTATACATGTGGTAAGGAACACCCGCTCGCGGGCTACCTAAAGAACACCTATCCCGCTCGGCCTCATGCCGGCAGGGAAGGGGAAAACCCCTAAATGGGGTTTTCCTCTTTTTATGCCGTTTATGCTCAGCCTTGCGGGCCGGGGACCGGCAGCCGGTGCAGGATTTCCCGGATCAGATCGTCGGTCGTCCGCTCGCCGGCCGCATAGCTCAGGATGATGCGGTGGCGCAGGATCTTCGGCGCGATATCGCGGATATCCTGCGGCGTCACGTAGGAGCGTCCCTGCATCAAGGCGTGGATGCGCGCGGCCTTTTCCATGAATATGGAAGCGCGCGTGATCATCGCCTGCTCCACGATGCCTTCCGTGCCGATGCCGATCTCATGCGGGGCGAGCGCCGCGTCGATGATGTCCTGGATGTAGTCCTGCAGCGCGGGATCGAGCCGTACCTGCTCGGCGATCTCGGTGGCGCGGACCAGCTCGTCGACCTCGACCGCCTGCTCGGTCTTGACCTTCTCCTTCTTGCGGTTGAGCTCGTTGATCTTCTTGCGCTCCTCGCGCGTCGGCTGCGGGACGACGATCTTGTACATGAAGCGGTCCTGCTGCGCCTCCGGGAGGGGGTAGGTCCCTTCCTGCTCGATCGGGTTCTGCGTCGCGAGCAGGAGGAAGGGCTTGGGCAGGTCGAAGGTCTCGCGGCCGATGGTTACCTTGCGCTCCTGCATCGCCTCGAGCATCGCCGACTGGGTTTTGGGCATGGCGCGGTTGATCTCGTCGAAGAGCACCACGCGGGCGAAGATCGGACCCTTCTCGTGGACCAGTTTGCGCGTGCCGTCCGCCTGGGTCTGCAGAACTTCGGCGCCCAGGATGTCGGCCGGCATCTTGTCCGGAGTCCCCTGGATGCGTTGGAAGTCGGCGCCGGTGGCGTCGGCGAAGGCCTGCACCGTGCGCGTCTTGGCTACGCCGGGCACGCCTTCGAGCAGGATATGCTCGCCGGCTATCATGGCGACGATAATGGACTCGACCATGTCTTCCTGGCCGACGATGACGCGCCGGATCTCGGCTTTGAGCGCGGAAATCGTGCCGCTCATCCCCGCGATCGCCTCCTGCAGCGCGGCGTCGGGCGCGGTATTGTAGGATGCGCCGTCCGCTTCGTGCGCGTAAGCCGGAGCGGGCTCTCCCTCGGGGAGGGGGGCGGACTGCTCCTTATCCTTGTCCTTTTTGCCCCACAGAGTCCCCGTCATGCCGATCAGGCCGAGCGAGCCGATGATGGCCGGCATGTAGAGCTGCAGGACGATCATGCCCGCGGTGGTGGCCACGGCGGCGCCGGCCACGACGGCGAGGATGCCCCGCCTCGACGTCAGGAAGGACTTCGCCCTGGCCGCCGCCGACTTGGCGGGCAGCGGGACCATGGCGGATTTGGCGGCGCGCGCCGCCGCGATCTCTAGATGCACCGTGGGAGCGAAGCCCTCGGTGAACGAGGCGTCGCGGCCGCGGACCAGGCCGCCGAAGGAGTGGCTCCGGCGGCCGGTCAGGATGGCCTCGAGGGCGAGGCCCGCGCCGTAGGCCTTGCCGGTCGAGGTCTTCTCGGCCTGCGGCAGGGCGGCGATCTGTTTTTTCATGCCGGTCATTTCCGCGCTGACGACGGCGCGGGTCTTGACGGTCTTCTGGACGGTCGCGGGAGCGATGGCCTTGACCTGGCCGGCGGCATGGACGCTGATCGCGCCGGGCGCCGCGGCTCTGGGCGAAGCGATAGAGCTCACCGTCGGAAGCACGCCGGCTCCCAGCTTGACGTCGGCCAGGGCGGCGGTCGCCGCGATGCCGGCGGCGGTGCCCATGCGCAGTTGGACGGCCGGGGCATTCATGCCGGCCGCGCCGTTAAGCCGTACTTTTATTACGCGGGCGAAAGCGGCGTGTCCGGGGATAAGGTTCAGGCAGAGGGCCAGCGCCGCCGCTGTTCCTTTTTTTAGGATGCTGCTTAGAGTTCGTGCGTTCATTATATTCGCTCCTTACTTCTTCTTTCCGGAAAATTCCTTCGTCAGCTCTTCCATATATTCCGTTTCAGTCGAAAGGGTAACCGGACGCGTGCGCGCGGCGTGGAAGGCGTCCTCGATGCGGCGTTCGCGGGCGCGGATATTGGCCAGCTGTTCGGCGCGGCCGGCGCGGCTTGAGGTGTCGACCCAGCGCTCCCCGCCGGTCTCGGCGTCCTGCGTCCGCAGCAGGCCGACGTCGGGCAGCGGCCGCATCTCCGCCGGGTCGGTCACGCGGATCGGCCGGAAATCGTGGCGCTCGGACAGGCCGCCCATGCTGCGGGCGTAATCCGGGGCGATGAAGTCCGAGACCATGGCGACCATGGACCGGGAGCGCAGGCGCTTGAGGGCGAAGCTGAGCGGAACGTTGAGGTCCGTTCCCGTACTCTCCGGCCGCGCCTGCATCAGCCGCCGGAGGATATGCCAGACGTGGCGCTTGCCGCTCTTGGGGGGGATGAACTCCTCGACCCGGTCGCTGAACAGCAGCGCTCCCACGCGGATATTGAGATGCGAGGCCATGAGCGCCAGCAGCGCCGCCGTATCTTCGATCACCGTCTTCTTGTCGGTGCCGCGCGTGCCGAAGACGGAGGAATCGCTGACGTCGATAAGCAGCACCAGCGGCATGTCCTTGTGCTGTTCGTAGCGGTTGACCTGGAGCTCGTCGCGCTTGGCCGAAGCCTTCCAGTTGATCGCTTTGCGGTCCTCGTTGTGGTAGTCGGCGAGCTCGACGAAGTCCGTGCCGCTGGCGCCGACGAGCCGCGAGCGGAACTGACCGGCCGTTACCGCCGAGGCCATCTTGCGGGCGGCGATCTCCAGCCTTTTGTAGCGCTTTAACGCCTCCGCCGATGGTTCGGCTGCTGCGGGCGCGCGCCCGGCGGCTTGTTCGTTCGTGTTTCCGCGCCCGCGCCAAGAGCGGGCCAGGAGATAAAGTCCCAGCGCGGCGAAGGCTGCGATCGCGACCACCGGCAGCCAGCCGCCGATGAACGCCGGCATGGAAAATGAGGCCGCGGTGAGGCCGGCGGTAACCGGGATGAAGGCGGGGAAGCCGGTGGCGCCGCTCGCGGCATCGACCGGGGCCGGCGCGGCGTCGCGCAGGGCCACGGCGGCGTCGACCTTCGCTTTATCTTCGGGCGCCGGGTTCGGATAATGCTCCAGCAGCCCCTCCAGCGTCTTGACCGCGCCCTCGAGCAGGGTCTTCTCGTCCGGCGTCAGGGAGCGCGGTTTGCCTTCATGATCCCAGCTCACGTCGCCCTTGAGCATGGCGCGCATCTGCGCGAGTATTTCGGCGACCTCCGCCGTCGAATAGGACTGGCGCCAGGTGAGCTCCTGATCGTAGGTTATGCCGCCGGACTGATTGGCTTTCTGGTCCGCCGCGAGCTTTTGCGACCGCATATACTTGACGAAGTTCTGGCCGGTGAACTTCATGTGGCCGTCGTGGAGGAGGGTGTTGACCGTTTCGGCCGCGACCTCGCCTTGCGAGTCGCCGGGGAGCATGCCGCTGAGCTCGGCGAGCTTGCGCAGGCGCGGCAGGTCCCTGGCCGCCGTCTCCTGCGCCAGCTTCTGCGGCGCGGAGAGGCCGCCGCTCTTGGCCGCCGCGGCCGCGCTGTCAAGGATGATCCGGCGCAGGCGGGTGATATGGATCAGGCGGAAGCTCTTGCGCTGCGCCGTGGCGGTGGCGCGCACCTTGCTCTCGACCAGGGCGTCGTTGACGGGGAAGGCTTCCTCGGCCGCGGTGATGGCGCCGGTCAGGTAGTCGTGCACCTTTTCCTGCGCGATGCGGGAGAGGCCGTCTTTGACTTCGGCGCTCTTGAGGGCGTCGGTCAGCAGCTGCCAGATATCGGCTTGCTGGCCCCGGTCCAGCAGGGCCTTGACCGTGCCGTCGAGCAGCCGCATCGACAGGTCGTCGTCGGCGTACTGCTGGCCGTGCGCTCCGCCCAGGCGCTCGAGCGTCAGGTGCAGGATGCGGCGCTGCAGCGGGGCGTCCTTTTCGTTGAGCTTCTGCACTATCGCGAGCCGGGCCAGCAGCGAGCCGTCCGCGGCGGCCGCGTCGAGCGCCGTCTGCAGGCCGGGAGCGCCGTCCGCCAGCGTCCTGAATAGCATGCCGAAAGGCCGCGGGGCGAGCTGTTCCAGCGCTTGCGGGTGAAATTTCTCGAGCAGGTGCGCGATCTTTTCCAGACCTTCGGCCAGGTGCAGCTTATGGGCTTCGCTCAGGTTCTCCTTCCCGGTGCCGCCCGTATACTGGCCTGAGCGCAGCATGTCCTCGTAGAATATGTAGATCCTGCGCGCCGTCTCGGGCGAGTAGCTCTGGTGATACGCTTCGGCGGCGGCGTTGCCGGCGCCTTCCGGGGCGAGCTTCGCCGCGCGCAGCATGTCGTTGAAGTAGGTGCCGGGATAGGCCATGTAGCCGGCGTACAGGATGTCGTTCATCTCTTCGGCGAGCCGCTCGCTGACCGAACCGCCGTCCGCCGCCCCGGCCAGCTGCGCGGTCTCGAGCATCCGCTCGAGGATCCCGTCCGCCTCGGCGGCGTACTCCGCGTCGCCGGCGCTTTCGGCGATTGCCTGCCGCAGCTCCCGCAGGTGGAACAGCTTGAACTTGTCGCGGGTTTTGCTGTCCTTGAAGATCCGCGCTTCGCGCAGCCGCCGGTCGTACCTGTCGCCGGCGGGAGTGTTCGCCTTAAACTTTTCCTTGCCCCCGTCGGCGATAAGCACGGCCTGGTCGTTTAGCTCTTTTTGAATCGCTTCCGTCAGCGTTTCCGGGACCGGGCGGCCGCTGTCGCGAATGCCGGCGAGCGCGTCGCGCACCGCGGTCCAGGTCTCGGCGTCAGGGAGGGGCTTGATGTCCGGGGCGGCGGCATGGTCCAGCGCGGCCTCCAGCGCGTCCGCGAAAACCTCCTTGAGCCCCTCCGCGTGGAGGTTCGCGCCCTCGGAGATGCGCGCCGCCAGGAAGCGCAGCAGCGCCAAATTGGCCCGCGCGTCCTTGCCCGCCGGGCCCGCGGCCAGCGCCTCTTGGGCGGCGACGACCTTGGCCAGGAAGAGGTCCGCATCCTCTGCGTCGGCGAATAGGCCGCGCAGGGCTTTCTCGGCCTTGCCTGCGGCGGCCTGGTCGCCGCCGTTGAGCGCGTCCTGCAGGGCGGTCAGCTGCTGCAGGACGGTGGCGGAGTCCTGGGCCGTCGGCGCCTCGTTTCCGGCGTAGTGCTTGGTGTGGATGCCGACGACCTTTTCGAGCGCGCCGGCGAGATACTTCTTTTCGTTCCAGTCCAACGAGCGCCGCTGGCCGTTGGTCTCCCAGCTGATATCCTTCTGTACCAGCTCCAGCAGGAAGCCGCGCAGCTTCTCGATCTCTTCGGGGCTGTAGCTCTGGTAGAAGCCCTTGTCGGCGGTGACGGAGATATTGGCGTCGGGCGCGAGCCCGGCCCGGCGCAGGGCGCGCACGAACTGGTCGCCGTCGAACTTCTGCTGCCCCTCCACGAGCAGCAGGTTGATCTCGTCGGCCGCCTTTTCGCCCGCCGTGCCGCCCGGCTGGATGCCCGCCAGCTCGGCCGCCGGGATCATGTGGGAGAGCACGCGCTGCGCCCGGTCGACGAATTCCCGCTGCTCGGCGGTAAACTCCTTGGCCAGCGGCTGGTTCGAGTTTTTGATCGCTGCGGCCTTCTCCGCCAAGACCTCCCGCAGCTTGTTAAGATCCGCGAGCCGGTACGAGCCCTGGGTGCTCTTGAGCTCGCTTTCGTGCAGGTCGGCGAAATGCTTATAGGCTTCCTCTATGAGGCTCTTGGTCTGCTTGTTGATCGACTCGATGACCGTTAAGTTAAGCGGCGCGGAGATTGCGCCCCGCTGCTGGGCGCCGCGCAGGGCATTGAGCAGGATGGCGACGGTCTGCTCCTGCAGGGCCGGCGGCAGCTCGGCTTCCTGTCCCGGCTTGAGCTGTTTGAGGGCCTCCACGCGCTGGATGTCGATACGCTGGGCGGTCGCCAGGACATGGTCGATAAGCTTGCCGGCTTCGTCCAATGACAGCGATTCAGCGCCGGCCTGCATCAGGCGGTCCAAAGTGAAGTATTGGACCCAGAGCTGGAGGAACGGATCCTCGGCGTGGTGGGTCGAGACGTCGTTGAGGCGCTTGATGAACTGATCCGTTCGGGTGGGGGCGTTGAGCGATTTGCCGATCTCTTTGGCCGCCAGGTCGCGGACCTGCGGGCTCGGGCTGGTCAGGAAGTAAAAGAGGTTGACGAAAACGCGGTCGCTCCCGGCTTCGGCGCCGATCTGGATCATCCGCAGCAGGCGCCCGGTCGCCATGGGATTTTTCGCGTTCGCCTGCATGTAGCGCTTCAGGAATTCCCAGACCTGGTCGTTGTCGCGCTCGATGAGCGTCTTGAGCAGCAGGTTCTCGGACTCTACGGTCAGCGGCAGCATGTCCGCCAGCTTAAAGACCGCTTCGAGGACATTGTCGGCTTTCGGATCGGGCGAGGAGCGCAGGACGGCGATGGCTTGCATCAGCTCTTGCTGTGTTACCGCATCGGTTCGGTGCCAGCGTTTGAGAACGGGAACAACTTCGTCCTGGATGCGCGCGTCCGCGTATTTATCGTTGAGGATATAGAGGTCGTCGCCGAAGAAAATAGAAAGCTGGGTCTGGACCGCCTGTTTCTGGATCGTCCGGTACTCCAGGGTCTTGATTCCCGAGAAGGAAGAGAGCATCACCATCGCCGCCATGACCAGCGCCAGCAGCGTGACGCCGGCGCGTTTGGTCCATGAGAGGCGGCTGGGCGGCGCCCGCATGCCCAGCAGGGACGCCAGCGCCGCCTGCCGTACCGCGGCGTCGGGTTCGGCGGCCAGGCTGCGAAGCGTCGCGCGCGAAGCCGCGTGCTTCGGGTTCAGTCCTTGCTGCGCCAGACGGGCGAGCGCCCGCAGGGGCAGCGGGTGGTTGAGCCAGGCCAGCTCGGCGCGCCGGTCGATGAGGCGGTTGAGGACCGGCTCAAGCCGGTCGAGGTGCGTTCGCGCCGCCGCGGCGAGCGCTCCCAGAATCATGTCCGCGGTTTCGGCGGAGTCCTTGGATGGCCGGACGCTTGCCGCGAGATAGGCGGTCGTGAGCTTCTGCCGCCACAGCTCCCGGTCGCCGAGGGCGGTGTTGATCAGCCGCGTTTTGTCTTCGCCGGGGGCGCTTTGCCACTCCCGCAGGAACCTGCGCAGCTCCAGGCGGTCCATTTCGCGAAAACGTTCCTTGCCGGTCTCCGGTGAGTCGAACAGGATGCCGAGGTCCCGTTCCAGGTTCGCGGCCGGCTCGCCGCGGTGCGCCCAGGCCAGAATTCGGCGCGCGGCTCCGCCGCGGGAAAGCAGGTCGTAAAGGATCAGCCCGGCGAACAGCGTGATGAGGGCGGCGAAGGGCAGCACTTGCGGCCAGAAGCTTAAGGGCAGGGCCAGGCCGAGGAGCGCCGCTCCGTGCAGCGCGGTCGCTTTGCCCGCCTTGTCTTGGCCCTCTTTGCGCGTACGCGTCCGGTTTCTGAGCGGTGAGATGCCGGGCAGCAGCAGCTCGAGCAGCAGCAGCGCCAGTCCCGGCCACATAAAGAAGGCGGCGATCTTGCGCGGAGATTTCACGCTGTCGGTCTCGGTGCCTTTGGACAGCTCGGCGACCCGCGAGAGCAGGCTGTTGATCCCCGAATCGTTTTGCGCACGGAAGTATTCGCCGCCCGTGCTGTGGGAAAGGAGGCGCAGGGTTTTTTCATTGAGCCGGGTGAGCGCCGGCTGGCCTGTTTTCTCATCGATCAGGTACTGCGTCTCGCCGTTGTCGCCCTCCTGCTCGGGCAGGGCGATTCGGGTGCCGTCGGTGGTGCCGACGCCGATCGTATAGATCGCAATTCCTTTGCTCTTGGCCAGCCGGATGACTTTCTCGAGCTCCTGCTCGAAGATGTCGCCGTCCGAGATTACGATAAGAATGCGCTCGCGGTCGCCGATTTTCTTGACCGTATCGAAAGAGAGGATCGAGTGCTCGATGGCGGCGGCCAGATCCGAGCCCCCGTTGAGCGAACGCGCCTCGCGTTCCAGCCGGCGCATCTTGAACTCGAAGTTGCCGTAGTCGATCGACAGCGGCGAGGCGGTGCGCGCTTTGCCGGCGAAGACCACCAGCCCGACGCGGTCGGTGCCCTCCATGCGCCGGATGAACTCCATGAGCTCGGCCTTGGTCCGCTCGTGGCGGCCGTCCTCGGCGCCGAGCATCGATCGCGACACATCGGTCGCCATCATGATGTCCTTGCCGCCGAAATTGAGGCGTGTATCGCGCTCGCCGAATATGGGATCGCCCGCCGCGAGTGCGAACAGCGCGAGCGCCGACAGCAGCAGGGCGAATTTCGTGGTCCAGCGTCGTCGTCCCGCCCATTCCTTGAAAGATTTCGGCGCGTCCAGCTCCGACAGCTCGCGCGCGGCCTGCAGTTTTTTACGCAGGCTGTAAATCAGCAGGCCGGCCATAATGGGAACCAGGACGAATACGCTCCACAGCAGCACCGGGTTGGTGAAGCTCAGCGCCGCCGGCCCGGCCAGCGCGATCGCCGCCAAGCCCCAGATGCCGGAGCCTTTGCGCGGGACGGCTTTGCGGGCCTTGGCGTCGCCTTCCTTCTCGATTTTGTCCTGCTGTTTCTGGAGCTTGTCGACGCCTTCGGCTTGCTCGGCCTGCTTGGGTTTGCCCGGCTTGCCCGGGCTCTTCTTGCCGTCTTTTCCGTCGCTTTGCGCGCTGTCGCCGTCGCTGTCGCCGGGCTCGCCCTGGCCGTCGCTGTCGCCGGGCTGGCCCTTGCCCTTCTGCTTCTTGCCTTTGCCCTCGCCCTTTTTGCCTTGCTGATTTTTCTGCTGCTCCTTAAGCATCTGCATCGCTACTTCGAGGTTCCACTTGGCTTCGGTATACCCGGGGTTGCGGCGCAGGGCTTCACGGTAGAGCTCGATGGCTCGGCTTAGATCCTTCTGCATAAGAGCGGCGTTGGCGAGGTTGTAGAAGACCTTGGATGATTCGCCGGCGTCGTCCTTAACGTGCTTCAGGTACTCCTGGTAGTACTTGGCCGCGCGTGCGAAATCCCCCAGCCGGTAGAGGGCGTTGGCGGTGTTGAAGTAAATCTGCGGGATGTCCGGATAGCGGCGCAGGGCTTCCGCGTACTTCTTGACCGCTTCATCGAAGCGCCCCTGGAGGTACAAGGTGTTGGCCGCGGCGAGCTCCCGCGGCATCTTGGAAACCGGCAGCTGGTCGACGATGCTCAGCGGCGCCTTGGCGGGGGCTTCCGTGGTCGCGGCCGCCATGACGATCGGCGTACCGCCGCCGGTCAGGGGCCGGATTAGTTCGGGATTGGGGATGGCCAGGCCAAGCGCGGCGATCAGCGCCACGCCGGAGAGGCTGCGCATGCGGGTGGAGGAGAGCGTTACCTCCAAGCCGAGCATCAGCAGCGCCAGCATCAGCAGGTAGCTGCCGAAGTCCTTGGTCGCGATTTTGGACTTAACCAGGGAGGGGCTCTTTTCAAGCCGGCTGATGTCGAGCAGCGCCGCCCGCATCCCTTCCGCGTTGCCGACCTGAAAGTAAAGCCCGCCGGTCGATTCCGACATATCCTTGAGGTTTTTTTCGTCGGTGCCCGAGGTGTTGATGCCGACCGTGTAGATGCGGACGCCGAGCTTCTTGGCGATATCGGCGGCCTCGGCCATGGACAGGCCGGTGTTTGAGCCCCCGTCAGAGAACAGCACCACGATCTTGGTCCGGTCGGGCTGGAGTATGCGGCGCATCAGGTCGGAGTGCTTTTTCGCGTACTCGAGCGCCTCGCCGAGACCTTTCTTGTCCAGCAGCTCCTGTACTTTCTTGATCCGCGGGTCGTCCGGATCATTGAGCTCGTAAGCGTTGACTTCCAGAAAATGGGTGATCGAGGCGAGAACCGACTTGCCCACGGCCGTGGAGCCGGAGGTCTTGAGCTCTTTGAGGTGTGCGATCAGCGCGTCGTAGTCCGTGGTGAGCCGCACGTCCTGGTAGGAGTCGTCGGCGAAGGTGACCATGCCGACGCGGTTGGTCGTGCCGCGCCGCTGCTCGATGACGTAGGCCTTTACCGCGCTGCGCGCCGCTTCCAGCTGGCTGATTTTATCGCCGGTGCCGAACTTGGTGTCCATGCTGCCTGAGAGGTCGATCGACATCACGGTGTCGGTCGAGGGGACGTAGGTCTCCTGGCGCTCGACGCCGATACGCGGCTGCGATAGGGCGAGCAGCAGCAAAGTCACCGCGGCGATGCGCAGGGCGCTCGGCATCCAGCGCAGCCGCTGCCGCCAGGTCCTTTTTCCCGGGAGCGTATCGGCGGACGATACCTTGAAGCTCGATGCCGGGCTGCGCCACATCCGCCACAGCAGGTAAGCGCCCAGCGGCACAACCAGCAGCAGGGCCCAAGGCTGACCGAAAGACAGGCCGGCGCCGCCGCCGCTAAAGAGCGCTCCCAACCCCAGCAGGGAGGGGGGGTCTTGCTCGGCCGGCGGCGCCGGTGCCAGGAGATCTTCAGCCAGCGCGTTGAGCGCGGTCAGGGTGCGCCGCCGCAGCTCGCTGTTGTCGGCCGCGCCTCCGAAGCGGACGGCCTCGGCGGTCTCGGCGATGCGGCGCGCGAGCGCGAGCTGTTCCTTGGAATACTTTTTCGCGCCCGCAATGTCGCGGATCAGCTCGCCCGCGCCGCGCTCGCGTTTCTCCAGGCCATGCAGGTCGATGAGCAGGGTGTCGAGGATATTGTAGACCTCGGCATAAAAGACGGCGCTGCTTAGGCGGCCGCCGTTCTGCGTGAGCTCCCCTATGCGTTTGCTGGTTGTTTCCCACAGCGGCTGGAGGAAGACCTTGGGCTTGCGGCCCTGGCGCCGCGACGCCAGCAGGCGCTCGACGCCGATGAGCAGCAGCAGGCCCAGCGGGATGGAGAACAGCCAGCCGATATTCGGGGTCTCCCCTTTCTGGATCTCGGCGATATCCTCAAAGCCCTTCTTCTTCCAGTCCGGCGTGAGGACGGAATCGACCTTGAATACCGCGTCCGGCACGACGATAACCGAGCCGTCAGCGCCCAGGTAAATACGTACGCCTTCGAGCTTGATCTCGCCGGCGTCGAACGCAGCGACGCGCAGCACCACGGTGCGCGACTCTCCCGGCGCCAGTTCGATCGCGTCAACGCCTTCCTGGCCGCGGAGCTCGAGCGTGAAAGGAAGGCTCCGCTCAACCGCCGCCCGTACGGAGGGAATCTCAAGCGTCTTGCCGCCGTTGTTGCGCAGCGTGATCTCCAGCTCCATGGTCTCGCCCACGGTAACGCTTTGCGGCGATACCTTGACCGCCGCCGCGATGGGGGCGATGATCACTTCCGGCGCCTGCTGGCTGACCGTTTGTCCCGCGGGCGGCGTGCCCTGCTGGGCAAGGAGGTCCACCTTAACATCGGGGAAGGCCGGGGCGGCGGCGATGAGGGATATTAGGAGCGTGAGGCCCAGCACCGGACGCAGGACGGCGCGTTTAAGCGCGTGCCAGGCGCGGCGTAGGGCCGCCGCCGCCGGGGTGGTTTTGGCGGCGGCCTGCAGCGCATCCGCCGCGGCGCCCGGGACCTCGCCGCGATGCGCTGAATTTATCAAGCGAGCGCGGCCGATGCCCAGGCCGGCCGGCGTCGCGCTCTTGAAGCCCGCCAGTCCGGCACCAACGCGCGGCAGGACCGCGGCGGAGTCGCGGCGGCTATGGAGTACTCCGCTCAAAAGATTCTGCAGGTCCGTTCCGGCGCTGTGGGTTTGGCCGGCCGAGGCGGCCGGCTTTGCGATAGTTTTGCGGAACGGTTGAGCGGAACCGGTGATGCGCTCTATCGTTTTGCCCAGCTTGCCGCGCGGCGCGTATGTCCGCCCGGCAATCCCCCGCGGCGTGACGCGCACGGCGGCTTGTTGGACCGCGGTCTGGAGCCGGAGGTTCTCGACCGAGGGAAGAGCGGTGTTGAGGGTCGCGGAGTAAAGCGGCGTATGCAGCGCACCGAGCGCGGCATGGGCGCCGATGCGACCCGCCGCGCCGGCCGCGCCGGTGGCCGCCGGTCCGGCCGAGGTGCCCGCCGCTACGCGTCCGAGCGCGGCATAGCAGGGTTGTCCGGGGACGGCAAGGAGAAGCGCCGCTGTGAGGAGTACCGCAATAATTCGCTGCATGCGGTGTTATCTTCGCACAAACTCTTCATAAGTTGGTGAGCCGCAAGGGCCGGTCTCGAAAGTTATGAGGCCTATGCGTTTTTGGGACTCTCGGGCGCGGTTTGTGCCGAACTTTAGATCGCGGGAATAACTGCGGCGGCCGCGCTTGTTTTAACATTTCTGTTATTGCGCTTTTTTGTGTATCGATGTATACATTGGTTATAATCGCCGAAGGAGCATTACTATGAGTTTTCGTGCACTATTGCTTTTTGCTATCGGCCTTGCGCTGATCATGCCGGATTTCGCGGCGGCGCAGATCCGCCGGCGCGCCAAGAGTAAATCCTCCGCGCAAAGTTCCAGCTCCGGTTCGGATTATGATTGGGAACTGGATGAGAAGGAGGAGAAAGCCCCGAAGAAGAGCAAGAAACGCCGCCAGAAGAGCCGGAAAAGCCGCGACGATAAGGATCGTGAGGAAGAGCCCGAGGACGCGCCCAAGAAGCGGCCGATGTCCAGCAAGCAGGATATCGAGGCACACCTGCAGGCCCGCATCAAGACCCTGCAGAAGTTCCACCGCGGACAGGACCTCTACGGCAAGCGCATGAGCGCCTCATGGGTCAAGTTCTGGGACAAGGTCTATGAGGACCGCAAGCTTTTCGATGTGCGCATGGCGCGCCAGCGCCTCAACCTGTTCGAGTCTTTGGCTTCGCTTGATTCGGTTTCGCATGACGAGACTATCTCAGACTTCGAGCGCCTGCAGACGACGCAGATCCGGGCCTTCGAGCTCGAGCTCAAGAAACAGATGCACGACTACCTGACGCAGATGCTCGACGACCTTCGGGGGTTCACGATCGAGCAGGAAAAGGTGCGCGATCAGTTCAATCGCGATCTGATGGAGTCCTGGCGCTCACAGAAGGGCCGGTCGAGCGGGCGGCGCAAACGCCGGGACGAGGACCGTCGGGATTAGGGCCGGTAGAAGCGGTAGAAGAAAGGCTTCTTCGCCAGGACGTATCTCCGGTAGCGGCGATATCTCTGCAGTATCCCCTGCATTCTCTTGACGTGGGCGAAAGCTTCCTCAATAGTCGCCTTCGCCGTATCCTTCCCGGGACGGACATCGTAGAACTCCGAAAGATCCGCGGCTTCGCCGTACCAGATGTAGATCGTCTGAAAGATCCGGGGGAAGACGGCGCCGACCGGCAGGACACGATCCATGCCGTCGAGGCAGACCGGTACCGCCTTGGGGCGGGTGCGGAGCATCACGTAGCCGATCCCCGAGCGCGGCGGCAGGAGCTCGCCGTCGCGTGAGCGGGTGCCCTCGGGAAATACGATCATCATCCCTTGCTGCAGGCAGGCCTCCATGCGCTTCATGGCGCCGAAGTCCTTGCGCCCCTGTTTGACCGGGATGCACTTCCAGTTGTCCGATAGCCAGCGCATGACGGGATGGGTGAAGAAGTTCTCATAGGCCGCCGGCAGCCAGGGCAGCAAATTCGGCCGCAGCAGGCTGCGCGGGAAAAAGACGGCGGCGCCGACCAGGAAGCCGTCGATCATGGACTGGTGATTGGGCAGGAGCACGGTGTTCTTTTTCTCGCCGACGTTCTCCCGGCCGATAATGATCGTCCGGTTGATCATCATGAAGTAGATGTGTCCGACCGCCGCCGAAAAGTTGCTGACCAGGTAGCGGGTCAGCGGCCAGAAGAAATGGAATACCGGTCCGCGGTGCCGGATGCGAATCCTGGACGGGCGCTTCGCCTTCGTCACGCGGCCTCAATTTTATAGATTATCACGATGCGGCGTTTTTTTACCATATTTCGCGTCCCGTATTTCAGCGCGGTTCTGTTCGCCGTTCCCTTCTCCGGCTGCGCGGTGCACAGCGCGCGCTCCTACCGCTGGATGCACTTCGTGTCTCATATAACTTCCGGCCCGCAGCCGATAGCCGAATGCGGCGGGGCAGACGGCATGCGCTACTGCCTGCATACCGCGCCCCGGGAGGCGGAGGAGGACCCGACCTCGGTTCTATACTTCCTGCATTATGCGGGCGGCAGCGAGATGAGCTGGCGCGAGATTCCGCTGTCGCGCTTCTATTACTCCTACTTCCGGCGGCGCGGCCTGCCGGCGCCCAAGGTGGTGTCGATCTCTTACGGCCCCGACTGGGTGCTGCTTGAGGAGCCCGGCGAGAAGTTTCCGGCCTTATTCAACCGCTTTATCGAGCGCGACATGCCGCTGGTGGAGGCCAAGATCGGGGAGGTGCAGCGGCGCTATATCTGGGGGATGTCGCAGGGCGGGCTAAACGCCGCCGAGCTGGTGCTCAAGCGTCCCGAGCTGTTCGACGGGGCGGTCCTCTCTTGTCCGGCCTTCTATTCGGTCTCGATCTACGCCGCTGACGAAGAGCTGCGGCGCTACACCCGGCGCACGCATGCCGACCACGAAGGCTCGGTCATGTGGGGCATCCGCCGCCTGCGTCCGCATGTCGGAGGTCCGCAAGCCTGGGCGCGCGAGGACCCGCTGGCGCTGGCGCGCGAAAACCGGCGCGTGCCGCCGCTGCTGATCCAGGCCAACCGCCGGGACGAGTTCGGCTTCTATGAAGGGGCCGGGATCTTTTACCGCGAGCTGCGCTGGCGCAATCAGCCGGTCACCTTCAAGCCGCATCGCGGCGGGCATTGCGTAATCGGCATCCGCCAGGCGGTGCGCTTCATTCGCCGCCTGCGCTGGTAGCGCTCAGCGTTTTTCCGGATACCGCCGCAGGATGTTTATGAATTCCGGCGGCGGATCGTCGCGCAGCGCGAGCTCCTTCTTGGCAAATCCGGGCAGCCCGATCTTCCAGGCATGCAGCATCAGCCGCGGCACGCCGCCCACCGGCCGGTCCGGACCATAGCGTCCGTCGCCCAGGATCGGAAAGCCGATATAGTTGAGGTGGGCGCGGATCTGATGACGCCGTCCCGTCTCGATGCGCACTTCCAGTAAAGTCGCGCCGGCGAGCCGTTCCTTAACCGCATAGTGCGTGACCGAGGGCTTCCCCCGGGGATCGACGCCGGTGCGCCGCGAGCCGAAGACTCTTAGCGGCTCATCGATCGTCCCGTCGGCCTCAACTTCTCCCTGCACCAGCGCCAGGTAGCACTTCTTGATCTTCCGGCCGGCGAAAAGGAAAGAGAGCTTGCGCTGGGCGTCGGCGTCCTTGGCGAACAGCACCAGCCCGCTGGTGCCGCGGTCGATGCGGTGCACGATATAGGGTTTGGCGTTGAGGTAGCGGCCCACGGTCTCGACCAGAAGCTCGCCTTGATCATCGCCGCGGCCGGGGATCACCAGCTGGCCCGAGGGTTTCGATACGGCGACGAGGCGGTCGTTTTCGAAGACGACGGAGAGGTCCATCTCCGGTTAGACGTCCTTGACCGTGCGGCGGATGCGGGCGACGATCTCCTTGATCGACATCTGCTTGTTGATGTAGCCGGCGCCGTGCTCTGCGGCCTGCATCTCAACCTGGTCCGGGGGCAGGTTGGAGGTGATGAGAATCGGAGTGTCTTTGGTGTTGGGCTCGTTCTTCAAGCGTTCGAGGGCGTGGAAGCCGTGGATGCCGGGCATCAGGACGTCGAGCAGGATCAGGTCATGGCTGCCGCCGAGCGCCGCCTCAAGTCCCTCTTCACCGGAGGCGCTGGTGTCGACCCGGAAGGTCTTGGGCAAGGCGGTTTGCAGCAGCAGGCAGAAATCAGGATCGTCATCGATGACCAGGACGCTCCAGCTGCTTTGGACTTCATTCGTCATACCGCGATAGTTTACCAAGATCGGGTTGCCGGAGTGTTGCGGGCGGATGATAATATTCATGAAACATGGATCGCGCATTCTATACGCAGTACGGAGGGAGTTCCATGAAGGCGCCGAGGTCTCTGCTGCTGCTGCTCTGCTTATCCTGTCCCGCCGCGACGGCCTCGGCCCAGGGCGCCGACTCGCTCGCTCCCGCTTACGGATTCATCGACCGCGACGGCAAAACGGTTATTCCCGCCGCCTACAGTTTGGCTTCCGGCTTCTATGAGGGTCTGGCCCGCGTTAAGCTGGACGGCGGTTGGGGGTATATAAATAAGGAAAGGAAGATCGTCATCCAGCCGTTGTTTGATGACTGCTGGAGTTTCTCGGCGGGCCTGGCCGCGGTCAAGATCGGCGGCAAGTGGGGCTTTATCGATCGCGCCGGCCGCATGCGGATCAAGCCGGCGTTTGACGATGTCGGCAGCTTCACCGAGGGGCTGGCCCGGGTCAAGCGCAAGGGGCGCTGGGGCTATATCGATGCCGCCGGAGTTTTTGTCATTAGGCCCGAGTACCAGCAGGCCTACGGTTTTTCCAGCGGGCTGGCGGCGGTGCGTAAAGAAAAGGAGTTCGGCTTTATTCGCGCCGACGGCTCGCTGGCGATCCCCTACCGCTACGAGGCGGCCTACGGCTTCTCGGGGGGCATGGCGCGCGTCAAGCGCGACGGCCTCTGGGGCTATATCGATCACGACGGCATGCAGGCGATCGCTCCGCGCTATACGGCGGCCGGGGGCTTCTCCCAGGGGCTGGCGGCCGTGCTCGTGGGCGGCCGCTGGGGCTTTATCGACGCCGCGGGTATGCTCGTCATTAAACCGCTGTTCGATAATGCCTTCTCATTTAGTGAGGGGCTGGCGCCGGTGGAGCTCAACGGCCGCTGGGGCTATGTCGACCGCAAGGGACGCTTCGGCGTCGACCCGCGCTACCGCGACGCCGCGGGCTTTTCGGAAGGGCTTGCGGCCGTTCAGTTCGCGGCTGAGCCGCCGGCGCTGCGGGTCGTCAAAAAGCCGGCCGCTCAAGACGACGCGGCCGGCGGGGCCGCCGAGCGCAACCGCCGCCGGGACGCGGCGGAGCAGTCTTATATTAAGGGCGTCGCCTGCTACCAGCGCGGCGAATACGTCTGCTCCCGCGACGCCTGGCTCAAGGCCCAGCACCTCTACCCCGAACACGCCAACGTCGGCGAAGCCCTCCGCCGCCTCGGCGACCTCGGATACTAAGGCCGGACTGCGGCCTGCCTTTCCTCTGCGCTCGGCATGGTCTACGCTTCGTCAAGACAGACCGCAGTCCGACCTATGAAGCAGTGTCGGTATTCGTCTGAGCGAGCGTAGGCCTTGCCCGGCGCGGAGCGAAGACGGATGCCGACGCTGCTTTGTAATTAGGTATCCTGAGATGATGCGGGGAATGGCGTGACCAACCGGAGCCTCGTCGGCGGGATAGCGGGCGGCGCCGTCTGCGCCTTGGCGCTGATCCTGCTGCCGTCCTGGCCGGCGCTGCTGTGCGCGGGAGTGCTGGGCGTCGTGCTGGGCGGGTTCTTTGCCTGGTGGATTCGCCGCGATGCGCCGGGGCAAGGGCAGGACGCGGCGCTGTGGCCGTGGGCCATGCTTCTGTGGCCGCTGGCGCTGCCGCCCTATCTCGTCATTACGCGCGGCATGCGCGGGCTGCTGCTCGCGGCCGCGACGCTGTTTCTTTTCTTCCTGCTGCCTTTCACTTTCCTCGGTTCCATCGTGCGCCAGGACTACGTGGCGGGCCGGCTGATCGATGAAGGGCAGTCCTTGTCCTGGAAGACGGATACCGGCGAGGACCCGGAAGGCAAGAAGCGGGCGCTGGAGCTCTTCAAGCGGGCGATTGCGGTTAACCCGAACGCCTGGCAGGCCTATATGATGGTATTTGTCACCTCGTTCGAACTCGACCGGCGCGAGGTCTCCGACGAATACTACCGGCGTCTGCTCGCCCTGCGCCAAGGCGCCTGGCGCCGTACCGCGAGCGACGGGAGCCTGATCGGCTGGTACCTGACGGCGCTGCACTATCACGACTACGGCCAGGTGATGCGGCTCGACGCGGCGATGAGCGCGCTCAATGCGGGCGATACGCGGCGTCTCGCCGCGGAGGCGCGGGCCGCTCTGCGCCATCGCCGGGAGGTTCTCGCTCTCACCAAGGAATGGCAGAAGCTCTACGAGTCGCTGGGCCGCGGGCAGCTGGCGCGCTATGCCGAGGATTTGGCGAAGATGGCGGAGTTTACGGCCTACCTCCGGAAGGAGGGCTGGAAGGCCGAGCGTGCGGGCGCGCTCGCGGAACGTATCGACGCGGATGAAAAATGGCGGCTGGCGATCGAGAGCTACGGGCAGGGGCTGATCGCGGGCGCCGCCGGGCGCCGGAACGACGCGCTCGGCCGGTTCGCGGAGGCCGCTCGCCGGCAGCCGGAGTTCGCGGAAGCGGAGCTCATGCGCGCCTCGCTGCTGCTCGACGGCAAGCGCTATGCGGCGGCGAGGACCGCCGCGAGCGGCGCGATCCGGCGCTTGGAGCAGCATCCGCCGGTTCTTTTTCAGCTGACGCGGGATGATCAGCTGTCGGTCGCCTGCGCGCTGGAGGGCTTCGCGCTGCACGGTGTGGGAATGACCGCGGCGGCGCGGCGTCAGCTGGCGCGCGCGCTCGCGTTTGATCCCGACGGCGAGGCGGCCAAGCGGCTGGGCCGGATGCTGGAGGCGGGGCATGGCCGTTAAGCCGGCGCTGCGGACGTCGCTCAAGCAGCTCGCGGGCATGAAGCTGGCGCGGCTTTTCACGATGAGCGACGCCGAGCTCGCGCGCGAGGCGGCGGGGCTGGAAGCCAAGCCGCAGTTCGCCGCGCTGACGGCGGCGGGAGCGGTGCGGGTGACGGCGTTTCCCCGGGCTTTTTTCGCGACGCGGAAGTTTTCCGGGCTGAGCCTCGCGGCGCGCGCTACCGGACTGGCGGAGATTCTGGACGGCAAGTCGGACCTGGTCCGTCTTCTGCGCCGGGTCGGACGCCGGAAGTTCGAGCAATGCTTCCTCGGCGGCGAGCGGATGCGGGACGCTGAGCGGGCGAAGAAGACGGGGCTGACGTCCGCTGAAGTCCGCCGCGTTCGCGACTTCATCAACCGCATGTATGTCCGCGAGACCTTTGCGGACCCGGCGCCCGCCGCTCCGGTTGTGACGTTCAGTACGGTCGCCGGCATCGGCGTCGCGGGCGGCCGGCCGGTCCTGCAGTTTTTCAACCGCGAGGTTTGGAAGGGGCGCTACCATATCGACGCGGAGCGGGCCGCGGCCTGCTGCGCCGGCCTGGACCCGACGCAGCGGGAGCGCGTGCGGCGCCTGCTGTCCCGTCTCGAGCTCATCGACCGGCGCAAGACGACGCTCTATCAGGTGCTCGAATGCCTGCTGCAGGCGCAGGCCGCATATTTTCTGAGCGGTGATCCCGCCGACCGGCAGCCGCTGACGCAGCGCGCGCTTGCCGTTGCGGTGGACTCCGAGCCGAGCGTGATTAATCGGCTGCTCGCCCGAAAAGCGGTGGAGTTGCCTTGGGGCGTCGAAGCGCCGCTGCGCGTCCTGTGCCCGAGCGCCAAGAGCCTCGCGCGTGAAACGGTCGCCGAGCTGGCCGCCGCGGCGCCGCAGCTCTCCGATGAAGGGTTGTGCCGGACGCTGGCCGAGCGCTACCGGATTCATCTGTCGCGGCGCTCGGTCGCGCAGTACCGCAAGGAGTCGGGTTTGGGCGGCCGGGGGCGGCGGTGAGCTGGCTGACCTGGCCGGCCGCGGCGGCGCTGGGCTCGGCGCTGCTCAATACCGTCATCGGCTGCCTGGCCTACGCGCGTTCCCGCGGCCGCAGCCTCTATCGCAGCCTGGCGGTGATCAGCTTCTCTTTCGCCGCCTGGAGTCTCGTTTATGTAAAGGTGTATCCGGCGTTCGCCGATCCGTTCTGGATGCAGGCGCTGTTTACGCCGCTGGCGGTCCTGCCGGGCGCCGGCCTGTCTTTTGTTTGGGCGTTCACGGGGCTGCCGCAAGGCGCGCGCCAGCGGCGCACGGTGCCGCTCTACGCCGCCGGCCTTCTCCTCATTGTTCTTATGTGGACGGGACGTATTTCGCTGCTGCAGTTTCGCGCGGCCTTCATCTTCGGCGGCATACCGATCTTCGGCCTCTGTCTGGCGCTGCTGTTTCTGCACTGGCGGCAGTCGGAGGACGCCGCCGAGAAGAACCGCCGCGGCTACCTGCTGGCGGCCTTCGTGATCGCGGTCGTCGGCGGCTTTACCGATTTTCTGCCGCAGCTGGGCGTGCCGTTTCTGTCGCTGGCGAACCTGTCGCTGATGACCTACTCGCTGATCGTGCTGACGGCGATTGAGAAGCATTACCTCCTTGATCTGCGTTCGGCTGCGGGCCGCGCCTTCGCCCTGATCGCTTCGTCGTCGATCCTCGCCCTGATCCTGGCGGGGCTCGCCTGGCTGACCCAGCGGCTGGAAGGGCAGCTGTTTTTGAACTTCTTCGCGCTCAGCCTGGCCTTGGTCATTATTTTGCCGCTCGTTTGGGAGCGCGTCAATCGCGCCTTCAACCAGCTGGTGTTCCAGCGTCAGGCCGGCCACGAGCGCGCCCTGGAGCGCTTCGAGCGCGGCCTCGAGGGCGCGGCCAGGCTGGCGGACGTCGAGCGGGCGGCGGCGGATGCCGTGCGCGCGATATGGGGCGCCGAAACGGAGATCTGGTGGGACCGCGCGGCCTTGCGCGGCATCGAGCCGTCCCGGACGCTGCCCGATGAGCTGCGCGTCCCGCTGGCCGGAAATCCGCAGGCCTATACGCTGTCCGGCCTGCGGCGGCAAGGTTCCGCAGAATATCGCGTCCTCAGGGAATGGCTGGAGCGGGGCGGCAAGCGCGCGCTGGCCCCCGTCACGCGCGAGGGCGAGCTGGTCGCGGCGCTGCTGGCGGGCCCGGCCAGCCAGGGCTACTACGATCTGGCGGATCTGCGGGTGCTGCGGCGTCTGGGCGTGGCGCTCGGCCGCGCGGTCAAAGGCGTCGAGCTGACCCAGGAGGTCCTGCATGCCGACCGCCTGGCGCAGATGGGCATGCTGGCGGCCGGGATCGCGCATGATGTGCGCAATCCGCTGAGCGCGATTTTGGGCGCGGTTGAGCTTTTAAGCCGCGGCATTCCGGAGCAGAGCCGCCGGGACTGCCTGCGGATTCTTAAGGAGGAGGTCGAGGGGCTCAACGGGATCGTGACGGAGCTCGTCGACTATTCCGCTCCCCGCGGTAAAAACGCCAAGGTCGAATGGCGGGCCGCCTGGGAGCGCGCGATGCGTCTGCTCAAGACGGATCTGCCCTCCGGTCTGGAGCTGAAGTTCGCGGGCGAGTCCGTGGTGCTGGGGGTGTCGGGCGGCCACTTGCAGCAGATCCTTTTGAACCTGATCAAGAATGCGGCCCGCGCCGCGCAGCAGGGCGGCGCCGCGCCGCAGGTGCTGGTGCGGCTCACCGCCGCGCAAGGAAAAGCGGTTCTTGAAGTGCTCGACAACGGCGCGGGGATTCCGGAGGAGGCGCTGCCGCGGCTGTTTATTCCCTTCGCAACGAGAAGCCCCGGCGGTACGGGCCTGGGGCTCGCTATGGTGCGGCGGCTGGCCGAACTGTACGACGGCCGAGCCTGGGCTGAAAACAGAGCCCCCGGGCCCGGCGCGCGATTCGTCGTGGAGCTGCCTTTAGCTTAGGACTCGCGTTCTTTGCCGATGGCGAACTGCAGGACTCGTTTGTGTCCGCGCAGGACATGGAGCGTCCAGCTGCCGTCCACAAATACGGGAATCACGTTCGCGCGGCCCTTCGAAATCAGTTTGGCCCAGTTGCGCACCATCCGGTTGGATGGACGGTCCGGTTCCAGACCCTGATTCTTTGCCGCGATTTCGGCCATTGTTTCTTCGCCTATAATTTTAGACATAAGTGCGTTCCTCTGACTCCACCTCCGGCTGCTGACAGCATCATAGTACATGCTGCCTCGAATTCAGGCATGAGACCTAAGGGTGAAAGTTAGCCGTTATTAGACCCAAAAAAATTTGGGCCTTGCGGTACCGCTCTTGCGTCCGCCCCGCGGCGTCCCCGGCGTTTATCGGCATATAAATTGATCTGTTTTAGGCGGGGCGAGGGGGGATGTTATGAACGGGGAAACAAGGCGGTTTGTCGGCGGATACTCCGCGGCGGCGCTGTCCGGCCTGCTGCTCGCGGCGGCGTTCCCGCCGTTCGGCTGCGGCTTTCTCGCCTATGGCGCGCTGGTGCCTCTATGGCTGGCGGTGCGCGCCAGCCGCGGCGCGCACGAGGCCGCCAACCTCGGCGCCGCGGCGGGCCTGGTGTTCTATTCGCTGTCGCTGCACTGGCTGGTCAAGGTATTCGGCTGGAGCGCGGCGGCGTTTTGGTGCGTGTTCGCTTTGGCTCCCGCGCTGCACGCCGCGCTGCTGCGTGCGGCGCAGGACCGTGCGGGCCGGAGGCCCGGCCTGGCGGCGGATTTGTTCTGGGTCGCGCTCGCGGGCGTCGCCTGGACCGGGATCGAATACTTTCGCGCCGAGGCCTGGCCGCTGGAGTGCTCGTGGCTCGCTTTGGGCTACAGCCAGGCGGGAAGCTTGGCCGCGCTGCAGTCGGCGAGCGTCTGGGGGCTCTATGGATTATCGGGGGTGATCGCCGCGGCCAATGCGGCCGCCGTGCTGTTTATAAAAGGGCGCCGTATTCCCGGCGAGCTGCTGCTCGGCGCGGTGGCGCTGCTGCTTTTTTTCGGCGAGCGCCGGGCCGCGGAGCTGCCCGTCGACCGCGGCCGGGAGATTACGGTGGCGCTGGTCCAGGATGAGAGCTACGACTTGGAGCGGCTCGCCCGGCGCAGCCTCGAGCCGCGCGTTCGCGGCGCCGATCTCCTGGTCTGGCCGGAGTACTCCTTCGCCGTCCGGCCGGGGCGCGAGGAGCGCTACCGCAAGCTCGTCGCCAAGAGCCTGGGGACGTCCCGCGCGGTCAAGGTGCTGGGCGCCGCGGTGTTTCCGGAGGAAAAGCATGAGCGGATGCGGAACTTCTCCTGGGTGCTCGACGCGGACGGCCGCGAGCTGGGCCGCTACGCCAAGCTCCATCCGATCCCCTATGTCGAACGGCTCCTGGAACCGAATCCGGCGCCGCGGCCGGTCGATACTCCGCTGGGCCGGCTGGGTTTGCAGATCTGCTACGACCTCGACTTCGAGGACGGTACGCGCCGGATGGTGCGGGACGGCGCCGAGCTCCTGGTGGTGACGAACCTCGATCCCGCCGAATGGGGGAAGTGGCAGCATGCCCAGCACTCCGCGATGTCGGCGGTGCGCGCAGTGGAATCCGGGCTGTGGCTCGTGCGCGCCGCGTCTTCCGGGACCTCGCAGATTATCGATCCGTCCGGGCGTGTGCGCGCGCGGCTGCCGGCGCTCGAGTCCGGCGTCCTGTACGGAACGGCGCGCCTGGCACGGGGCGGGACGTTCTATACCGCCGTCGGCTGGCTGGTCGGTCCGCTGTGCATGGCGGCGGCGGGGGGGCTGACGCTGGCGCTGCTGCTGGTTCCGGCGCTGGGCTATCGGCGGAGAAAGTCATCGACTTTCTCGTGGAACGCTTTGATGTCGAAGGGCTTGGCGAGAATCGGAAATCCCTTCAGCTTGACGTACTCCTCGGTGGCGGCGTCCAGCGGCGCGCCGGTTACGACCAGAACGTCCATGGCTTCCAGCAGCCCCTCCCGGTCGAGCGTCCGCAGGAAATCGTAGGCGCGCATTTCCGGCATGTCGAGGCTGATGATCAGCAGCGCGGGCAGCTCCTCGCGCACGCCGGCGAGCACCTGTTCGAAGGTCTCGACGCTGTCGACCGAGCGCTTGTAGTTGATGAGCAGGATGCGCATGAGATTCGCGCTCTGGTGATCGTTTTCCGCCAGCAGAATCTTGTCGTTTGAGCGGCGCGGCGGCGCGGACGGCGGCGCGGGCGGAAGGTGCGGGCGCGCGCCGTCCTCGAGGGGAAAGCGGAGCGTGAACACGGCGCCTTCGCCGGGGCGGGTGTCGACGGCGATCTCGCCGCCTTGCGCTTCGACGATCTTGCGGGAGATCGACAGGCCCAGCCCGGTGCCCTTGTTGTCGGACTTGGTGGTAAAGAAAGGCTCCCAGATCTTCTTGCTGATTTTTTCCGGGATTCCCGGGCCGTTGTCGCTGATGGCTACCGTGACCCATTCCTCTTCTCCGGCGGTCCGTACTTCGATGCGGCCGTCTTCGCGGCGGGCGTCGCGGATCGCGTGCTGGGCGTTGGTCAGCAGGTTGAAGATGACCTGCTGGAACTCCGCTCCCAAGAGGGATACCTGCGGCAGGTCTTCGTCATAGTCCTCGTGAACATGCAGGGTGTCGGTGAGCCAGTCATGGCGCTTAAGCTCGACGCACTCCTTGATCAGCTCGTTGATGTCCGCCGGCCGGCGCTCGCTTTTCTCTTTGCGCGAGAAGCGGAGCATGTCCTGGATGATTTTCTTGCAGCGGTTGGCGCTGCTCTCGATCCGGCGCAGGGCGTCCTTCTTGATCTCGTCGCTGGCGCGGACGTCCATGGAAATCTGGGCGAAGCCGAGGATCGAAGTCAGCGGCGAGTTGATCTCATGCGCGACGCTGGCGGTGAGCGTGCCCAGGGTGGCCAGGCGGTCCATATGCTGTAAAGTGGTCCTCGCCGTTTCGCGTTCCTGGGCCATGGTGCGCTGCCCCTCCGCGAGGCGCTTGTTCGCCTCGCGCTCTCCGAGCACGGTGCGGCGGACCACGAGGGCGGAGAGCAGGACGGTCGCCGCTTTCACCAGGAATTCGAACATCACGGTCAAGTCGAGCTCCGGCACGGTCCCGACATGGAGCAGGCCGAGCAGCATAATGATGCTCGCGGTAATCACCAGGACGCCGCCGCGGGTGAAAGCGATGCAGGCGTGAAATACCGGGAGCAGATACATTACCCAGAAATAGGACTGCCGGCCTCCCGAGTAGTGCACGGCGGCGGACACGAACAGGATATTGGCGCCGATGGAAAGCAGCATGCGCCGCTGATCGTCCATGAGCCGGGTCAGCAGGGAAAAGTTCAATAGGTTGAAGGCGAGGAAGACCAGGAAGCACCACAGGATATTCGGGTAAACAAAGTACGGGTTTTCGCGTCCCAAAAAGGCCGCCAGCACCATGATGAGGCCGAAGATGACGCCGTCGATCGAGGCGGGCAGGGAGCGGGTGATATGCTTGGCGTTCATGGGGGACCTGCTAGGCGGATTCTAGCATACCCCAAAACGCTGCGGAAATTTGTCAATATCTCCAAGTGAAGAACGGAAGCTCTATTCTGGCCGCGGCGGCCCTGTGCCTGCCGTTGGCGCTTGCGGGCAGCGCCGCGAGCGAGGTGTTCATCACTCCGGAGATGGACAAGCATGTGATGCGCGGTCTCGACGCGATCTACGAGATGAACTTCGACGCCTCCGAAGCCGAGGGGCTGCGCGTGATCGAGCTCGCGCCCGAGCACCCCATCGGTTATTTCGCGCTCGGCGCCGTGGAGTTCGTCCGCTTCATCTATGATACCGAGCAGACCGATCAAAATATCCTGCCGCAGTTTGAGCGGCGGATGCGGACCGCTATCAGTAAGTCCGAGAGCTGGGTCAAGAAGCACCCCGCAGACAGCCAGGGCCTGATGCTGCTGGCCTCATCCTACGGGGTGTGGAGCCGCCTGCTGGTCATGCGCAAGCAATGGATCAAGGCTTTTATATACGGGCGCAAGGCCGTCAAGATCATGAAGAAGGCGGTGGCCGCCGATCCCGAGAACTACGACGCCTATATCGGGGTGGGGATGTACGACTACTATTCCGACGCTTATCCGCACTTTATCGGAGCGCTGGCCAAGCTTGTGCTGCACGGCAACCGCAAGCGGGGCATCAAGATCCTGTCGCTAGTGGCGGACAAAGGCCGCTATACCAAGGTCGCGGCGCAGCTGCTGCTCATCGAAATCTATATCATGGACCGCTTCGACAACAAAGACCCGGAGCACGCGCTCAGGATTTTAGACGATATTCGCAAGCGCTATCCGGTGAGCGCCATGATCCACGGGGCGCAGCTGATCGCGCTCTATGAAGCGGAGCGCTACGAGCAGGTCCTGGAGGGAGCGAACGCTTTTCAGGCGGCGGTGAATGACGGCCGCTACCGCCCCATCGACGCCGCCAAGGGCTATGTGATACTCGGCACGGCCTACTGGGCGCTCGGCAAGCTGCAGGAGGCGGTCGCGGCCTACGATTCGGGCGCCGATATCCGTCTCAAGGGGCAGCTGAGCCGCTGGTCGGTTTGGGCCCTGATCCGCTCCGGGCAGCTGGCGGATCTCATGGCAGCGCACGATAAGGCGCGCCGGTCTTTTCGCGCCGCAGCGAGCGAACCGGACTACTGGGGACTGCGCGTCGAGGCCAAGCCCTATGTGCGCAAGCCCTTCAAGAAGCAGGGGCATCCGGGGTCGATTTACCCGCTGGACTGACGTGCATCCCGTCGAAATAACCCGGCAGCTGGCGCAGGACGTGAAGCGGCTGGCGTTTAAACCCCCGGCGGCCTATGTCTACAACCCTCTGGAGTATGCCTGGAAGCCGCATGAGCTGTATTTGACGCGCTATGGCGCGGGCCGCAAGGAGGTGCTGTGGCTCGGCATGAACCCGGGGCCTTGGGGCATGGCGCAGACGGGCATCCCTTTCGGCGAGGTGAACCTGGCGCGGGACTGGCTCGGCCTTGAGGCGCCGGTGGGCAAGCCGGCGCGCGAGCATCCGAAGCGGCCGGTGCTGGGCTTTGCGACCACGCGCTCCGAGGTGAGCGGGGCGCGGCTGTGGGGCTGGGCGCGGGATACGTTTAAGACGCCGGAACGGTTTTTTGCCAGGCATTTGATTTTAAATTTCTGTCCGCTTTCCTTTGTGGAAGAGAGCGGGCGCAACCTCACGCCGGATAAGCTGCCGCCGGGTGAACGGCAGCCGCTAATGGCAGCCTGCGATACGGCTCTGCGGCGGCTGGTGGAGTATTACCGGCCGAAGTTTGTGGTCGGCATCGGCGGCTTCGCGCGCAAGCGCGCCGAGAAGGTGCTGGGGGATATGG
>JBDRPD010000090.1:0-2198 GCA_043827405.1 Elusimicrobiota bacterium | reverse complement strand
GACGGCAACAACAACATGAACCGAGCTTCACTCTCCCCCGCGGGGAGAGTGAAGCAGTAGAGGGGGGCGAAAAGCCGTTTCCGTTCAGAAACTATGGCTTACTGGAGGTTTTGGGGTCAATGAAGCGTACATGATAGAATCCTGGAGGAATATGACCGATCGCCGACCGTTGGCCATGAGCTGCGCCGGGGCCGTTTTGGCCGCCGTCGCCGCTTTCGTCGTGCATCTGCTCCCGCCGCCTTCCATGGCTCGGGATTGGGCGCGGGATCAGGTACTGCTGCCCAAAATCGCCATCAATGGCGGCGTGGTGAGCATCTTGAATATCCGCCGGGCGCGCTACCGCTCGACTGCGGACTACGACGTGAGCTACTACGGCCGCTCCTTCGACCTCGCCCGCATCCGGCGCGTCTGGTACATGATCGAGAAGTTCCCCGCCTGGTCCGGGATGGCGCATACCCTGTTCAGCTTCGAGTTCGCCGGGCCGGACGGCAAGCCCGAGTTCGTCGCGGTCTCAGTCGAGATCCGCCGGGAGAAGGGCGAGAAATATTCAGTGCTCAAAGGGCTGCTGCGCCGCTTTGAGCTGATGTATGTGATCGCCGATGAGGAAGACGTCATCAGGCTGCGGACCACCCATCGCCGGCACGACGTCTATCTCTATCCCGGCGCGGCCTCGCCGGAGAAAGTGCGCGCGCTGTTTCTCGATATGATGCGGCGGGCGCAGCAGCTGCGGCGCGAGCCGGAATTCTATAACTCGATCACCAATACCTGCACGACCAACCTGGTGGACCATGTCCGCAAGATCGCGCCGGGCCGTCTGCCGCGCAGCCTCAAGGTCGTCATGCCGGGCTATTCCGACCGGCTCGCCTATGATCAGGGGCTCATCGACAATGCGCGGCCGTTCGCCGAGATGCGGGCGGCGCACCTGATCTCACCCCGGGCGCGGGAGTTTAAGGCCGGGGATTTTTCCGGCTGGATCCGCCGCGGAATATCCAATGACTGATTTTTACGACCTGCGCGCCGAGCTCTACGACCTGGCTTTCGACTGGGATGTCGATGCCGAGGTCGAATGGCTGATCGCGCGCCTGGGAAGCGGCTGCCGCTCGCTGCTCGAGCCCGGCTGCGGCTCAGGGCGGATGTTCCCCGCTTTCATCCGGCGCGGCGTCACGGTTACGGGTTTGGACCTTTCAAAGACCATGCTGGAGCGGGCGCGGCAGCGTCTTCCCAAGGTGCGGTTGACGCTGCACCATGCGGATATGTCGGACTTCGATCTACGGGAGACTTTTGACGGCGCGATCATCCCGATCAATACCTTCGGCTATCTGCTGACCGATGCGCAGGCGAAGAACCATCTCCATGCGGTCGCCCGGCATCTCAAGCCCGGTGCGAAGTACTTGCTGCAGGTGGATCTGCGGGAGCTCGACCGGCCGGCCGACGGTTCCGGCGCATGGGAAATGGAGAAAGACGGCGTGCGGCTGAAGACTACCTGGGGCGGCCGCGGCTATGATCCGGCGTCCCGCGTCGAGACTCAGGTCAGCCGCTTCGAGGTACTCTCGGGTCCGAACCGGGGGTTGGCGTTTGAGGACGACCATCCGATCCGGTTGTGGGATTGGAAGTCCTGGACGGCGCTCTTGGCGCGGACGCCTTTCGAACAGACGGCGGCGTACGACGGCAACGCCAAAGGACGGCCGGAAATCGCGCTCGGCCAGGAACTAAACCGAGCGCGTCTTACTTGGCACGAGCTGGTTCTGCGGGCTTAGCCTGCATCCCTTTGGCGTCCAGCACCGCCTTGAGCACCGACTCCGCCAGGAAAGGATAGGCCTGCCGCAGCTCGCCGCGTAAATAACGGGCGTCGGCGGCGGCCCATTCCAGAAACTTGCGGCGCTTCTTCTTGTTGTCGTAGCCGACCAGACGCTGATAGCCTCCGTACAGGAGCTGGGGACTGCGCACCGCGCAGCGCAGCGACAGCAGGACCCAGAGGTCGGGATTGATCCCTTTTTTTCCGGCGAGACCGGCGTGCGCGACGTAGACGAGCAGCGTCGAGTCGATGCCCTCCGCCGGCGCCTCCGCGGAATCAAGCACGACCAGCTTCAGGTCGCGGCGTTCCTTAGCCAGGCGGCGAAACTCGGCCTTGAGTCCGGCGACGGGATCGTTGTCCCGCATGGCCTGCTCGATCGCGGCTTTGGCCGCGGCGACGTCTT
>JBDRPD010000089.1:0-11954 GCA_043827405.1 Elusimicrobiota bacterium | reverse complement strand
CGTGGTCTCTTCCATCTCGCTCGCGGGCGGGGCGGAAGGAGTCTCTCCCTCATCTTCCCACGAGTTGTCCGCCGGCTCAACCGGCGGCGGCGCGGAAGTCTCGGCCTCGGCGCCTTCGTCCAGCGCCGGATCATCCTCGGCTTCCATCATGGCCGGAGCGGGCTTGCGGCCGGGGGCGGGCTTGCTCTTGCTCGGCTCGACGCGCTTATCCTCGGGATAGACGTTGAGGTGCACGTGGCTCGCCTTGCCGTTCTTGCCGTCGTAATGAATCCACTGTCCTTTCGTGATAGCGGCCAGCTTGATCGGGCGGTACTTGCCGCCGCGCGTCAGCCGGGTCTCACGAGTTACCTGCAGCGTCTCGATCTTCCCGTCCTTGCGGCGGACGGTAAGGCGGCCGCTCTTGTCGGCCGCCGTCACTTGTCCGTGGTTCGAAGGTCTTTTCTGATTTTTGGCGGCGACGGCTTTCTTCGCCGGCGCCGGCATATCGAACTCCTCATCCTGCGCGCGCAACTCCGAGCCCGCGGCCAAAGACAAACACAGCATTCCGGCGACCACCGAATATCTCATAGCACTCTCCCCATTAAGCGAACACCTATTCAAGCACGCATTTCCATAAAGACCCAGCGGCTCGATCTAGAAACTACGCGCGGAAGGGAATAAAGTTCCCGGCGGGACTAACTAACCGGCGGTGCCGGGCGTTGACTTGTTGACTCAGCTGAATTGCCGGCCGGCCGGCTTAGCGGCGGCTCCGCCGCGGGAATATGCACCGGCAGGGTGAAGTAAAACGCCGTGCCCTCGCCTTTGCGGCTTTTGGCCCACATCTTGCCGCCCTGCAGTTCGACAAAAGAGCGCGCCAGCGGCAGGCCCAAACCGGCGCCGTCGATTTCGCCGTCTCCCTGCGCGAAATAGCGGAAAACGCGCGGCAAATCCTCCGCCGCGATGCCGCAGCCGGTATCGCGCACGGTAAAGAGGACGAAGCCCGCTTCGTCGCGCCGGCCGCGGCGGACGCGGATCTCGACCGTGCCGCCCGCCGGCGTGTATTTGATGGCATTGGTGAGCAGATTGGTCAGGGCCTGAACGACCCGCCGGGGATCGGCGGTGACTTCCGGACAGCCTTCCTCAACGACAACCTTCAGCCGCAGCCACTTGCGCTCAGCCCAGGCCTCATAGTAGCGGCCGGTCTCCATCGCCAGCTCGCCCGGGGAACAGACCTGGCGCTCCAGCCGCGTCTGCCCCATTTGGACGCGGGACATCTCGAGTATGTCGTCGATATGCGACCGCATGCGGTCGGTCGCCAGCAGCGCCGCGTCGAGAATCCGCTTGTTCTTTTCGCTGGCGCCGTCTTCAAGGTCCTTATTCAGGAGCTCCAAAGCGAAGCGCAGCGCCTGCAGCGGAGAGCGCAGTTCGTGGGTCAGGTAGGCGGCGACTTTGTCGGGGCACTTTTCCATGGTCTCCTCCCGTCGACCATAGTGTAGCCCCGCCGAAACGGGAAGCACGAAGGAATTACGAAGGATGGTCCGTCGGGGGATGCTGGATCATGGCGTCCAGCTCGCACATCTTGCGCCGCTCCAGCCAGTACCACAGCCCGCCGGAGAGGAAGAACAGGCCCAGCGCCCACAGCGAGTCGTTGTCGTGGAAGACAAAATAGAGGAAGCAGATGAAAGCGACGAAGAACAGCATCCAGCGGTAGGCTCGTCTCTGCCTCATGCGCTGCCGGAATCCCTACTGTCCCTGCGGGGGGATACCGCCGAACGTGACCTGACCACCATCCTCCGCGGGGGGCTCGGAGTCCGGAGGCGCGCCGCCCGCCTGGGAATCGGGATCACCCGCGCCGCCCGCCTGGGGCTCGGGCTCACTCGCGCCGCCCGCCTGGGGCTCGGGCTCGGCCTCACCGTCTTCCTCGACCACATCAGCGGGATCCTGCTCCACCGGGGCGGAGCGGGCGCTGTTCGGCCGGCGCTTTCCCGGCTGGCTAGCCCATTTCTTGCCCTTCTTCGCCTGCTTCTTCTCCTTCTTCGCCTTCTCCTGCTTCTTTTGATCCTCAGGCTTAATGGGCCGGCCGGACTGGTCGAACTTATATTGGGCGCGGCCTTCCTGGGACGGAGAGATATACTGCGTATTGCGGGCCTTGCTGCTCTTCTCTTTGGCGGCCGCGGGAAGCGGCGAGAGGCCGGCGACGAGCAGGGTGAAAGCTCCGGCCGCGGCGGTGAGGCGTAGTCCCGTCATGCTTTCAGTATAACCCCTGCCGCCGCTTCTTTCAACGGCCGATGCGGACGCGCAGCAGGTCCTCCGCCTTGCGGATTTTCCGTTCGCCCGCCAGCCGGCGCGACAGCGCCCGGTCCGAGGAGGGAGACAGATGGCTCAGCAGCACCCGTTTGGCCCGGGAGCGGCGTGCGAGCTCAAGCGCTTCCGATACGCGCATATGGCCGTCCGTCCGCTGATCGTCGGCGAGCGCGCATTCCAGCACAAACACATCGGCTTGCGCCGCGAAGCCGGCCAGCCCCTCGTCATAGGCGGTATCCCCGGAGTAGCAGACGCTGCGGCCGGCGGACTCGAAACGGTAGGCGAGCGCCTCGGTCGTATGCGGCACCTCCCGGCACCGCACCTGCCAGCCGCCGCCCTTGACGAGAGCGGGCTCTTCCAGTTCCGTGACGCCCAGCTGAAAACCCCGCGGCCGCAGCCAGGGATGGTGCGCCTTGGTCAGGTGCTTGACGAAATTGCGGAATCCGCGCGGCCCGTACACCTGGAGCTTGTTCCGGTACGGTTTGCCGTCGTAGCGGTAGTAGAAGAGGAGCGCGGGCAGATCCCCGACATGATCAGGGTGCCGATGGGTGAAGAAGACATGGCTGACCTCATCCGGATTGAGACCTGCCCGGACCAGCTGGCGAAGGCAGCCGAAACCGAAATCGAACAGCAGCGTCTCCCGGCCCAGACGCAGCGCGTAGCCGGGAGGGTTTCGCACCTCGTCTTTGCGCACGGCCTGGCCCGGCGCCGAGGGCGCGAAGCTGCCCGAGCCCAGAACGTGCAGTTCGATCGCGCTCACTTGCCCTCCCGGATCCAGCGGTTGACTTCCTTAAGCAGCTCGGCCTGTCCCACGCTGCGAAACGGACCCAGACGCTCACGGATGCGCGACAGCCCTTCGCGGTCGCCGACGATTCGGGCGGCGCGCAGGACGCGGCCCGGATAAGCGCGCTGTTCCATCAGCGCGTAGCGTCCGGCGGCGCTGAAACGCCCCCGGTCCAGCTGGTCGCCGTAACGTTCGATAAAATCCTCCAGCTCGGTCATGGTCACGGCATCGGCATGCAGCCGCGCCGACTCCTCGACCGCGGCGTAGAACAACTGCGGGTCCTCCGCGAACAGGTAGAGATCAAAGCCGAGACGGTCGAGCACGTCCGCCGGACGCTTGCCGGGATAGAGCAGGCGCCCGTCGGCGTTCTTGTCCTCGGTAAACTCCCAGCGGCTCTTGCGCGCCCGCAGCGTCTTCTCCCCGGCTTGCGTCGCCCGGCGCAGCCGGGCGGCGAACTCCGGAGCGGCGACGGCGCGCTGCACAACGTAGCGCAGCGCCGTCTGCTGCGCCGCCAGCTCGGCGTCCAGCAGCGGCACCGGCGGGCGCAGCAGGGCGTGCTCGCGCGCCAGGATGAAGGCTATTTCCAGCGCCAACGGCGAGGCGTTCTTGAACTGGTGGGGGTCGACGATAAAGGACGGCCGCTCACCGTCGGCGAAGCGCACCATCGCCCCCCGCTGCGGACCGCGCTCGACGACGGGAATATCCCGCGTCAGCGCCAGCAGCCGGCGGCCGTAATCCGTGGTCCAGTAGGCGTGCTGCATATCGCGCAGCGCTTGGCGCAGCGGCCGCGAGACCTTATCCCGCGGCGGACGGACGGCGGCGAGCGGATCGTGCTCCTTGCTCGCCGGCATTTCTTCGGACGCGAAGAGCCCGCCGGGAAGGAGCAGGAGCACGGCCAGCAGGACGGCGGCGCGCGGCGCGGTCATCGGACGTCAGTACAGGTGCATCTTTAAACTGTGGGATGAGCCGCCGGACTTGATGAACTCCGAGGTCTCCGTCTCGCGCGTCTTAAGCCCGATCGCCTTGATCTGCCGCCGGGCGGTCGCCGCGCCTTTCTGCAGGAGCACGGTCGAGTCCACGATCGCCGCGCTGCAGGGCAGCTTGGCGGCCGCTTCCAGCTCCTCCGCCGCCAGCACGATCGGAAACAGCTTCAGGATGAGCTCCAGGCTCTCGGGGGCAAACGCCGACGGGTAGACGAGCACCGCCTCATGCGTCAGCGGGCAGAAACAGGTGGAGAGATGATAGAAGCGCTCGTTGACGAGCTTGAGCTGGATCACCGGAGCCTCGAAAGCCTGCGCGATCTCCGGGTAGACTTCCAGGTCCGTCCGGAAGCCGTAGCCGCCCCACAGCAGGCGTTTGCCGGGATGCCATAAGCAGTCGCCCGCCCCTTCGAACGTCAGCGTCTCGTCCTTGAGCTGAATGACGCGGTAGCCCGCGCGGCGGAACCACTTAGCGAAATGCGCCACCTCCCCGCGCCGCGCCGGATGGCGCATCTGGCCGAGCACGCAGATCTTATCCATCTGGCAGGACAGTCCGGTAAACACCGTATGCGCCGTAAACACCATATCCTCGAAGCCCTCCACGGGCTCGATAAAGCTGACGCCGCAGCCGAGCTCCTTGAAGGCGTCGCGCAGGTCCTCCCACTGGGCCTGCGCCTTCCGGGTGTCGACCTTGCCGATACTGGCTTTCATGTAGGGGTTGCGGCCTTCCGAGACGGTGTAGTACTTCGGCTCGCACATCAGCACCGCGCCGGCGGGCGGCATGGACGGGCAGTTCTTGATGGAAAAGCCCTTGAGCTCAGTCGCGTTATGATAGATGCGCGTATTCATGGCGGGTACGGCGAGGAGTCTACAAATTAGGGATAGTGCCGGGCAACGAAGTCACGGCAAAAGCTCCGCAGCGGCAGCCGGCGCGGCTCCTTCCCGGCCAGTTCCACGCTCCAGCCCGCGGCCTCACGGCGGGCGCCGAGGATGCAGACAGGCTCGCCGAAGCGCATCGCTATCGCGTCCGGCCGGCCGTAGGTCAGCGGCAGGATCAGGACCGGAGTGCCGCTGGCGGCGACCCGGCGGGCCAGCACCGAAAAAAATCTTTCCCGGGATGGGGTTTCGCGGGCGAACGACGCGATGAAGTCGGCGCGCCGGCGCGCCGCTTCCTCCCCCCGCCAGCCAAGCGCCCCGGCGCAGGCCGCGAGGGCCTCCAGCGCGACGGGCGGCACCCGTCCGGCGTCGACTTCATCGAGACCGCCGTCGCGCACCAGGCAGGACAGCACCCAGCCCTCCATGGCACGGCGGATATTGCGCATGGCGGGAGCGCCGATCTCGCCGGAGCCGATAAATCGCTTAAAATCCGCGGCGGCGGCGCACAGGCGTTCGCGTATGCGGCCGGAGGGCTCCGTCGTCGGCCGCTCCCGGTAGAGCCGCCCGACGAACTCGCGGGCACAGTAAAAAACCCGGCTGGTGCCCGGAACGCCCCCGCCCAGGACCATGCCGACTTCGCCGCCCGCGGCGAGCGCCGCGAGGATGCGCCGGACGACGTTGGTCCAGGCGGTGCCGCGCAGCAGCGCGCGCCCCGGCGCCGGCCGGAGATGCGCGAGGCGGTCAAAGCCCAGATGGCAGCGTCCCGTGAAGCCCGCATACAAGCCCTCTTCGTAAAGCGCCAGCATGTCCAAAGCATAATAGTCCATGGCGATCACCAGCCGCGGACGACAGGGCTCGGCGCGCAGTCGCCGGAGCCCCCACAGGGCGTGACGCACCAGTTCGACATTGAGATACATCAGCTCGCCGAAAGCGGGCGGATGCGAGGTGAGGCAAAGGAGGGCGGGCGCACGGCCGGCCGCGCGGTGCGCCTGCGCTATAAGCCGCTCGGCCCGGCCGAGATGCTCCGACCGGTCATCGAACGGATGCGGGCGCTGCCCGCCGAGCGCGGCAAGAAACAGCCGGTCGTGCAGACGCGCGGCGGCGGCGGCCGGCAGAGCGTGAACCGCGACGGCGATCGCCGCCCCGAGAGCGTTCCACCACGGCTCGAGCCAGACGCGGGAGAGGCGCCGCTTGACGGGTATTTTGCCGGCGATGCGGCGCTCTTCAGCACGCGCCAGGATCATCAGCAAATCGTCGTATCTCCCCGTTGGCGGGTAGGCGGAGCTCATTACTCCATTCTACAGAAAAATGATATTCTCAAAAACATGAAACAATTTATGATTCTTTCCCTGATCCTGCTGGGCGTCGCGGCCGGCGCCCGCGCGGCCGGCGAAACGGGCTACGTCGTCCGGGTGGAGTCGAACAAAGTCTACCTGGATTACGGCCAAGCCTCCGGCATCGCTTCCGGCCAATCCTTTACCATCTACCGCGCAGGCGACGAGCTCAAGCACCCCGTGACCGGCGCCTCGCTGGGACGGGTCGAAGAACGGATTGCGCAAGGCGTCATCACGGAAATCCATGAAAAATATTCGCTGGGCGTCATTAACGGAGACGCGTCCGCCGTCGCCGCGGGCGCCATGATCCGACTGGGCGATGCGCCGCCGCCCGCCGCACCCCCGCCCCCCCCGGCGGCGGCCCCGGCGGCGCCCGCGCCGGCGCCGGCCGCAAGCGCGCATGAACCGTATTTCCGCAGCCCGATCCTAAACCTGCTGGCGGTCGACGTCGCGGTCGGCGACGCGGACGGCGACGGGACGCAGGACGCGGTAGTCGCCGCGGAGCGGGAGATCCGCGTCTATCCCGTCAACCAATCGCGCAAAAAATGGGAGCCGCTGTGCGTCCATAAGGAAGAAACGACGGGCGCCCAGTACCTTTCGGTCGAGGCCGCCGACCTTAACGGCGACGGACGCGCGGAGATTTTCGCGACGCTGCACAACTCCTTCTACAAACGAGTTGAAACCCAAATCCTCGACTGCCGCGAGGGCGCTCTGCACGAGCTTAAAACCATACCCTGGATGGTGCGCTCCTACCAGCAACCGGACGGCCGCTGGACTTTGGGCGCCCAGCAGCTGGTCGCCGACAAAACCTTCCCGCAATCGAACATTTATCCGCTGGAATATCACGACGGACGCTACACCGTCGGCAAGGAGCGCGTCAAGTACCGCCGGCTGGAGTGGCTTTACGGCTTCAATTTCGCCCGCCGCGAGAATCCCGCGGGAGAAGAGCTCGATCCCGATCCCTTCCTGATCTTCTACCACCGGTCCGGAAAGCTCCGGGCGCAGTTCGGCAAGAAGGCGTGGACCTCGCGCGAGGAGTACGGCCAAACCTCGGAACGCCTGCTCTGGCACGACAACAAGCTGGCCTTCTTCCCCCGCTTCGCCGTCGAGCACGGGCCGCGGGGGCTGAAGGGAATATACACCGTCCGCAACATCGCGCCCCTGTTCAATCTGGCGGCGCCGTTCGGCATCTACCGCAGCGCCGAGCTCCACTTCCTGCGCTGGAACGGAATGGCGCTGGTGCCCGAGTGGAAGACGGAGCTCTCCGGCTATGCCGCCGGACTCGCGGAATACGGCACGGGGGCGGACGCCTCTATTCTCATCCCGGTACGCGGCGTCGAGAGCAACACCTCCCTCTGGTTCTACCGCAAGTAGGTGGCCCGCCGCAAACCGCGAAGCCGCCGGCCGCGCCGGGCACGGAGAGTTCTCTACACCCTCGCGGCGGGAGCCGCAATCCTGGTTTTCGCCGCCGGCGCCGTCTACCGGTACGCCGAGCGCCGCATCGAGCCGCTGCTGAGCAGCGACTGGCAGAGCCGCCGCTCGACCCGCGTCTTCTCCGCCCCGCTGCGCCTACAGAACGGACAGCCGCGTTCCATCCGCGAGCTGCGCCGCCGGCTTGAACGCCTGGATTACCGGCCGGGCGGAGACGCCGGACGCGAGCTGACGCCGGGTCAGTACCGGCAGCAGGACGGGCGCTTCGAAGTGTTCGCGCGCGCGTTCCAACACCCGCTCGTTCGCGCGACGCCCGTCCATGCCGTTGTGGAAATCCGCCATGACCGCATCGCCGAGCTCGCGCTCGCCCGCTCGACCGCGCCGCTCAACGAACTGGTCCTGGAGCCGGAACTGCTCTACGAAATATCGGGCCCCCAGCGCATCCGCCGCGATCCGCTGCGCTTCGCGGACGTCCCGGCGGACCTCATCGAGGCCCTGATCGCCATTGAGGACCGGCGCTTCTACGACCATCCCGGCGTCGACGTCCGCGGAATCGCCCGCGCGGCCTGGCGCAACCTGCGCGCCGGACGGATCGAAGAAGGCGGCAGCACCCTGACCCAGCAGCTCGCGCGCAACCTGTTCCTAAGCCCCCGGCGAACGTTCTCGCGCAAGCTCAAAGAGGCGCTGATCGCGCTCTATCTCGAAGTCCGCTTCACCAAGCGGGACATCCTGCGCATCTACCTCGACAGCGTCTACTTCGGACAGAACGGCCCGGTCAGCATTATCGGGCTGCCCGCCGCGGCCAAGCACCTATTCAACGCGGCGCCCGAGAGGCTGAGCCTGGCGCAGTGCGCCCTGCTCGTCGGCCTGCTGCGCTCGCCCAACGGCTACAGCCCGTTTCTGCACCCCGACCGCGCGCGGCAGCGGCGCGATCTCGTCTTGGGCGCCATGCGGCGCGACGGCTTCATTTCCGCGGCGCAAGAGCGCGGCGCGCTGGCCGAGCCGCTGGGAGTCACCGCCGCGGGCCAGCGCTCGCCCCGCGATTCCGACTACTTCATGGCGTACATCCAGCGGCAGCTCGAAGCGCGCTACGCCGACAGCGCGCTGCTAACCCGGGGGCTGACGCTCTACACGACGCTGGACCCCTGGCTGCAGGAGACCGCCCGCGAGGTATTCTCCCGCGCCCCGCGGCAAGCGGCGCTGGCGGCCCTGGATCCGCGCACCGGCGCCGTGCGCGCCCTCATCGGCGGCCGGGACTTCGCCGCCAGTCCGTTCGACCGCGCCACGGTCGCGATGCGCCAGCCCGGCTCGGCCTTCAAGCCCTTCGTCTACGGCGCGGCGCTCCAGCAGCGCGGCGAACCCGGCAAAGCGTGGACCCCGTCGAGCCTGCTGTCCGACGCCACCCGAACCTTCCGCGTCGACGCCGGCACGTGGACGCCGCGCAACTACAGCCGCACCTACCGGGGTCCGGTCCCCCTGCGGACGGCGCTGGGACACTCGCTCAACGCGGCAACGGTAAACCTGGCGGCCGATATCGGGCCGCAGGCGGTCATCGACTACGCCCGCAGCCTCGGTATTCACAGCCCCCTGCGCCCGGAGCTCGGCCTGGCCCTGGGCGCCTTCGAGGTAACTCTCCTCGAGATAACGGGAGCTTACTGCGCTTTCGCCAACGGGGGCTTTCGCGTAGACCCCTTCGGCATCGAAACGGTCCTCAACTTCGCGGGCGAGGTGCTCGAGACCCGTTCCCCCGGTCCCGCGCCCGTGCTGAGCCCCGGCGAAGCCTACCTCATGACCAGCCTGCTGCGGGACGCCGTCGTCGACGGCACCGCCCGCTCCCTGAGCCGCTGGAACCTGGACGGCGTATCCGCCGGCAAGACGGGAACGACCAACGACGGCAAGGACGCCTGGTTCATCGGCTACACTCCCTACCTGGTGGCCGGCGTCTGGACCGGCAGCGATATCCCCGCCAAGCTCGGACTGACCGGAGCAAGCGCCGCCTTACCGCTGTGGGCGAACTTTATACAGCGTTCGCGGCGGTTCCCGGTAGAGCGCGGGCGGGACATTCCCCTCTGGCCCCGCCCGGAGGATGTCCGTACCGCCAAGCTTGATCCAGAAACGGGACTGCTGGCCCGCAGCGGCTGCCCGCGGCAGCGCGTTGAGATTTTTCTTGCCGGCACCGTTCCGGACGCCTACTGTCCCCTGCATTCGGGCGGCCTCGTGGGCTGGTTCCGGAAAATATTCCGCCGCGAAACGCCCAAAATCTTTCACTAATAAGCCGCATAAACCGTAATATCCCTGAAAAATCTATATGGTAGAATGGCGAGGAACCGCCATGGGAGTATTACGTTTTATTTTAAGCGTTTTTCTACTGCTTTCCGCCGCCGGTCAACCCGCGGCCGGCACCGAGAAATCTCCCTGGGGGAAAAAGCCCTACGGAATCCTGCTCATCGGACCGGCCGGCGGCCATAGCTGGAACGCGACGATCAGCAGCCTGCGCAAAGAGCTGGGCAGCCAGAAGCCGTTGGAAACCGTGAGCGGGACCTACGGGACGCGTGAACTCCAGCACGCGCTTGACCGTCTCAAGGCGACCTCGGTACAGAAGATCGTGGTTGTTCCGCTCTCACTGCACTCCAAAACCATGGAGATCGACCAACTGAAGTATATGCTCGGCATAAGCGAGCACCCCTCCAAGGCCTACATCGACGCGTGGCGCATGAACGAGCGGCTGATCAAGCGCGCCAAGGTCAAGCTGCCGATCACGATCGGCGGCGGCCTGGACGCCGCGCCGCTGGTCGGTGAGATCCTGACCGCGCAGGCGAAAAAGCTCAGCCGCGAGCCCGCCAAGGAAAGCGTCGTCCTGGTCGGCTTCGGCACGGAGGCGGACGAGGCGAACACCGTGCACAAACGGCTGCTGGATACGCTCGGCGGCCAGATTCGGGCGCAGGGCGGCTACCAGGATGTCCGCACCCATCTGATGCGGCCGTCGACCAAAGATAAGCCCAAGCTGGACGCGGATTCCGAACGCCGCCTGCGCACGCTTATCAAGAACCTGAGCGTGAAGTCGCGCGTCATCGTGCTCACCCACATGCTGGAGCAGGACGGCCAGGAGCGGACCCTGCACAAAAAGCTGGACTACCTGTTTTACCGCTGGGGCGCCGGTTCGCTGCTGCCGGACAAGCGCATCACCAGCTGGATCATGGCGGAAGCTGAAAAGGCGGCGCTGACGGAAACCATGGTGAAGTACAAGGACGACGGCAAGCAGCGGCCGGCCGAAAACCCGATGAAGAAACGTAAAATAGCCCCGTGAGCACGCAGCTGAACGCGAACAACGCCGCCGCCGTCGCGGCCACGCTCTTATGCGGCCTGCTCGGATTTGCCCCGCCGCCCGCCGCGGCGCAGGTGACCGGGCATGAGCTCCGGCGGGGCGCCATCAAGAGCTACCCGCACAGTCCGACGCCCGCGCCGCCGGCCGACGCTCCCGAAACAGCGGAGAAGGACTACATCGGAACCGTCGAGCGCGGCAGCATCGACTTGACGATCCACACTCAGGGAACCGTCCGGGCCGAGAAAATTTTCCGCATGCGGTCCACTATCGAGGGCCGCGTCGAGGATGTCTTCGCCAAACCGCGGGTATGGTTTCCCGCCCACAAGGAACTGGCCACCGTCCTCAGCAAGGAACTGGCCGCCATTATCGACGCCAAGTCCGCGACACCGGCCGCCGTTATGCACGATCGCTGGAACGGCGTGTATAAACCCACGCCGATCAGCTGCCCGTTCGAATGCTACGTACTAAAGACCTTCGCGCGCTCGAAAAAATGGGTGGAGCCCGGAGCGCTGCTCCTCGAGGCGGCACAGAAACTCCGGCTCATCGGCCGCATCCCCCCCGGATCCGGACGCTTCATCGACGAAGACCAGATCCTGACCTTCTGGGACGTCAAAAATCCGAATAAAAAACTGCAGGCGAAGGTAGACGATTTCATCCTCGACATCCAGGGCAAGAAGGTGCAGTCCGCCGGAACTTTTACCATCCTGCTCGATAGCCGCAACTACCTCGATCCGGGAACCCAGTGGGAAGGGACTATCAAGCCGCGGGCAAAAAAGGATGTGCTGCGGGTCCCGACCTCGGCGATCATCGTCGTCGACGACCAAGCCTATCTGCCGGTGCGCATCTCCACCGGCATCACGACCGGCGAATACACCGAGGTGACCGCCGGCGTCGCCAGCAAAGACCAATTCCTTTTTCTGGAAAAAGCGACCGACATCAGG
>JBDRPD010000088.1:0-41601 GCA_043827405.1 Elusimicrobiota bacterium | reverse complement strand
GTGGTTGAGCGCTCCGGCGCGGAAGAAGTACTCGGTGTAGGACGCCAACCCGGTCACCGTGAGCTCGGAGGAGGCGGCGCTGCCGGTCTCGGAGCCGAGGCTCGTATCGATTAAGTCCGGCTCGACGCAGGCTTCCAGCCGGTAGCCTTCCGATGTGTCCGCCAACGGCGAGCCGGGCAGCGCCGTCCAGCTGACGGTAGCCGACGAGCGTCCGGTCATGCTGATCTGCACATTGGTGATCGGATCGGCCAAAGTCGAAACCGGCCCGAGAGCGGCGAAGTTGACGGCCCCGAAGTGGTTGAGCGCCCCGGCCCGGAAGTAATAGGTGGTATTGTTGGCCAGCGCCGGGCTCAGCGCCGTCAACGCCTCGACCGCGCCCATGGTGGTGCGTGAGGAGACCGCCGAGCCGGAATAGTCGGCATTGGTCCAGGCTTCCAGCACATAGCCGTTGGCATTTACCGCGTTCCAGCCTACGGTCACGCTGGTCAGGTAAACGGCGGCGGTGGAGGGGGAGATATCCGCGGTCCAAGTCGCGGTCGATCCCAACGTCGTGAAGTTGGGCACCCCGTTATGGTTGAGGCTGCCGACGCGGAAGTAGTAGGTGGACTGCGGCGACAGCGCGGGAGAGAGCGCGGTTAAGGTGCTTTCGCTGATCTCGGCCGTTTGCGACGATACCCGCGTCCCCGTAAAGTCCGGGCTGGTCCAGGCCTCGAGCATATAGCCCTCGGCGGTGTCGGCCAGCGGCCAGACCTGAAGCGCCGCCCAGGCGGCGCGGATCGCGACCGACGACGCTTCCAGGTAGGTCTGCGCCAGCGCTGTCGGCGCCTGGGCCAAAGTGCTGGTGGCGGAGAGCACGACGCTGTTGACGGCGCCGTTCCAGTTGCGCGAGCCGACGCGGAAATAATAGGTCGTATTGGCGTCGAGGCCCGCGACCGTCAAAGTCGACTGCCCGGCGGCCCAGGTCGACGAAGCGAGGATCAGGCCCATGAAGCCGGCATCGGCCGAGGCTTCCAGCCTATAGCCTTCGGAGGTCCCGTCCTGCGGCGCGGCCGGCAGAGCCGCCCAGTGCGCCGTGACCGAAGTCTTGAACACCCCGATGAAGTTCGCGCCCAGCTTCGCCGGCGGCGGAGCCAGGGTCGCGGTGGCGATGGCCGCGGCATAGGTGGTGAAGGCGTCGTTTTTGGTCAGCGAACCCGTCCGGAAATAGTAGGTGGTATTGGACAGCAAGCCCAGCACCGTCAGCGAGTTCTGCGCGCCGTTGAAAGTGGCCGAGGACAGCACCGCCCCGCTGCCGTCGAAATCAGTGGAAGAAGCCTGAATGCGGAAGCCCGAGGCGCCGCCCGCGGGCAGTTCCCAGGACAGGCTGACGCTGGAGGGATGGACTCCCGTGAAGGCCGCTCCCGTAGGCGGATTGGCCAAAGTCGGCGTGGAGCCCAGCGAGGTATAGCTGCCGCGGTCCTCCCAATTAAGGGCGCCGGTCCGGAAATAATAGAGCCGGTTGGTCTCCAGCCCCGCCACCGTGAGCGTGCTCAGCGCGACGTTATTCGTGGCCGAGGCGTAGACGATGCCGCTGCCGTCGAAATTGGTCGACGAGGCCTCCAGGCGGTAGCCCTCCGCCGTGGCGGCCGGGGGCGACGGCGGCCGCGCCGCCCAATGCAAAGTCGCGCTGGTAAAGAATATCCCGACGTAATTGCTGCTCAGAAGACTCGGCGCCACGGCCAGGGTCGCGTCGGCGTTGACCGCCGCGTAGTTGGGGACGCCGGCATGATTGAGCGCGCCGGCGCGGTAAAAATAGGTGGTATTGGACAAAAGTCCCGAAACCGTCAGCGTGCTCAAAGACACCAGAGCGGTGGCTGATGAGAAAACCGTGCCGCCGGCGAAGTTGGTCGAGGAGGCTTCCAGGCGATAACCCTGGGCACTGTGGCTCGAGGGGCTGGCCGGCAGCGGCGTCCAGTTTATCAGCAAGCCGTTTTCATAATCCTGACCCACCGCAACGTTCTCGATATCCGGCGCCAAGGTCGCCGCGGTGGCGCGATTGCTCAGCGGCGACCAGTTGGGGATGAGGTCCGAAGTCCACAGGTGAAAGTAATAGGTGGTGTTGGGGTCCAGCCCTCCCACCGTCCTGCCCTGCGGCACGTCGTAGTAGACGCCGGAGGTGGAGAAGGCGACCTGGGCATTGGCGGTCGCCCATACCACCCCGGTCCAGGACGAGGCCTGGATGGCATAGTTGCCGTCGAGCGGATCGTCGGTGGCGTCGAAAGGCGCCAGCCAGGTCAGGAGCATGGTGCCCGGGGTGTCGGTCTGCGCCGCCAGGTTGGCGATCGGATCGGGGCCGATGAAGTCCTCGGCGGTATCGGTCAAGGTCGAGCCCGCGTTGACGTACTGCGCCCGGGAGGTCCAGTTGAGGGCGGCGACGCGCAGGTAGTAGGTGGTGTTGGAGTACAGGCCGGTCAGGTCGAGCGAGGTGGCGCCGCCGTCGGTGGTCGAGGAGAATAAAATCAGGTCGGAGAAGTCCTGGCTTACGGACGCCTCCAGCCGGAAGCCCCGGGCGCCGCCGGCCGGCGCGGTCCAGCTCATGGTCAAGCTCGATAAGCCGACTTCATCGAGGTTCGGCGATTGCGGCGGATTGGTCAAGGTCGAGGTGGCGCCCGGCACCGCATAGCTGTGGGTGCCGTTCCAGCTGCGGGAGGCGGCGCGGAAATAGTAGGTGGTGTTGGCGCTTAGGCCCGTCACCCCCAGAGAGGTGAGCGCGCCGTTGTCGGTCGAAGAGGAGGTCGCGAGCGGGCTGAAGCTCGAATTGAGCGCCAGCTCCAGGCGGTAGCCCGCCGCGCCGCCCGCCGGCTCGCCCCAGCTGACGGTCATGCTGGTGACAAAGGAAGTGAAGGCGGTCGGCTCCGTCGGCAGATTAGTCCGCGTCACGGTGGCGCCGAGCAGGGCATAGCTCAAAGCGCTGTTGTGGTTGTAGGCGCCCGCCCGCAGGTAGTAGGTAGTATTGGGCTCCAGCTCCGGATCGAGCAAAGTCAGCTGGGTTGCGCCGCCGTCGGTGGTGGAGGAGAAGTAGACGGTCCCCGTGCCGTTGTAATTGGTAGAGGAGGCTTCCAGCCGGTAGCCGTCGGCGTTCACCGCCGTCCAGCTCGCCGCCGCGCTTGACACGAACACCCAGGAGTAGGACGGCGCCGCCGGCTGCAGCGCCAGGGTGGATGCGGCATCCACAGCGATATAGTTGGGCGAGCCGCCCCAGTTAATGGAAGCGGCGCGATAGAAATAGGTCGTATTGGCGGTGAGCCCGGTTACCGTGAGCGCAACGGCGTCGCCGTTGGTCGTGGCCACGGGATAGATCGTGCCGGAGAAATCGGCGTTCTCAGAGGCCTCCAATCGATAGCCCTGGCCGACGATATCGGTCCAGCTCACCGCGGCGCTGGTCTGGTATACCGCCGCGACCGCAGGCGCGCCGGGCTGCGCGGCCAAGGTGGAAGTCGCGCTCAGGTTGGCATAGCTCGCCGCGCCGCCGATATTGAGGGCCGCGATGCGGAAGTAGTAGGTAGTGTCGAAGCTTAAGCCCGTTACGACATGCGCGTTCTCGGCGACATCCGTGGTTGAGGAATACAGCACTCCGCTGGAGAAGTCCGCGTTCGGCGAGGCCTGCAGGACATAGGCCGCGGCGCTGGCGTTCTGCGGCGCCGGCGGCAGGGCGGTCCAGCTTACGGCGGCGCTCGATTCGAAGACGCCGGTATATTGGCCGCCGCTCACCGGCGTCGCCCGTGTCGCAGTCGAAACGGCGGCGGCGTAGTTTGCAACCTGAATCCAGTTCAGGGACCCCGCACGGAAGTAGTAAGTGGTGTTCTTGTCCAGCCCCGTTACCGTCAGCGCGCTCACCGCCCGGTTGGCGGTGCTCGATGACAATATCGTCCCGCTGAAATCGGCCTGCTCGCAGGCCTGGAGCACATAGCCTTCGGAGGTGTCCTTTTGCGGCGCCGCCGGCAGGGCCGTCCAGTTAAGGGTGACGCTGGTCTGATGCACGGCGCTGACCGCGGCATCGGTTAGAGGGTTGGCCAAGGTCACGACGGTGGCGCCGTTGGAGAGGCCCTGGCTGTAGTCCTCGTCCTCATTCTTGGTCCAGATGCGGAAGAACCAGGTGGTATTGGCGTCCAAGGTCAGACTCTTCTGCTGCAGGGCGCCGGGGCTCACGCTCGAGGTCGCGATATGGACCTGGGCCGAGGCGGTGCTCCAGAAGAGGGGATTCTCGGCGCTGGCCTGCACCGAGGTGTAGTGGATGGTGAACGTCGAGCGCGTATGCGCGGTGCTCACCGGATGGGCGCTGGGCGCGGACCAGGAAAGCTTAACGGCGCCGGCGGTCGTCCCGCTGGAGGCGGCGAAGTTCGCGATCTTGTCGGGATAGCCGACGGGATGGCGGCGGAACAGCACCTGCTGCGCGCTCTGCGCCGTATAGATAAGGCTGAGATAGCCGGACTGGTCCGCCTTGGCGGCCGAGAGGTAGTCGATGCCCTCGCTTTCTGTGGAAAGCGCCTCCTCCTGGTTCCAGGCGATGGTGTTGACCGGGCTGGAGCGGTGGCGGATGACCTTGTCGTCGGCGGAGGTGACGTAGAAGGCATGCAGCTTGCTCGGCGTCACGCTTTTGTCGACCGTGAGCACCGCAGTGACTATGGTGCTGCCGTTGGAGACGGAACTGGCGGCGCTCCAGGCGCTGGCGTCCCGGATATTGGTGGCCCGCCGGCTGACCAGCGAGGTCGCCGAGTTCTCGTAAAGGATATGCATGCGGTCGTCGGCGTCGAGTGCCGAGCTCAGCGAGGTGTAGGGCATGCCGGTCTCGATCGTCGTCAGGTTGGCGGCTGCGTAGGCGGCGGTAAGGTTCACTCCCCGGATCACCATGGCCCCCGAGCCGGTGCCGAACTGATAGACGGCGCCGGCGAGGTTCCCGGTACCGCCGAAGGGTTGGATCGAGGGGCGAAAGGATGGGTCGTTCCAGTCCGCCGAGTTCTCAATCTGGATGTCGCCGGACCAGGTGGGCGCGGCGGTCTCCGGATTGGCGGTGGTGCGCCGGAAAGTGGGCCGCAGGTCGTCCTCGTCGGCGCCGTAGAGGGTGACGAGGTTGCCGTTGCGGTCCTTGACGATCACCGCCGTGTCGCCGGGCTCGCGCCGGTTGCCGATGTCGAAGCTGGAGGAGGCGAATATGGTGGGGACATGCGTCGCGTCGGGAATCTGGACGCGCACGTAGCGGTAGTTGCGATCGGTGATCTCGATTTGGCCGATATAGACGTTGAGGCGGCTGTTGGCGCCGTCCTCGGCGAAGAAAACGGAAGGGTAATAGGCGGTGCCGCTGTAGACCTGCCCTTGATCGGTCCAGACGGTGCCGTTAGGTGAGCTGAGGATGCGGACTCCGGTATTCGAGGCGCTGCCGTTTTGCACCACGGCGTAGTAGTAGCCCTGGCCGCGCGGGTTCTTGAACACCTTGACCTGCCCTTCGGCCTGAGTGGCGCTGCCGGTGCCCGCCGAGGAGACCACGGACTGCGAACGGAGGGGAGAAACGGCGCACAGCAGGAGCGCCGCGGCCGTCATGCCCGCGGTGAGCGTCCTGATGGTTCGGCGTGTCTCCACTTGTTATTCCCTACGACAAAAACCGGCTGAAGCTATCCATCCTTCTCCTGTTTTTTCTTCACCGACTGCACGATATCCTCCAGCGTCAGGCCTTCCAGCCAGGTACTGACCTGCTTTCTCAGCGTGGTGTAAAGCATCTGCGAGGCGTCGGGGCCGGGCTTGACCGGAGCGCCGTTGAAGGTGAAGGCCTCCATCATCTCCCAGACATTGATGCGGTCGAGAGGCCGCGCCAGACGGAAGCCCCGCCCCCGCGCGGACTCGACCATGCCCGCCTTCTCCAGGGCTTTGAGCACCTTGTTGAGGTAGGCGACCGGCAGGTTCTCGGCGCGCGCCAATTCCTTAACGCGCACCCAGTCCCGTCCGCGTCCCATCTGTGAGAGACTTTCGAGCGCGGCCATGCCGTAGGCCAGAGTCCGGTTCATTTTCATAGCGTTATCCTCGGCGGCCAATAAAAAAAGAGGTCCGCAATGGACCTCTTATGTCTATTGGAAAGTCAAAAAAAACGACTTCTCGGCGGAAATCGGTATCAAACATATGACAAAGTTAGTATAGCATTGGTATCGCTGATGTCAAGGCCTAATCAACTAAAACTTATGCTGTATTTTAAAGCATTAAGTCGTACTTTTGCTTAAATTAGAAACGGCAGGAAATCGAGATGCGATGGGTCAGGCTTAGCGAGCCGAAAGGGACAAAAGCGTAGTCGAAACCGTACCTGTCATGCAGCAGGCCGAAGCCCATGGAAAAACCGGTAAATCCGTCGACATCGCCGATAGTGCGGCTGTTGATGCCGGCGCGTCCGGCGAGATTTATGGATTTAGCGACGGGCAGAATATACTCCGTTCCCAAGGCGGCATATGGTCCATTGTTCTTCGGCAGGCCGAAATCGAGCCCCGCATTCCAACGCTCGCTTATCTGCAAGGCGCCGCCGAACCTGAAGGCCAGGGGGAGATCTTCATACTTCTCCTCGAACTTCAGGTCGCCGCCCATATTGGTGATCGTAAACGCCGCGCGCAGGCGTCCGTCCAGGTAGGCGGGCGAGAGCAGTCCCAGGTCGGCGGCGGCGGTATTGGCCGCGGTGCGGACGGCGGCGCGCACGTATTTCAAGGACAAGCCGAAGGAATAGCCGTTGAGAAAAGCCGGCAGCAGCCCCTCTTCGACGCGGTAGGCATAGCCGGCGCTGAAGGCGAAATCGCGCGGGCTGAAGGTGCCGATCTCGGTTCCCGTTTCGTCGGTCTCGGCGATGCCGCCGGCGGAGAAGTACTGCAGGCTCGCGCCCCAGGCGTCGCGCTCGCCGAGCCGCTGGGCATAGGCCAGGTAGTCGAAGTGGCTCGAATCCACATACGGCGCATGCATGAAGACGGCGGAGCGCCCTTCCAGCCGGGTCATGGCCGCGGGGTTCCAGTAGAGCGCGGTGGTCTCGTCGGCGACCGCGGTATAGGCCTCGCCCATGGCCGCGGCGCGGGCGCCGGCGCCGAGCTGCAGGAAGTCGGCGGCCGCGGTTCCCTTGGCCGACGAGCCGAAGCCGACGGCGCGTGCCGTCCCGGCGGCCAGCAGCATGACGGCAAGCGCGAGCGCGGGACGGCTCACCGCTGCACCGCGACCTTGAAGGTATGGCTGTCGCCGCCGCTCTGGGCCAGCACGAAGTAGACGCCGGAGGCGACCTCGGCGCCGGCCTGATTGGTGCCGTCCCACAGCGCCATGCCGGCGGCATTGGCCGCGAGGTCCTTGATCAGCTCGCCGAGCTTGCTGTAGATCCGCAGCCGGGCATTGGACGGCAAATTGGCGAAGGTCATGGTCCGGTGGCCGCGCACCGGCCGCATGGGGTTGGGGAAGACCTTCACCTTCTCCAGCGAGTCGGAGGCGCCCGCCTGCATGACTTGAAATATTGAGAAGTGATCGGTAAAGCCGGTTACGGTATTGCCCGCCGGATTGGGCAGCGAGACCAAAGGCACCCAGACGCCGCGGCCGGGATGGTAGCGGGCCAGCACCAGCTTGCTCTCGTCGAGGCCGGCCACATCGGCGTCCCGGTAGGCGACGCTGATGCTGGCGGCTTTCTGCGGCTGGGCGCCGCCCGCCACGGTGACCTGGACGCCGACGCCGGTGCCGGTCAGCGCCGCGCCCGCCGCCGTGCCGCCGCCGGGGAAAGATGTGGGCGTGCCCAAAGTAATGGCGACGCTGCCGCTGAAAGCGCCCGTCGGCAGGACCAGCTGCACCCGTCCAGCCGGCTGATCGAAAGCCAAGGTCCCGCCTGCCGCGCTCACGGACTGCGCGGCGTCGAACAGATTGACCTTGACCACGTCGTTGGGGCTGACGCCGAAGAAGGCGTTGCCGAGAACCGCATCGTAGAGGACCGAGGCCGGCTGGTTCTCGCCGGTGTTCATGGCGAGGACCCCGTCGCGGGTAAAATCGCTCAGGTCGACCTTGACCACCTTCCCCGGCGAGGTATTGGTTCCGAAGTAAGCGGAGCCGTTGGCGGGGACGGGAACGGCGGTGACGAGGTAGTCCTCGCCGGCAAGCAAGGTCTCGGCGCCGACGCGGGTAAAGTCGCTGAGCTTGACCTTGACCACCTTGCCCGGCGAGGTATTGGCGCCGAAGTAGGCGAAGCCGTTGGCCGTATCCAGAACGGCGGAAGTGAGCTCATTTTCGCCGGCGTTCAAGGTCAGCGCCGAGCTGCGGGTAAAATCGCTGAGCTTGACCTTGACCACAATGCCCGGCGTGGTATTCATACCGAAATAGGCGAAGCCGGCGGCGGCGTCAATCAGCGCCGAGCGCGGCTCGTTCTCGCCCGCGTTCAAAGTCAGGACGCCGACGCGGGTAAAGTTGCTGAGCTGCACCTTGACGATCTGCGCCGGCGAGGTATCGGCGGCGAAATAAGCGAAGCCGTTGGCCGTGTCGATCACCCCGACCTGCGGCTCGTCTTCCCCGGCATTGAAGGTCACCGAGCTGATCCGCGTCATGTCGCTGAGCTGGACCTTGACCACTTCGCCGGGCGCGGTATTGGCGGTAAAGTAGGCGAAGCCGTTTTCGGGGTCGATCACCGATGCCTTGAGCTCGACCTCATCGTCTCCCAGGGTCAAGGTCGTGATGCGGCTGAAGTCGCTCAGGCGTACCTTGACCACGCTGCCGGGAGATGTCTCGGTGCCGTAGTACAGGAAGCCTCCGGAGGGATCGATCACCGCCGTCTTGGGCAGACCGCCGCCATGCAGCGCCAGCGCGCCGCTGCGCGTAAAGTCGCTGAGCTGGACCTTGACCACGCGGCTCGGCATGGTATTGGTCACGAAATAGGCGAAGCCGCCGGCGGCGTCGAGCGCCGCCGCCTGGAGGTCGTTCTCTCCGGCGGCGAAGGTGACGCTGCTGACGCGGGTAAAGTCGCTGAGCTGGACCTTGGTCACGCCGCCGGGCGACTCGTCGGTGGCGAAGTAGGCGAAGCCGCCGGAGTGATCCATCAGCGCCGAGGCGATCGGTCCCTCGCCGGCATTGAAGGTCAAAGTGCTGACGCGGGAGAAGTCGCCGCGGTCGATCTTGACGACGACGCCGGTGGAGGAGTCCATATTGGCGCCGGCATAGAGGAAGTCGGTGGTCGGATCGATGAGCAGCGACTCGACCGTATTCTCGCCGGAGTTGAGGGTGAGGGCGTCGTCGCGCGTAAAGGTGCCGAGATCGACCTTGACCACCCGGCCCGGCGAGGTATTGGTGCCGAAGTAGGCATAGGCGGTGCTGGAGTCGATGCTGACCGTAAGCGGCTGATTCTCGCCGGCCGCGAAGGTCACGGCACCGACGCGGGTAAAGTTGCTCAGGTTTATCTTCACCGCCTTGCCCGGCGAGGTGGCGGTGCCGAAATAGGCGAAGCCGGCGCCGGCGTCGACAGCCGCCGTGCGCAGCTGATTTTCGCCGCCGATTAAGGTCAAGGCGCCGGCGCGGGTAAAATCAGTCAGATTGATTTTGATGATCTTGCCCGGCGCGGTGTCGGTACCGAAATAGGCGCAGGCATTGGCGGTGTCGATAACGGCCGAGTAGATGGAGTCCTCGCCCGCCTCCAGAGTAATGACGCCGACGCGCGAGAAGTCGCTGAGCTTGACCTTTACCACCTGGGCCGGCGACATATAAGTTCCCACATAAGCGAAGCCGGCGACGGGGTCTATCACCACGGCACGGGAGTTCGCCTCCGACTGGATGGACAGAGCGCTCAAGCGGGTGAGGTTATTGATCTGAGCCCCGGCGCTCAGAGCCAAGGTAATAATCAGGCAGGCGGCACCACTTATAGAGGAAAGAGCGAAAAAACGCGGTCGCGGCATCTCCAGCATTATACAAAGAGATACCGCAACTTGATAAACTAAAGTAACGGCGCGCGGAAGGATGAATAAAACCCATATATTTACGACGGAATTATGCGGCCTTCGGCTGGGCTTCCAGGTCGACGGCAAACAGCTGCGGGAAACGCTGCGGACACGTTATCGGCTTTTTTTGGCAAAGCGCAAGCCGCATTATATGATCAAAGTGGAGACGACAAGGCCGGCGGCAGACCGCCAGGTACAACCGTTTCGGCCGACGATAAAATCCAATAATAAATCCTTCCGTTTCCATCGCGGCGACGCGCAGCTGCTGCTCATGCGTAAATCGCGCCTCGGCATACTGCGCATCTGGCCCAATGTCTACTCCTTTGATGCCGCCCTGCGCGTAATCTATGCCGGCCTGCTGGCGGCGCGTCGGCCGAGCTGCCTGTTTCTGCACGCGGCCGCGGTCGCGAACAGCGGCAAGGCGCTGGTATTTCCCGGCAAATCGGGCGCCGGCAAGACGACCTTGGGCCGCCGGCTCGGACGGCGGACGCTGGGCGACGAGCTCATCGGCATCCGTCGCCGCCGCAACGGGTTTGATGCCTTCTCCACACCCTTCTGGGGCAATGGCCGCAAGCCGTCGCGGCGCGTCAGCGGACGTATCATGGGGCTATGCTTTCTGGGACGCAAGGGAACCGACGCGATGCGGCCGCTGTCGGCCGCCGATGCCCAGCGCGAGGCGCTCAAGTGCCTGCTTTGGTTTCCCGGCCAGAGTGACCGCGATCTCGCCCGGGCCTGGACGGTCATCCTGGATTTGGTCAAGAAAGCTCCGGCGTACCGCTTCTCGTTTAACAAGAAAACCTCACTTTGGCCGCGACTGCGGGAGGTGCTCGGCAAATGAAACCTGATCCCAAATTAGCGCATCGACTCATAGAAGGAAGAGTTTTCGTGATGGACCCCCGCAGCAGCACCTTGCACAGCCTCAGCGAGACGGGGACCTTCATCTGGAAGAAGCTGTGCGCCGGCGCGGACGACGCCGAGATCGCGCATGCCCTGGCGGCGGAATTCGACGTCGCGCCGGCACAGGCGGAGCGGGACATGCGCGCCTTTATTAAGGAACTGCGCGGCAAAAACCTGCTGGCGGATGATGGCTAAGAACATCGATAAGCTCTCGCCCGCCTGGCAGCTGTTCAAGCTCTCCGACGAGAACTTCGTGCCGCTGGCCATGATATTGGAGCTGACGCGGCGCTGTCACCTGCGCTGCGTTCACTGCTATCTCGACGAAACCCAGGAGCCCGGCGATGCGGACGAGCTGCGCCGGATGCGGAAAGAAGAGCTCACCGCCAAGGAGTGGAAGGGCGTCCTCAAACAGCTCGCCGACGCGGGCTGCATGTACCTGGCCCTGACCGGGGGGGAAGTCTTTCTGCGGCCGGACACTCTGGAGATCGCGCATTATGCCCGCGAGCTCGCCTTCAATGTGCGGATATTCACCACCGCGATGCATGTCAATGAGGAAATTGCCGGCGAGCTGGCGGCGATGGGAATCGATCGCGTCGATGTCAGCCTCTACGGCAGGAAGCAGACGCATGCCGCGGTAACCCGCTGTGCGCGAGCCTTTGACCGGTCGGTACGCGGCATCAAAGTTTTGCGGGCCGCTGGAACGCGGGTAGCGATCAAGGTGCCGCTGATGACGCTCAACGCCGTCGACCGGCATTGGCTGCAGGATTTCGCGCAGGAGCTCGGAGCGCGGTGCCTGTTCGATCCCACTTTGACGCCGCGCAACAGCGGCAAAAAGAACAACCTGGAGCACCGGCTTCCCGCGGCCGAGCTCGACGAGATCTTCGCCGATCCGCGCATCACGACGCGGGACAACCTGGCGGCGGTCGAAGAGTTCCAAAGCGGCGAGTACGAAGACTACCTATGCAGCGCGGGCCGAAACTCGGGCGCCATCGATCCTTATGGGGAAGTGAACCCCTGCCTGCAGTGGCCGGTAAAGTGCGGTAATATACGCGGCGAAGCGTTCAAGGATATCTGGCACGGCTCTTCTGTCCTGCGGGAGATTCGCGAACTCAAGCATAGGAAGCAGACCACAGGCTCAGCGGCCTATTGCAATAACTGCCCCGGCCTGGCATACTTGGAAAGCGGCGACGCCCTGCAGCCGGCCGACTATGATATGCGCGTGCAGGACAGCGTCCGCGCCGCACTGGGCGCAGCGGAGAGCGATGATGGCTGACAAGAAGAAAAAGAAACCCTATAAGAAACCCTCCATCAAGTCGGAGAAAATTCTGGAAAGCGCGGCGCTCGCCTGCGGCAAGTGCCTAACCAATTCTCCTACGGGTGTGGGCTCACCCAGCTGCCGCAGTCTGCGCAAGAAATCCTAGAAGTCCGGACGCGCCCATGAGAGTGACCTTGACCGGCGGCAGCATGCGCCCATATCTGCAGGCGGGGGATACCGCCGAGGTCCATGAGATCCCGGCGTCCGCCCTGCATCCCGGAGATATCGTCGCGTACCGCGTCGGCGGGAAGCTGCTGCTGCATCGCTTCGCCCGTGCCGGCCGCGGCGGGCTATGGGTCTTCGACGATGCGGCGACTATCGGCTGGCACAAGATTGAGCCTGCATGCGTAGTCGGACGGCTTAAGTCCGGATGTCCGCTCTCCTGCGGCCTCTCCGGCCTGCTCTACGGTCTGACGGCCAGCACGATCTTCGCCTGCCTGCGGCCGCTGTTTGGAAACCGAAGCCATGACTCTTCCACCGCTGAATAAGCCTGTTCTCTCCGCCAACCTGCTCTTGTTCAAAGACTTCGAAGAGGCGGCGCATGCGTTTGATGCCGCAGCTATTCCATTTCTAGCCCTCAAGGGCATTGTCTTCGCCCGCGAGCTCTACCCGCGTCCCGATATGCGGGCGATGGAAGATATTGACCTATTGATCCGTCCTCCCGACGCGTACAAGGCCCGCCGGCTGTTGGCGGAACTCGGCTATGCGCCCAAGCCGGACGATCCGCATGCTATGCGCCGCGGGCGGACCGAGCTGGATGTTGAGTCGGGAATCTGGTACTTGGATAAATCGGGGGTGGAAGCACTCTGGCGCCGCGCCTTGACCGTCGAAGAGGATGGGTCGAGCTTCCGCAGCCCCAGTTGGGAGGACCACCTAATCCATGTGGTGGCACATTGCGCGGTGCATCATGCCGCCTGGGATGCGTCGGACAAGGAAGACCTGCGCCGGCTGTTGGATTTGCCGCTGGACTATGCGGCGGTCGCCCGCCGTCTGCGCCGTGCCCGCCTGGGCGCGGCCTTCACCGCCAGTCTAAGAGCGCTGAAACTCAAGACGCCGCCGGAACTGGCGAGCGCGCTGCCGGCGGCGGGGGGAATCGAAGAGCGGCTTTTCCTTTCCGCCCTCTCTCATGGGGCGAATACCGGGCTGGGCCACCTGCTCCGGCTGTGGACCGCGCCCAACCGCCTGCATGCCGTCGGCCGCTGGCTGTTTCCGGAGCGGGATTTTCTGCGCCGCCGGTATATGACCGAATATCCGCTTCTATATCTTTTTTTTCGCCCGCCGCATCTGCTCTACAGAGCGCTGCGCGCGCTGCTCAGTAATGGTTCAGATTGGATCTGCGACGAGCGGAATCGAGCGCCGCGCGCAGAGCCGCCAGCGCCAGCGGCCAGCCGAATACGCTGAAGCCGAGCAGGATCAGCAGCGGCCGCGCCACCTCGCCCAAGCCCGCTCCTTCAAACAGCGCCAGCCGCATGGCATGCAGGCCATGCGTGACGGGCAGGAGCAGCGCCAAGCCGCCGAGCCAGGACGGCAGAACCGCCACCGGGAAATAGACGCCGCCGAGAAACTGCGACAAGGTACCCATAATCCAGTTGACCGGGTCGCCGCGCTTGAAGTACAGAATAAAGCTGCCGGCGAGGACGCCCAGGGCCGAGAACGAGGCGACCACGAGCAGCAAGGTCACCGCGGCAGTCAGCCACGCGGCATGGGAGAAATCCACTCCCAGGAATATCGATCCAGCCCCAAGATATACGACGCTCTCCAACAGCGTCACCCCATAGCCGGCGAAAGTCGCCAGCACCGCGATATGCCAGGCGGGGGTCGGGCTGGCCAGCAGGACTTCCAGGGTGCCGTATTGCTGCTCATTTCTCAGCGCGACGGAAAAGCCGACCAAACCGAAGCCGAGAAAGCCGGTGAAGGCGATGCCGACCAGGACGAAGGGGAAATAGGATACGCCGTACTCGCTAAGCCAGGAGCTGCCCTGTTCCGGCAATAGGCGCCCGATATAGTAGAAGGTCAGCAGATGCGCCAGCATGCCGAATACATGCAGCCCGACGGCAAAGCGATAGCTCAGCTCCAGCTGAATGTCTCTGCGCATAAAAGCCAAGAGCTGGCGCGCTAAAATCACGATGCCTGCTCCCGGCCGCTCATTTTAAGCAGCTTGAGCACATCCCGGCGGCTGCGGCTGGAAGCACGCGCCAGCTTCCCGTCCGCGAGCAGCCAAATCTCATCGGCGATGAGCTCCGCTTCCTCCAGCCGGTGCGTTGCCATAAGCACCGTCTTATTCGCCTGGCGGGCCGCGGGCAGAACGGTATCCTGCAGGAAGCGCTCGGCGGCCAACGGATCCAGGCTTTTGGTCGGCTCGTCGAGCAGCAGCACCGGCGGATCATGCAGCATGGCTCGCGCCATCAGGGCGCGCTGCTTCATGCCGGCGGAAAGCTCCTGGTAGGGCCGGTCCAGATCGGAGAGGCCCAGCAGGCCGGCGGCGGACTCGACGCTTGCGGCGAGCCTTTCGCCGAACAGCCCATAGAGGGCGCCGAAGAATTGGTAGTTTTGCCGGCAGGTGAGCCGGGCATACATGCTGCGCTCCTCGCCGCCATGCCAGCCGACGTTTCCCCTGATCCAGGCGGGCGCGTATTGGAGCTCATGATCCAATATCCGCACCGTTCCCGCATCGGGAAGCAGCACCGCGGCCAGAATCTTGAGGAAGGTGGTCTTGCCGCTGCCGTTGGCTCCGACCAGACAGGCGGCCTTGCCCGCCTCGAGCGAAAAATTGACATCACGCAATACCTTGCGTCCGCCCAGCGCTTTCGCCAGCCCGCGGGTCTCAATGGTAACCATTCGCAGGACAATGTACCTTATTCGCACAAAGTTGGTACCGGCCTTCAACTTATTCAACTTATTGGAGTTATGTGTATTAAGGAACACGAGCCGGGAAGATCCAAGGGGTGTAACAAAAATGTATACGGGGTATTGAAAAAACCGCAAAGGACTGTTAATGTAGCGTTATCCATTGGAGGCATATGTGAAGATACTGCCCTTAATTATTTCCGCGCTAATCGCGGCGGCGGTCCAACCGGCGGACCTCAATGCGGCCGCCGACAAGACCAGCGATATCAATTCAGATGCCAACTATCACATCCGCTCGGGCGACATGCTCGACATCTCGGTTTATCCCCAGGCGGAGCTGAGCGGCAAGCGCGTAGTCGGCCAAGACGGCAGCGTCGTCTTGCCGACGCTCGGCCGCGTTGATGTGCGCGGCAAGAGCGTGACGGAAACGATCCGCCTGCTTGAAAAGCAGCTCGGACTCTATTTCCGCAAGCCCAAGGTAAGCCTGAGCGTGGTGCAGTTCTCGCGCCGGCATGTAATTCTCACCGGCGAGATTCGTGCGCCCGGACTTATTCGCCACGTGGAAGGGATGTCGCTTTCGGAGGTCATTGTGAATGCGGGCGGATTCACCAACAACTCGGACCGCAAGAACGTTCGCGTCTACCGGGGCCCCGCGGATGATCAGGAAATCAAAATTGTAGACGTGGACGCCATCCTGGCGCGCGGCGACCTGTCCCAGGATTATGCGCTCATGCCGGGCGACCGCGTCGAGGTGCCGCTCCGCGTCAATATGGTTTTCATCTGGGGAGCGATCAAGAACGCCGGCTCCTATGATTATGTCGCGGGCATGAAGATGCTCGATGTCGTCACCCGCGCCAATGGACTCGGCTCCTACGCCAAGATCGATGCTATTCGCATTTTCCGCGAGGGCGGCGAGGTCTTCGACGTGGACTTCGCAAGCGTCCTGGACGGCAACCTGGCGCGTGACGTACCGCTGCGTCCCGGCGACATTATCTATGTGCCGGATATCGCGCTGGCGAAGGCGAACCAGAAAATAGCGCTTATTACGCCATGGACAACATTGCTGAACTTAATCACCACCGTGGCGGCGGTCATACTCCTGCTTTGATGGAGACCTAATGGCTTTACCGGTCGAGCTCAGTCTGGAAGATTACTGGCGCATCCTGCGCCGGCGAAGCTGGCTCATCTTCTTCGCTTTCATCGTCACCGTCACGATCACCGGCATCTACAGCATCTATCAGAAACCTGTTTACGGCGCCTTCGCGACGCTGCGCATCGAACCGCCGCCGGGAGAAACCGGGAAGTTCGGCTCTTTCGGAGCCTGGGATCCGTATACCGGAATTACCACCCAATTGCAGGTTATTGAATCGGCGGCTGTCGCCGAGGCGGCCCTGGAAGCGATGGGGACGCTTAACGATAAGACTCCGCCGTCACAAAAGGGCACATTGATCGCGCAGTCCATGCGCAATACGAAGGCGGTGCAGCTGCAGGAAACGACCTTGGTCCATATCAACGCCGAGGCGGATGGCCCGGAAAAAGCGGCCGCGCTGGCCAATGCGATAGCCCAAAGCTATATCGACCTGGACCGCAAAACGCGCCGACAGTCCAATGAGCAAGCGCTCAAGAATATCACGCGGCGCAAAGCGCAGATCGAAGCGATCATGTTCCAGCTCGAAGAGGATAAAAGGCGCCTGGCAGAGGATTCTCCTACGGGGTCGCTGGCGGCCGGCAGCCTCGCGAACAAGCTGCTCGACATGGAAGGCAGGAGGAAGGTATTGCTGGACCGCTACATGGAGGCACATCCCGACGTGCTCCAGCTGACCAAGCAGATCGAGGTGCTGCAAAGACAGATGAAGACCCTGCCCGCGGAGGGGATGGAAGCGGCCCGCATTGAGCGCGACCTGCGCATCCAGGAAACGATCTATACTTCCTTGGCGAAACAGTTCGAAGAGCAGAAGGTGGCATCCGCGTTAATTGTGTCCATGGGCAATATGGTCGCGACGGCGACGCCCAATTCCAAACCGATCCGTCCCGACCGCATGGGCAATATGATGTTCGGCGCCATCCTGGGTCTTATCCTGGGCCTTATTCTCTCCTTCCTGGCGGAAAATCTGGATACGTCCCTGCAGACCGTCGAGGACGTGGAAAAGGCGCTGGAAATGCCGGTGCTCGGCCTGATCCCCCATATCCCGCTGGCGGACGGCGAGAGCGAATTCGATCTGTTCGCCTGGCTTAAAGTAGGCCGGCATGAGGCGACCGAGGTTATCCGACGCCGGCTCATCATCCATCTCAAGCCGCAGTCGCCCGCGGTCGAGGCTTACCACTCTTTGCGCGCCAACATCGAAAGCCACCTGCAGGTACAGACGGGGCGCTCGCTGCTGTTCACTTCTTCGGGAATCGGCGAAGGGAAATCCATCTCATCGATGAACTTCGCGCTCGCCGCCGTACAGAGCGGCGTGCGCGTGCTCCTGATCGACGGCGACCTGCGGCGGCCCGCCCTGCACCGCATGCTGGGAGTGCCCAATGATATGGGATTGACCGATGTGGTCATCGGCGGCAAGCCGATGGAAAGCGCGCTGAAGGGCGTCACCGATTTCATGGTCGGCTCGGCGCAGATGGCGGACCCGCTGTCGGCCCGGGGCATAGAGAATCTCTCGCTGCTGACCGCCGGGAGCGCCAAGGTCAGCCCCACCGAGTTCTTTAAGCGGCGCGAATTCATCGATCTGTTCGCCAACGCCAAAAAGCAATTCGATTGGGTGATATTCGACTGCCCGCCGCTGCTGCTGTTCGCCGACGGCCTGCTGATCGGACCCTTGGCGCATGGCGTGGTCATGTTCTACCAGGCGGGGCGCATGGCGCGCTCCGCGCTCAAGCGCGCCCGCGATGAACTGCTCACCGTCAAGGCGCGCCCTCTCGGCATCGTACTCAACGATGTGCGCCCCAAGGAACTCGAGCCGCGCTACGGCTATTACCGGTCCGCCGAATATTACGACTACTACACGCGAGAAGAAGACGATAAGAAAACTTAACGGACCTCACGCAGCCTCGCGCAGACAATGCATATTACCGCGCTAAACCTCGGGCTGCTGGGCCTCGGCCTGGTGCTGAGCTTCGTTTTCGTGTGGCTGGGCTTCACCGTCCCCGGCTGGGGCGCCCCCATGGCCGTAACGGGCCTGCTAGCGGGGCTGGTCACTCTGGTCCGTCCGCGGGCGGGTCTCATTATCTTAGTTTTTACGATGCTGCTTTCCCCGGCGTTTTCTCTTGGCCGACTAGGTCTGCGTTCAATCGAGATCCGATTCGACGATATTATGCTGCTCTTGATCTTTACATCGTGGTTCACGATCGCGGCCCTCAAGAAGATGCCGCTCGTCGGCTTCAAAGTCCCGCTCATCAAGCCCATGCTGGCATATATCGCGGTCGCGGTGGTGTCGAGCCTAATCGGCTTGATCGAGGGGAGGCTGGGCATTCTGCCCGTGACCATGTATCTATTGAAGTATGCGCAATACTACATGCTCTACTACATGGCGTATCACTTGATCGAGGACTTTGACCGGAGCCGCATATTCCTGTGGGCCGGACTCATTACCCTCGGTGCGGTGCTGGTATTTGCGTACTACATGATGGCTCAGGGCCAAGCGCCTTACTGTCCTTTCGATATAGACCAAGGCGTTACTGAGACCGCGACATTAGGAGGCTACCTCCTGATTGCCTGCGGCATAATGGGCGGCATCGCGTTGTACCATAACCATGCCAGAACCCGCCTAACATTGTTGGCGGTCCTCATTTTCTGCATTCCTCCGATGCTCGCGACGACCTCCCGGTCCACATACTTCGCGGCAGTAGTAATGATCGCGGCGATGATCGCATTAGGAAAGGGGCGCCGAGTCCTGCTCTTGCTGATGGGCGCTCTGATCGCCCTCTATATCGCGCCGATATTCTACAAGGACTACATTAAGTTGGCCCGCGCCAGAGTTGCCTTTACTTTTGTGGCGGCGGGCGGCCAGGAGGTGCTGCGCCTGGGGGGGAAGGACGTCACCATCGAATCCTCCGCGGCGGTACGACTGCGTAAATGGCGTCAGCTGCGCAAGGATTGGATCCCGCGGCATCCCTTCTTCGGTTATGGGGTCACGGGAGTCGGATTGTGCGACACCCAGATCCCGCTGGTAATCGGTGAGACGGGCTTGCTCGGCTTTGCCTGCTGGGTCGCCATTATGTCGGGGCTCTTGATCCGGCTATGGCGCGTTTGGCGCACGACGGAGGCCCCCCTGCAAAAGGGATTGGTCTTCGGCCTGCTATGCGTCTATATCGCACTCCTGGTGCAATCCATCGGCGTCAATACATTCATCATCATTCGAATGATGGAGCCGTTCTGGTTTTTGACCGCTATCGCAATGCGTATCTATTCGGGTGGCGTAGAGGAGGGCCAAGGGAAGTCGGCTGGCACTTCCGCAGCTCACATCTCGAGGGCCTAAGCGTGATCGAGCACTTCGCGCCGGCTATTGCGCTTTTTTCCGCTTCTGTTATATTTATCATATGAATCATGCGGCGGAACTGGGACATGGCGCATTATGCGTGACGTTTGAAGGCACTTAGAAGAAACTATGCTGAACTCGGCTGCAAGCACGATTACAATCACGCCTCGCACGGGCATGCTGGCGCTCGACCTGAAGGAGTATTGGCGCTACAGGGAACTGCTCTATTTCTTAACCAAGCGCGACATAAAGGTCCGCTACAAGCAGACAATCCTGGGAGGATTATGGGCCATAATCCAACCGGTATTTACGATGATTGTGTTCACCCTTTTCTTCGGACGTTTGGCGAAGATGCCGTCCGATGGGATTCCGTATCCCGTTTTCGTCTATGCCGGACTTCTGCCATGGACCTACTTCGCCGGCGCTCTATCGGCCTCGGGAGACAGCCTGGTAGGAAACTCAAATCTCATCACCAAGGTTTACTTCCCTCGCGTAATCATGCCCGCCGCGGCGGCTCTCGCCGGACTGCTGGATTTTTTCATAGCGATGCTGGTCCTTGGCGCAATGATGTTTTATTACCGGCTTGCTCCCGGCTTCGAGATTCTGCTGTTCCCTTGCCTTGTCGGGTTGACGTTTTTGTGCGCGGTCGGCACAGGGCTATGGCTGTCTGCGCTTAACGTTCAATTCAGGGATATTAGATACGTAATCCCATTTCTGGTGCAGCTCTGGATGTTTGTCTCGCCGGTAATCTATCCCGTAAGCATGGTGCCGGAAAAATACCGCTGGTTTCTTGCCTTAAATCCTATGGGCGGCGTGATAAAGGCCTTTCGTGCGTCTCTATTGGGACATCAGCCGGTCGATTGGGGTCTACTCGGAATCTCCACCTTGGTTATCGCCGCTATCCTGCTGTCGGGCCTGCGTTTTTTCCAAAATATGGAGAAAACGTTCGCGGATGTAATCTAGCCATGTCCGCCTACGCCATAGAAGTTGAGAATCTCTCGAAGCGCTATCGTATCGGCGCCCATGAAGGCTATCGCACCTTCCAGGAGACCTTGATGGATTCCATTAAGGCGCCCTTTCAACGAATAGCCGATTTGGGGAAACCCGTCCCGGAAGCGGAGACCATCTGGGCTCTGGACGATGTCTCATTCAAGGTCAAGAAGGGGGAGGCGATAGGGATTATCGGCAGAAACGGCGCGGGAAAATCGACCATCCTGCGGGTACTCTCCAGGATCACCGAACCGACCAAAGGCCGGGTTATTTTAAATGGCAGAGTGGGCTCGCTTCTGGAAGTGGGCACCGGATTCCATCCCGAATTATCGGGGCACGAGAATATCTACATGTATGGCGCCATTTTGGGGATGCATCGCGATGAGATATCGAGGAAGTTCGACGAGATCGTATCTTTCGCCGAAGTCGAGAGATTCATCGACACGCCAGTCAAGAGATATTCCAGCGGCATGTATATGCGGCTGGCTTTTTCCGTGGCCGCGCATATGGAGCCGGACATACTGATCGTCGATGAGGTTTTAGCAGTGGGCGACGCGAATTTTCAAAGAAAGTGCATCGCCAAGATGGGGAAGGCGGCGGAGGGGGGGCGCACGGTTCTGCTCGTCAGCCACAATATGGCGGCGATTTCGAGCATTTGTCAAAAAGGGATATTGTTTGACGAGGGCAAGATTAAATTTTCCGGGCCCGCACATGAATGTGTTTCTCATTACCTGGACCAGCACAGCGAAACAGCCCGCAGCAGCGAGAAGTTAAGCCTTAGGAAGGATCGTACCGGCAGCGGAGAAGTGAAGCTGACCCGGTTTTATCTTGAAAACGAGGCCGGCGAGAAGGTCGAGGTCGCCGCAAATGGTCAAACGATTCGACTTGTGTTCGAGTATGCCGCGAAGTCAGACGCGAATGTCGAAAACCTCCTCTTTCAGTTCGTCGCCTTGAAGCAGTCGGGGGAGGCTATATTTCAATTCGGCACCCGATTCACCGGACAGCGCTTCGCGAATGCTCCATCGAGGGGGCGGATCATATGCGAGATTAAACGATTCCCGCTCGTTACCGAACGCTACCGGCTGGACGCGTATCTTGTCGCAGGAGGGATACCCGCGGATTTTATGACATGGGCTTCGCAGATAGATGTCGTCGACGGAGATTTCTATCGATCCGGCTACCAAGTCTTCGAAAAGGAGAGTCAATTCCTGGTTGATGGCTCTGTTTCCATCGAGGGAATCGAATAGCTCCATGAAAGCAGCCATCCAGAGATTTTTTAACATCTTCGGGCTTGAGATCAGCCGGCGCAAGGAAACCGACTACGAATTCCGCCCTTCACTGGCACCCGACACCCCGATCGATCCTTACTCGAAAATCAAGTTGATGTCCGTTAAGGACATTGTGGACCTCGAGTCATTGGCCGAGATTTCACGTACCCTTCCCGGCATGATCACCCCCCAATCGGGGCAGTTCCTGTATTCCCTGTGCTACATGCAGCGAAAGAAGGGGGATGTCGTAGAAATCGGCTCCTGGCAAGGCCGTTCCACCAGCTTTTTGGCAAGAGCGGTGTCGAACTCGCGAAATGGAAGATTTTATGCGATCGACCATTTTGCGGGGACTCCGGGAGAGGCGAAGAGTAGTTTCAGAGTAACGCGCGACGATTTAAGCGATCTGGAAAACAATTTCCACTCCAACATGAAACGGGTGGGACTTTCAGACTGCGTGACCTTGCTGAATATGTCGAACGAAAAAGCAGTCGCCAGACTGTCGGATGCTCAAATCAGATTCTTGTTCATCGACGGAGACCACAGCAAAGAGGGGGTGGCCAAAGATATCGAGCTGTTTTTTCCGAAATTATCAAAGGGTTCCATCGTCGTTTTTGATGATTTCAGACCTCATGCCAAGGGAGTGATCGAAGCGATCGATGAACGCCTGGCCGAGCATAAAGTGTCCAGGATCATGTCGTATCACGGGACTTTAGTGATTCAGATCTAAAAGGATCATCCGATGAGCGCCACGGAGAAGCCCCGAGTAATCGCCGTCATGGCACACGGTCCCCCTTATCATTTTGATCCCGATGCGACGCCGGAATTCTCCTGGAAAAAGAGCGACGGGAGCATGGTGGGCTTTTGGGCCCGGGAGTGGCTCGATTATATCGGCGAAGAGATATTGAAGGAAACCGGCCGCTATGAGTGGGAGGTCTGGCAGCCGGACTACCGGGCGGACAAGGTCTATTCGCAGACTTTGGATACGGGAGTGATCCACCGGCTGTTCCCGGCCGAGGACCAGCCTCGCAAAACGGGAATCCGCACCCAGAGCGCGATCGTCTCGGAGGCGATGATATCGCGGCTGAAAGAAATCGAGGATCGCCCGATCATTCTCCTGATATTCGGCTTATACGGCTTTAGGCTGCCGTTTTATCTCTCCTTCCTCAACGCTTTCGGGCCCGCGAAGAGGATCCCGATCTTCATGCTCGGCGGAGGCACGTTCAGGACTCCTCTAGGCGAATTACCGGGGCTGCATTGGCCCCTGACCTATCTGTCCCTCATCATTGAGCATTTTCAAGTGAAGAAGGCGTTGGGGTATGCCGATGTGATATCCGAGCTGTCCCTGGCCGACTTAAAAAAGGTTGGAACCATCTATGGGGGCCGCATAGAGGCGATGACCTTCGGCTGTGATTTTAAATTTTGGATACCGCCTCCCGTGAAGAAAGCGAAGCAGGCGGCCCGCCGCAAACTCAACATCTCCGCTGGGAAGACCGTCTTTTTCGCCTCGGCGATCTTTCTCGCGCGCAAACAATTGGACAAGCTGCTGGAAGTGTTCACCACGCTCAAGAACCGGGATGATTTCTGCCTCATCATCGCGGGTCAGGGCGATGAGGAATACACGAAACGACTGACAGCTCTCGCCGCGCCGCTGGCGAAGGAGGGGAAAGCCATCATGCATCCCTATGTGCTCGGGGAAGATTTGCGGGACATCTATTGGGCATCTGATCTTTTCGTCTCGGTGTCCTCGATCGAGGGCGGGCCGGTGACGGTCATGAAGGCCATGGCCTGCGGCCTTCCCGTGATCACCACCCCGGTGGGCCATACCGCCGACACCATGAAAAAACATGCGGTCGGGAGGCTCGTCCCCGTCAACGACTATAACGAGTGGGCGCGGGCCTTCTTGGAGGTTCTCGACGGAAGGATGCCCAAGCCTCTGGATATGCAAACGGCTAGAGAGACCTACGATTGGCCGCACGTGGCGCGCTGGTTCATCGGGGTTTTCGACGATCTGCTCGCCGCTTATCACCCGACGGAGCACCACGACGCGTGACTGACGCAGCGCAGCCGCGGCCCAAGGTTTCTATCATCATCCTGCATTTCAAGGACGTGCCGTGCCTTCGCGCGTGCCTGGAATCGCTGGAGAAGATCACCTACACCAACCATGAAGTGATAGTCGTTAACAACGGTCCCGATGAATTAACGGCGGTCGAAGAGCGTGAGGTGCGGATCCTTAGAAGCCTTTCCAACGTCGGCTTCGCCCGCGGAAATAACTCGGGGATTATGGCGGCATTGCAGGATCGAGCCGACTATGTCCTGCTCTTGAACGACGACACCGTGGTGCGACCCGACTTCCTGGACCTCCTGGTGGATGCCGGAGAGAGCGATCCCGACGCCGGCATGCTGGGCCCGATGATCTGCTATTTCGACGAGCCGCAGAGAATATGGTTCGCCGGGGCCGCATTCGACGAAAGCACAGCCCGCCTCTCATTCGCGCGTGCCGATGAGGTCGATGACGGAAAGAGCGATGCGAAACCGGAAGAGTCGGACTTTATCACCGGCTGCGCCCTGCTCGTCAAACGGGCGCTCATTGAGCGCGTCGGTCTTTTGGATGAAAGGTACTTCTTGTACTGGGAAGACGTCGACTGGGGGCTGCGCGCGAAAGAATCCGGATATAAATGCATCGTAGTTCCCGCCGCGAAGATACTGCACAAGGTGTCCAGATCGACGGGAGGCCAGGATTCCGCGCTCCGGTCTTATCACAAGACCCGGAGTCACCTCCTATTGGCGGGGACGCACGCGCCTCGCGCGAAGCGGCAGGTGCTTGCAGGTTTCGCACGCGACATCGCCTGGCTCCTGGTCAAATCTTCCGGCCCCGGCCGGGGGAAAAAAGCCCGGGCCTATCTCGCCGCGATGATCGACCACTATCTAGGCAGAACCGGCGAGGGGCCCCGCTGGTTATGGACTGATGACGCCTAGCCTGCGCTCTCACTCCAAATACGTCCTCATCCCGTTTGCCGTCACCATTCTTTTCATATTTACGCTAAGCGCCTTCTTCGGGCACTTGCATAATGGCTGGATCTTCGGCACCGACGCCCAATACAACTATATGATCGGCCGCTCGCTCTATTTCGATCATGATCTCGACTTTGAAAACGAATGGGCCATGACCCCGTCCCCGAATCTCGCGGAGCGTCCCCAACGGACGAAGACCGGAAGGATTTACAACCAAACGCCGATAGGATACAGCCTATTGGCACAGCCGTTCTTTTTTACGGCCGACATGCTCACCCGGACACTTAATCTATGCAGAAACGAACCCCTGCCCGACGACGGCTATCGAGGCCTTTATGGTCTTATCGTGCCGTTATCTTCGATACTTTTCGCGCTGCTTGGTTTGTTCTTCGGATATAGGATATTGCGCATCTTTTTTGTCCCGGATATCGCAGCCCTCGCCATTAACAGCCTTGTATTATCAAGCAGCCTGCTATGGTACATCACCGGGCATCTGACCATGACTCATGCGCACAGCTTCGCCGTTGTAACGCTCATGATCTTTCTCGCACTGCCGCTCTACAGCGAAGACATCCACACGATAGGCGTCTATCGATTTATCGGTATCGGCTGCGTCTTCTCGCTGGCCGTAATGGTGCGATTCCAAAACGTGGTCTTCGGCCTTATCGCCGCGGCGCCGGTAGCGCGGCACATCCTCGCTCGCGGCGTCGAGCGGGACCTGCTGAAGAAAACGTCATTGGCCGTGTTGTTCGCGGCCATATGCTATGTCCCGCAGTCGCTGTATATGCGGACGGTTTTCGGTCATTACCTGATCAACACCTACGCCGATACCGGATGGAGCTTTTCTTTTTCGCCGCTCAATCTCGTCAAGACATTATTCTCAACCAATCATGGCCTGCTCCTTTGGCATCCCGTCATATTGTTCTCCTGCGTGGGGAGTGTGTTGCTGATGGCCCGGGTAAAGACATCCCGGTTCCTGATGCTGAGCCTGTCCGCTTGTTTTTTGCTGACATGGTTCATCGTCGCATTCTGGGACTACACTATGGCGAACTCCTTCGGCAATCGGGGATTCAATGGCTTGACGGTTTTCGTCGCAATGGGCTGGGCGGAGGTTCTGCGGAGGTCGTGGCAGCCGCCGGCAAGACGAAAATATGCCTTGCTGGTCTGCGCCCTGTTGGTCCTGTGGAATCTTCAATTATTGATGCAGCAAAGATATCTTGGCTGGCTCCCATTTAACGGCGAGGTCTCTTATTTGCAGGTATTCAAGAACTACAAGAAACTTCCGCCAGAATTAGCGCGGATTAAAGCGAAACTCTGGGGGGGCTAGGAATATGCCGCTGAGGCTGCCATCATGATCAAGGATTTAATCAGATCGACCCTGAACGTCTTTGGATATGAGATCAGAAAACGGGGTGAAAGAGGATTCTGCGCATCCTATCTGTCCCAGATCTGCGCAGCAAAAACTGTTTTTGACGTGGGGGGCGCCGATGGGACCTATGAGCTCTACCAGGCTTATCCAAAGGCTAAGTTTTTCCTGATCGAACCCCTCAGAGAGTTCGAGGACGCGCTCAATCGGATCTCCAGTGAGTATGACTGTGAGGTATTTCGCCAGGCCGTCGGTGACGAAGAATCCAAGAGAAGGATCACCGTTTATCCCGCGGACCCCCAGCTCTCCACTCTAAAACGACGGCCCTCGGCGGCGCAGGAGGCCGACTCCTCTGAAAGCAGGGAAATAGAAGTAACCACGCTGGATAAGATCCTCGCTGAAAATAGAGACATTCAGCCGCCGATACTTCTTAAAATCGATACCGAGGGGCACGAACTCGAGGCGCTGAAGGACGCTAAGCGGCTGTTAACATTGACAGATACCGTGATATTGGAAGCATCTATTTCTAAACGGTTTACAGATAGCTACACGTTTGCAGAGCTCATTCTTTTTATGCGGGATAATGATTTTGCGGTATTTGATTTTCTGAACATCTCCTATGGGAGGGGAACGCCGGGAGCAAACTTTACCGACATCGTCTTCAAGCGCCTCGATACGCATACATAATATGCCCAGTGTGGATTTAGAGAAATACGAAGCGATCGGACAGCCGTATGTCACGATAGCGCTTGCCGCCTACAATGAAGAGGAGTGCATAGGGGACTGTCTCCGGTCCCTGCAGCAGCAGGATTTCAAGCCGCTTGAGATCCTAGTTGTGGATGACGGTTCCACCGATGATACGGCGAAAATCTGCGAAAAGCTGGGAGTACGAGTCGTCCGCGGGGCCCATAAAGGCATGGGCGCGGCGCGCAATCTGGGGATCCATAGCGCGCGGGGCAATATCCTGGTTTTTGCGGACGCCGACATGCAGTTCGGCCCCGGCTACGTGTCGAAGTTGACGGCTCCGATCATCAGGGGGGAGGTCGTCGCCACCTGCCATTGGAACGAGGCGGTCGCCAACTGGGATAATCCATGGGCCAGGTGCCAAACCTGGTTCAGCGGACTTCCCGACCGCCGCCGACACCCAGTAGCTGTGGCGGAGAATTCCGGACAGTACCGGGCCGCAAGAAAGGATTTCCTGCTCGACAGCGGGGGGTTTTCCGAGATTCAAGGCTACTCAGCCGACATAACAATTTCATGGCGCACCAACGTCTACGCCAAGATTGTCCCTGACGCGGCCTGCTCGCATCGGAATATCCGAAACCTAAGCGAATTGTTCGCGGAGTCCGCATGGCATGGCCGCGGAGTCGCGGTTCCCGAGGGGCGGAGGCTGCTCAGATGTCTCGCCGCGGTGCTTCTATACAACAATCCTCTCTTTGCGATCCTGCGCGGCCTGCATATCGGCATCGTAAAGAGAGAGCCGAGAATGGCGCTTTATTCGGCGGTGTATTCCTTTGGTTTTGCCTCCGGGATCGTGCGCGCGTTATTGAGCGGCAGCTACCATAAATAGATTGCTGGATGGAATTATGAACTTGCCAAGAGCCGTCTACCATGGACTCCATCGGGCGTTCCTGCGCTTCAAGCGGACAATCCAAGCGAGAAGCGCACTGTTTATATACATGAGATATCGACTCAGCGCCGACAAGACCGGATTTCTCCGCGCGCTGCCCTTCGAATCTCTCCACCGACTGGCTGAGTTCAGGAGTAAGGCGGTCAAGGAGGAAATAAGCTCGTTTCTGCGAGATAATCCCGACCACAACTCGAAGCTGCAGGAATGGCAGTTTCTCCGCGCTGACGCCGAAGGGTTGTTCGATCCTTCACAGGAGGTATTCCAGAAGCTGTTGGCGACGGTCAAGGCCGATAAAGCGATCCGGACTTTTATCGATATCGGCTGCAACTCCGGAGAGGTCACGCATCAGATGACGGAATTAGGCATCGAGGCGACAGGCATAGACTTCCCGAAGGTGGTTGCTACTATCCCTTGGCCTATCAAGGCTATAGGCATGGACCTTAACAAAGAATTCCCGACCGGCAGCTACGACATAGTGTTCTGCAAGGGAACTTTCGAACATTTTAGCGACCCGGACGGCTTCCTGGCCAACTGCGCCGGGATATCTCATCCCGGGACCTACCTCTTCATCTCTTGTCCTTACTCAGCACGTCATTATGAGGATAATGCGTTCCACTTAAGGATCCTTAGCCGCGAGCAGCTCAGCGCGCTGCTAAAGACACACGGATTCGAAACAAAAGACGTATTCGCTGACCGCGAAGAAAACTTCGCCATTGCGCGGAAGATCTAAGGACTGCTGTCGGCCGCCGTCCCATGCGTGGAAGTCGAGGATTCGCTATAATTGAGGCAGCGAGGCATGCATGATTGAGGATTGGTTTCATGGCGTTAAGCGGCGGATCGTTCACCGCTGTCTACCGCCGCCAGTGTCGGTGAGACACTCTGAATATTCCATGCTGTTGAGTGCCGATGATGATCACTCACAGCCGACACCTGAACAAGTGGAACTGTCGCTGGAGGTCATTCGGGCGGCATCGAAGATCCAGTTTTCTGAGCTCTCCTCCCGGATGTCGGGCCCGCCCTATTATCCCGACGTATGGCCGGGCGAACACTACCGATTATTGGCGGGATTCGTGCAGGTGCTGCAGCCCAAAGTCGTCGTGGAAATTGGAACGGCCTCAGGCTTCTCTTCGCTCGCCATAAAAGAAACCCTTCCCGCTGATGGGAAAATCGTAACCTATGACATCGTCCCCTGGAAACAATTCCCGGGCGTTGTATTGACGGACGATGACTTCGAGGACGGACGCTTGGAGCAGCGGGTGTGCGATCTCAGCGTTGCGAGTGAGGCCAGGATGCAGTCAGGGATTCTCAAAACCGGAGAGTTTTTCTTCATCGATGCGGCAAAGGACGGCCAGCAAGAACAAAGTTTCTTTGACAATCTGAGGACTGTGGGATTGGCTAGTCCCTGGGTAGTGTTTGACGATATTCGTCTATGGAACATGCTTCGATTTTGGCGGCTGATCCCAATGCCGAAGCTGGACATGACCTCATTCGGCCACTGGTCCGGCACGGGGCTCGTGCAGTGGCAGGATGGGAACACTCCAAACGTGAGATAACTTCACTATGACAATAAATGAGCTGTATATGTTCGCGCAAAACAGCCTTGCTGTATGCGGCATCGGCGTCGCTCTCATGGGCGCGTTCGTCTTCTTCGCCCATAGCTTCAGCCTAAACGCGTTCCTCCGCAACAGGAATATGGTCGCGATGTCGTTAATGCTGCCGGTGATAGCGTTGGTTATTACCAAGACCATCGCCACCAATTTCTTTCTCTCGCTCGGAATGATCGGCGCGCTGTCAATTATCCGCTACCGGACCCCGGTGAAGAGCGGGTACGAGCTCTCTCTGCTTTTCGGGCTTATTACCATCGGGATCGTCGCGGGAGTCCACCTTAGACATGCGGTCTACCTGACGTTATTTCTGGCATCCGTCGGGCCGCTGCTGAAGTATCTGTCGGCGGCGTTCCCACGCCTGATCAGGCCCGAGGTGGGCCAGACGCAAAATCACGCGGAAGCCATCTTGCGCCTGCGCGGCTCATTCGAGAAACCGCAGCAGCTCAAGGACTATTTTAAGTACCTTCGCAGTTATGACGAAAGCAAAGCAGGGAAGGATGTCCAGACGACCCTGGTTTTTGTCCTTGAGGACATGGAGCAGGCTTTGGAATTCAAAAATCGCTGCGGCGCACTTCCTGATGTCATCGAAATCAATCTCGGCTTCTCCTCAGTATAGTTATTAATTCTATCAACTTCGCCTTTATCCCAAGCGTCATCACGGTCCTGCTCACCGCCGGTGCGGCAGGCGCCGCCTGGAAACCGCTGTACCGGCCGGACGTTCCCGAGACTATTGAGATCCTGATCAAGAAGGGTGATATGAAGAAGTATCACTTACGACTGTATAAAGCGGCGCTTGATCGGGCCCAAACAATTCGCGATAAATACAAAAAGCCAGTTGACGCCAATATAAGAATTCGATCAAACGGCAAGGCGAATTTCCTGAATGCGAAGGTCCGTATTTCCGGCGATTTCCGAGACCACCTTGACCTCGCGAACGTGCGATCATCGCTGAAGGTCAAGATCAAAAACGGTCATATCGGGAACATCAGACGGTTCCGCCTGCTGCTGCCGGAGACGCGCGGCGGCAGCGCGGAAATCTTCTGGTCGGTATTAATGGAAGAGCTCGGATACCCCGTCCCTTATCGCCGGATGGTAACGGTGAACTTTCTCGGCAAGCCATACACCGCTATATTTGAGGAATCGCCGGATAAGGAGTTCCTGGAACGCTGGGCATTTCGAGAAAGCCCCATAGTCGTCGGGGACGAGAGGCAAACCAGAAGCACTTTCGGGCTCTATCGGCAGTATCCTAATTATATCGGCATGATCGTCGACAATAAGCCATTTCTTAAGAACCCCGCAGCGCTTGGAATCGCCTATCGCGCTCTTTTTTCACAGCAATACTACGGGCTGAAGGCATATGACAAGCTGAACGCGAAGTATGCGCAGCACGGCATGTACATCGCCAACCGAAGGTTTATTTTCGAACCTATTTACGGAGTAAAAATCCCGGTATATTCCAACGGAAATGTGCAGCTGACAACAAGCGGTATCGATTGCTCCAGCGTCAAACGGGGTTGGTCTGATGCCTCTCACCGCGTCCAGCGCACATACAAGCGCTTTGTCAGCGATTTTCAGAGCAGGACCGGCGAGGCGCTTGGCGAAAAACGCTCCTGCATCGCCCGGAGCATACTCGCAAACCCGGATTCCCGGCCGCAGGCGGCCTTGCAGCGGGTCACGGATATGACCGGGCTGGGCATCGGGCATATTACTGACCGGGTGATCACGGAGCTCGATGAGTTCCTGCCCGGCAAGGCGCAAGGTTTTGCTCTGGATAATAAATCCGGCGGACTGCCGGTTGTTTTTCGCCTTAAACATGATTCGCTTCGTTTCGAATTCTGCGACCCCGGAGGCGATAATCGATATAAGAAATGCACGATGGCGTCCTTCGGGGAGGCGCGGGAATTTATCGCCGGAGATGCCCTCGCGTATCGTCGCGGGGGGCATGATGTATTCCCCTTAAACGTTAAGTCATCCGGGGTTAAGACAGACAGCAAATATACTGATTTTGCGAAGATCCCTCCACAGACGGGCTCCGCGAGCTTCCTTGTGCAAAAAAACACATCTTTATTTTTACGAATCGGCGGCGAGACGAAGGACCTGAATGTCAGTCTGGAGGATGCCCATACCTCACGCCTCGTCCTGTCAGGCGAGGGGAGTGATTCTTTCCGCCTGAGAGTCCGGGCGCCTGTCCCCGTGGACGGCACGCCGCAGTTGGAGCCCCGCTATAATGACAGGCTCCTGACATCCTGCGTGACCTTCATCGACAGCAGCTTCGACGGCGGGACGATTGAGGTCGAGGGCGGCGACTGCGAGGACTCCCTCAACTTTATTCGTTCGCATGGAGTTATCGACTCCATCAAGGTCCGGGACGCCGCGGCGGATGCCGTGGATATCGACTTCTCAAAATTGGAGGTCCGCACTATTGAAGTTAGGAATGCGGTAAACGACTGCGTCGACCTGTCGGCTGGCCACTACAACTTCCGCAAGCTCAGCGCGACGAACTGCGGCGACAAAGGGGTGAGCATCGGAGAGCGGGCGCGAGTCGTGATAAACTCCGGGTTAATCGGTGACGCGCCGACGGGCATCGCGGTTAAGGATTCCTCAATCGCCGACGCCGCGGACGTGGCGTTCCGCGGCACGAGCGGCGCATGTATCGCGGCGTTTCGAAAAAAAGCTGAATTTGACGGCGGGGTGTTTTACGGCGCCCGCATCCGCTGTGCGGGGAAGAATACGGTCGATCAATTCTCTTCGGTGTCGGTCGCCGTGAAGGATGTCTGCCTATACCGCAGCGAAGTCCACGGCTTGGAATTCTGCCTGACTTCCCACGCAATCAAGATCGATCCGCAAAGCTGCGCGCGCCCTGCGGGATCGAGAGTGTCCGCCCGTTTTATCGCGGATAAAACGGCGCTGCCGGCAGCCCACCGTGAGCGGGGTTATGTCGAAATAGAACGCGAAGTTCCGGACAAGGACGAGCGCGACCGCTGCGGTTTTGAAATTAAACTGCCATTGCGGATGGACGATATCACGGCGATATCCATCAGCGAGCTCGACGCGAGCGAAAACATCGGGACCTATGGCCGCCTTAGATTTAACACGGATTTCCCTGCGGGGACTTTTTAGCATGCGTAATGAAATTAAATTCAGAGGCTTTTACAGCGAGCACCGCGCCCATTTGGCAAAAATCGGCGCCTACCACTGCTTCCCGATGCGCCGGATCAACTCCATTTATCTTGACACCAGCGGCTTTGACTTCTTCACTGACAGCGAGGAAGGAACCGTCCCCCGCATGAAAATCAGATACCGCTGGTACGGCGAAGGACGGTTTTCGGATGCCGGCGCCATCGAACTCAAGAAAACGCTGGCGACGTTCAGGGAAAAGGAACAGATTAAGATCGCGGGAGCGAATTTTAAGAAAATCCAGGCGCTCTGTCGCGATATCGCCGGGTTCCCGGTGGCCCCGACAGTGCTTGTCGCCTACAGGAGAGAATATTTTACCGACAGAAGCGGCAGCCGGTTCACCCTCGACTATCATATTGAATACTCAGCGATCGACAGCGAACTCAGGGCGCGCAATAAGTCGCATGAGAAATCATGCATCCTGGAGGTCAAAACAGACACGGCAGCGGACGCTGACGCATTGACAACTCGCTTCGGCGATATGCGGACACGGCATTCGAAATACTGTGAGGCGGTAAAATCCTGTCATTCAGATAATCTGTTATAATCAGTAAAATTCAGCAAAAAGAGTCTCTAGTGGCAGACAAAACGACGCTTCCGACGCTGCGCGATATCCGGGACGCTCATGCCTGGAAGAACGACTATGAGCGCTTTCTTCCCGCGAGCCGGTTTGTCTTCCGTCCCGTCGGCTTCCTCGCGACCTGGCTAGGTATCCGGTTGGGCCTGACCTCCGAGGCAGTATCCTGGTTGTCCGGGCTGGCGGCCGCGCTTGGTTATTTCTTCCTGCTGGGCGCGCAGAATTGCCTGCTTCCTCTGGGCATCGCCCTCCTCTGCCTATTCAATCTCCTGGACTGCGTCGACGGAAGCATCGCGCGCGTAATGCAGACACAGAACCCTTACGGACGGTTCCTCGATTCGCTCATGGCATGGGTGGACATGGGCTTCTGGGCCGTACTCGGCATCATGCTGTACCGCCACCCCCATTTGGCGCATTGGCCCGAACCGTTCGGCCGAGGGGCGATTTATTGGGTCGCGCTGGGCACTTTGACCGCGCTCCTTTGCAGCTATATCGCCTATACAGAACAGATCTTCGATTCCCTGCTGAGGGAAGAATGGAACAAGCTGCCCGGCACTCCGAAGCCCGATATCTCCGGCCATGTGCCGCAGAAAGGCGACCCTCTGGCTTTGATCAAACTTAACGCGAGCCGGATCAGCCACAACCTCAGAGTACGCGAGACGCACTACCTGCTGCTGATTCCGGCCTACGTGCTGAGATGCGTCGACGTGCTGCTGACGTTCTTTCTCTGCTACTACGTTCTCTACCTATTGCTGATAGTCGTCACCTACTGCAGGCGGGGCGGGAGGATCCGCGACCTGCGGAGATCGTGAGCAAGCGCACTCGCAACGAGCGGCTCCACGTCTTTTACTTCATCCACGATCTCGCTCCCTTCGGCGCTCAGCACACGATCCTCCACACGGTGAGGCGCCGCGACAAGGAGCGCCTGCGGGTTACCGTCTGCAGTTTCTGGGGCGAAGAAAGCCTCGCCGCGGAGCTCGCCAGCCATGACGTCGAGGTCGTCTGCCTGCGCGCGAAACGTTTTTTCGACCCGCTCGCCTGGCTGAAGCTGCTCTTTCTGCTGCTGCGCGAATATCCGCGCGTCATCGTGACCACTTTGCCGGAACTGGGCGTCCCTGCGCGCGTCGCATCCCTGCTGCTCCCTCGCATGGCCGTCGTGCAAGTCTTTCAGAACCCGCTCTCCAGCGAGCCGCCGTTCTGGGCTTATCTCAACAAGATGACTCTCTGGCTGTGCGACGCGGTAGTCTTCACTTCGCGAGGGAATGTGGATGGAGTCGTCGCGCAACGGCCGGGAATCAAGGACCGCACGATCGTGATCCAGAACTCCGTTACATTAGCGGATGTCCCGGCGGGAGACGGAGCCGCGCTGCGGCGGGAACTGGGCCTGACAGATGGGGAGAATCTCATCGGCTGCGTGGGCCGGCTGACCCCCCAGAAAGGACATGATGTGCTGATAGCCGCCGCGGCTGAGCTGCGCAAAGAGAACGTCCCGGTCGTTCTGCTCTTCGCGGGAGACGGCGAGCTGCAGCCTGAGCTTAAGGCGCACGCTCGGGACAAAGGGATCGAAAAGCACGTGCTGTTCTTGGGGCGAAGGACAGACGTCGCCCGGATTCTGGCAAGCCTAGATATCTACGCCGCGCCGTCACGGTGGGAGAGCTTCAACATCGCATTGGGAGAGGCTATGGCCTCCCGCAGGGCTTGCGTCGGGACGAGTATCCCAGGCCATGCGGATATTCTTGAAGACAAGGTTACAGGACTCGCTGTCCCGGCAGATGACCCGCAAGCCCTCAAGGACGCGATTGCCTGGCTGCTCGGGCATCCGAAAGAGGGGCAGAGGTTCGCCGCCGCCGCACGCGAGAGAGTGCTAACCCACTTCACGCCCGAAATCATGGCGATGAAATACAATAAACTCTTTTTTAGCCTGGCGGAGTAGGGGGCCTCTGTACAAAATGTCACTTCTCAAGCGCATGCTGGCTGCCGCCCTAAGAACTGATCTGGAAGGACGGCGGGTGAGCGAAAGCTTTAACCGACTTTTAAGACAGGCCCCCGCCTCCTCTACGCTTTTGGATGTAGGGTGCGGGGACGGCACCGAGGCGCTTTTATATCGTGAAACCTTGTCGGTTCCGCAAGGAGAGGTCTGGGGAATTGAAGCCCAAGAGAAGTATGTCAAATCCGCCAAGAAAAAAATCAAAGTGCAGGTCAAGAATCTTGAGAGCGAACGATTCTCTTTCAAGGATGAAGCTTTCGACGTCGTAACCTGCAATCAGATTCTCGAGCATCTTAAGAACATCTTCCTCCCCTTGTCGGAGATGGAGCGCGTGCTGAAAACCGGCGGTCATCTGGCGATCGGCATCCCCAATCTGGCCGCCCTGCACAACCGGTTCCTTCTCATGCTCGGATATCAGCCTGTCTGCAATCATATCTGCGGCCCCCATATCCGCTGTTATACGCATAAGGCTTTTACTGAGTTCATCAAGTCCAACCCTAACTTCGAACTTGAATCCGTAACGGGAGCGTCTCTCTACCCTCTTCCCTACCCCGCGGTCAAGTTCGGGGCATGGATTATGCCGAGCCTGGCAGCTTATACGTTCTATCTGCTGCGAAAGAAAGCCCACGATCCCGAGGCGAGCACCTGGCGGATCACCACGATTGGGGATACCTGCCTATGAGGCTTCGCAATATCCTCTATGTCATCGAAAACGAGTTCTTCGGCGGCGGAGAGAGAGCGTTCGCGCAGGTCATCAACGGTCTGAACAAGGATAGATTCAAATGCTATGCCGCATGTCTGCCGCCCAGCGCGGGGCGGTGCTCCGAACCTTTTGCGGACGAGATCAACAGCGCCGCAGAGATCGTACCGTTCGACATGCGCAGCCGGTTCGATATCGGAAATGTCCCGCGCCTGGCGAGGATCATCCGCAACAAAAATATCGATATCGTGCACAGCCAAGGGGCGCGCGCGGATTTCTGTTCTCGACTCGCGGTGCGGTCGGCGAAGTCGCCTGCCCTAATCTGCACGCGTGCCGTTCCGCTTGAGGAGTATGATGTCTGTCCGCTGAAAAAAGCGGCCTACGTCGCTCTGGATCGTCTGGGCGAAAGATATGTCGACAAGTTCATTGTTGTCGCCGAGCACTTGCGCATGAAGCTGGACGCGACCCGCGGCATCCCGCCGGATAAAATGGTCATGATTCATAACGGCGTGGATGCCGAGGCATACTCTTGCGATTCACGGACGGCATCTGCGGTACGGGAAGAGATGGGAGTGACGTCGGAAAGCCTAGTGATCGGCGCCGTCGGACGTTTGGCTAAAGAGAAAGGCCTGACATATCTCATCGAGGCCGCCAAGATTATGACGTCTGCGAAGGAGGCGAGATTCTTAATCGTGGGAGAGGGGGGGGAAGAAGAGTCCCTTAAGGCTCAAGTCAGACTTCTAGGGCTAAAGGATAAGGTTGTCTTTACGGGATTCAGGAAGGATGTGAGAGGTGTCCTCGGAGCAATCGACATCCTGACGCTGCCGTCGCTGCGGGAAGGGTTTCCCATGGTCGTCCTGGAGGCGATGGCCGCGAGCAAACCGATCATTGCGACAAATATCGCCGGCGTGAACGAGAGCGTAGTCGACGGCGTCAACGGAAAGCTTGTACCGCCTAAGAATCCCAAAGCATTAGCCGATGCGATCTCCGCTTTATTGAGCGACGGAGATGCGGCCGAAATGATGGGACAAGCGGGGAGAAGGATCGTGAGCGAGAAGTTCTCTTTGCGAATGATGATCGAGAAGCATGAGAAGCTGTACGATGAGCTTCTTCCCGAGGAGGTCCCGGACCCATGTGCGGCATAGCGGGATTCGCGGGCTTGAACAACCCCGAGCTGCTCCGGTCGCTGACCGCAGCGCTCGCTCACCGGGGACCGGACGATGATGGGTTCTTCGAAGACGGTCCCGTCGGCCTCGGCATGCGGCGGCTGTCGATCATCGACTTGAGCACCGGCAGCCAGCCGATCGCCAACGAAGACGGACGGTATACGGTCGTCTTCAACGGAGAGATATACAACCACAAGGCGCTGCGCGCGGAGCTGGAAAAGAAGGGCCACCGCTTCCGCACCGCCGCCGATACCGAAGCCATTGTCCACCTCTACGAAGACCTGGGCGCCGGCTGCGTAAGGGAGCTGCGGGGGATGTTCGCCTTAGCCGTCTGGGACCGCAAGGAGCGGTCGCTCTTCATCGCCCGCGACCGGTTGGGCATAAAGCCGCTCTACTACTCGGTACGCGGGCCGCGGATGTATTTCGCCTCCGAGCTTCGTGCGCTGATGCTTGTGCCGGAAATTTCACACGAGCTCGATCCCGACTCCATCCGCCAGTATGCGGATTTGCTCTACGTCCCTTCGCCCCACTCCATCCTGCGCTCGGTCAACAAGCTGGAGCCCGGCTCGTGGCTCAAGTGGAAGGACGATAAAGTCTCGACGGGCCGTTATTGGTCGCCGCCGCTGGAAACCGCCGCCATGGACGAGGAAGACGCTTTGGCCGAACTCGATCAACTCTCTACCGCTGCCGTCCAGGAGCAGAAAGAAGCGGATGTACCGGTCGGATTATTTCTCAGCGGCGGCCTCGACTCAAGCCAGCTGGCGGCATATCTCGCGGCCTCCGGAGCCCCGCCGGAAGCGTTCAGCCTGCGGACCGGAAACCCCGCATTCGACGAAACCGCCAAAGCCCGCCGCGTCGCTGAACACCTTGGCCTGCGGTTCCAAGAGGTCCCGGTTGAGCCGCGTCCGGACCTGGAGGCCTTCGCGGAAACCGTCGACGAACCGCTTGCGGACTCATCTTCCATCGCGACCTATTGGATGGCGGACGCCGTCCGCGGCCGCATGAAAGTCGCCTTGACGGGAATCGGCGGCGACGAGCTTTTCGGCGGATATCCGCGCTACCTTGGCGCTGAGCTGCATGCGGCATATGGACATCTGCCCCGTGCTCTGCGTGAGGTCTTGGCCAGCGCCGGAGGCTGGTCGCCGGACCTGCTTTCGAGCCGCAACGTCGGCGGCTGGGTTCGCCGCTTTCTCGACGGCGGACGCCGCGAACTGCCGGAAGCCTATCGGCATTGGATGGGGCATGATGCAGACGGCCTGTTTGTCGAGCCGCCTTCCGGCGAGCGACGCGATCCAATTCTGCAGGCTTTCGCCGCGAGCGCCGGCCGCGGCCTGGACCCGCTGCGGCGCACTTTGCACGCGGATTTATGCACCTATGTGCCGGAGAATCTGCTGGCTCTGGCTGACCGCGCCAGCATGGCGGCGAGCCTGGAACTGCGGGTGCCGCTGCTCGATGAGCGTCTTGTGGAGTTCGCCTGCCGCCTGCCTTCCCGGCTGCGGGTCCGCGGCCGGACCCTGAAGTATCTGCAGAAGCGACTGCTGCGCCGCTTCCTGCCGCCGGATATTATCTCCCAGAAAAAGCAGGGCTTCATGGTGCCGATGGCGCAGTGGCTGCGCGATGAGCGCGGCGACCTAATTGACGACTGCCTGTCCCCGTCGGCTTTACGCGCGCGCGGCATATTCCGCCCCGCTGCGGTGCGGCGCATCATCGATGAGCACCGTTCGGGCAAGCGTTTCCATACCGATCTGCTATGGGCCCTTATCCTGCTAGAACTATGGCAGCGCCGGCACCTGCAAGCCCCGCCAACGACCGCCGGCCCGCGGCCGCTGCGACTCCTGGTCATATCGGATTTCCACTTTGCCGACTCGGAAGGCGGCTCGGCCCGTGTCGCCGTCGAAACGGCGAAGGCTTTGGCGGATAAGGGGCATGAGATGACCTGCTGGGGAACGGGCCCGCAGGACCGCCCCGAACAGGAAACGCGCGGCAGCCTGCGGCTGCGGCGCGCGCCGCTGGGCTTTAATCCCGAAAGGGCATGGGGCATCCCGTCTTTCGTCCGTCGGGCAAGGGAGCATCTCGCCAAAGCAGCAGCCGAAGCGCGTCCGGATGCGCTGATAATACACCACCCTAAAGCCGCCTGGATCGCGGGGGGAGTACCGGAGCTTGCAGCCGTACCGCGCCTGTACTTCTTCCACTCCTGCTGGGCGCGGGAGTATCAGCTGGACCGCTCACCGACTCCGCTCAGCATGCTCGGCGCCTGGACCCGGGAGCTGCTGGAGCGCTCCTCCTTGCGTGCGGCCGGACGAGTCGCCGTCCTCAGCCGCTTCATGCAGAAGGAGGTATCCTCTCACGGGGTTGACCCGGCACGCATCCGCCTGGTCGCACCGGGAGTCGATCTCGACCGTTTTACGCCGGGACCGGTGCGGCACGATGACGCGCTGCGCCTGCTGACGGTGCGCAACCTGCGCCCGCGCATGGGACTGGAGGCGCTGTTTGACGCCGCCGCACGTCTGAGCGGCCAGTTCCCGAACCTGCGACTGACCGTAGCCGGCTTCGGACCGCTGCGCAAGCCGCTCGAAAAGCGGGCCGCCGCCTTGGGAATCGGGAATAATATCGATTTTACCGGCTGGGTCGAAGACGCAGCACTGCCGGAACTATATCGGAACAATGACCTTTTCGTACTGCCCACTGCGGCCTATGAAGGGCTGGGGCTGGTCCTGCTGGAAGCATTGGCTTGCGGAATGCCCGTCGTGGGCACGCCGGTCGGCGGCATTCCCGAAGTGATCGAAGGCATTGAGCCGTCCTGGCTGGCCGCCGGCACCTCCGCGCAGGACATCGCGGAGGCACTCGCTCGCGCCGTGCCTGCGGCGAAGGACGCGCAGGTGCGAGCAGACTGCCGGTCGTATGCGGAAGGATTTTCATGGGCGAAGACGAGTGATGCTCTGGAGGAAGCGCTCTATGCCCTCCAAGGCTGAGACCTCCGAGCGCTGCGCCGTATGCGGAAGCGCAGAGAGGACTTTCCACATCTCCGGGGCTCTTATTCGATGCCGGAATTGCCGGGCGGTCGTCTGGCGCAAGGAAAGCGCGGGGCCGGATGAGCCCGACGGCGGAGGGGCTCATCTCGGCGCCGAAAACGCCAAACTTTCCGCCTACACCCAGGGCCTGTCCGTTCTCGCACGACAGACCACCGGGCGCAAGCTGCTGGACATCGGCGCCGGGTCCGGGACTTTTTTGGAACTGGCCGCCGCCCATGGCTGGGACCCGCGAGGAATTGAACCGGACGAGGAACATGCCCGGCGCGGGCTCGACCGGGGATGCCGCATCCATATCGGAAGTCTCGAGGAATTCGCTGCGACCGAACGCTTCGACGCTGTAACGCTTTGGGACTCGCTGGATGTAATCCGCGACCCGCTCGAAGGCCTGTCTAAAATCCGCACCCTCCTGCGCCCCGGCGGGGTCGTTATCGCGCGAATACGCAATGGACCGCTGCACTTCTTCATCTATAGATTTCTGGCGTTCTGGGGGGTGCCGATGCTGCTGCGGTTGGCCACTATCCACCGCTTCGGCCTGGGCGCGAAAAGCCTGCGCATCTTATTTGACCGGGCGGAGTTCGAACCTGTAGAGATTTGGAACTCTCCGCTCACATTCGGAGACCCCTACCATACCGCCCGCGGTCTGGGAACTGCCGCGCTGCAAGCGCTCAAGTTCTCCCTGTCCGTCGCGGCGCGAACGGCGACGGCGCTGAGCTTTGGAGGACTGCATCTGGGAAGTTCTCTATTGTGTCTCGCGCGCAAGCCGGACGACCGGCCGCTGATCCTGCACCTGATCACCCGCCTCGACCCGGGCGGCTCGGCCGAGAGCACCTGGGCGCTGGCCCGCGACTGGGACGACCGCGAGCTGAAAGTCGCGCTGGCCGCGGGCGGCCGCCCCGAGGGCGACGCGCGGCCGGTATTCTGGCTGCGCCACCTGGTGCGCAACCCCTCCTGGCGCGACCCGTTGGCGCTGTGGGAGATCTACCGCCTGCTGCGCCGCCTGCGGCCGGCGGTCCTGCATACCCATTCTTCGAAGGCCGGGGTTCTCGGCCGCTGGGCCGCTTGGCTGGCGGGAATTCCCGTCGCGCATACCCCGCACGGCCATGTATTCTACGGCTACTTCGGAACGCTTAAGTCCAGCTTCTATTTATTGCTGGAGAAGCTGTGCGCTCCCATAACGGAACGCTTCGTGGCGCTGACCGAAGGGGAGAAAAACGAGTCGATCGGCTATGGGCTCGGCGAGGCCGGACGCTGGCGCATCGTGCCGAGCGGAACCTCGCTTGATGAGGACAAGGCGCCTGACAAGGCCGCGCTGCGCGGCAAGCTCGGCCTGGAACGGGACGCCGTATGGGCCGGCAGCCTGCTGCGCCTTGAGCACGTCAAAGGCCCGGACGTATTTTTGGAAGCGGCGGGGCTGCTAAAAGACAATGCCCGCCTGCGCTTCGTCGCCATCGGCGACGGGCCGCTGCGCGCCGCGTTGCGCCGCAGAATCGCGGAACTAGGGATGGAGAAGTCATTCATTCTCGCCGGACACCAAGAGAATATCTGGCCCTGGCTGGGGGCGCTGGATATTTACGTCCAGCCCTCACGCAACGAGGGCATGGGACG
>JBDRPD010000087.1:0-117022 GCA_043827405.1 Elusimicrobiota bacterium | reverse complement strand
CCGGATATCGACGTCGAGGTCACCCCGGAGCAGGCGGGCAGGATCATGCAGGACATCTACCGTGAGCTCAACGGCGGAGATGTCGCCGAGCCCGCGCCGGACCCGCAGCTCAAGAAGGCGATCGAAGTTCTCGGCGGCGGGGCGACGGGCTGATCAGTAGCGCCGGATCAGGCCGACCACGGTGCCGATCACTTGGAACTCCTGGGTGATCGGCGAGTAGCGCGGGTTCGCCGACTCCAGCCGCCAGCCCTCGCGGCTGCGGGCCAGGCGCTTGACCACCCCTTCCTCTTCCACCATGGCCACGACGATGCCGCCGTCGTCGGCCCAGTCCTGCCGGCGGACCTGCAGCAGGTCGCCTTCGAGGATCCCCGCATTGGTCATGCTGTCGCCGCGCACGCGCAGCAGATAGTTCGCCTGGCGGGTCATGTCGGCGTCAAGCGACAGGTAGCCTTCAATGTCTTCCTGGGCGATGATGCCGCTGCCGGCGCCGACGCGTCCGATGATGGGGAGGCGGTTCGGATCCTCGGCGAGCTGGATGCCCCGGCTGACCGAGCCTTTCCGCTTTAGATAGCCCTTGGCTTCCAGAATCTTCAGATGGTAGGCGACGGTGCTCGGTGACGGAATGTTGAGGCGGCGGCCGATCTCGCGCATGGTGGGCGGCAGGCCCCGCTGCTGAATGGATTCGGCTACAAAATCGTGGATTTTCTGCTGGAGAGCTGAGATCTTTTCACCCATGGCGCACCCCGATGAAGCTAATTGATAATTCTGGACACTTGTACATAGTTTAATGTACATCTGTCCACTTGTCAAGGGGACGGCGGTCTGCGGCGGTGAACTTTGCTATTCTCTGCGTGGAGGGACGACGATGAAACTGTTTTTCGCCGATACCGAGACGACCGGCCTCGATCCGAGGATTCACGAGGTCTTTCAGTTCTCGTTTATTATTGAGATCGACGGAGAGGTCGTCGAGGAGGCGGATATCAAGATGCGCCCGGAGCGCCCGGATGAGGCCTCTCCGGAGGCGCTGAAGGTCACCAATAAGACCATTAAGGAGCTTCTTACCTATCCGGAGCGGGGGGCGGCGTTTAAAAAGCTGACCGGCATCCTCGGCCGCCATGTCGATCGCTTTGACCGCGCCGACAAGCTGTTGTGGGTGGGGCAGAATCCGTCGTTTGATATGCCGTTCGTGCGGGCATTTTTCCGTGAGCAGGGCGACAAGTTCTTCGGCGCCTGGTGGGATAATCGTCCGGCCGATCTCATCAGCCTGGGCGTGGCGATGAAGATGCGGGGGCGGATCGACCCCGAGAACTTCAAGCTCGGGACGCTGTGCGAAGCTTTCGGCGTCCCGCTGAAGGCGCATGACGCGCTGGAAGATGTGCGCGCCACGCGCGCGGTTTTCCATAAAATGCTGGATTTCATCCCGGAAGCGGGCAAGGGATCCAGCCAACTCACGTTCGACATCGGCTGACGTGCTGCGCCGTTTGCTCCCCATCGGGCTGCTCGCGGGACTATGTCTCTACCTCGCCGCCCTGACATTCTATCAGCTGGACGCATTCCCCGCGCTGCACGGCGACGAGGCTTGGGTGGGCCTGTTCGCCCAGCGGCTGCGCACGCGCGGCCTGTATACCCCGCACGAGATGAATACCTATACGGGACCGCTGTACGGCTGGCTGGTGGCGAAGTGGTTCACCGCGTTCTCGGTCAACGTCTTCTATCTGCGGCTGACGGGAGCGCTGCTGAACCTGCTGGCGGTATGGGCGATGGCCGGCCATCTGTTCCGGCGGGTCGGCCGCGACAGCGCGCTGGCCTGGACTTATCTGCTGGCCACCTCGGCGCTGTTCCTTTATGCGGCGCGGATCGCCTGGGAGGTCTGCGCCCTGCAGGCCGCTTTGCTGACGGCGCTCTTCATCGTCAGCCGCTTGTTTCTCGATGAGCGGCGCTATCCCTTCGGCGCCGTCGCCGCCTTTCTCGCCGCCGTCTATATCGGCGTCTGGAATCATTTCATCTTCCTGTCGGTGCCCGTTTCCTTGGGGCTGGCGGCGTTTTACAATCTTATGTTCTATCGCGACTGGCCGCGCCTGCGGTTTTTCCAGCTCGCGCTATGGAGCCTGCTGCTGTCGGCGTTGGTCTATCTGCTTAAGCCTCCGCTGACCGAGGCCTTCTGGCAGGCGCATATTCTCTGGCTGCTGCCGCTGTGCCTGGCGGCGCCGTTTATTTTTGCCGCATTATTCGGCTTCGTCGCCTGCTGGTCCGAGTCCGCTGTCCGGGCGGTCATGGAGCGGCTTGCGCAGCCGCGTCCGCGGGAGTATGCCCGGCGGGTCTTTATCGTCGGGCTGCTGGTGTTTTTCGCCTATCACGTCGTCCCGCTGGTGCAGATCGGCTCGAACGTCCTGATCTTCAAGCGGACCGCGTCCTGGCAGCCGCCGCTGATCGTCAGCGCCGTGCTGCATGTATGGGCGGCCGCGATCCTCGGGGCCTGCCTGCTTTTCGCCTACCGCAGCCTGCCCGTCGTGCGTTTTTCCGCCCTGCGGCCGTATGAGCGCCTGCTCGTCTTTTGGCCGGTCGTGCATTCGGTTATTCATATCATCTTTCGCCATACGAGTTCGATCCGCTACTACATCATTCCGGCGTTTCTGTTTATGGTGAGCGCGGCGTTCGTCCTGCCGCGCCTGCCGGCGCTGCGCCGGCGCGCGGTCTTGGCCGCGGGTCTGCTCGTCGCCGTTATGCTCAACGGCTTTTACTGGGCGGAGCTGACCTCGCCCGCGGTGCGGCGCCCCCTGCGCTTCCGCATCGGCTGGCGTTTGGAGAAATCGGCGGATTTCCTCAGCAAGCGCGCGGTGCATGAGATTATTGAAAAGGAGAAAATCTGCGTACTCGATCAGGACGAGAGCATGATCGATCTCCCGATCTTCTTCACCCGCAAGAGCCATGACTGCGCCCCCGGCAGGAGCATCGCCGTCCGCTACTGCTGGGACTGCGAGCGGCCGCCCTACTTTACCTGGATAATCAGCGACTCCCCGTAAGACGACGGCTTAGCGGGCGTGGGCCAGCTGGCTCGATCCCGCCTTCGAGGTCGTGACGACATAGGCTACGGCGAGCTTGGCGAAGGGCACCGCGTGCCCGGCCGTCCCGCCGGCGCTGGCCAGGGTGTCGCGCGCGGAGTGGATGTTGCCGTTGGCTCCGTTCTTCTCGGCTTCGAACGGGAAGGCCGCGGGATAGCCCTTGCTGTTCCAGGAGGCGTGGTCGGAGCAGCCGTAGCCGCACTCGGTCGTTCCCCATTCGACCTTGACGTAGCGGTCGACCAGCTTCCCGAGGTGCGAGTTCAGCGCGGCGCTGGTATTGTCGGTGATGAAATAGAGAGCCTTGCTCGAGCCCTTGTAGAGGGTCATGTCGAACTGAACGGCGCCCACGACGTCGACGCCCCGCGCCGCGAAGTCCGCGGCGATGTCCTTGGAGCCCCGCAGGCCGACTTCCTCGGCCGCATAGGCGATCAGCTTGATGGTGCGCTCGGGCCGGAATCCCGATTCGACGATTACGCGCAGGGCCTCGGTCAGGACCGCGATGCCCGAGGCGTTGTCATCGGCGCCCGGCGCCCGGGCCGTCTCGCCGCCCCAGTAGCCGGCGATCGAGTCCGCATGCCCGCCCATAATGAGGATCTTGCCGGGCTCCTTGGTTCCGCGGACGGTCAGGATCACCGAAGATTGCGGCCAGTCGTGGCGGTAGAACTCGACGTCAATATCGTCGCGCCCCTTGGCTAAATCTTTCCACTGGCTGCTGATCCATTCCGCGGACGCGACGCCGTCCTTGGATTTGTAGTAGCGGTTGTTGAAACCCGCGAGCGAGGAGATGACCTGCCGCAGGCTGGCTTCGCTGACCCGGTCCACCATGGGCGCCACGGCGGCCGGCTGACCCAGCGAGTACATGCGGACGGGGACCTTGACCCGGGGGGCGGCGAGCTCGCGCAGCGCTTCATCTTTTGAGCTGTAGGTGAAAAATCCGCCGCAGCGGTTGCGCCGCCGGTGCATGATGTCCGCGAGATGGAGCAGTTCAACTTCCGCCACCTGGATAAGAGTGATGCCGTTTTTCTGCTGCAGGACCTCGCGGCGGGAGAGGTCGATCTCCTGACGGACGGCGTCGGCATCGGCGTCCTCCATCGCTACCCATGACATATCCGGGACGATTTCTACGGAGGGGGAGGTCTTGAGCGTTGACTGCGGCGCGCGGCCGGCTTCCTGGCGGGCGCTCTGCAGGATGGGTGCGACACGGACGCCGTCGTCGAAAGGGATTTCCTCGGCGTTCAGCGGATAGACGACAAGCAATCCGGCCGCCAGCAAGCCGGCGTAGCGCAATACATTCATAACCACCCCTGTTTATGAACCGTTCGGCCTAGGTATTATATGCCAAAGGTCCTATGAAAGTAAACAATAATAAATTGTGCTTATTTTTGCGGTCTTTTATCGTGCGCAAATATTTGCTTAAGTGAGATATGGCCGATATCCGGGTCCTGCCGGTCGCGGCGCTGCTGCTATGCGGCTGTCAGCCGAGGTCCTGCCGCGAGCTGACGGCGGCGCCCAAGTCGTTGAGCTTTGAGAAAATGGTGCTTACGGATGGGGGAGATCCCGCCGTTTGGCGGACCCGTCTCGCGGACGCGCTCGAAGAGCAGCTGCGCGTCGATAAATACATCGGTTCTAAGCGGCTCCCTGTGTCGGTGCTGATCTCTTCCGGCTCGCTGCCTGCGCTCCCCGGAGAGTCGGTGGAGCGTCTCGCTGTCAGTAATGTTGAAATCGAGTCGCTGATGGACGGTGTCCGGATGCCGCTCTTCTATGTCTATGATCGAAGTATCGCTGCGGACCATCCGGTTGATGTCGTGGTCCTGCTGCATGGACACGGCAGCGGCGGACCTACGGTTTTGTCTATGCGGCCCGCGCTTAACGAGACCATACTGCGCCTCGCCGCGTCCGGTCGCGTCGTGCTGGTGCCGCGTATTCGGAGCCTCGGCGGTTTTGGCGTCGGCGGACTCAGTCACCGCGCCTACTACCGCAGGAAGAAGGACGGCGAGTTCCTCAAGGAAGTAATGGTCGATACGCTGTCGGCAATCCGGCATATCCGGTCGCGGTTTCCTCGGACGCGCTCGATGAGCCTCGTCGGTCACTCTTTGGGCGGATATGCCGCCCTCCATCTGGCGGCGGTCCATCCCGCCATAGGACGCGTTTTTGTTTCCGGGCTGTTCGTTTCCTATGCCTGTGTGAATTCCCGCCGCCATGACGGTTGTCAGCGCTTCGCGGGGTTGCGGGACCAAGCGGATCTATTCGATGTCGCGGGGCTGGTCGCTCCTCGTTCCCTTCTGGTGCAATACGGCGCGCTGGACCGGAACTACACCCCCGCCGTTGACGCGGCGTTCGTACGTACCGCCAAGATTTTTTCCCGCATAGGCGGTCGCGCTGAATTCGTTCTGACTCCGGACATAGGACATGAGATCGCTCCCGGTGCGGTTTTGGACTTTGTCGGCGGCCGGTCGGAATAGCTATCCTTTATTTGTCGGAGGACCCCTTTAGTGAGGATAAACGGCTTATGAAACTCGTCGAATGCGTCCCCAATTTTAGCGAAGGGCAGGATAAAAGCGTCATCGAGGCGATTACCGCCGCGATCCGCTCGGTCGCCGGCGTGCGCGTGCTCGATGTCGACCCGGGCGCGGCGACCAACCGCACCGTCTACACCTTCGCCGGCTCCCCGGATACCGTGCTGGAGGCGGCGTTCGCCGCCATCGCCAAGGGGGCGGAGCTTATCGACATGCGCCGGCATAAGGGTGAGCATGCCCGGCAGGGCGCCTGCGACGTCTGCCCGTTTGTGCCGATCGCCGACGTGACGATGGCGGAATGCGTCGACCTCGCCAAGCGCCTCGGCGAGCGTGTCGGGCGTGAGCTGAAGATTCCCGTCTACCTCTATGCCGAGGCCGCGCAGCGCCCGGAGCGCCGGCGCATGCCGGATATCCGGGTCGGCGAGTACGAGGCTCTCGAAGAGAAGCTCAAAGAGCCTCAGTGGGCGCCCGATTACGGCCCCGCGGAGTTCAACGCCCGGTCCGGAGCGACCGTGATCGGCGCGCGGAACTTCCTGATCGCCTACAATATCAACCTCAACACGCGCAGCGTCAATATCGCCAAGCGCATCGCCAACCGCGTGCGCGAGAAGGGGGGCAATCAGCGCGGTCCGGACGGCAAGTTCGTGCGCGACGCCGCGGGCAATCCGCTGCAGGAGCCCGGGATGTTTAAAAGCGTCCAGGGTACGGGCTGGCTCATCCCCGAGTACAACCGGGCGCAGATCACGGTCAACATACTCGATATCGACGCCTCTCCGGTGCATAAGGTCTACGACGCCTGCTGCGATCTGGCGGCCCAGCTCGGCTGCCGTGTTACCGGCAGCGAGATCGTCGGCATGGTGCCCAAACGGGTCATGGTGGAAGCGGGGCGCTACTTCCTTAAGAAGCAGGGCGTCTCCACCGGCGTCTCGGAGCGCGAGATCGTGCGCTGCGCCGTGCAGTCCTTCGGGCTGGAGGATGTGGCGCCTTTTGATCCAACGCAGAAGATTATTGAGGAGCGCTTTACGGACGCGATGCCGTTGGCGGATATGACGCTCACGGGATTTATTGATGAGCTGGCCGCGGACTCGCCGGCGCCGGGCGGCGGCTCGGTCGCGGCTCTGTCCGGGGCGCTGGCGGCGTCCTTGGCGTCGATGGTGGCGGCGCTGACCCACGGCAAGCGGATCTATGAGCAGGTCTGGGACGATATGGAAAAGCTCGGCGTCACGGCGCAGAAGCTCAAGGACCTGCAGCTGGCGGCCATCGATGCCGACACCGCGGCCTTCGACGCGGTGATGGCGGCGATGCGCTTGCCCAAGGAGACGCCGGCGCAGAAAAAAGAACGCGCCGCCGCCCTGCTGGCCGCCACTAAAACAGCGACCTTGGTGCCGCTGCAGACGCTCGAGCGCACCATTCCGACTTTGGAGTTGGCCGCCCTGGCCGCCGAGAAGGGGAACCCCAACTCGCTTTCCGATGCCGGGGTCGCCGCCCTGATGGCCCGCGCCGCCGCTTACGGCGCCTACTACAACGTGCTGATCAACCTGCCGGGAATCGACGACGAAAAATGGCGCCGGCTAACGCGGACCAAGGCGGAAGCATTGGTCGAGGAGGCCCGGGATTTGGCTGACGGAGTGGAGCGGACTATTCTCGAGCGGCTGGGCAAGTAGACCGGCATGGCCAAGGCGAACTCCTACGGCGAGCTCAAGCGGCGGATGAAGGAGGTCGCCCTCCTTCACTCCACCGGCGGGATTCTGGAGTGGGACCAGCAAACCTATATGCCCGCGCGAGGGACCGCCCATCGCGCGGAGATGACGTCCCAGGCGGCCCGGCTCGCCCACGGCATGTTCACCGATCCGCGCGTCGGCGAGCTCCTCGGCGAGCTCGAAGAGTCCGACCTGGCCAAGCGCCCCGCTTCCGTGGAGGCCGCGAACATCCGCGAGCTCCGGCGGCGCTACGACAAGCAGACCAGGCTGTCTCCGGAGCTGGTGGAGGAGCTCAACAAGACCACCGCTCTCGCCCATGAGCAATGGAAAGACGCCCGCGAGCGCTCGGATTTCAAGCGCTTCGAGCCTTGGCTGGTCAAGGTTCTCGCTTTGGTCAGAAAGAAGGCCGAGGCTTACGGCGGCGAGCCCTACAACGCTTTGCTGGACGAATACGAGCCCGGCGCGCAGGTCGCGGCGCTCGACGGCGTGTTCACGGACCTGCGCCGGGGTTTGACGACGCTGCTGGAGAAAATACGCGGGGCCGCCAAGCGGCCGGACCGCTCCATCATCGAGCGGCCCTACGATGTCGCGCGGCAGCGCATTTTGGGCGAGTCGGTGATCCAGGCCATGGGCTTCGACTTCAATGCCGGGCGCCTCGACGTCACCACCCATCCCTTCTGCGTCGGCATCGGGCCGGGCGACACCCGCATTCTCACCAACTACAAGCCCCATAACCTGATCGACGCCCTTTTCAGCAGCATGCATGAGGCCGGCCACGGGCTCTATGAGATGGGGCTCGATAAGGCCGCGGAGTTCGGCATGCCCGCGGGCGAAGCCGCCTCCATGGGCATGCATGAGTCGCAGTCGCGCATCTGGGAGAACCAGATCGGCCGTTCCCTGCCCTTCTGGAGCTACTTTTTTCCGCAGGCGCAGCGGCTATTCCGGACGCAGCTCGCCGGCGTGACGCTCGATGACTTCTACGGCGCCGTCAATATCGTGCAGCCGTCCTATATCCGGGTGGAATCCGACGAGGTCACCTACAACCTGCATATCCTCCTGCGCTACGAGCTGGAGCGGCTGCTGGTCGACGGCGAGCTCAAGCCCAAGGACGTGCCGGGAGAGTGGGACGCGCGCTTCAAGAAGTATTTCGGACTGGAAGTGGACCGGCCGGCCAACGGCTGCCTGCAGGACGTCCATTGGTCCGCCGGCCTGATCGGCTACTTCCCTACCTACACCCTGGGCAATATCTACTCCGCCCAGTTCTATGCCCGGGCCCAGGCCGACATCCCCGATCTGGAGTCGCGAGTGAGCCGGGGGGAGTTTCAGGGATTCCGTGACTGGCTGCGCAAGAACATCCATATCCATGGTCGGCGCTATCGAGCCGATGACCTGTGCCGGAGGGTCACGGGGCGAGGCATGGATCATGAGCCCCTGCTCCAGTATTTGGAGAAGAAGTTCTCCGCGCTCTACTCCCCATAGGGCCGCAGCCTGACGCTGGCCTTGTTTGGGGGCAAAAGGTTAAAATAATCAGCAACTATGCGCGATAACATTACCTCCGACTTCATCCGTAAAATTCCCAAATCCGACCTGCACGTCCACCTCGACGGTTCACTGCGCCTGAAAACGCTTATCGAGCTGGCGCGCCAGGAGAAGGTCAAGCTGCCGGCCTATTCCCAGGAAGGCCTCAAGAAGCTGGTGTTTAAGCCGAAGTACCGCAGCCTGCCCGACTACCTGCACGGCTTCGCCTATACCTGCGCCGTGCTTAATACGGCCGAGAATCTTGAACGCGCCGGGCGCGAGCTCGTCGAGGACAATGTCGAGGAAGGGGTGCGCTATATTGAAGTGCGCTTCGCGCCGCAGCTCCATACGACCCGGGACCTATCCACCCCGGACGTGCTGCGCGCGGTGGTGCGCGGGCTGATGTCCGCGGCCAATGCCCACAACCGCAGCCGTGCGGTCAAGGCCGGGGAGGAAATGCCCTTCCGCTTCGGCGTTATCGCCTGCGCTATGCGCCGCTTCGGCAAGAGCATGTCGCCGTATTTCGCCGACCTCATCCGCATTATGTCGCACTCCAACCGCAAGGAGGTCTTCTCCGCGGCGTCGCTTGAGTTGGCCCGCGCCGTAGTCGCGCTCGTCGAGAGCGAGGGGCTGCCGATCGTGGGTTTCGATTTGGCGGGAGAGGAGGCCGGCTTTCCGTCGATCGACCATTGGCCGGCCTACCAGTACGCGCACAAGCACTTTATCCGCAAGACCGTGCATGCGGGCGAGGCCTATGGACCGGAGTCCATCTTCCAGGCGATCACCGAATGCCATGCCAACCGGATCGGGCATGGGACATTCCTCTTCGCCCAGAGCAGGATCCGGGACCCGCTGATCAAAGACCGCCGGAAGTATGTTGAGAATCTGGCCAACTATATCGCCAACCAGCGTATCGGCATCGAGGTCTGCCCGACGAGCAACCTGCAGACCAATCCCGCGATCACCTCAATCTCCCGGCATCCGGTGCGCAAGATGATCGAATGGGGAATCCCGGTGAGTATCTGCACCGATAACCGCCTGATCTCCAATACGACGGTTTCCAAGGAATTGGAGCTGGTCGCGAAGGCCCTTAAGCTCTCGCGGCGCCAGCTGCGCAATATCGTCATCGCCGGTTTTAAGGGGAGCTTCTTCCCGGGCAACAACCAAAAGAGGCAGAAGTTCATGCGCGCCGCGCAGGATAAATACAAGGAGCTGGAGAAGACGCTTCTCCCGTCCACTCGTTAGAGGTGTTACTATGACCGCAACCGCGACCATCCGCAGAAACGATGCTTTGAAGAAGACTCCGATGCAGCCGCGTCGAGGCGTGTACTATGAGGCGCGGTCGAAGGCCGTCCACGGCGCGCCGTTCTTCGACGATCTCGACGCCGCCTATCGCGCGCTGTGCGCGATCCTGTTCAATTTCGTCCCGAAGTCGGGGCATCCCGGAGGGAGCGTGTCGTCCTCGCGCATCATTCAAGGGCTTCTCTTTGAGCGCATGGACTACGACTTCTCTGATCCCGACGCTCCGCAAGCCGACCATCTCTGCTACACCGCCGGGCATAAGGCGCTCGGCCTCTACGCCATGTGGGCGCTGCGCAATGAGCTCGTCCGCTTGGCGCGGCCGAAGCTCCTGCCGCACGTCAAACGGCAGCTCCGCTTCGAGGACCTGCTGGGCTTCCGGCGCAACCCGACCCAGGAGACGCCGCTGTTCAAGAAATTCAAATCCAAAGCGCTCGACGGGCATCCGACGCCGGCGACGCCGTTCGTTCCGTTCGCAACCGGCGCCAGCGGGGTCGGCGTCACCGTCGGCGTCGGCTACGCGCTGGGCGCGCGGGACGCCTACGGCGTCAAGGCGCCGCGAATTCACCTGCTCGAGGGCGAGGGCGGTATGACGCCCGGCCGCGTGCATGAGGCGATCGCCGCCGCCGCGACTGTCGGGCTCGACAACCTCATGCTTCATATCGACTGGAACCAGAGCTCCATCGACTCCGATCAGGTCTGCCCATGGGACGGCAAGCCGGGGGATTATGTCCAGTGGACGCCGATGGAGCTGATGCACCTGCATGACTGGAACGTCGTCTACGCGGCCGACGGCCACGACCTGGGGCGGGTATTTGAGGCCCAGCGCTTGGCGGAGAGCATCAAGAACGGCCAGCCCACGGCCGTCGTCTACCGGACCGTCAAGGGCTGGCGCTACGGAATCGAGGGGCGCAAGTCGCACGGCGCCGGCCACGGCTACTGCTCGCCCGAGTTCTACCGCGCCGTCGAGGACTTCGAGAAGCGCTTCGACGCGCAGCTGCCGCACTTCTCCGCCGAGTCGGGAGCCGTTGAAAACGAGCGCGCCTTCTTCGAGACGCTGACGGCTTTCCGCCGGGTGATCGCCGCGCGGCCGGGCTTCGCGAAAGCGGCCGCCGAGCGGGTCGCGGCTTCTCAGAAGCGGCTGCGGGGCCTTAAGCGCAAGCCCCGCCAGGGCGCGCCCGAGCTTAAACGGCTCTACAAGAAGGGATTGCTTAATCCGGCCAAGGCGCCCAAGGAGCTCACGCTCGTCCCTGGGAAGAACGCGACCCTGCGCGACGCGCTCGGCGCCGCGCTCGGCTACCTCAACCGGAGCACGCGGGGCGCCTTTATCGGCTGTTCCGCCGATCTTACGGGTTCGACGAGCTTGTCGAAGATGGGCGAGGGCTTTAAGGGAGGATTCTATCACGTCCGCAATAATCCCGACGCGCGCATTACGGCCGTCGGCGGCATCTGCGAGGACGCGATGGGCGGGGCGATGGCCGGCGCATCGACTTTCGGTTCTCATGTCGGCGTTACCTCGTCCTACGCCGCCTTTATCACGCCGCTGCAGCATATCACGGCGCGTCTCCACGGCATCGGTCAGGGGGCGCGGCACATGGCGACTAAGGAGGCGCGCAATACCTGGATCATGATCAACGCCCATGCCGGCGCCATGACCGGCGAGGACGGCCCGACGCATGCCGATCCGCAGCCGCTGCAGCTGCTGCAGAATAACTTTCCGCAGGGGTCGCTCATCACGCTGACGCCTTGGGAGCCGCAGGAGTTGTGGCCGCTGATCGCCGCGGGACTCGCCAAGCGCCCGGCGGCGCTGTGTCCGTTCGTGCCGCGGCCGCCGGTTCAAGTCCCCGACCGCCGTCGTATGGGCATGCCGCCGGCCGCGGCCGCGGCGCAGGGCGTCTACGCCATACGCCGGGCGAAGACCCCGGCGACCGTCGTCCTGCAGGGCTGCGGCGCCGCGACCGTCTTCGTTTACGAAGTGCTGCCGGTCCTTGAGCGGGAAGGGATCAAGCTCAACGTGTTTTACGTGGCGAGCGCCGAGCTCTTCGGGATGCTGCCCAAGGCGCGGCGCGAGAAGATCTTCCCTTCGGCGCTGTTTGATTCGGCCATGGGGATTACCGACTTTACCCTGCCGACCATGCAGCGCTGGGTGCGTTCGGAAGCGGGCGCCGAGCATACCATGCACTCCTTCCAGAAGGGAGAGTTCCTCAGCAGCGGCGACTGGAAGAAGGTCTTTGAGGAAGGCGGCATGGATGCCCCGGCGCAGCTCAAGGTCGTGCGCGCCTGGGTCAAGCGCTTCGCCAAGAAAGGGTAGTTCGAGCACGCCGCGCATCGGGAGGAGGGGGAATATGCCGGTAAGCCGATGGAGTGCTGTTTTGCTGTTTGCCTGTGCGCTATGCGCCGTCGTCCAGCCGGCGGCGGCGGAAAGCTGCGTCGACTGCCATGAGAAGCGGTCGCCCGCGCTGGTCATGGAGTTTAAAAAGTCCCGTCATGCTGAGCTGGGATTGGATTGTCTGACCTGCCACAGCGCCGACGAGAAGGATGTCGATGCCTGGCAGCACGGCGGGCAATGGGTCACTCCGATCGTGACGCCGAAGGACTGCGCGCAATGCCACCAGGCGCAGTTCGACGAGTTCTCCACCAGCCATCACGCCAAGGCCGGCGAGATTCTCGCCAGCCTCGATAATGTGCTGGCCGAGAAGGTCGCGGGCATGCCCGGCAATATCGCCGACGCGGTAAACGGCTGCTGGCAATGCCATGGTACCATCATCAAGTACCAGAAGGACGCGAAGGGCAAGGTGCTGCGCGAAAAGGGCAAGCCGGTTATCGATCCCGACACCTGGCCCAATAGCGGCATGGGACGGCTCAATCCCGACGGCTCGAAAGGGTCCTGCCATGCCTGCCACTCGCGCCATTCCTTTGCGGCGAAGATCGCCCGGGCGCCGGAGAATTGCGGCAAATGTCACCTGGGCCCGGATCACCCGCAGATCGAGATCTACAACGAATCCAAGCACGGCATCGCCTTCTACGGCAACCGGGACAAGATGGCGCTGGAAAAGGACGGCGACTGGGTGCTGGGGCGCGACTACTCGGCCGCGCCGACTTGCGCGACCTGCCATGTCTCCTCCTATATGACTCCGGACGGGAAGGTGAAGGGCAACTCGCACGACATCGGCGAGCGGATCAGCTGGACGCTGCGGCCCAAGGTCAGCACCAAGCTGAACCAGGTCGTGTACGCCGACGGCTATAAAGAAGACTATCCGGACAGCCGCAAGCTGCCCGAGATCGGCGATACGGTCGCCACCAGCGAGAAGGTGGTGGAGAATGAGTCCCTGGTCAGCAAGTCGGTAGAGCGCAAGGCGGCGAAGATCATTCGCTGGGAGCAGCGCCGTGAGGCCATGCAGGGCGCCTGCCGGAACTGCCACGGCGAAACGTTCGTCGCCAACTTCTATGTGCAGTTCGACAGCCTGGTGGTCCTGTATAACGAGAAGTTCGCCAAGCCCTCGGTGGCGATCATGGACGAGCTCACCAAAGACGGCGTCTTAAATCCGAAGTCGCCCTTCGAGCAGGATGTCCAGTGGGTGTTCTGGGAGCTGTGGCATCATGAAGGCCGGCGCGCCCGTCACGGCGCCAGCATGATGGGGCCGGATTATACGCATTGGCACGGCATGTATGAAGTGTCCAAGCACTTCTACAACAAGTTCCTGCCGGCGGTGGTCAAGGCGGCGAAGAGCAAGAGCGCCGAGTTGGGCGAGAAGTGGCAGGCCAAGATCGATGCGCTCCTGGAAAAGGATGAGCACCTGTGGCAGAAGGGTTTGTCGAAGCAGGAGATCGAGGCCCTGAAGAAGGAGTACGATAAGCGCTACAGCCAGTAATTCGCTACTTCTTCGCGGCTTCGGAGTTCCATAGCCGGTAGTAGATTCCCTGCAGCGCCATGAGTTCGCTATGGGTGCCCCGCTCAATGAGGCGCCCCTTGTCCAAGACGAGGATGACGTCGGCGCTCTCGGCTCGTTCGATATGATTCTCCGCGGTGAAGGTCGTCCGGCCCGCCATAAGGACTGCGAGCGCCCCGCGCAATTGCCGGGCCTCGGTGTCGCTCAGCCCGGATTCCGCATTGTCGAGCAGCAGCAGGCGGGGCTGGGCCAGCAGGGCGCGGGCGACTTCGAGCAGCCGCTTTCTCGCTCCGCCCAAGCGCCAGTCATCGGCGGCCACGCGCGAGTCGAGCCCATCGGGAAATAGGGATTTATTCAGGACGCTGCCCGCGCCGGTACGCTGGACGGCGGCGAGGATGTCGTCGTCCGAGACCTCCTTACCGAGCCCATACAGCAGGTTCTCGCGGATGGTGCGATCGCCGTTCCAAATGCCCTGGTCATGCAGGATGGATATCCGGGAGCGGAGTTCCCGCATCTTTACTTTTCGCGCGTCCAGGCCGTCGAAGGAAACCGTTCCTGAGTCGGGGTCGTTGAGCCGCAGGAGCAGGTCGAGTACGGCGCTCTTTCCGTCGCCGGCCTCCCCGACGATGGAGACCCTTTGTCCGGGCTCGACCGAGAAGGAAATATCCTGGAGCACGGGCCGGGCCCCATCCTGCGCGACGGTGACATTCTTAAAAGTGATCCGTCCCTCCAGTTCTCCCGGGGAAATCGCGTCCGCGGCATCCTCCACGGCGGGGCGCTGCTTGAGGTAGTCGAAAATCTTCTTGGCGGAGCCGGTCGTCTCGCGATACCTGGTGTAGAGATCGATAAATCCCGACAAGGCCTTTTGCATGTAGCCCGCATAGCCCACCATGGCCATGGTTTGGCCGACGCTGGGCGCGCCGGTGTAGATAAAGGAGAACAGCCCGATTAACAGCACGGCGATATAGAAAGAGAAGTGATAAAGCTGCTCCATGACCTGGCCGTAGATCGCGGCCAGCCGCTCCTTGCGCAGGGCGGTCCCGAGAAACCGGTCCGCGCGTTCGGCGTAGAGCTCCTTCTCGTCATCCTCGGCGGAGAACCCGCGCACATCGCGGATATCGGAAAGGGAGCGCTGCGCCGATCCGACCATCCGGGCGCGCCGGTTCATGACGGCCTCATTTAGCTTTTCGGCCTTATTGCCGTAGACGGAGGAAAGCACGCCCAGCAGCGGGACGGCCACCAGCATGAGCAAAGTCGTCTGCCAGCTGGTGATGATCATCATGGCGCCCGAAACCAGCGCGAACGCGGCGTAGTAGGGGAGCACCGCCGGGATATCGATGTTTTTGGCGGAGACCTGGTTTACGTCGTCGGAGATTCTGACCGCGACCTCGGAGGGCTTCTCCTTGAGGAAGAACGACCGTGGAAGCTTGAGGACATGCTCGAACAGGTGGATGCGGAAATCCCGCAGCACCTCGCCGTTGAGGCGGTTCTTGGTCCAGTTGTAGACCACATTGGAGTAGGCGTTGAGCAGCGGGATGGCGATAGCGCCCGCGGCCAGGAGCATGGCGAACCCGGCGTTTCTGCCGATGGCGGCGTCTACCAGCGTGCCGACGATATAGCTGGTCCCGACGCCGGCCACGGCCTGGAGGATGTTGATGGCCTGCAGCAGGCGCATATGCTTCCTGTGTTTGGCGACGAAGGGCTTCACTTCCGGGTTGCCGCGATACATGTCCGCGACCAGCCGGGAAAGGCCGAGCAGGGAGCGGACCGCGCTGACCGCCTCCATGGCCACGTAGCGGATATGCGAGAAGCCCTGCAGCGCGTAGGCGAAAAATCCCTTCATCTTGCCGCGCAGGCGCTGGTGGAACTTGAGCGGCCGCGTCGCGTGCTCAGGTATGTAGACCGGTGCGGTCCCCCGCGGCGAGGTGAACAGAATCTTCTTTATGTCATTGAGGTTGTAGAAGCTGTAGGGGGCTTCCATGGGGGGCGCGCGGCCCTCTTCGATCTCGCCGCTGCGCGACAGCGCGACTCTTATGGCGAGCATGGAAAAGCCCAGCGCGCTCACGGCCAGAAATCCCGCCACGCCGAACATGGGAATTCCGAGGTAGTTGAGCCAGCCGCTGTGGCCGAGATAGGCGTAAGCGGAGTAATAGGATCCTGCCGCCAATCCGGCCTGCACCAGGCCCGCGAGCAGCTGTCCCGCTGCGGTGACCGGGCTGAAGACTTCCTGGGTTTCCGCGGGCGCCGGGGGCGGGGTCTGCGGGGTTTGGACGCCTCCGGCGAGCGGCGCGGGCTGGAGTTCAAACTGTCCGCCCGCGGCCGGAAGAGATCCGTCCAGGCTTCCGATAGCGGCCAGGCGGGACTTGGCCGGGACCGCCCCGAAACGGGAATGCCGTCCGAGGATGCGGTCCATGATCGAGATTCCGGCGCTGTGCGCGGAGCCGGCGGGCATGTCCGGGATGTCCGCGGCGATCTGGGTAAAGCGCGGACTCTCTTTGAGGAGGGTTCCCAAGAGGGGAGTCCCGGCGGGCGCGGACGGCTGAGCTTCTTTCAGGACGGAGCGCTCCGCCACCGGCGATACGGCCAGGGCGCTGCGCACCATGCCTTCGGGCGCGATGGCTACGGAGCCGTTAAACCGCAGCGCGGGGAGAGAGCTGTTGAGGCTGAGCCCGCCCGTCAGCGAGCCGAGCTTCAGGCTTGTCGGCGCCGCCCCGGCGGAAAGCAAAGCCGCTCCGGCCGGTGAGACCACCGGCGTTCCTGCGGCGGTTCGGGCCACCACGGCGACGGCCGCGTAGCAGGCCGGCCCGGGCGCGGCGGCGAGTACGGCCGCGCATATGAGCCCGGCCAGCCCTTTCGTTAAAGAAATACCTGGTCGCTGGAGCATTAGCTGTATAGCTGAAGTATACTTCGCGCCGGCATTTTGCGTCCCGGCCTTTGGGCCCCGGTACGGCGGCTATTTGGGCCCAGGGGGTAATGGGCCGTTGGGGCTGTTCTGCGCCAGCTCCCGCAGGCGCGCGGCGACCGCCGCAGCGCCGCCCGCTCCGGGCGGCGCGGTGCGGGGTAAAGCCAGAAGCGCTTCCAGGTGGGCGCGCCAGCGTCCGGTGAAGAAATCCGCATGCGGCATCGCCCGGGCGGCGCCGTGCCGGTGCAGGTAGGCGAGCAAAGGCTTGGTTTCCCGGAAATCGTGACGCGGCAGGTAGAGCTGCGGCACGCCATGCGCGATTCCTTCGGCGGCCGTGCCGAAACCCGGTTTGCCGATCATGGCGTCGGCCGCGGCCAGCAGGTCCATATAGGGGACCGGCGTATGCATGGCGAGTTCCCGCCACTCGCCGCAAAACCCCGGCGGCGCGGCCTGGAAGCCGATGAAAATGAAGTCTGGCAGCTCGTCGGCGCCGGTAATCGGCGCCAGATAGGTCGAAAAGCCGCCGAAGGTGACGAGGACGATTCGCCGCGCGTCGTCGGGCTTAAGCCCCAGTCGCGAGCGCGCTTCTTTTTTTCCGATACGCAGGTTACGGGCGACCAGCGGCATATCTTCCGTCCGGCGAAAAGCGGTAAGCGCGCCGCCCATGGGCAGGCGCAGCAGCAGCTCCGCTTCCCCGTAGGCTTGTGCGTAGCGCTCGATTATAGGCCGCCAGCGCGGCTCGTCGGCCGCGTACATCTCCAGTATCCAGTCCCAGGAGAAATTGGTAACGGCGATACCTCGCACCCCGGCGGCGCGGGCGGCGGCAAACGGCAGCGCCGCGATATCGCTGACCACCAGGTCGGGGCGCAGCGTCCGGATAAAGTCCGCTTCGCGCACCGCCGCTTCCTCCCAGTGGGCGCCGAAGCCTTCATGGGCGCGCAGGCTCGCGGGCAGGTCGATGGCGATCGGATCGGCCTGAATCATGCCGACATCGATATGCGCGGAAGAAGTTTCGACCTCGCGCACCGCGTCGGTGAAGAGCCAGTGCGGCGCTTCGCTGCGCACGTGCAGGCGCAGTCCGGGCGATTGGGCGCGCAGGGCCTCGAGCACGGCGACGGTACGCGTGGCATGGCCGTAGCCGTGCCCCGATACGTAGTAGAGGATCAGCGGATCGGCCACAGGGGGAGCCCGGTGGCGGAGTCGAGGCGCCGCGCATAGGGCTTGCCCTTGATCTCCTGCACCTGGACTTCGGCGACAAATACGGTGGAGCCGGGGAAGAGATGGCCGCCCAGCAGGCGCATCTTGGTATCGCTTAATGCCGCGTGCAGGTGGGGGAAAGGCTTGCCGTCTTTGAGGCTGACATTGCCGATGCAGGCGACGATCTCGAGCTCGCCCTTGATCGTCTTCTTGAAGTATTTTCTTTTTTCCTGGTCGTAGTAGCCGATCGTCGCCTGCGACAGCGCGCCGATCGCGGATACGGTGCCCAGGCGTATTTTCTTCCGGGCGAGGAATTTCTCCAGCGCCTCGCAGAGGTCCGCCTTGGGCGGGATTCTAAAGAGAAAAGTGCGGCCGGTTTTTTTCGCGGTGGTCATGGTTGGATTTTATCTTTTGTCGCGGAACCACCGCCTCCTCCTCGGCCCTTAATCCCGGGTCTTTTGCCGCGGCCATATTGCGCGGAAGGCCCAGGATGGGCGGCGGAACTCTTAAGTAAGCTTCTGCGTATGCGTAAGCTGCTGACGACGGCATGCGCCGTCTTATGGCTGGCCGCTCCCGCCTCCGGCTCATTGGCGCGCTTGATGAGCGCCGGGAAGCTGCGCCTGCCGGCTCTCCCCAGCATGCCGCTGACCATGCCCGCCGGGCTGGCGCAGCCGCGATTGCTCAGCGCCCCGATGCTGAATTTTGGCCTGAGTTCTTTTCCGGCCCCGGCGGCGATCCCGCAGGTTCGCTTCAGCGCGCCGGTCGAGCTTAAAGTCTTCAAGGGCGTCGCGAAAGTGGGCTTTTTCTATAACGATCATAATGCCTCGGCGAGCTATCTGGGCGAGCTCGCGCAGTTTGTGCGCCGGCACGACGAAGTTCTGGTGGAGTCTCTTGAGCCGGGACCGAATCTCGAGGCCTTTCAGTCGGTGGCGGACGGCGCGCGCACTCCGGCGCAGGCGCTGCGGCTGCTGCGCGGACGCGCCGAGCCCATGGACGCGGCGGTGCTGGAGGCTTTGTACGGCTCGGGGGTTCGCGTACTGCCCGAGTCGGTGCATGCGCGGGGGCATACGAGCGTGCGCCGCCGTATTGATGAGAAGCTGCTGCCCGAGGCGAGCGAGCATTTGAGCAGCGCCTATGAGAAGTTTTTGGAAGACGGCGATGCGGCCGGGGCGGCGGCGGATCTTGAAAAGTTCAACGCCTTGATGGCTGAGGTGCATGCGCTGCGCGAGGAGTCCTTGGTTAAGGACTTGGAGCGCCGTCTGGGACGCAAGCGGGCCAAGAGCGTGGGCGTCATCTTCGGGATGTTTCATACCCAGCCGTATCATGAGCTGCGGCGGCGGGGTTATGAGGCGCAGCGGGAGTTCCATCCGGCGCCGGCTCGCGGCGGGCTGCGGATGGTCCCGTATAACCGGCCGCTGCGCGCGGCGCGATTCGGCAAGCGCTATGGTGATGCGGATGAATCGCGGCGCGATACTTTAAGTCTTTTGCTGTTTTACGCCTTTCTGGACCGGGTTTACCGGATGGATAAGTTTCCCGCCGAACAGACGGGGCTTTATAATGCTATCGCGGCGCGGATGGCCTGGGCCGACTGGGAGCTCCTGGCGAATGATCTGAGCATCTATTTTTCGGAGCATGGGCCGGAGGCGGCCGAGGACGGCCGGGTGGCGCGGTTCATGCTGCGCTGGCTGGAGGAGGAGGGTTTTTTGTCGAAGGCGGAGCGGGGTTTTTTTAGGTATCGCTGAGTCATCGCTGGCATAATAATTGATCCGTTTTAATCGAGGGCAGCGGCGCCCCGGAGATTAAAATGGAAACGAAAGAGACGGGACTCGCGTCATGGTGGAAGACCGTCTGGAGCGATCTCCGCGCGATGGGGACCGAACGCCTCGTCGGCGAGAAGCTCCTCAACTATGTAGGCATGGTGCTGCTGGTGCTCGGCGGCGCCTTCTTCCTGAAGTACACGGCCAATATGTACGGCCCCATGATGAAGGTGGCTCTGGGCGCGATTTCCGGCATGGGCTTGGTCGCGTTCGGAGAGTCGCTGCGGCGTCAGCGCCGGTTCAGCCTATTCAGCGTTCCCGTCATCGGCGGCGGCTGGATACTCCTCTACTACACGGTCTACGCCGCGCATTATGTCGAGTCGGCGCGCATCGTCACCGATGCGCGCGCGGAGTTCGTCCTGCTCTGCGTCGCGGCCGCCGGCATGATCGCCCACAGCCTGCACGTCCGTTCGCGCTGGCTGACGGCCTTCGCCTTCGGCACGGCCTACTTCGTCTTCCTGCTGACTAACGCGGATATCGGGACGCTGACCGTCTGCGGCATCCTCGCGATTTCGGCGGCTTACCTGGTCCGTCCGCTCAAGAGCCCCGAGCTGGCCGCGGTCAGCCTGACGGGCTTCTATCTGAACTACTTCCCCGTCTTTCGGGATATCCTGGCGGCGCGCGGCGATCCGGCGACCGCCCCCGATTTCTGGTACAGCCTCGCGGTCGTCACGGCGGTGCAGGCGGTCTTGTTGTGGCGCACTCCTTTAAAGAAGGAAAGCGAGGGCGGAAGCCGCGCCCTCGATGTCTGCCTGTCGCTGAGCGCCGTCTTGTACGCGGTGACGACTTTCTCCCAGGTCACGGCTTTCGCCCCGGATCACGCGACGCCGGCGCTGCTCACGATCGCCGGCGTTCTGGCCGCGCTGTCGATCATGGGCGGTCGGGGCAAGGAGAGCACGGCGCTCTCCGCCGTCACCTTCGTCCTCTGCGCGGGGGTGACCTATATCGCTTTGGTGCGGATCGTGCCGCTCCCCGAGCAGTTCTGGGGCTTCGCCCTCGCCGCGTCCGCGTTCGGCGCCGTTGGCCTATGGCTCGACCGGCGTACCTTCGCGACCTTCGGCTTCGTTCTGGCTGCGCTCAATCTCCTGTTTTACGCGGCGCATCTGACGGAATTCCCGCCGCTCAAGACCGTCATCGGCGCGAGCCTCTTTTTCCTCGGCGCCGCGGGCTACGTCTTGGCCGCCTTGTCCCAGCGGTCCGGCCGGGGCGAGCGCTGGCTTCGCGGGGCGTGGCTCTACGGCGGCATGGCCTATATCCTGCTCGCTTTGGCCACCTGGTTCGAGCCGGCGCCGTTCGCCGTCGCGGCGATTTCTTTCGCGATCATGCTCGACTGGGCGTCCGAAGAGTTCGCGGCGGTGCCGCTGTTTCAGCAGGGGTTTATGGTCGCGGTTTTCATCGGTACTTATAGCTTCGTCATCGACTATGGTTCGAACCTCCCCGTATGGTGGGAGTTCACTCCGCGCATAATCGTTACGGTATCGTTGACGGCGGCTTTCGCCGCGCTTGCTTTCCTGCGCGAGAGGACGCCGGAAGGAAACCTGCTGGATGCTCCGCACGCGAAGCTGCGGCGCATCCTGCCGTGGCTGATGACGTCCGTCGCGGCTTTCGGCGTCTATCACGAGTTCGATCCGCGCATGCGTCTGCCGGTCTGGGGGCTCGCCGCGCTCGCGCTGCTCTATCTGGGGCGCAGGCGGGGGGAGTTCGGCGCCGATCTGCGGGCCATGGCCTACCTGGTGACGGCCGCAACCGCGGCGGAAGGCGTTCTTTCCTACCTGCTCTATCCGGGCGCCTTGATCGGCGAGCTCGGCTGGCTCAAGGGCGTGATCTACTGCGGTTCGGCCGCGCTGCTGCTCTTGCCGGTCGCCTGGCCGAAGTGGGCGCAAGATCGCGCCGAGGAGATCGAGGAGACGGCCGCCGAGCATCTCTTCGCCATCCTGAGCCTCGCGCTCGTCGCGCTCTTTATCGCCAAGGAAGCGCATGACTTTTACGTGACGCTCGGCTGCTCACTCGCGGGAGCCGTCTATCTGATCGCCGGACTCTGCAGCGATAAGCATTGTATGAGACTGCCCGGACTTGGACTTCTCGGCATCTGCGTGCTGAAGGCGCTGTTTATGGATCTGACGGGGCTCGAACTGCCCTACCGCGTGCTGAGCTACATTGTATTGGGCGCCCTACTCGTCCTTTCGTCTTATATCTACGTCCGCGTGAAGCGTGAGGAGGAGAAATCCTATGCCTCGTAAAGCCGCGATGATCCTGATAGCGTTTCTATTCGCCTCGACCGGGCTGCTGGCGGCCCGGGCCGGGAGGACCCGTGAGAGCCTGCTGCCGCTGATGCGCACCGGGCAGGATCATGTAAAGCAGGTCGAGCGGGCGGCGGCGCTGGGAATGCCGGTCGACGCGGCGGCCGAGCGGGAGCTCGGCCGCGAGATCGGACGCATCTGCGCGCACGGCGCCGTCCGCGACGCCCGCCTCGAGGAGATCGCGGCCCGTCTCGAGCGCAGCGGCATGGTCAAGCGTTTCGCCGGGCGCTACGAGTACCGGGTGATTCCGGGCCGCGGCGTCTACGCCTTCGCCGCTCCCGGCGGCTTCGTCTACGTCTCGCAAGGCCTGCTTGACGCCATGGAGCATGATCCGGACCGGATCGCCTTCGTGCTCGGCCATGAGATCGCCCATGCCGAGCTCGGCCACACCGCGGACCGCGTCCGCTATAAGGCGTGGCTGACAAAATGGCGTCTGCCCGGCGCGAATATCGGTCAAGCCCTGCGCGAGCTGGCGGCGCTTTCCTTCGCGCCGGGCCAGGAGCTTGAGGCCGACGCCTTCGCTTTTGAGATGATGCGGCGCTGCGACTACCGGCTGGAGGCTTCGGTCGAGTTTTTCGCGCGCTTGGCGCGCGGCAGCAGCGAGGAAGCGGGCACGCACCGGCGGCCGGACGAGTTCCTGGCCGAGGCGCTCGTCGACTATTTCCGCACCCACCCCGGCGAGCGCGAGCGCGTCGAGCGTCTGCGCGGGAAGATCGGCGCGCCGCCCCCCGCTGTCCCGTCTTCTCCCGTCGTCGTACGCTCCTCGGCGGCCTATACCCCGCCGGTCTCGGCCGCAGAGGATTTCTTTACCGGGAGATAGGGAGCGTCAGCGCGAGGGCTCAGCCGCCCGCGAAGCGTAAAACTCATCCGCAGCTTCCATCGATCTTCTCCCAAAACTTCCGGCTGCCGGGACCGCTCGCCTTTTGGTGACAGCTGGAAAGTTCGGACAGCACTCTTTTTAGCCGGGGAACTGTGATCTTTAAGGCGCCGTTGGTTTGGGCGACGGGCAGTTATTTCTGTATAGTGGGCAAATTCCCGATCATGGGGGCGGTATGAATACACGGCGGATGGGAATGATTTCGGCGCTATGTTTTGGCGTGCTGTTCGGCTGGGCCCTTAATGTGTACGCCGGGCCTAAACTAGACTTCCCCGTGAAGCACATCGTCTTCGATATCGGCGGGGTATTGGTCTCACTGTAGCGAATATGGGTGCAGTCGATTATTGCTACGCCTTCCTTGGAATCATATATCCAGTGTCCTGAATCATTAAGCAGCGCCGGGTCGATCTTCCCCGACGCGCCCACAAAGGAGTGCGTCTCGGCTATTGACGATGATGGGTGTCCTAGATGCTTTAACCTAACCGATGGAAGCCCGGCCTTGTTTCGCCCCATATCTTGGGCAAGCATGGGTTTTAGGGTCGCGAGAAACGTTGGGTCTGAGTCATCTGGATAAAAATAGGGGTCGGAGTCTTCTGGATTGTAGTACCAGTTGTAGTCACTTCTCCCGAGTGCTTTCTGTGCCATGGGATAGGTTCTCATGAGAGCCAAGAATTCGGGGTGGTCGAGTGCCGGCGGTGATTTCCCATTATGGAGAAAGCGAAACAGCGCGATCCTGCTGTTCATCAATTTAAGCTCCATCTGAGTCGATACTTCTTCGCCATAGCTCTTCATGTGCTTGTACAAGCGGAGCGCTCTCGGTCCAAACATTGCGGCCACAACCCCGAAGACGCAGAGAGCCAGTATCGCCAGTCGCTTGAGAAGAGTGCGCCGCCAATGGGTCTTGTTGCTGGATTGGTCTTCGGACTCTTGTGGCATCCCCTGTCCTGTTTTGTGCTGTCCCATTATCGAACTCTAACGCTGGGGCGCAACTGCCGCTGGGTCGAAGCCGAGCCCATGAAGTGCGGCCGGCAGAAGCGCTTGTCGGGACGCGATTGGGTCATCAATATGAGCTCCAGACGATACTCCGGGTATCCGTGTGTGTGCAGTTCACCTGCAAGGAACCGAATCCGTCGTCCGTGGTGTCATTATTGTAGAGCCACCCTCCCATATCGGTAGACGTCTTCCCAATAATAACAGCAGAACTGTCCGAGTGGTGGGGGTAGACCCGCGCCGGTGGCATCTGGCGCATGGACTCCCCCGATATGGTGAGCGATTCGAGCCCGGCAGGGTACATCCCCTGTGAATCCTCATAGTAGATGCTCAGCGCTGTGCGAATGGCGCCAAGATTATCCTTAGTCGCGCCCGCATTAGATTTTCGAATCAGTGATGGATTGATCACGGCGCCCAGCCCGGCACCGACAACACAGCCCCCGAAGCTTGAGATAAAGAGGAGGAGCGCCATCCGGGGCCGATTGAAGTGATCGGCGCCCCAGGCTGCGAAGGAAAAACCAGCCGCAAAGAGACTGCCCAGAGCAAACGCCTGCGCCTCGTAAGCAGGGCATATCGCCCAAAGCAACGCGCAGCCGACCATGAAGAAGCCCCAGCTCGCGTAAGACGTTGGGCGAGAATCCTGGGTCGGCTTCGGTGGCTTAAGAATTAGGCCTATAACCGGACCGACGAAGGGGACTACCGCTGAGGTTGTTCCAAAAATCACATAGCGGTTGGAGTGGCTTTTCGACTTATGAAAGGCATAGAGCCCGACGCCAGAAACAGCCATCCCTAGCGGCGTGAGGAATTGAAGCCATCCTCCGGCCGCTTCAAAGGTATTGCAGAAGACCTGAATCCCGATGCCGACACAGACAAGCGTCCGTGGGTAGTTTTTCATTTCCTAAAGTCGGTTTTCTTACGCTCTGCCGCCGCCGCCCCGCAGCCTGCCTTAGAAGCGCGGTCGGCGGCAGTTGTTTTTATCTGTAAATTTCTCCTCGATGGCCTAGGTCAATAACAATAACCAGGAGCTTCCCCCGATGAATCTCATAAAGAATTCGATAGCTCCCTAGGCGATACGACAACATGCCCCGGAGTTCGCCATGAAGCGGTTTGCCCTGGTCGGGGTCCGCGGCAATAGCTTCGAAGGCATTTAGAAAGCGCTGATATAGTTTTCGATCCGCCCGATATACCCGCTCCAGGTCCTTCCCAGCCTGACGGCTCAGACTAAGGCTATACACCCTCTAGTTTTCGCCGAAGCGCTTCGAGAGATATCGTCTTGCCCGTGCGAGCCTCTTTCTGAGATTTTCGAATACGCTTAACTGAGGCTTTGTCGGAAAGTATCTCAATGGTCTCGAGAAGGCCTTCGTAATCCTCCGGGCTAATGAGCATCATTACCGGCTCGCCTCGCCGTGTAACGATATACCGATCCAGCTTGGATTCGATGGCGTCTGCTACTTTAGGCAGCCCGGGGCGGAGGGCCTTTAGTGTGATGGTTTTGGTCATCGTCGCCTCCTAATCAAAGTATACACTGTAGGGTATACTTTCGCAAGGGCTAATTCGCGCCTAACGCCCAGGTCGAAAATGGCAATTGGGCCCATCGACCCGCCCCGCCCGTACCCCCATGACCATTGTAATAGCAGCGTTTTCCGTGCACTATTAGGTATATGGAATATATAGGCCGCGTCATCCTAACGGCCGCGCTCTGCTTTGCCCCGCCGGCCGGGGCCGCCATTCGCCTCGGGACCGCCGCGGGCAAAGCAGCGACCCCAACCGGCGCCGCCGGAGCCGCTACTAGCACAAATAGCGGAATAACCAATATCCAGCCGCTAAACATGGCCATCGGCGCCCCCGGCGTACTCCCCACCGTAAATACGGCGATCAACGGGCCGCAAACCAATACCGCCCAAATCAAAACACTACCCAACAGCACCATAATCCCGGCCAAAACAATAAATCCCGTCAAAACCTTCGGCAAGAGAGAGCAGTCGAACGCCGAACAAAACCCCGGCGTCCACGGCCAAGCGGAAAAAACCGCCGAAGAGTCCGCCAAGTTCAGCGACCTCAGCGGCATAAAAGCCGCGCATGAAAGCAGCATCCTCTTTGACTCCGCAAACAAGACTCTCCCCGCACCCGTAGCCGCCGCGAACAAAAAAGCCGCAACCAAAGAACAGGCCGCGCAAAATGAGATCGGAGAATTTTTGCGCCGCAGCATCGCCGTCGAGCGCCGCAACGCCCAGCTCAAGAACGTACAGGAACAAATTAAGACCGTCCCTGAAGAGCGGAAAAAAGAATTGATCAAGGAGAGCAACCGGCTCCAAGACCTAAGCCTCGAAGCCCTAATCGACGCCTACTTCCCAAAAGCAGAAGCCGACGCCGCGATGGAGAATTTTATTAGCCACGTACAAAACGCCGAGCTCACCATCAATTTCGACCCCAATATGAAGCTGCCCGACGGCCGTTCCATCATAGACGGCTTCATGGCCGACGGCGTCTACAAGAACTACGCGCAGACCGGCGTGACCCAGGGAATCGCGACCAAGCAGCGGGCGGTGGCGGAAGATAAAATGTTCGAAGGCCTCGCGGGCGCCGCCCCCGAGAAGCGGCCGAAGTACGCTTCCGTAAACGTCACCGAAGATCCCGCCGGCGGCGCGCCGCGCTACTCCGACTACAGCAAAGGTGAGAAAGGCGTCTACTTCGTGTTAAAAGACGGCCTCAAGCGGCGCGCGACTCTGACCGCGCGCGACACGCTCGATAATATGGGCACCGTCCCCGTGGGGACCTTCGATAATGCCGCCTATGCCCTTAACGACATGCCCCGGGAGAATCTGCTCGAGCTCTTCCGCTGGGTGGCCGGCGGGCGGGTCGGGCCGCGCCCGGACGTGCGCACCAACCCCGAGGTCCAGATTTTTGACGAAGTGCGGCTCAAAGACGACGTCGAGCGCATGGCCGCGCACCGCGCCTACCGCGGCACGCCCGCCGAGGGGGGTATCCGCGCGCTGGCCGGACAATTGGGGCTCAGGCTGGTCTGGTACTAATTTGCTGTAATATTAAGGGCTGATATGGACGAGAAAAGCGAAAAGATAAGGCAGGAGCTGGACCGGCAGCATGCGGAGATCGATACGGTCGTCTCGCGCCTAAAGGCGCTGGCCGGCGGTGGGCCGTCCGATGAGTTCCGCCGTGAGCTGGCCGTTTTTCGCGAGCTGATGCGCAAGCACTTCGCGTACGAGGAGTCGATCGAGAAGTTTGAGGAGTTCTCCCAGGAATCGCCGGAGATGCGCAGCACCTTCGCCCGCATATATAAAGAACACGACGAGCTGATCGGCCGCCTGACGGAGCTCTGCGCGAAGGGCGGCGACGATGTCTGCGCCGAGCTTCAGGAATTTTTCACCGCGCTAAAACGCCATGGCGCGCGCGAAATGGACGCGATCCAAAAGGCGTACCTCACCGACGTCGGCCCCGCCGACTGATTACTGAAACGCTTCGGCCTTCTTAACCCACTTATCGAGGTTCTTCTCGCTCGGGTCCTGCGGCCTGCCGGGATGGATGATGCGCGCCGAGCACTTCTCGGCCGCCTTGACGATATCCCGGAAAGGTCCGCCCTTGGGGTCGGCGATGATGGCCTGCTTGTTCTCGTTATAGGCGAATATCTTTTTATTGATATTGGTGCATTCGTCGCAGGTCGTGCACTTCTTGCTTTGGATCCACGGCAGGTCGCTGGTTCCCGTCGGCTTGGCCGGCGCGGCGGCGGCCGGCGCGGCCTCAGTGGTCGCCGACGCCGCGGGCGCCGTCTCCGGCGCCGGCGCGAGCGCCTCCAGGCCGGTCAACTGGCGGGCGAGGTTGCGCATCGCCGTCGTGACCGCCTCCTTCTGCCGGGCCGCGATCTGCGTCTCCATGCGGCCCTGCAGCTCCTTTAGCGAGGCTTCCTTCTCGTCGGTGAGGCGGGTCTTGACCCGCTTCTCGGCTTCCTTGACGAAGGGGTTTTCGACGCCCGCCATTTCGCGCAGCGCCCGCCACAGCTTGAGCCGCTCGGCGGTCTGTACGATCATGGCGCGCGAAGGCACGAGCTTGGTGAGGCGCTGCTTTTCGTTGAGCGAATAGACGAAGGGCAGCTTGCCGCTGCGCTGGTCGGCGGGCAGGGAGATGTATTCCGCCAGCGTGACGGGCTCCCGGCCTTCCAGGTCGGCGGGCAGCACCGAGAACTCGCCCGAAAACGCGGCTTCCTGCACCGCGAAGTCGGCGAAGGTGAACTCCCGTTCCAGGGTCTCGGCGTCGCCCTTGTCCGTGCGGTGTTCGAGCTGAGCGTTGGTCCAGTTGCGGTCCATGGCCGGGTTGCCCGAGAGGTCAAAGCAGGCGACGAACTGGGGCGAGCGGTCGGGGTCGTATACGATATGCGGATGGGCCCTTGAGGACAGCGCCCGCTCGGCGCGGGTGCGAAAGCCGTTCTCGTGCGCGGCGTCGGCGCCGAACAGCGAGAACAGCGCCGGCCGGGGTGAGCGAAGCCCCGCCTCCAGCAGGGCGTCGAGGTCCTGGCGGGCGGTCGTGGTCTGGATGAAGTAGACGCCGCGCATGGCGACCGGCAGCATTTCCAGATCCATTACGCATTGCAGCGCCGACGAGCGGCCGGTGGTCCCCGGCCGCTTGCGCAGTTCGGTGCGCAGCAGCAGCAGCTTTACCGGGCGGCCGCTGGAGATGAGGTGCAGCACCTTGGCGATGTCGAGCTCTCCCGCCGGCTCGTCCGTCACGAGGAAAGGCGGGCAGAGGGCGACTTCGTCGTTGCTCAGATGCTCCCAGTTGAAGCGCTTGAAGAACGGATCGTGGAGCTCCTTCTGGTACTGGGCGCGGACCTCGAGGCGCACGATCCGTATCAGGCGGAAGGCCTTGGCCATCTTGTTGAGATGGTCCTCTGCGCGCTTGAGGATCGCGTCGGCATCGGCGCCCAGCGGCATGGTCGCCGGCTTGGGCGGACTCTTCTCGTAGCTCTCGATGAGGGCCTTGAGCTCGTCGCGCACCTTGAGGATGCGCTGGTGGCGGTCCTTGTTCATGCGCCGGCTCTCGTCGCCTTGGTCGAGGACCGCGGAGAGGGCCCGGGTGTCGAGGACTCCGTCGCCGAAGCCGCGCATCGAGGTCTGCAGCCTCTCGCTCTGATGTCCGGTGCGGTGATGCTCTTCGAGCGTCAGAAGGTCGTCGATCTCGCGGTGCGCCGTATGCAGGCGTTCCATCAGGTCCGCCTGCGCGTGCTCTGAGCACGTTTCGATTTGTTGGGTGACTTCCTGCTGTTTCATTTTGGGCCTACTTGCGTTTTACGGCGTATTTATCCAGCTCCCCGTCGAGCCGGGCCAGCAGCGTCTTGCGGTCATGCTTGCGCACGCGCGACAGCCGCGTTTCGTTGTACGTCGGCAGATCGGGGTTCCAGTAGATGAGTCCCATGGGCGCCGGATCGGTGACGGCCGCGACGCGCAGGGCCATGTTGAGGTCGTGCTGGTCATGCTCCTGCACCTTGGCGGCGGCCGCGTCGTCGGCGTCAAACGGTATGCCGTTGTCGTTTTTGAGGAAGGCGGCCGGATACTGCAGGCCGCCGTTGCCGAAGGCGGCTGGCATGTACGCCGGGCAGCGCTGCAGCACGCGCACGAAGGACAGGCCTTTGTGCTTCCAGGCCTTCTGGATGGTCGCTTCCAGGTGCGTCGGAAACCACGTCGCCGTCTGCGCCAAAAATGAGACATTGGCGATTCCCATCATGGTGCTGATGGGATTGAGCGGCTTGAGATACGAGCCGCGCGGCGTCGTATTGGTTATCCCGCCTTGGGGCGTCGTGGGCGATGCCTGCTTCTTGGTCAGGGCGTAGACCTCGTTGTCGAGCACCAGGACCGTGAGATCCACGTTGTAGCGGATCGCGTGCAGCCAGTGGTTGCCGCCGATCGAGAAGCAGTCGCCGTCGCCCATGATGGTGATGACTTTCAGGTCCGGCCGGGCCAGCGATACGCCGGTCGACAGCGTCAGCGCCCGGCCGTGGATGCCGTGGAAGCCGTAGGTCTTCAGGTAGTGGGGCAGGCGGCTGGAGCAGCCGATGCCCGAGCAGCAGACCACGTTTTCCGGAGCCATATTGGCGTCGCGCAGCACTTTCTGGATGGCCGTCAGAACGCCGAAGTCGCCGCAGCCTTTGCACCAGCGTGCCGGATAAGGCGCCTCGTAGTCCTCGAGCTTGTAGTTCTTGGTGGCGCAGTCTTTCTCTACCAGTTCTTCGATATTCAGGGGGGTCATTTCGCACCTCGTACCGCGGTCTGCTTGGGTTTCTTCTTGCGTTCCTCACCGGGCTTCCTCGGTTCGCCCAGCTCATGTCGAATCACTTCCGTCAGCTCAAAGGGCATGAAGGGCCGGCCCGGTACGCGGGACCAGGTGTCGATATCCATGAGCGTATTCGCGCGCAGCAGCAGGCAGAGCTGGCTGTAGCGGCGGTTTTCCGCGGTGATCTCCGGATCGTCCGCGTCGTCGCTGTAGTTGAGCTCGATCGTCATCACCTTATCGAAGCGCGAGAAGGCCTGCTTGAGCCCCGACGGCAGCGGGTTGAGGAACTGGATGTTCATCGAAGACACGTGGTAGCCTTCCGCCTGCGCCCGGTCCACCGCCTCCTCGATCGCGCCGCGCGTGCTGCCCCAGCCGACGATCAGCAGGTCGCCCTCGTCCGGTCCGTAGATCGGCGGGGTCTTGAGCGTCTTCTGCAGGGTGGCCAGCTTGCGGCTGCGCATGCGGTGGCCGTGCTGGTTGCTCTCGTAGTCGTAGCAGGCCTTGCCGTCCTTTGCGTGGTTGAGCGTGGTGATCACCGACATGCCGTTGGCCTGGCCCGGGATCAGCCGCCGCGACAGGCCGGTCTTTTCGTCCCAGTCGAAAGGCAAAGTCCCCTTGGGGACGGGGTTGAGGTCCATCGGCGGCGGCAGGGTCGCCTCGGAGAGCTCCGGCCGCTGGAAGATCTGCTGGCCGGTGGCCAGGTTGGCGTCGGTCAGGACGATAACCAGAGTCCGAAACTCTTCGGAGATCTTGCGCGCCGTTGCCAGGATGTAGAAGCAGTCCTCGATGTTGCTCGCGGCCAAGACCACCTTGGGGGCGTCTCCCGGGGTGCCGAAGATCGAGGACAAGAGATCGCCCTGCTCGATCTTTGTCGGCAGGCCGGTGCTCGGTCCGCCGCGCTGTACGTCGACGATGACCAGCGGCGTTTCGGTCATGACGGCCAGGCCCTGGAACTCGGTTTTGAGCGCCATGCCCGGGCCCGAGGTGATGGTGATGGCCGCCTTGCCGGCATAAGAGGCGCCGATGGCCACGCCGATGGCGGCGATCTCGTCTTCGGCCTGGTGCACGAAGCCGCCCAGGTCCTCGAAGATGTCGGACAGGAAGTGCGAGGCCGAGGTCGCCGGCGTGATCGGATACATCGAGCACATCTCGTAGCCGGCGGCGATCGCGCCCAGCGCGATCGCGAGGTTGCCGTTCATCGCCACCATTTGCTTGTCGGAGGGCTTGGCGAGGATCTCGAACTGGTACTCCAGGTGCTCCTCTCCGTACTGGTAGCCCTTGTCGGCCAGGGCGACGTTGGTGTCGATCACTTTTTGCGATTTTTTGCCGAAGGTCGTCTTTACCACCTCGAGCATCACTTCCTTGTCGCGGCAGTAGAGGGCGCAGAGGAAGCCGTAGGCGAACATGTTCTTGCCGCGCCGCGGGTCTTCCACGATCTTTAGGGTCTCTTTCTCGAACGGGATCTCCAGGACCGTGCCGCCCTTCTGGCGCACGTCCTCGGTGATCTGGGCGTAGTTCTTGCGGATTTCCGGGTCGTCGTGCTCGGCCCACATGCTGTCGATGACCAGGATGACGTCGTCGGCCACCGAGTTGGCTTCGATGCGTGATAGGAAAGCCATCTCGTTGAAGGCCAGGACCAAATTCGCCTTGTCGCCGGCATTGGTTACCAGCGGCTTTTCGGACAGGCGGATGCGGTTGCCGCTGGCGCTGCCGGTGGTATGCGGCGGCGGCTGGATCTCCGAGGGGATGATCTCGACCGTCCACAGGCCGTTGCCCATCCGGGCGCAGGTCTGGGCGAAAGCCACGGCGGCCTTTTGCGCGCCCTCGCCGGCGTCGCTGACAATCTCAACGATGTGTTCTTCTTTCCTGATCTTGCGTGGTTTTTTCATTGCGCCCGTCCTTTCATGGGATTGGTTGCTTCCCGCAGTCCGTGTCCGGGCAGCCCGCGCATGAGGATGCGGGGCGGCCGATGACGGAACAGCGCAGGTGTTCGACGACGACCCAAAAAATCGATAAGACCGCGATGCCGCCGATAGCGATGAGGAGGTCGCGGATCATGCTCCGCCTCCGAGTCCGGCGAAGCCCATGAACGCCAAAGACAGCACGCCCGCGATCATCAGCGTGATCGCGGCGCCGCGGACCACGTCGGGGACGTCCGCGAGCTCGAGCTCCTCGCGTATCCCCGCCATGATCACCAGGGCGAGGGTGAAGCCGGCGCCGGCGCCGACCGCGAAGGCCAGCGACTGCGGCAGACTGTAGGCGCGGCTGGTCTGGAAGAGCGCCAGGCCGAGGATAGCGCAGTTGGTCGTGATCAGCGGCAGGAAAATTCCGAGCGCCCGGAACAGCGCCGGGCTGAACTTCTTGATGAACATTTCGACCAGCTGCACCGAGGAGGCGATCACGGCGATATAGGCGATCAGCTGCAGATACTGCGCGTCGATGCGCACCAGGAAGGTGTGGATGCCGAAGGCGCAGGTCGAGCTGACCAGCATCACGAAGGTGACGGCGATGCCCATGCGGCTCGCTGTTTCGAGCTTCCCGGATACGCCGAGGAAGGGGCAGATGCCGAGGAAGTAGGCCAGCACGAAGTTATTGACGAAGCAGGCGTTGACGAAGATCAGCCACAGGGGATCGCTGTTCATTGCTTCTTCCCCCGGAGCAGGTTGATTTTATTGACGGCCAGCAGCAGCAGGCCGAGGACGAAGAAGCCGCCGCCCGGCAGGATCATGACGACCCAGGGCTCAAACGACGGCCCGAACAGCGGGACGCCGGCGAAAGAGCCCGAGCCGAGGATTTCGCGGATCGAGCCCATGGCCAGGATGGCCAGAGTGAAGCCGATGCCGGTGCCGAGGGCGTCGAGGATCGACGGGATGACCGGTTTTTTGTAGGCGAAGGACTCGGCGCGCCCCAGAATGATGCAGTTGACGACGATCAGCGAGATGAAGGCGCCGAGGCTCTTGTGGATCTCGAGGCTGACCGCCTGGATGACGTACTCGGCCAGGGTGACAAAGGTGGCGATGATCATGATGAAGGTGGCGATGCGCACCTGCTTGGGGATCAGCCGGCGCAGCATGGAGATCAGCATGCTCGACATTACGAGCACGAACAGCGTGGCCAGCCCCATCGCCAGCGCGTTGATCACTGAGTTGGACACCGCCAGCGTCGGGCACATGCCGAGGAGATGCACGAAGACGGGGTTTTCCTCCCACAGCTTCTTAAGGAATACGTCCGCGTTCTTTTCGCTCATCCGCCGGCGCCTTCCTTAAGCCGCTGCAGGTTCCGGTGCACCAGGGGAATCTTCACGCGGGTGCTTTCATCGAGCAGGCGGCCGATGGCTTTAGAGGAGATCGTCGCCCCGGAGATCGCATCGATCTCCCAGGCCGAGGTCTTCTTGCCGGGCTTTACCACCGTGATCGGGTGCGCGAGCTGGTCGCCGCCGGCGTCCAGGGCGACGTCGAGGGCGTTGAAATTCGCCAGGAAGGCGGGGTCTTTCTCGATCTTGTCGCCGAGCCCCGGCGTCTCTTTGCTTTCCAGCACCATGAAGCCGACGACCGCGCGCTGCGCCGGCGAATAGCCGTAGAGCACCCGGATGATTTCCTGGAAGCCCTGGCCGCTGGCCTCCAGGGCGATGCCGAGGAGGCCGCCGTTCTCGTCATAAACCGCATGGGCCGCGGCCGGCTGCCCTTCGCCCGCCGGGGTCAAGCTGCCGTCGGCGTCCACAGTGAAGGCGGCGGTCTTCACCGCGCCCGGGATGACCTTGAAGACGGCCGCTTTGAGGTAGGCCGCCTTATTGGCGTTGATCAGCGGTAAAGTGGTCTGGTAGGCGCCGACGATGAGGACGCCGCAGATCGTCGCGACTCCCGTGAGGACGCCGATCATCTCCGCGCTCTTGCCTTTCACTTCACGCTCCTGCACGAGGTCCCGTAAACTCTGGGCTGGGTGATGCGGTTGAGTCCCGGCGTCACGGCGTTGCCGATAAGGATGGCGTACATCACGCCCTCCGGCAGGCCGCCCCAGACGCGGATGATGACGACCAGCATGCCGATGAGGCCGGCGTAGAGCCATACGCCGCGGGAGGTGACGGGGGAGGTGACCATGTCCGTCGCCATAAATACCGCGCCCAGCATGAGGCCTCCCGAGAGCAGCATGAATCCGGGCGTCGGCGCGGAGGGGACGATCAGGCGCACCATCGCGCTGGTCACGATGACCGCGGTGAAGATGCCGGCCGGGATGCGCCAGTCCAGCATCCGGCGCAGCGCCAGGTAGAGGCCGCAGAGCAGGATAACCGCGGCGCAGGTCTCGCCCATTGAGCCCGGCACGCCGCCGAAGAGCAGGTCGCCCAGCGGCGCCGCCGCATGGTCGAACTTCATCGCCGCCAGAGGGGTGGCGCCGGAGAAGGCGTCGGCGGTCGGGTGCGTGAACGGCACTGTCAGCGTCCCCGGCGGCAGGCTCCGGAAGCGGGCCGCGGACAGGACCGGCGACCAGCTGGTGATGGCGACCGGAAAGGCCGCCTGCAGGAAGGCGCGGCCGACCAGCGCGGGATTAAAGATATTGAAGCCTAGGCCGCCGAACAGGGTTTTGCCCAGCCCGATGGAGACAAAGCCGCCGACCGCCGCCATCCATAACGGAAAACCGGGCGGCAAAGTCAGGCCGAGGAGCAGGCCGGTGATGACTGCGGAGTAGTCCGGCAGCGAAGAGGCGCGGCCGCTCACCCGGCAGGCGGCGGCTTCCGCCGCGAGGCAGGAGGCGACGGTGCTCAGCAGCAGCAGCAGCGCGCCGGCGCCGAAGATGTATACGGCGGCGGCGGCGACCGGGAGCAGGGCCAGCACCACGGTGCGCATAATGGCGACGGTGTCGACGGGGCGCTTGCCGTGCGGCGAGATGCGCAGCTCCATGTCGAGATACTTCGCCGGCATGGTCATTTGGCGGCTCCGTTCGCGGCCGCCGCCAGTTGGCGCTTGCGCAGGATGCCCTTGGCGAGCCGGAAGTGCTGCACCAGCGGGATATTGGATGGGCAGACATAGGCGCAGCAGCCGCATTCGAAGCAGTCGAGGAGATGGAACTCATCCTTCATCTTGTCAAAGGCGTGTACCCGCGCCAGGAGGCCCAGGCGCGTGGGATTGAGGTGCATGGGGCAGGCGTTGACGCAGGCCGCGCAGCGGATGCAGGAGTAAATCTGTTTCTTCTCGGCAAGCTCCTCTTTGGCGAGGACCACGATGCCGGTCAGCCCCTTGATCGTCGGCGTCTCCAGGAACACCACGGCCTTGCCCATCATCGGCCCGCCGAAGAGGACCTGTTTGGCCCGGCCCCGGAAGCCGACGGTGTCGAGGATGAAGTCGAGCGGCGTGCCGATGGGAATGATGTAGTTGCCGGGCCGCTCTATCCCCTCGCCGCTGATCGTTACGACCCGCTCAAAGAGGCCGCGGCCGGCGGGCAGGAGCTCGCCGATCTCGGCGGCGGTGGCCACGTTGGAGACCATGGTCCCGATGTCGGCCGGCAGTCCGCCGGAGGGAATTTCGCGGTCCAGCAGCGCCTTGGTCAGCATCTTCTCCGCGCCCTGCGGGTACTTGGTTTCCAGCGCGGCGACCTCGATCTTCTCCGCTCCGGCCGCGGCGCGCCGGAGGACCTCAATGGCGTCCGGCTTGTTCGACTCGACGGCGATAATGGTGCGCTTGACCATCAGGGCTTTCGCCAGCAGCCGCGCGCCGAGGATAATCTCAGCCGAGCGCTCAAGCATGACGCGGTGGTCGCTGGTCAGGTAGGGCTCGCATTCGCAGCCGTTGATGATTAGGGTGTCGATCTTGCGGCCCTTGGGGGGGGTGAGCTTTACATGCGTCGGAAAAGCCGCCCCGCCGAGGCCCACCATGCCCATGTTCTGGATGCCGGCGACGATCTGCGCTGGCGTGAGCCGCGTGACGTCGATCTGCTTGCTCGGCGCGAGCTCCTGCGGCGAGCCGGGATGGGGGATGAGGATGATGGCATCCGCCATTTTGCCGTCGAAATTCATCGCCTGGGTTACGGCCTTGATCCTGCCGGTCGCGGGCGCGTAATGCGGGACGGAGACGAAGCCGTCGGCCTCCGCGATTTTGTCGCCGCGGCGCACCTCCTGCCCGGCGCGGACCAGGGCGCGGGCGGGCTTGCCCGTATGCTGGGACAGGAAAATGACCAGGTAGGGGGCGAAGGGGAAGCGCCGGATGGGCTTGGAGTTTGAAATCTCCTTGGCCTCCGGGGGATGGATGCCGTGCGGAAAGGTCGGCAGGCTCATCCGCTCCTACCGCTCTGCGCCAGTTCCATGAGGGACTGCGTCAATTTTTCCACCATCTCGCCGCGGGCCTTCTCCGCGATGACGTTTTCGTCGACGGTCGCGATATCCAGGCGCTTGCGGCGTTTGAGTCCCCGCCAGAAAACCAGCCGGCGCTCGCAGGTCCGCAGTATGGCGGCGGAGACCTTGAGACGTTTGAGTGTGCCGGACCAGTCCACCGCCCAGACAAAGGCGACCGCTTCGGCGCGCTCGTCGGCGTCCATTTCGAGATAGTCGGCGACCGGGACCATGTCGGAGCCCCAGGAGCGCGGCGGAACCTCGACGAACTCGTCGCGGAAGGCCGGCTCGGTCGCGGCGTAGTCGGCGAACGTATAAGGTATGTCCAGGGTGGCCGGACGGCCTTCTTCGTCGATGTGGTGCAGCTTGCGGGTGGTCCAGTCGGCCTCAAGTTCGGGATTGCCGGAGAGATCCAGACGCTCATCGTCGCCCGCTCCCTGCTCGGGATCGTAGCGCAGATAGGGCAGGGCGCGCGCGTCCCGCGCCCCGCGCGCCTGGCGGGCGGCGGTGTCCCCGGCGCCGCCGGCAAAGACCTGAAAGAGCGCGGGGCGCCGCGAGGAGATGCCGGCGATGAAGCCGTTAATAAGATGCACGGGATCGGCAATGCCGCTTTGCAGGACGTAGATTTCGGGGTGCGCCGCCGCGATCAGCGCGTTCTCCGGCAGGTCCCCCGCAGCGGCGAAGGCGATTATTTTAATCGGGCACCCGGAGGACAGCGCGGCGCTGAGGCTTTGGAAGGCCGGCCCGAAAAGGTCGCGCGCCGCGCCGAATACGGCGACGGGCGGGCACAGGCGCCGCTCGTCATCGCTGAAGGAGCGCCAGTCGAAGCGCCGGAATACCTCGTCATGGATCTTCGGCTTGTATTTTCCGTCGAGCTCAAGCTCGGCGATGCGGCAGGCCTTGATCCCCGCGGCCATCTTGCGCATATGTCCCGTGAACAGCCCGAGCGCGAGGTCGACGCCGCCGTTCTTGTCGACCCGGGCGCAGGGGAAAGCGAAGGGGTTGTAGGGGTAGCGGGCGAGCTGTCCCGCGCCGACGAGCACGGCGCCGAAATCCGCGCGCGCGGTCCCGCCGGTTATGATGCGCGCGCGCCAGGATTTGAGCTCCGCGAGCGCGCCGGTGACCCGCTTGAGCCACTCTTTATCGAGCGGCTTGTTTTCGCGGTCGAGCCGCGCGGATATTTCCGCCAGCGTGACGGCCCCGCCTTCCGGGTCCTTCAGGATGTCGGCGAGGGCGGAGGGGTCCTGGATATCGACCGACAGCCCCAGGCGAATGTGGTTCTCAAGTCTTTCGATAAGCCCTTTGAGCACGGCCGCCTTCCGGTTGAGACGCTGCCGGAGCGTGGCGGTCGTCGCCGCCGCGAAGAGCCGCAGCGCCGTGCGCTCGCCCGCGCCTGCTTCGCCGCCGCCGCCGCCGACGGTCGCGCCGTGGGCTCGGGCATCAAGGAGCAGCGTCGCCGCTCCCTTGGCGTCCCCTTCCGTATCGACGCTGAGGATGTGCCGCGTGTCGGTGCCCGGCAGCGACTGGGCAAAAGCGAAGCTGCGGCGCAGCTCCATGTCCGCCGCCGGCGTCTGCTTGGCGGGGACGAGCGCGTTTTCCCGGCATACCGCGACGCAGCTCAGGCAGCCGCGGCAGGCATCGGCGTCGACGGCGATCGACAGCAGCCCGCCGCCGCCTTGGGCGTAAAAAGGCTCGGTCATCGCGGCCGGGAAATTCTTGAGCTTGTCCTGGAAGAGGGCGAGCTCGGCTTCGAATTCCGCGCGCGCGCCGCCGGCGAGCCGGGACGCCGTTGCCGTTCGTTCGATCGCGCGGCGCAGCAGCTCCTGGAACGAGCGGCCGGCCGGCAGGTCTCCTGCCAGCGCCTCGTACTCGGCTTGGACCTGGCGCAGGGTCGTCGGCAGGTGCTCAATCTTGTGGCCTTCCGTTTCCAGCTGGCTGATCGCGCACTCGCAGATCTCGGAGAAGTCGTTGACGCGCGCCGGCAGAGCGGCGTCCGGGCAGGCGAGCCAGCAGTCGCCGCAGCCGCTGCACTTCTCCGGGTTGAGACGCGGGTAGCTGTCGCGCTCGGCGCTGTGGCTGCGCAGGATGCCGGTCGCGGCGGGAGCATGGCCCGAAGCGAGGAAGGGGTCCACGGGGTTGCCGCCGCTGTCGGCGGCGTAACGATGTCCGGTTTGCGCATAGAAGCGGTGGATGTCCGCGACCGGGACGTCGGCGCAGGGGTGCGTATTTAGGCGCAGCGGAAGCTCCGGCTCCTTCCCGGTTTCCGGGGCGGATGCGGCGCCGGGGATCTCGCCGAGCTCGATAAGCGCGTTGTGGCCGCGCTTGACGAGCGGCTGGCGCAAGGTCTCTTTTAGGCGCGCTTCGGGGGGGGCGGCGTAAACGAGGGAGTTCATCGCCGCCGTCGCGCAGCCCAGGAGTACGTAGGCCAGTTCTTCGGGATTCTGCATGCTCGACAGCGCGCGGATGTCGGCGGCGAACAGCCGCAGCATCCGGTCGCGGGCGGTGCGCAGGGCTCGCGGGGGGAGGGCGTCGCGGACATGCTCGGGCTTGTCGGCGACGCTCTGCAGGATGACGCAGCCGCTTTTGCGCACGCCGTCGAGCGCGCCGCCGCGCAGCAGCGCGGGGTCGAGAATGATCGCGATGTCGGCCGCGGCGGGAGCGGCGGCGGTGCGGATTTCCTCGTGCGCCACCGTGATCCGGTAGGAGCCGCTTTCCGGCTCGGCGTGCGCCCGCAGGCGGTGCTCGAAAAGCTCCGCGAGCAGCGCGCCGAGGCGCTCGCCGGCGGCGTCGCGCAGCGCGGGGGCGGCGCCCAATAAACGGATCGTGAACGCGCCCGCCGGCAGCAGGTCGGCGGCGGGCGCCGGGGCGGGCATGCGCTCGGCGGCTTCGGGATAGGCGTCGAGCACCGCCTGCTGTTCGATCTCCTGCTTGGGCGACCGCGGTGCGGGCTGGGAAAGCGACAGGTAGACGCTGCGCCGGCGGCTGCCTTGGGCGAGGATGTTCTCCAGCGCCGGGTACAGCTCGCCGGGACGGAGCGCGCTGCCGCCGAGCCCATGGACGGCGGTGTAGAGCGGCGGGCAGGAGGCGCCGAGCGCCGCGCGCGTTTCGCGGGTCAGCGGCGGGTCCTCGGCCAGGGCGGCGTCGCGGTTCTCCAACACCAGGATGCCCTTGCGTCCCGCCAGCAGGCGCCGCAGGTCTTCGGCCGGAAACGGCCGCAGCATCGACAGGCTGACCAGGCCCATGCCGCAGCGCTTGCGGCTGAAGTCGGCGGCGGCGGCCTCCGCGGTGCCGGTCTCGGCTCCCGTGCAGAGGATCGTATATTCGGCGTCGCCGTTGAGCACCGCCGCCGCGCGGTCGTAGCCGCGGCCGGTAAGCTCCTCGAAGCGCCGCATCGCCTCGTCGGCGATTCCGGCTACGTGGTCGAGGAAGAACAGGCGCCCGCCGACCCGGCTCTCACCAAGAGAGTCCTCGCCGTACGAGGACGGGGCGACCAGCGGGCGGTCCACGGACCACAGCTCGGGAATCCGCCGCCGGCGGCCGCCGAATAGAATCTTCTGCGCCCCTGTGGGCGCCGCCACCAGGTCGTCCGCCGAGCCGAGGTACTCTTTGACCAGATCGTCTTCCGGCCGCAGGATGGAGGCCGTGGTCTGGGTGGTCAGCGGCGCGTCCTGGATTACCACGCCGGGAACGAGGGCGCGCTCCGCGATCCGGTGCGCGATAAGCGAGAAGTCGGCGGCTTCCTGGGCGCTGCGGGCGTGCATGAGAAAGCAGCCCGCGTCGTCGAAAGCGGGGAAATCGGACAGGCCGCCGGAGGAGGCCGCGCCGCGCTCCAGGTGGAGCACGAAGGGGATGTGGCGCGCGGCCGCTTCGCGCAGCATGCCGAATTCGGCGAGGAGCGTCTCGCCGTCGATCCAGGCGCTGGCGCGCGCGCCGGTCATCGCGATTCCGGCCAAGCGTGCGACCGATGGGGCGCCGTCTTTGGTCCATACTATGGCCGCGGCGCGGCCCGACTGCGCCGTGCGTATTCCCGGGAAGGGGGCACGCTGGGTTTCTTTGCGGCGAAAAAAGCTCATCATGGTTCTATCCGACCGGCAGAGGGGTCTCGCGGACGATCCGCTTGGCGCTGGCGCCTTTCACGCGGCGAGTCCGGCTTTCCAGCCATACGATCGCGCCCGTGGGGCAGCGCTCGATGGCGTCGTCCGAAGCCTGTTCGTTTTTGCGGTAATCGATAAAAGGGAGGTTGTTGCGCATTGTGATAAGGCCTTCGGCCGCGTCGGCGGCGCATAGGCCGCAGGCGGTGCAGGCGACGGCGCATTCGTTCTCGGCGGCGTCGCCCGCGGCCCCGTTCATGCAGGCGACCCAGAGCTTGCGGCTCACCGGCTGCAGGGAAAACAGGGATTTGGGACAGATTTCGACGCAGTCGCCGCAGGCCGTGCACTTATCGGGGTCGACGATGGGCAGGCCGTTGGCGTCCATCTTGATGGCTTCGAAGGTGCAGACGTCGCCGCAGTCGCCGAAGCCGAGACAGCCCCAGACGCAGCCCTTGCCGCCGCCGGTGGCCAGCGCGGCGGCCTGGCAGGATGCCATGCCCTGGTAGTGCACGCGCTGACGTGCGACGTTGTCGCCGCCGGCGCAGGCCAGCCGCGCGACGCGTTTTTCTTCGGCCTCGGCCTCGACGCCGAGCAGGGCGGCGATGGCATCGATCTCTTCCGGTGGGCTCACCGTGCACTTGGCGGGGTTTACCTCGCCGGCCACGGCTTTTTCGGCGAAGGCCCGGCAGCCCGGCAGTCCACAGGCGCCGCAGTTATTGCCGGGAAGCTTCTCTTCCACTTCGTCGATGCGCGGGTCTTCCTCAACATGGAGCCGCTTATTGGCCAGGGCCAGCACGATCGCCAGCGTCGCGCCAAGGCCTACCATAAAAGAGGTTGCGGTGATAAATGCCTGTGTAGTCATTAGCGATGCGAGGAGTCAGGTGTCGGCTAATCAAATTGCAACAAAACAGCCAATGGGATGATTTGGAAAAAGCCATAAAAAAGTTAATTAATATGATAATGGCAAAATTAGATGTATTCGAATCTGTCTTCAAGCGCGCCATGCGGGAGCCCTATGAATATCAGGAAGTCCATTTCCCCAAGGTCCTGCTGGTTACTGATTTGGTCGAAAAAAAGGCGCTGCCGTTCGCCGTCGTTCATCTCATCCTGGTGAGCGTTTACGTTTTTATCCTGGGGTTGCTGTAGTAGGGGGAAGAGGCTCGTTCGCGCGCAGGCGTCAAGATCGCTCTGGGCCCAACGGCTCATGATGTTGATGGGGTGATGCGCCTATAATGTTCCTGCAACCTTCGGGCAGCCGCAGAGCCCGGGGGAGCGCAGCGAACGGAGGTGGAATGAGCAGAGTAGCGCACGTAGTAAAGACCGTAGTTCTCGGCGCGGCCTTCGGTCTGGCCGCGAACGGAACCGCCGCCAGGGCCGGTCAGCCGGCTTTAGATTTCGACCAGCAGGACTTCAGCATCAAAAAGATCGTGGCGGAGATGAAGGCCGCCTCCCCGGCGTTCGCGCCGCTGGTGATGAACGGGGACCTCGTTCGCCGGGCCTGCTACCTGCGGAGCGTGGATGACGGCGTCTGCCTCTACGCCTGCCGCTACGGCGGCACATACCGGCACGCGCTGCCGCCCGGCGCCCCGCGCGGCGACCTGCGCGCCTGCCCGCAGATGATCGTTCCCGCGGATGGCTCCGGCGGCTTCAGTGCCCAGAGCGCGGAGCTGACCGGCATCATCGAGTTCTTCGACGACTCCGTGATCCCGCCGCCGCTGCAGATCGCCGTGCATGCCCAGGTCCGTAAGCATTGTCCTAACCTCTACTACGACGAGCTCCTGGTCGTTAGTCGGCAGGCGGCCGTTCCGGGACCCGCGGAGACGCTGTATCAGGTCGTCATCAAGGGCGATACCGAAGACCCGGCAGGCAACAAGTACCACCTCGAGCTCGAGCTCGTGCGGACCGTCCCGGCGGGGAACATCCTGCTCAGGTCGTTTCGCGGCATAGACGGCTGCTACTAAGGCCCCTCGTCCGCTTGATCGCGCCGCGCGGAGTATGCTTTCTATATGGGGGGCATCATGTTCGAAATCGCCGAGCTTGGAATAAAGACCGACAAGGAGACCTTCGACAAGGAGGTCCCCAAGCTGCGCCTGGCCCTGCTGGAGGCGCAAAAGCAGCTCTCCAAGGCGGACTTCTCGGTGGCGCTCCTGGTCTCCGGAGTGGAAGGCGCCGGCAAGACCCAGCTTGTCAACCTTCTTGTCGAGTGGATGGACGCGCGCGGCGTTGAGGTCCACGCGCCGTGGGAGCCCTCGGATGAGGAAAAGGAGCGGCCGCGCTTCTGGCGCTACTGGCGGATGCTCCCGCCCAAGGGGAAAATGGCGGTTTTTCTGGGATCCTGGTACAGCGACCTGATAGTGGACCGCGTCTTTCACCGCAAGAAGAAGGCTTCCTTCTATAAGGAACTGGGGCACATCAAGGATTTCGAGACGCTGCTGGCCGATGAGAAAGTCCTGGTGGTCAAGCTGTGGCTGCATCTATCCAAGAAGGATCAGCGGCGGCGCTTCAATAAGCTCGAGAAGGATCCTGAAACGCGCTGGCGCGTTACCGCCAAGGACTGGCGCTTCCTCAAGCGCTACGACCGTTTCCGTGAAGTATCGGAGCAGACGCTGCGCAAGACCGGCACGGCCGCGGTCCCGTGGCAGATCGTCGAGGCGGCGGACCGCCGGCATACCGCTTTGACCGCCGCCAAGGCGCTGATCAAGGCGATCAACAATAAGTTGAAATCCAATAAGCTGCAGCCTGACGCCAAACCGACGGTCCCCAGGCCCAAGCCGGTCAATATCCTGCGCCGCCTCGATTTCACGAAAGCGCTGAGCCGGGAGGATTACGACAAGGAGCTTCCCCGGTGGCAGGGCCGGCTCGCGGACCTGACGCGGCGCCTGCGCGGCCGCAAGAAGTCGGTGCTGCTGCTTTTTGAGGGGCCGGATGCGGCCGGCAAGGGCGGCTCGATCCGGCGCATGACGCGGGCCATGGATGCGCGGCTCTACCGCGTTATATCGACTTCGGCGCCGGACGAGATCGAACGCGCGCACCCCTACCTGTGGCGTTTTTGGCGCGACCTGCCGCGCACCGGGCGGATGGCGGTCTACGACCGCTCCTGGTACGGGCGCGTGCTCGTCGAGCGTCTGGAGGGCTTCTGCTCCCCCGATGAATGGACGCGCGCTTACGGCGAGATCAACGCTTTCGAGGAACAGCTCACCGACTTCGGGATCATCCTCCTCAAGTTCTGGATCGCCATCACGCCGCAGGAGCAGCTCCAGCGCTTTAAGGACCGCAACCTCAAGCCCTATAAGCAGTACAAGCTGACCGAGGAGGACTGGCGCAACCGCAAGAAGTGGGACGCCTATGAGGCGGCGGCCTGCGATATGATCGAGAAGACCAGCACCGACTGCGCGCCCTGGACGCTGGTCGAAGGCAACGACAAGCGCGGGGCCCGCATCAAGGTCATCCGCACCGTGGTGGAGAAGATAGACGAGGCGTACTAGGTCGGCGGCTAGCGCCCGCCGCGCTCTTTGAGCAGGCCGCGCATGCCGGGATCGGCCGCGATCTTCAGCGGCGTGCCGCCGCCGGCGTCCTGATCCGGCCGCATGAAGCCCTTTATGCGGTTGGGATCAAACCTCTGCACCGCCACGTTCCCGCTGAGTTCCGCGTTGATGTTCGCCCCGCCGTCGAGCAGCGCGCGCGCCGCGTCCACCTTGCCGTTCATCGCCGCGTGATGCAGCGGCGTGGCGTCGTAGCTCGCCCGGGCATCGACGTCGGCGCCGTGCTTGAGCAGAATCTTTATGACCTCGGGGCGGTCGTTCTTGGCCGCGACGTGGAGCAGGGTGTCGCCGTATTTGCCGCTTCCGGTCCGGGCATTGGCGTCGCCGCCGTTGGCCAGCAGGATGTCGAGCAGCGCCGCCTGGCCTCCGCCGGCCGCCCGAAAAACCGCCTTTGGGTCGACGTTGAGCTTGGCGCCGCGGCCGACCAGGGCCTTGATGACCTCGGGGTTGGCGGCGGTCTCAATCGGTTTGGCGAGGTTGACGTTGGACGCGTTGATGTCGGCGCCCTTATCAAGCAGGAGGTTGACCATGGCCGCGGTCTTGGCTAGATGCAGGGGGGTATTGAGCTCGGCGTCCATGGCGTTGACGTCGGCGCCGTGATCGATGAGCAGCTGCGCGACTTCCGGGGTCGTCGCCGTGTGCAGCGGAGTCTTGTTCTTGTCGTCGGAAATGTCGGTTGCGTACTCCTTGTCCTGCTTGAGTATTTTGGCGACCAGCTTGGCGTCGCCGGCGGCATGGATGCCCTTCTTCATTTCCTCGGCGGTCATGCTGCAGCCAAGGGCGAAGATCACGGCGATAAAAACCGGGAAAGCTGTTCTGTTCATGGAAAGATTCTAATAGTTATCGCGTGGAGGTTACCGCTGTGCGCGGGGGGGCGCTGCGGGGAGAGGCAGCGGCTCCATCAGGCGGAGGCCTTCGGCCAGGGCGCTCAGCTCGCCAAAAAACCGGGCGCGGCGCGCATCGTTCCAGCTGCGCTTGAGGCGGCGGAAAAGCAGCTTCTCGCGCTCGCGTACGCGCCGCGCCAGCCGCAGCAGTCCCGTCGTCGGATCGAACGGGCGTTCGCCGCCGGCGGCGCGCGGCGGCGTTTCGCCCAGCGCCCGCCGCAGCCTCCGGCGCACGCCGCCGAGCGCCAGCTCCTCGACGATGCGGACGCTCTCGTCCTCCAAGACATGCATGTCGTGGAGCTCGCCGAGGATATCCTGCAGGCTCTTGAGCCGCGTCAGGAGCCTCTTCCAGGCCGGCGAATAGTCCCGCAGCGGCTCGAGCAGGTAGCGCAGGCGCTTGCCCTGGATGCGCGCTTCATGCGCGCGTTCAACATCCCGCTCCGAGCCGATGACGGTCAGCCGCCGGTTGAGCAGAGCGGCGGTCTTTAGCGCCGCCTTCCCCGCCTCCCCGCCGAAGCACGGCTCGGGCGGCGCTCCCGGCGGGCGCCGGACGCGCGCCGGCAGGGGCAAGGCTTCGCGCAGGACCGGCGCGGACTCCAGAAAGGCCAGCCGCGCCGCTTCGACGGCGGCGGCGCAGTTCTCGGCCGCGAGCCGCTCCAGCCGGGCGCGCAGCCAGGCGACGCCTTTGCGGTGCGCCGGAGAGAAGCTTTTTTCCCAGCTTCGGAGATAGGCCGCCTGCACCTCGGCGTCCCGGCCCTGTCCGGTGGCGGCGGCGATCTTCTTGATGCGGCGGAGGTGCTTTCTGGGGAAGGGCGGCCGCAGGGTCCGGCGGAAGCACTTCAGGAGGCTGCGCAGCCGGCGCAGGGATACCCGGAAATCGTGCAGCGACTCGGCGTCCTCAGGGTTGCGCAGGCGCGGCGCATTGTGCACGGCCATATCCAGCTGGTGCAGGCAGACCAGGCGGGCGCCGCGCGCGGCCGGCCGCCGCAGGAGGTCGGCGGGAAGCTTCATCAATCGGCTTTCTTACCCAGCTTCCTGAGCTGTTTGGACTGGAGCAGCCACTGCAGAACGGCGCGTCCCGGGCGGACGGGCACGGGGGCTTCCAGCAGCGCGCAGCCGCCTTTTCTCAGCCGGATGAACGCTCCCTGCCGGCCGGAGAGCAGATGGCTGCCGAGGAGGCTCAGCGTCGGCTCGTGGCCGACTAGGGCGACGCTCGCGACGTCATTGAGGGCCGCGAGCTTGGCGGGGATATCTTTAAAGCCGCCGCCCGGGCGCAGGGCCGCCCACTCGATTTTCTTGGCCTCGGGGAAGGCGAGCGCCAGGATTTCCACAGTCTGCCGGCAGCGGACATAAGGGCTGGAGACGATGAGATCGATCCCGTCGAGCTGGCTCTTGAGGCCGGCGGCGGTCTTCTGCATCTTCTCCCGGCCCTCGGGGGTCAGCGGCCGCAGGGAGTCCTTCTTTCCCTGCGACAGCCATTGCTCAGAGTTGCCCGCCGGGGCATGTCTGATAATAAGAATATTCATATTATTACTGCAAAAATTAGAATTTTGTCGCTGTCGGTCAAGCGGTCGTCACCAGAGGATCGACGAGGAATTATATAATAAAGGCCTATGGTCGCGAGCGACAATCCGGAGGAGATCGACTGGGACGTGCTGACGCGCCGCCTGCAGGTAGCGCCGACCGGTCAGCCGGCCGATCCCGCGAAGATCCCGTATCAGGAGACTCTCTTCAACCGGGAACTGAGCTGGCTGCAGTTCAACGACCGGGTGCTCAGCGAGGCGGCCGATCCGACGGTGCCGCCGCTCGAGCGGCTGCGCTTCGCCGCCATCGTCAGCTCCAACCTCGACGAGTTCTTCATGGTCCGCGTAGCGGGCCTCCAGAACAAGGCCGTCCGCGAGCCCGAGGCGCGCACGCCCGACGGCATGACGGCCGCGCATACCTACGCCCAGGTCCGCGAGCATGTTCTGCGGCAGAAAGGGCGGCAGGCCGTGGTCTTCAAGGAGATCGTCGAGGGGCTGCGCCAGCACGGCATGCGCCTCGACGCCGAGTTCGGCCGCATAACCCCGCTGGACAAGACCATTCTGGAGAACCTGCCGGAGCTCGAGCTGGTGCTGCGGCGCAGCACCCAGGGCCTGCCGCATCTGGCCAGCGAGCGCCTGCATATCTACGTCGGCTTTCCCGGCGAGTTCGCCATCATCACCATCCGGGACCGGGAGGCGCGGCTGCTGCAGATGCCGGGCAACCGCAGCCACTTCGTCCTGCTCGAGCGCTGGCTGGCGGCGCGGGCGGACCGGCTGTTCAAGGGCAAGGACGTGATCGAGGCTTTCCCCTTCAAGGTGATCCGCGAGGCGGACCTGCGGTACCGTCCGGACGAGCTCGAAACCCTGGAGGAGCAGATCCGGGAGGCGGTCGGCCGCCGGGCCCGCGCCAAGGTGGTGCGCCTCGAGGTCGACGCGTCTTCCTACTCGGAGGGGGCGCTGTTTTTGGCCACGGGGCTGAGGCTGGACTCCGGCTCGCTCTACCGCTTCAACCTGCCGCTCGACCTGCGCGCGTTGGCCGACATCTATCAGCAGAAGCCCAAGCTGCGCTACCCGGCGGTGGTCCCGCAGACGCCGGCGCCGCTGCAGCGCAAGGAGCGCCTGTTCGATATCGTGCGCAAGCACGACGTGCTCCTGCACCATCCCTACGATTCCTTCGACATCGTCCTGAACTTCATCCAGCTGGCGGCGGAAGACCCCCAGGTTACCCATATCTATCATACGCTCTACCGGACCGGCATCCGCTCGCAGGTCATGGAGGCGCTCAAGACCGCGGCGCAGAACGGCAAGCGGGTCACGGTCTACATCGAGATCAAGGCGCGCTTCGACGAGCAGAACAACCTGCGCTGGGCCGCCGAGCTGCGCAGCTTCGGCGCCCGCGTCGTCCGGCCCATGGGCCGGCGCAAGGTGCACAGCAAGGCGACCCAGATCATCCGCGTCGAGGACGGGAAGGACATATCCTACCTGCACCTGGGAACGGGCAACTACCACGAGACGACGTCGCGCCAGTACACCGACGCGGGGCTGCTCACCAGCGACGAGACCCTGGGCCGCGACGTGTCGGCTTTCTTCTCGGCGCTCATCCGCCACCAGGAGCCCGCGGACTTCGCCGAGCTCCTGGTCGCGCCCATCAACCTGCACCAGAAGATGGCGTCCTTTATCGACGGCGAGATCGAAATCCAGCGCCAGGGCGGCCGCGGGCACATCATCGCCAAGATGAACTCGCTGGTCGACAAGGACGTCATCGGGAAGCTCTACGACGCCTCGCAGGCGGGGGTCAAGGTGGAGCTCCTGGTGCGCGGCATCTGCTGCCTGCGGCCCGGCATCCGGGGCTTAAGCGAGAATATCTGCGTCGTCAGCATCATCGACCGCTTTCTCGAGCACAGCCGCATCTACTACTTCCGCGCCGGCGGCAAGGGCAAGCTCTATCTCTCCAGCGCCGACTGGATGCCGCGCAACTTCTACAACCGCTTCGAGCTGGCCTTCCCGGTCAAGGACGAGGCGCTCAAGCGCTACATCCGCGACGTCATCCTCAACAAGGCGCTCGCCGACAACGTCAAGGCCTGGCACCTGCGAGCGGACGGCACGTATTTCAAGCCTCCCCTGCCGGCCGAGGACAAGCAGGTGCGCTCGCAGTTTCAGCTCGAGGAGCTGGCGAAAAAGCAGTACCGGGGCACGGTCCTGGAAAACCGCATTCCGCTCAAGGCGGTCGCGCCGTGAGCCGGACCATCATCATCGGCGATATTCACGGCTGCTATCACGAGCTGCTGGCGCTGCTGCGCAAGGCGCGGCTGCGGCCGGACGACCGCTTGATCAGCGTCGGCGACCTGATCTGCAAGGGGCCGAACTCGCGGGCGGTTCTCGATTGGGCCATGAAGACGCGGAATCTGCAGGTGGTCGTGGGAAACCACGAGTACCGCTTTCTCAAGCACTGGAAGAAGGGCATGACGCCCGACGAGAAGTCCTACGACCTCGAGGTGGTCCGGCAGATGGGGCGCAAGTTCGATGTCTATATGCGCTACATCGCCTCGTGGCCGGCTTTCGTGCTCTATAAAGACCTCATCGTCGTGCACGCCGGCTTCGACCCGCAGGTGCCGATCATGGACCAGCCCGTCTCCGAGCTCGTCAACCTGCGGCGCCTCGGCAAGGCGGGGATTCCCTGGTACGAGCTCTATGACGGTGAGCGTCTCGTGGTTTTCGGCCACTGGGTCAAGAAGAGGCCGGTCTTCCGCGACAATGCCGTCGGCCTCGACACCGGCTGCGTCAACGGCGGCGCACTGACCGCCCTCATCCTGCCCGAGCGGCGGCTGGTCAGCGTGCGTGCCCGTCGCAAGTACCGCAAGAAGGAGTCCTGGATCTGATGCCGAAGAAGCTCGACGAGAAGCCGGAGACGCGCTCGCTGTGCCGGCCGGCCAAGCGGGCGGCCTAGCCCGCCATATGCTCGAGCACGATTTTGATTCCGATTGCGATTAGGACCACGCCGCCCAGCACCCCCATACCGCTGCCGAAACGCTTTCCCAGGCGTCCGCCGGCCAGCATGCCCGCGAGCGTCAGCGCTCCGGTCACGACGCCGATAACCAGGCAGGGGGCGACGATATTGAGCCCCAGCGCCGCGAAGCTCAGTCCGACCGCCAGGGCGTCGATGCTGGTCGCCACCGAGAGCGCCAGCAGCGTCCAGCCGCGGGTGGGATCTTCCGCCGCGGCCTCATAGCTTTCGCCGGTGAGCGATTCGCGGATCGCCTTGAGGCCGACGAGCGTCAGCAGGGCGCAGGCGACCCAGTGGTCCCAGCGTTCAATCCACGGCAGGATCGTCTGCCCGACGCCCCAGCCGATCGCCGGCATGAAGGCCTGAAACAGGCCGAAGTGCCAGGACAGGCGGAACAGCTGCCCGCGGGAGAGCTCGCGCCGCGTCGCGCCCACGGCCAAGGCGACCGACATGGCGTCCATCGCCAGGCCGACCGCGACGGCGAGCAGCACGGGCCAGCTCATGCGGAGGTTTCTTTAAGAACTCCGAGGAAGCGCCGGAACTTGCTCTCCGGGGTGGGGAGTTCCTTGATGCCGAGCGCGCGCAGGCGGCCGCGCACCGCCGCCGTTACCGTCTTCGCCTGCGCGGCGTCCGTGAGCTCGATCTCGACCTCGTAGTCGGTGCGGCCTTCGCCGAAGGTCGTGCGGTCCGCTTCCCAGACGATCGACAGCTTCTTGCCTTTAAGCTCGAGTTCGCCCGCGGCTTCGTAGCGCAGGTTCTCGAACCCGCCGAGGACTTTGAGCTCGCGGATATCGGGCACCAGCGACTTGAGCGCCGTGATCGGGGCGAGGTCGAGCGCGAGGAGCTGGGAGGGGTTGGCCCGCACTTCCAGCAGCGGGGTCGCGATCTCGCACTCATGCTCGAAGCGCTCGAAGAGCGCGTCCTTTCTGCGGCCGCTGTGCTTGAGGGTCAGCAGGATGTGTTCTTGCGGACGGCTGACCCCGCCGGGGAGGTACACCCGCTCATGCCGTACGCGCAGGGCGCCGCGGGCGTCGACGATATCCCCGCCGGGGGAGTCGAGAAAGATGTTGGTCTGCACCCGCGTCGCGCGGACCGGCCGGATATTATCGACCAGGCGCAGCCACTCCTCGCCGTCGGCGAGGGCGAACTTTAGTTCGCTCTCGGAACTTTTGGCGTTCACCGCTTGTCCAGCCCGGCCAACCCCATAAACCAGGCATACTCCATGGCCAGCAGCTTGAGGCTTTCATAGCGCCCGGCCTGGCCCGAGTGCCCGGCTTTCATCTCGGTCCACAGCAGCAGCTGGGAATCGCCGGTTTTTCGGGCGCGCAGCCGGGCCGCGTATTTTGCCGGCTCCCAGTACTGGACCTGCGAGTCCGTCAGCCCCGCCGTCACCAGCAGGTGCGGGTAGTCCTTGGCTTCGATATTGTCGTAGGGCGAGTAGGACAGCATATAGTCGAAGGCCGGTTTCTCGTTGGGGTTGCCCCATTCATCGTACTCGGAGGTGGTCAGCGGGATGCTGTCGTCGAGCATGGTGGTGACGACATCGACGAAAGGGACCTCGACCAGCTGGCCGTGAAACAGGTCGGGACGCTTGTTGGCCACCGCGCCCATCAGCAGGCCGCCGGCGCTGCCGCCTTCCGCGTAGGTCCGCGCCGGGTCCGCCCAGCCGGCCGCCTGGAGATGCTCGGCGGCGGCGATGAAGTCGTTGAAGGTGTTCCATTTATTCATCTGCCGTCCGTCCTCGTACCACTTGCGTCCCAGATCCTGGCCGCCGCGGGTCTGCGCGATGGCGTAGACGCCGCCGCGGTCCAGCCAGGAAAGCCGCTGCGCGCTGAACCAGGGATCGAGGTTGACCCCGTAGGAGCCGTAGCCGTAGAGCAGCAGCGGGTTCTTTCCGTCGGGCTGGATGCCTTTTTTGTGGACCAGGTTGACCGGGATCTTCGCCCCGTCGGCGGCCGTCGCCCAGACGCGCCGGGAATCGTAGTTCTCCGCCCGGAAGCCGCCGAGGACGGCCTTGCGCTTGACCAGGACGCTGCGGCGCGACGCCGGATCGAAGTCGTACTGCGAGAACGGCGTGGTCAAAGACTCGTAGGTATGCCGGAAGGCCGCGGCGTCGTACTCCTCGTTATGTCCGAGCATGGCGCTGTAGACTTGGTCGGGGAAATCCAGCCGGAAGGGCGCGCCGCCGCCGCGCGGCAGGACGCGCAGCTGGTTGAGGGCGTTTTCCTGCTCCTGCAGGACGAGGTAATCCTTGAACGCCGCGAAGCCGGAGATAAAGACGTCCTGGCGGTGCGCGACCAGTTCCCGCCAGTGCTTCTCCTCCGTCTGGTCTTCGGGCGCCTCCATGAGCTTGAAGTTGCGCGCCCCGTCGTTGGAAAGGACGTACCAGCGGTCGCCGCCGTGACTGACGGAGTACTCGTGGCCGCGCCGGCGGGCGGCGAACAGGCGCGGCTCGCTGTCCGGCTCGGCCGCCGGCAGGTAGCGCCACTCCGTGGTCAGCGTCGCTTGCGACGGAATCAGCAGGTGCCGTTTCGAGAGCGTGCGGAAAACGCTTACCGAGAAGGTCTCGTCCTGCTCGCGGTAGACCAGCTCATCCTGCGCGCCGCCGAGCGTATGCCGGTAGATCTCGTCCGCGCGCAGAGTGCTGGAGTCCTGCTTGGTGTAGAACAGCGTTTTGTTGTCGGCGGCCCAGGCGGCGTTGCTGGTCACCTTTTCGATCCGGTCGGGAAGGTCCTTTCCGGTGCGCAGGTCGCGCACGCGGATGGTGTGGATGCGCCGGCCCTCGGTATCGAATGAGTAGGCCGCAAGGTTGTGGTCGTCGGATATCTCGAAGGCGCCGAGCTGGAAGAACTTGTGGCCCTTGGCGAGCTTGTTGACGTCGAGCAGCACCTCTTCGGCGCCGTCCATGCCGCCCCGGCGCCGGCAGTGCAGGGAGTACTCCTTCCCTTTCTGGTAGCGCGTGTAGTAGACGTAGGGGCCGCTGCGGACGGGCGCGGAGGCTTCGTTTTCCTTGATGCGCGATTTGAACTCGGCGAACAGCTTCCGGCGCAGCCGGCGCACCGGCTTGAGCATGGCCTCGGCGTATTCGTTTTCCGCTTTGAGGTAGGCGAGGACCTCCGGGTTGTCGCGCTCTTTGAGCCAGTAGTAGGGATCGACCCGCGTCACTCCGTGCTTTTCCAGCTTCTGGAATACGCGCTTCGCTTGCGGCGGGCGGGGCTGCTCGGCGCCGGCTTGCGCCGGCAGGATGACGGCCGCGACAGCGGCCAGCAGAACAAATATTGGTCGGATGATCATGGATGGAGATTAGCAAAAAGCGCCGCCGGCTTACTCCGGCGAATCGGGAGGGCGGCTGATCTGGTAGGGCACTGCGCCGAGAACGGCGCCCAGGCTCTTTCTGAGCTTATAGCCGCCGAGCAGGGGCATGTTCGCCATGAGCGGGCGTTCCAGGAGGTGCTCGGCGCCGGTGATCAGGTGCACGCTGCCGCCTGTGCGCTCCGCCTCGCCTAGCGCCGCTCCCAGGTTCTTGTCGAGCTCGGCGTTGCGCCGGGTGATGGCTTGGCGGCGCATCGTGAACCAGCTTAGGAAGTTGCGCGTCATCTTGGCCGCCAGGCGCGGATAGTAGGAGAACCAGCGGCCGCCGCCGCCGATGAGCTGGTTGAGATCGTACTGGTTCATGTGGTGCTGGAGCACGCTGTGGCTGGTCTCCCGGTAGATCTCGGGAGTCTCCCAGGTGCGCAGCTCGACGTCTTCCGGGGATATCCCGCGCACATCCATCCCGCGCGCGGCCAGGTAGCCCAGCGCCTCGCTGCCGAAGAGATTGGGACCGAGGTAGGCCTCGACCATGACGACGGCGCGCCGGCCCGGCGTGGTGTCCTGTGCGAGCCGGCGGAAGTTCTCGGCGATCAGCCCTTTGTCGGTGTGCTTCTCGCCGTAGAGGAACACCCGCGCGTCTTCCCGCCGCGCGGTATTTGACATCTCGAATCCTTGGGTGAAGCGCGAGTCTTTGCGGCCGTAAATCCTGCGGATGAGCCAGTCCAGGGGGGGGATGCCGTGGCCGGGTGAGTCCTCCACGGATTTCCAGTCGAAGACGCTGCCGGGGACGCTGGTGAACTTCTCGGCCTCGGTTCGCGTGTCGTGGCTGGACCGCCAGCCGGGGTTCGGGGCGCGGTAGTTCCCGGAGACGGCTCCGGCGGTGTTCTGGAATCCCCCACCGTCCCATACATTCCTTACTTTCTCTTTATTGGAACCGGACTTGCCGAACCATTTCTGCAGGCGGGTGAGCGTTCGCGCCGGCGCTTTGGCCGCGGTCTCGACCGGCTTGACGGTATGGCTTGGCAATACCGTCAGCACTTTGAGGTCTGATGCTCTAATACCGACCGGCGTCAGGGTATGCGGGCTCTGCGGTCCGGCGAGAGAGGGGAGCGACGTATTGAGCGCCGGCTGAAAACCGTGTTGGGATGAGAGCAGGCCGCCGAGCGCGGCGATATGGACCGGGACGGCGCCGGTTTGGCCGACGGGCGCCGCTTTCGGCGCTTTTACGGCGGCCCAGGCGACATTCAGCAGCAGGGCGCGGACGAGCAGACACGCGATAATGCGCTTGCCGTTTGTTCTTATTTGGATCACTCTGCGTATAGGATAGCGGCGCCGTTCTCTTGGTTAAGGGTATTTGGCCCCAGGGGCGGGCGGCTTTGGGCCCAGTTTTTATTGCCCGGAAGGCCTCGGCTTGGGCGGTTTCCACCGGCGGGCTCTTGCGACGGATTTATTGATGCGCATTTAATTTTCGCGATTCCGCATTATTGTAGAATCAGACTTATGGCCGACGTCCGGAATGAACGACGGAATACCGACCTCGAAGCGCTCACGCGCGAACTGCGCATCGACATCATCCGCATGCTGGAGCGGGCCGGCTCCGGACATCCTGGGGGCTCCCTGTCGATCATCGACATCCTGTCCGTGCTTTATACCGAGTTCATCCGCCACCGGCCGGACGAACCCGGCTGGCCGGAGCGCGACCGTGTCATCCTCTCGAAGGGGCACGCCTGCCCGGCGCTTTACAGCATCATGGCGCACGCGGGCTATTTCCCTAAAACGGAACTGCTGCGCCTGCGCCGGCTGGACAGCCCGCTGCAGGGACACCCGGACCGCTTGCGCCTGCCCGGCATCGAGGTCTCAACCGGTTCACTGGGACAAGGCCTATCCATCGGCGTCGGCATGGCATTGGCCGCCCGTCTGGATAAGCTGGACTACCGCACTTGGTGCATCCTCGGAGACGGCGAGATGCAGGAGGGCCAGGTGTGGGAGGCGGTCATGTCGGCGCCGAAGTTCAAGCTGGGCAATCTGACGGCAATCGTCGACTGCAACGGCGGGCAGATCGACGGACCGGTCGCGGAGATCATGGATATCGCGCCCCTCGCCGCCAAGTTCCAGGCCTTCAACTGGAATACGGCCGAGATCAACGGCCACGATTTCGCCGCGATCCGGCGGGCGCTGGGCGAGGCGCGGCGGGAACAGCAGCGGCCGTTGGCGATCATCGCAAAAACGGTAAAAGGGAAGGGCGTCTCATTTATGGAAAACGACATCGGCTGGCACGGCAAGGTCCCCGGCAAAGACGAGGCGGACCGCGCCGTCAAGGAGCTGCGCAATGGGTAGGGCGACGCGCAGCTCCTTCGGCGAAGCATTGGCGCGGCTCGGACGCAAGCACAAGAACCTCGTCGTCCTCGACGCCGACTTGGCTAAATCGACCATGACCGTCGATTTTCAAAAGGAATTCCCCGACCGGCACTTCGAGTTCGGCATCGCCGAGCAGAACATGATCGGCGCCGCGGCGGGACTGGCGCTGTGCGGCAAGACCGCGGTGGCGACGAGCTTCGCCTGCTTCCTCGTCGGCCGCTTGGAGACGATCCGGGTCGCCGTCGCCTACAACCGCGCCGACGTCAAGCTCGTCGGTACGCATGCGGGCATCGGCATCGGCGAGGACGGGGCCTCACAGATGGGTTTGGAGGACTTGGGCGCGATGCGCTCGCTCCCGCATGTCACCATCCTGCAGCCCGCCGACGACCGGGAGACGCAGCAGGCGGTCGAGTGGATGATCACGTACCCCGGGCCGGTCTATATCCGTCTGACGCGGCAAAAGATGGACGATGTCCATGCGCGCGACTACGTGTTCAAGGTCGGCGTTGCCGATACCCTGTTCGAGCCCCGGCGCGGCGGCGCTCCCCTGCAGGCGACGATATTCGCCTCCGGCGGGACGGTCGGCGAAGCGCTCGCCGCGGCGCGCGAACTCGAGCGTCAAGGAACCGCGGTCCGCGTCGTCAACGCCGCGACCATCGCGCCGTTCGACGGCGGCGCCGTGGCGGCGGCGGCGGCGGAAAGCGGCCGCATCGTCACCGTCGAGGACCACAACGTCATCGGCGGCCTCGGCAGCGCCGTCAGCGAGGCGCTGGCTGAACAGGGCGCGGCCTGTCCCGTTGTGCGCCTCGGCGTCCGCGACTTCGGGGAATCCGCGGACGGCGCCGAACTGTACCGAAAACACGGACTGTCCAGCGAACACATCGCGCAGGCCTGTCTGCGCGGCTTGGCGTGAGGAGCGCCGCGGCCGCGGCGCTTCACTTATACCCAGGTAGTATGGGAAACTGATTGTCAGTCGGCACTGGCAGGGGGATTTTATGCGCATAGCGATGATCGGGTTGGGCAAGATGGGCTTAAACATGACGCGCCGCCTCATTAAAGGCGGGCATCAGGTCGTGGGATGCGATCGCGACGGGAAGGCCGTGACCGCCGCGGTTCGCTTCGGCGCATCGCGAGCCCGGACCATCAAGGAAGCTGTGGCCAAGCTCAAGGCGCCGAGATCGGTATGGCTCATGATCCCGGCCGGCGAGCCCGTTCGGGCGGCGGTCCGCGAGCTTTCCGCGCTTCTCGATAAGGGGGATATCGTCGTGGACGGAGGGAACTCCCTATACAAAGACGACGCCGAGCATGTGCGTGTTCTCGGCCGCCAAGGAATCCATTACCTCGACGCGGGGGTGAGCGGCGGCATATGGGGGCTCAAAGAGGGGTACTGCCTCATGATCGGCGGCGAGCGGCGCGCCTTCAGGACGCTTGAGCCGGTGTTCAAGACCTTGGCGCCCAAGAACGGCTATGCGCATGTCGGTCCGGCCGGAACCGGGCATTTCGTCAAAATGATCCACAACGGTATCGAATATGCGCTCATGCAGGCCTACGCCGAGGGCTTTGAGCTCCTGCGCTCCCATCCGGCGAAAATGGATCTCCGCCGAATCGCCGGCCTCTGGAACCGGGGGAGCGTCGTGCGCTCCTGGCTGCTGGAGCTCATCGAGAGCGCGCTGCAAAAAGACCCGGAGCTGAAATCGGTCGCGGGCTACGTGCCGGATTCGGGCGAGGGCCGCTGGACCGTCCAGGAGGCGGTGGAGGCGGCCGTGCCCGTGCCGACGATCGCGCTTGCCCTTTTCCGCCGCTTCCGTTCCCGCCAAAAGGACGCATTCTCGGACAAGCTCTTGTCTGCGCTGCGCGGCGAGTTCGGCGGCCACGCGGTCCGCCGGAAGGGGCGGACTTGAACGAAGCGGAAAAGGAGTCCCGCTCCCGCATCCGCGTCAGAGAGCGCCTCTGCGTCGAGACGCGGCCGGAGCCCTGCGGACTTGTCATCTTCGGCGCCTCCGGCGATCTTGCCGCGCGTAAACTGCTGCCGGCGCTGCTTTCTCTGCAAAAAGGAAAGCTCCTGCCGCAAGGCTTCTACGCGCTCGGCATCGCCCGCAGCAGTCTCAGCGATGAGGCCTTCCGTTCGCGCGCCCCCGGCCTTAACGCCCTTTATTATCTCAGCGGCTCCTACGACGATCCGGCCACCTACGCCTCGCTGAAGTCGAAGCTCGAAGAGCTGGACCGGAAATTCGGCTCCGCGGGCAACGTGGTCTACTATCTGGCCGTCCCGCCCGCGCTTTATCCCGTCATCCCGCGCCGGTTGGCCGAGGCCGGCCTGCTGGAAGGGGTCGGCGGGAAGGGCCGTTCCCGCGTGGTCGTGGAAAAACCATTCGGCCGTGATCTCGAGAGCGCCCGCAGCCTGAGCGGCGAGATCGGGAAGTTTTTACGCGAGGAGCAGATATACCGCATCGACCACTACTTGGGGAAAGAGACGGTTCAGAACATTATGATGTTTCGTTTCGCCAACTCCATATTCGAGCCGGTATGGAACCGTGAGCATGTGGACCATATCCAAATCTCGGTCCTTGAAAGCCTCGGGGTCGAGAGCCGGGCGGGCTATTACGACTCGTCGGGCGTCCTGCGCGATATGTTTCAGAACCATATGACGCAGCTTCTTGCCCTGACCGCCATGGAGCCCCCGTCGGGGTTCGGCGCCGATGCGATACGCAATGAGAAGGCCAAGGTTTTCCAGTCGCTCCTGCCGTTGGATAAGCGGGCGCGCGCCGAGCATGTCGTGCTCGGTCAGTACGCGGGTTATGCGCGAGAGCCGGGCGTCGCGGAAGGTTCGCGGACGCCGACCTATGCCGCGATGCGCCTGGAGATAGACAACTGGCGCTGGAAGGGAGTTCCCATATTCCTGCGTTCCGGGAAAAAGCTCGCCCGCCGGGTCGCCGAGATCGCGGTCGTGTTCAAAAGTGTTCCGCACTCGATCATTCCCGGCCTGACTCCCGAAGATTTGGCGGCGAACGTTTTAACCTTCCGCATCCAGCCGGACGAAGGCATTTCCCTGACTCTCGAGGCGAAGAAGCCCGGACCGAAGCTCTGTCTGGGCTCGCTGACGATGGATGTCCACTATAGAGAAATTTTCGGCGCGGACCCGCCGGAAGCATACCACCGGCTGCTGCTGGACGCCATGCTGGGAGATCAGACGCTCTTCATCCGCGATGACGCGGTTCGCGATACCTGGGCTTTTTTCGATCCACTGCTCCAAGAGGACGACGCGGCGCCCGGCCTCTATCCGGCGGGATGCTGGGGGCCGGAAGAGGCCGACAAGCTTATGGGCGACGAACGCTCATGGCGGCGCCCGGAGAGCTAGTTCGCCCCGCAGGAGCTTCTTCTTGAGCCGTTAAACAGGCGGGTCGGTCACGCGGCCGTTCTGGTCGCGGTAGGGGTAGACGTCCCAGCGCTGCCCCTGGGCGCGCGAGCTGCGGTACCAGTGCGTCCCGGTGCTGTTGCGGCGCCAGCGGCCGGGCGCGCTGTTTGGACCCGCGGCGAGAGTCCCTTCCAGCGCCGGAACTTTTTCGGCGTAGCGGATCTCGCCCTTGTAGCCTTCGTTGCGGTCCCACCGCTGGATGTCGAGGTAGGACTCCGCCGACCAGCGCAGGGCTTGGACGGTTTTAAAGTACTTCTCACGGAAGGCCCGTGAGCCGGGGTCAAACGCCGGGTTTCCGGTGAGCTGGTAGTAGCGGTAGGCGGCGCGGGTTACGTGGCGGACGGTCTCCTTGATATTGGCGACGCGCTTCTCCGCGATCATCTGCCGGTGCCACTTGACCTTGGTGTTGTAGAGCGCCCAGGCAAGGACGATGTCCCCGTCCGCATTTTTTAGCCGGCGCGCGAAGACCTTCTCGGCGCAGGCGATGTTCTTTGCCCGGTCGGCCAGCTCCGCGCGCGACAGCCCGCACTCCCAGAGCGCGGTCTCCGGCGTGATCTGCAGGACGCCGCGGGCGTTCGCGTGCGAGGTCCCGGCGTTGACGCCGCCCTCGGCTTCCGACAGCGCGATCAGGGCATTGGGGTCGGTCTGCCACTTTCCGCTGGTGGCTTCCTCCCAGATGTCCTCGACCAGGCTCTTGGGGACGTTCTTGAATGAGTCCCGGCGGCCGGTGGGCGGCTCGCCCCGGAGGAGGGCGGTGGCTTCCTCCCGGATGCGGCGGAGAATGGCTCCGATGGGGGAAACGGGCTTCTCCGCGACAACCTTCTTGCGCGCGGCTTTCGGCGAGGCCGGATCCAATGCTCGGCGTATGCCCTGCTGGTGGGCCAAATGAAAGCGGGCGAGGTAGTGCTGCGCGTCGGCAGGGATGCCGCCATGCTTGCGGACATTGCCCGCGCCGACGTGGAACGCCGCGACGGCGCGGCTGGTATTGCCTCCGAACTGCGTCTTCAGGCGGTCGAAGACGATGGCGCCCGCGAGGATGTTGGCCCGATCGTCGTCGATGCCCTGCTCCAGGATCTTCTTCTGCTCGGCGCCGGCCTCCTTTTGCGCCCATTGGAAAGTCGCGTTGCTTAATCCCATCGGTCCGTGGAGGCCGCTGCCCTTCCCAAAACCGTTTTCGTAGCCCCGCGAGGCGTAGATCAGGGCCCTTAAGGCGTCCTGCGTCTCGGCGTCTTCGGCCGCGGCGATGACCGCGCCGTCGAACTTCGGCGGCGCGGGGGGCTCCTTGATCCGGGAGTTCACGCCGGATTGGGCGCCGGGCTTCGCCCGGGCGAGACGGATGCGTTCGGTAACGGCCGCGGCGTCTCGCGGGCGCCCGGTGGCGTCGAACAAGACCCCGGCCGAGTCGAGGCCGGGGGCGTCCTGCCGGACGGCGGAAAAATCGAAGACGGCCCCGCCGTCCGCGGAGACCAGGAGCTCGCGCGGGAAGGACGGTCCGAAGCGTTCCCGGTACCATTCGTGGACCGCGCCGGTATCGGTTCGCAGGCGCTGCTCGATCTCGGCCGGGTCCCGCACCTCGACGGTCTGGTGCTCTACCGGGACGAGCGCGATCGAGACCTTCTCGGCCGGAGCGAAGGCCGCTTTCGCCCGGGCGATACGCGCGCCGGCGTCGCGAGGGGTCCATGTCTTTGCGCTCCAGCGGACGATCCATTGGCCGTCGAGCGTCTGCTCGATGCGGTCGCCAAGGGCGCCCCCGTCCACAATGGCCGTCAGCCGCACCTCGACGGCTTGGCGTCGGGCCTGCTGGTCCTCTTTGGAGGCGTCCGGGAGGGGGGGTACATGCAGATAGATGTGGTATGAGGCCGGCCGGTCGGGCGGCCGTTCATCAGCGGCGGCGGGCCGGGCGCCGAAGGCGGCAAGCGCCGCGCTCAGCGCCAGGACGGCCAGCTTGGAGATGCGCATACTACAAAGGTAGCGGCCGCGGGTCCGGTCAACCAGGGGCGATGGTCCCGCCGGGCATAGGACCTAGGGGCTTGCTAGAATGTATGTCATGCCCCCACCTGAGATTCACTTCTTCGACCCGATAGACGGCCGCGTGCCAAGCGAGGTCTTGAGAGCGCGGCCGGCCCGCCTTCTCATCCTTGACAAGGGAGCGGCGGCGGCGGCGCTGCGTTCCCGCCTCCACCACCTGCCCGAGGCGCGTGAACTGGACGCCCATTCCCTAGCGGCGGAGCGCGCCGTGGATTTCCCCCAAGAGTACGCCGAGTTTGTGGCCGCCCTCGGCAGGGCCAACGCCAGCCGTACCTGGTGGGGATTTCGCCTGCCCGACAAGAATCCGGCGTTCGGGCTACTGCCGGAACGCTGTTTCCGTCTTTCTCTGCTAACCGGGCTGGCCTTAAGGGAGCAAGGGGGAACGCTGATTATCGCCTGCGCCGACCCTCTGCTGCTGGCCCAGTTGAAGCGGTGGGGGGAAGATCGGGGCGTTCGCGTTTTCGGAACGACGCGCCTGCAGGAGCCGCTAAAGGCCCGCCTCAACCGCATTCTTCCCGGCGGACCGATGGTGGGTTTTTTCCGCGCGGCCTGGAGGTTGCTGCGGGTGCGGATGGCGATGCGTTTCAGGCCCGATCCCTCGATCCGCTATTCGGTTATCGCCACCCTAATCAACCACCAGTCCTTCGACAACAGCGGTCGCTATCGGGACACCTATTTCGGCGAGCTCCGTCGATACTTATCCGAGCGCGGGCTCGCGCCGCTCACGATCGGCTGGATCACGCATGATTTTCGGCGCAGTCTGTCGCGCATCGCCGCACCGGACCCCGAGTCTCCGGTGATTCCCATCGATACTTTCCTCGGTTTTGCGGCCTTGCTGCGCCTATTGGGCCGCGCCCTCAAGCGGCGCTATTTTGCTTTTCCCGTAGTCGGCGATCAATCATTCTGCGGGCTCGATGCGGCGCCGTTCATCACCGAAGAGCTGGCGGCGAACGCCCGTAACAGCAGCCTGTTTTATGATATGTGGCACTATGAATGCATGGACGCGCTGTTGAAAGCGCTCGCCGCTGACCGCATCTTCTTGCCTTACGAGAATCATACCTGGGGGCGCATGATCACACTCGCCGCCCGCGCCGCCGTTGATCGTCCGGCGGTGATCGGCTATCAGCACTCTACCCTGACCGATTATCACCTTAACCTGCTCCTCGGCCGCGGCGAAGAGCGAGACCTTCCCCTACCCGACCGGATCATTACAAACGGCGCGGTCTCGCACCACCTGCTTGAGCGCGGGAACTTCCCCGCGCGGCTCCTGCGCCGCAGCTGCGCGCTGCGCATGCTGCCGGCAAACGCCGCCCCAAAAGAGAGAACGCCGAAAGGCGAGAGGCTGCTGGTGGCCCTCGCGACAAAACCGAGCGAACCCCCACAGGTGTTCGATTTGCTCGACCGCACTTTCGCCGCCGGCGCCCCCGAGCTTCTTGTGCGGCCGCATCCGTCGAACCCCCTATCTTTGAGCCGCGCTGTGCGTTCATCTGTCGGTTTTCCGTACCGGATAGCGTCAGAAATGAGCCTTCAGGAATGCCTGGACTGGGCGGATACCGTCCTTTTCGCCTCCTCGACCGCGGGGGTGGAGGCGGCGCGCCAGGGGCTGCCGGTCGTGTTTCTGGACTTGACGACGTTTTTGCGCACCGATCCGCTGCCGGGGTTTACGGATTTGAAATGGATCGCCCGCACGCCCGCGGAGCTGCGCGCCGCGCTCGAGGAGATATCCGCTCTGACGCTCGCGGACCTGGCGTCGCGCCGTCGCGCCGCGTCCCGGTATTTCGCGCGGTTTTTCGGCGCCGTGACGCCGCAGGCGCTCGAAGTATTCGCCGAAGACCCGCGGTCCTGAAGCCCCGGTGGAAATCCGCCAAGCGGCTTGGTGTCAGTTAGTGCCGGAAATGCCGCATGCCGGTGAAGACCATGGCCAGAGCATGCTCATCGGCCGCCTTGATCACATCCTCGTCGCGGATGGAGCCTCCCGGCTGGATCACCGCCGTGATGCCGTAGCGGCAGGCGGCGTCAATGCCGTCGCGAAAGGGGAAGAAAGCGTCCGAAGCCATTACGAGGGTCTTGGGCGCGCCGTAATCCTTCTTGTACTCCGCGAACTTGACTCCCGCCATATGCACCGAGTCGACGCGCGACATCTGCCCCGCTCCGATGCCCACGGTGCCGTTGGGATCGGCCAGCACGATGGCGTTGGAGCGCACATGCTTGCAGACGATCCAGGCAAAGCGCAGGGCCGCCTCCTCGTCTTTCGTCGGCCGGCGCTTGGTCGCGACCTTGAGGTCGCCGCCGAACGTCATGCGGTCGGGCTCGGTTACCAGCACCTCATCGCCCAGCGAGCGCAGCAGGTGCGTGCGCGTCGGAGGATTCTTCATGACCAGCAGGCGCAGGTTCTTCTTTTTTTCCAGCAGCTCGAGCGCCTCCGGCGCGAACTCGGGCGCGACGATCACTTCCATGAAGCGCTTGGCGAGGCGCTCGGCGATGTCCCGGGTGAAACGCTGGTTGACGGCGAGGATGCCGCCGAAGGCGCTTAGGGGGTCCGAAGCCCAGGCGCGGTCGAAGGCTTCCAGCAGGGCCGGTGCCGTGCCGATGCCGGACGGCGTCACATGCTTAAAGATCACCGCCGCCGGTTCCTGAAATTCATTTACCGCGTCCCAGGTGCCGAAGGCGTCGAGCAGGTTGTTGTAGGAGAGCTCCTTGCCCTGCAGCTGGGTATAAGAGGGCTCGCCTTTTTCCTCCCGCACGTAAAGCGCGGCTTTCTGGTGCGGGTTCTCGCCGTAGCGCAGGGTCTGCACCCGCCGCAGGCCGACCTCGAGCTTGTCGGGAAACGGCCCCGCGTTCTTGTCCGCCGAGCCCCAGGCGGTGGAGATCATGGCGTCGTAGCCCGCGGTATGGCGGAAGGCGGTCAGCGCCAGCCGCCGCCGCGACTCGAGGCTGAGCTGGCAGGATGAGTCGCCTAGTTCCTTGAGCAGCGCGCCGTAATCGGACGGAGAAACGACCACGGCGACGTCTTCAAAGTTCTTGGCCGCGGCGCGGATCAGGGTCACGCCGCCGATATCGATATTCTCCAGCGCTTCCCGGCTGTAGGGCGAGCTCGCCTTGGCGGCCGCTTTCGCGAACGGATAAAGGTTCACGGCGACCAGGTCGATCGGTTCGAGTCCGTGGATGGACGCTTCCCGAGCCTGCTCCGGATCGCCCCGGCGCAGGAGGATGCCGCCGTGAATTTTCGGATGCAGGGTTTTTACGCGGCCGCTGAGGATTTCCGGGAAGCCGGTCAAGGAGTCGAGCGAACGCACCTCTACGCCGGCTTCGCGCAAAGCCCGGGCGGTGCCGGAAGTGGAGACGATCTCGATGCCCAGCTCTTCCAGGCCCTTGGCGAAGTCGACGAGCCCCTCTTTATCGGAGACTGAAAGGATGGCGCGCCGGATGCGCGGCGAGTCTTCGTGGCGGGACGGGCGGATCGCGGCGCGCGGGCCGTCGATCTCGACGCGGTCCTCGGCGAAGAGCTTTACCACTTCGGGATAGAGCCAATGCTCCTGGACCAGTACGCGCGCCGCCAAAGACTCCGCCGTATCGTCGGATAGGACCGGTACCGAGGTTTGCGCCAGGATCGCGCCATGGTCGTAGAGCTCATCAACCGCGTGCACCGTGCAGCCGGATATTTTCACTCCGGATTTGAGTACGGCTTCGTGGACCCGCGGCCCATACATCCCCTTGCCGCCGAAAGACGGCAGCAGCGCGGGGTGGATATTCACGATGCGTCCGGGGTAGGCGTCGAGCATCGGCCGGCGGAGCTTGCGCATGAAGCCCGCCAGGCAGATGAGGCCGGCGTCCGCCCGCCGGCACTCGGCGGCGAGCTCCGCGTCGAAGGCTTCGGGGGAGTCGAAGTCCGCCGGCAGGATGGCGCGGTGCTCGATCCCCGCCGCCGCGGCCCGCCGCAGGGCGCCCGCGTCTTTGCGCGAAGAGATTACCCGTACGATCTCCCCGGGGATGCGGCGGCTCTTGCAGGCGTCAATGAGCGCCTGGAGATTGGTGCCGTCGCCGGAAGCGAAAACCGCGATCTTAAGCATAATTAAACTCCTAGCCTTTGGTACCGGTTATTAACATTAACTTTTGAGCATATCCATAAATAATTCGAACCAAAAGTTAATGTTAATAACCGGTACCGGCATTAGTTGAGGGTGACTTCCCGGCGTCCTGCGACGATCTCGCCGATCAGTTTGGCCTGCGGCAGGATGCGGCGCGCCGGCTCCAAAGCGTTGGGACGGATCACGATGACCATGCCGATTCCCATATTAAAAGTTCGCCACATGTCCGCATCCGGCACGCGTCCGCGCTGCTGGATTTCCTGGAAGATGCGGGGCGTCTTCCAGGAGCCGGTCCGGATCACGGCGCGGCACCGGCGGGGCAGTATGCGCACTACGTTGCCGGGCAGGCCGCCGCCGGTGATATGCGCCATGCCGAGGACGATCTGCTTCTCCTTGCGCAAGCCCTGCAGCAGAGAGGCGATTTCATCGACGTAGATCTTGGTCGGCGTCAGCAGCTTGCGCCCCAGCGTTTTGAGCATCCGGCCCTTGAATACCCGGCGCACCAGTGAAAAGCCGTTGGAGTGCACGCCGTTAGACGGCAGGCCCAGGAGCAGGTCGCCGGGAAAGATTTTGCTGCCGTCGATAACATCTTTGCTGTTCACGATGCCGACGGCGAAGCCCGCGAGGTCGTACTCGCCGCGGGGGTAGCAGCCCGGCATCTCGGCGGTTTCGCCGCCCAGAAGCGCGGCGCCCGACTGCCGGCAGCCGTTCAGGATGCCCTGGAAGATGTCCTGCGAGCGCTTGACGTCGAGCTTGCCGGTGGCGTAGTAGTCGAGGAAAATCAGCGGCTTGGCGCCGCAGGTGATCAGGTCGTTGACGCACATGGCGACAAGGTCGATGCCGATGGTCTGGTGCCGCCGCATCAGCAGGGCGACCTTCAGCTTGGTGCCGACTCCGTCGGTGGAGGCGACAAGGCAGTGCGGGCCCTTGCCGTCGAGCTTCAGCGGGTAAAGCCCGGCGAAGCCGCCGATCGACGGCGCCTTCTTCTTTAGATAACTTACCAGCGAGTCCGCCTTGTCGATGTCCACTCCGGACTTCTTGTAGGTCAGCATGGGGTCTCCTTTGTGCGGCTGCCCGGCTTAACAACGGGAATGCCTTTGGCGCACAGCGGGCAGTCCGCTTCCTCATAGCTCACCGCGGGCAGGTGGGCCAGACAGCGGACGGGGAGGCCGAGCTCGGGGTCTTCCGCTCCGCGCTGAACGATGCCGAGGATGCCGATAACAACGGCGCCGTGTTCGCGCAGCCGCGCGGCTGTTTCGCCGGAGGATTTTCCGGTGGTGACGACATCCTCGACGATGAGGACTTTCTCTCCCGGGCGCACCGCGAAGCCCCGCCGCAAAGACATCTTTCCGTCCTTTCTTTCAGTGAAGATCGAGCGGGCGTTCAGGGCGCGGGCCGTCTCGTGGCCGATGATCACCCCGCCCAGGGCCGGCCCGACGACCGTTTCCGGCCGGCCCCATTCGCGGGGCAGCAGGGCGGCGAGCTCTTCGCCGAGGAGGCGCGCGGTCCGGGTGTCGGACAGGACGAGCGCGCACTGGAAATACTGGCCGCTGTGCCGGCCCGACGACAGCTTGAAGTGTCCGCTGAGAAGCGCGCCCGCGTCGCGGAATATGCCCTTGAGCTCGTCGCTGTTCACGCGTCCTCCGTTTTGAATTCCCGGTTGCGGCCGAGCTCCGGCGCGCTTTCGCGCGCGGGTCCTTCCAGAAGGCTCGCGGGCGCGGCGTTCTTCATCTCGGTGAGGATTTTCTGCGCCTCGGCGAGCGGGCTGTTCGCCTTGGTGATCGGCCGTCCGATCACCACAAAGCGGATGCCCAGGCGCGCCGCCTCGCCCGGCGTAATGATGCGCTTCTGATCGTGGCGCTGGTAGCCTTTCGGGCGTATGCCCGGCGTGATAAAGCAGGTGTCGGGCCCGAGCTTTTTGCGCAGGAGGTCGACCTCCTGCCCCGAGCAGATGATCCCGTCGATTTTATGCGCGACGCCCGTCTTGGCCAGACGCTGTACCGTCGGGTGCACCGCGGCTTTGGGATGCAGAATGCGGAGGTCGGTCGTGGTTAAGCTGGTCAGCACCGTCACGCCCCATAGCTTCGGCCGCGGATGGACCGCGGCCGCGGCGTGCAGCATGTCGATTCCTCCCGATAGGTGCAGGCTTAAGGAATAGACGTGCATTTTCTGCGCTTCGTGCACGGCGTCGGATACGGTCTGCGGCAGATCGTGGAACTTGAGATCGAGAAAAACCCGTCCGCCCTGCCGGTGCACAAGATCAACCGCGCGCTTGCCGTGCGCGGTGAACAGCCGCAGCCCGATCTTGTAGTAGCGGATCGTCCCCTTCAGCTGATCCAGGAGGCGCTCCTCTTCCTGTATGGTGTCCACATCGAGCGCGACGATAACGTCGGTCATCCGGCCCCCGTTCCCACGGTATGCGAGCGGCCGACCGCCGCGCCGATATTCTTGAGCCCCTGCTCGCGCAGGATGCGCGCCAGGCCGCGGTTGATGGCCGCCGGCAGCCCGGGGCCGCGGTAGATGAAAGAAGTGTAAATCTGGACAATGCTCGCGCCGGCGCAGATCTTTTGGTAGGCGTCTTCGGCGGTGAAGATTCCGCCGACGCCGATAATGGGCAGCCGCCCGCCGGTTCGGCGATAAATCTCACGGATCATGAGGGTGGAGAGGTCGCGCAGCGGCGCGCCGCTCAGGCCGCCGCGGGTGGCGGCGGCTTCGTCGTCAACGTCCGGCCGCGAGGTCGTGGTATTGGTGCAGATGACGCCGGCGGCGTGCGCTTCGAGCATGGGCAGCAGCGAGTCGAGCGCCGCGAGGTCCAGATCGGGCGAGAGCTTGACGAAGATCGGCTTGCGGTCGCCGTTGAGGTCCTGCAGGCGGCGCAGGATACGTTCCAGCTCGAGCTTGTCCTGCAGGCGGCGCAGGCCGCTGGTGTTGGGCGAGCTGACGTTGACCGCGAAATAGTCGCCGTGCGGGTAAAGCTTGGCGAAGGTCCGCGCGTACTCCTCGGGAGCGTCTTGCTGCGCCGCGTCGGCGTTGAGCCCGATATTGATCCCGACCGGGACCAGGCGCCGTCGCCGGAGCCGCAGGTGCTCGCGGGCCGCGTCGGCGCCCGCGCCGTTGAAGCCGAAGCGGTTGATCAGCGCCCGGGATTTCGGGAACCGGAACAGGCGCGGCCTGGGATTGCCCGGCTGCGGGCGGGCGGTGACCGTGCCCAGCTCCAGAAAGCCGAAACCGAAAGCCGGCAGGATATCCGCGAGGCGGCAGTCCTTGTCGAAGCCGGCGGCCAGACCCACGGGGTTGGGGAAGCGCAGCCCCGCCGTTTCGCTCTTGAGCGCGGGGTCGCTGAAGGTGCGGGAGGCGGCGATCAGGTCATATGCGAAGGGCGTGCGTCCGGCCAGCTCAAGTACGCGGGCCGCGCAGTCGTGCGCCGTCTCCGGGTCGAGGCGGAAGAGCAGCGGCCGCAGGACCTGCTCGTAGAGGCTCATGGCGCATCCTGCTCGCCGGCGCGGCGCTTCTTTTGCGCCGCCGCGCGCTCCGGCGAGAGCTTTTCCAGCCGGAAATAAGAGAGTTCGAGGTAGGGGTTGGGGTTGGTGCCCCAGGGCTCCTTCAGGGAGCCGCGTCCCAGCACGAGCGCTCCTTCCTTCAGCAGGAGGATGGTCTTCTTGTCGTCGAGGGAGAGCTTGCCGTAGCGGGCCTGGATTTTGCGCCGGGCGGTACGGATCCAAAAGTAATGGGATGCCCGGCCGACTTTACCGCCGGGGACAAGGGTTCCTCGCACCGAGACCCGGCGGCCAAAGAAATTGGCGGAGTTCTGCATCAGGTCGGCCGCCTCGTAGGTCGGCTGAGCGAGGAGGCCCTGCTCGGCGACCTTGATCTGCTGGCGAATATCGCTTTCCATCGCGTGGCCTTGTCCGCGCTTGAGGGCGTCGGTCAGCTCGTCATGCGCATTGTCCCACTCGCGCTTCTTTATGGACTGCAGGGCCTTTTCGTAGCGCTCTTCGATCGCGCCGCGCGCCTGGGGGTTGCGCTGCACGCTGACCTGTCCGCCGCCGCCGCCGGACGAGGAGACATTTCCCGCCGGCGCGGCTTCCTCCGCGGGTTCCTGCTGCGATGCTCCGTCATCGCAGGCGGCCAAAGCGGCGCCGAGGAGCAGCAGCCCGAGGGCGCATTTTCTCATCGCACGGCCTCCTGCAGATGGACGACTTCGCCGCCGACGATAGTGGCGCGGGCCCGTCCGCGCAGCCGGCGTCCGGCAAACGGCGTATTGCGGCTGCGCGAGGCGCCGCGGCGCGGGGCTCGCCAGCACGCTTGCGGGTCGATAATCGTAATATCAGCGTCGGCACGGTGCGGGCGGAGATGCCCCTTGGTCTTTAGGCCGAGGATCGCGGCCGGAGCGGCGGAGAGCAATTCGATCAGACGCCGGCGGGTCAGCTGTCCGCGCCTGACGAGCGCCAGCGACAGGGGGAGCAAAGTTTCCAGGCCGATGATGCCGAACGGCGCCGTGCGCAGGCCGCGCGCCTTTTTCGCGGGCGCGTGAGGCGCGTGATCGGTCGCGATGGCGTCCAGGGTCCCGTCCGCCAGGCCGGCGATGATAGCCTTGCGGTCGGCGCGCCCGCGCAGCGGAGGCTTCATCTTGTAATCGGCGCCCGCGCGCGGGATATCGGCGTCGGTCAAAGTGAAGTGGTGCGGCGCGGCCTCGCCGGTCACCGGCGCTCCGCGCTTCTTTGCTTTCCGGATGAGCTGGACCGTGCCGGCGCAGCTGACATGGCAGATGTGGAGGCGGCCGCCCGTGAGCTCGGCGAGCGCGATATCCCGCATGGCCATCAAAGTTTCCGCGGCGGCGGGGATTCCGGGCAGCCCCAGCCGGGTCGCGCGGCGGCCCGCGTGCATAACGCCGTCGCCGGTTAGATGGTCGTCTTCCGCATGGTCGAGCACCGGCAGGTTGAGCCGCCGGGCACGCAGGAGCGCTTGCCGCATGAGCTCCGCGTTCATGACCGGACGGCCGTCATCGGAGAAGGCGGCGACGCCGGCGGCGGCGAGCTGCTCGAGGGCGGTGAGGCGCTCGCCGCGCAGGCCGCGGGTTACCGCGCCGGCGACCAGGACATTGACGACGGCGCGGCGCCGGGCATGCGCGCGGACGCGGCGGACTCGTTGGGGGGTGTCGATGACGGGCCGGGTATTGGCCATCGCCAGCACCGTGGTCACGCCGCCGGCGGCTGCCGCCCGCGTGCCGGTCTCCAGGGTCTCGTCTTCCGGCGTACCCGGATCGCGCAGGTGCACATGCATATCGATCAGTCCGGGGACGACCCAGCAGCCCGCGGCATCAATGATCCTGGCCGTCGGCGTTTTGCTGCGCGGGGGGATGATGGCGGCGACCTTGCCCCGGCGGACCAGCAGGTCGCGGCGGGCTTCCAGCCCCGATGCGGGGTCGATGATGAGGCCGTTGGCGATGCGCAGGTCAGGCATGCGAATGCAAAGCTTCGGCTTGGCGGCGGACCGCCGCCGCCATTTCCTTCTTGTGCGCGGTGAGCCGCTCGGCGAGCGTCTTGTCGGACAGGGCCAGAATCTGCACGGCAAGAAGGGCGGCGTTGGCGCCGCCGTCGATCGCCACCGTGGCGACCGGCACCCCGCGGGGCATCTGTACCGTGGAAAGCAGGGAGTCGAAGCCCGCCAGCTTGGAGCCCATGGGCACGCCGATGACCGGGCGCGTCGTGAGGCCGGCCACGGCGCCCGCCAGGTGCGCGGCCATGCCGGCGGCGGCGATGAAAACGCCGACCCCGTCCTGTTCCGCGGCGCGTACAAACTCCGCTACGTATTCCGGGCTGCGATGCGCCGAGCCGATCGTCATCCGGTAGCCGACGGCGAAATCGTCCAGCAGTTCGGCGGCTTTCTTCATCACCGGCAGGTCCGAGTCGCTTCCCATTATGATCGCTGCGCCGATTCCGCTCATGCCGTTTTCTCCATAGGCCGGATGGCCTGATGCCCGATATCGCGGCGGTACTGCGCTCCGGCGAAACGGATCCTGCCCGCCGCGGCGTAGGCCCGTTCACGGGCGTCCGCCAGGTTGCGGCCCAGCCCGGTAACGCTCAGGACCCGGCCGCCCTTCGTTTTCCACTCTCCGTTCACCCGCACCGTGCCGGCGTGAAAGACCAGCGCCTCGTCGTCCATCTCGGCGTCGAGGCCCTCGATGATGCGTCCGGTGATGGGTTCTTCCGGATAGCCTTCCGCGGCCAGCACCACATTAAAGGCGGCGCCGTCCCACGGCAGAATGCGTTCGTTTAAATCGCCGCAGGCGGCCGCGTCGAGGCATTCCAGCAGGTCGCAGCGCAGCAGCGGCAGAACCGCCTGGGTTTCGGGGTCGCCGAAGCGGACGTTGAATTCGAGGACTTTCGGCCCGTCGGCCGTCAGCATCAGCCCGCAGTAAAGTACTCCGTTGAAGCGCAGGCCGTCGGCCCGCATCCCCGCGAGCACGGGGTCGATGATCTCGCGGTGCACGCGGCGGGCGAGCTCCCCGCTCAGGTGCGGCGTCGGCGCGATGACGCCCATGCCGCCGGTGTTCGGCCCCCGGTCGCCTTCGAGCAGGCGCTTGTGATCCGAGCTCGGGGGCAGGGCGAGGAACCTCTTGCCGTCGCATAGGCCCATGATCGATACTTCCGGTCCGGTAAGGCATTCCTCAATAATAAGACGGCGGCCGGCGCCGCCGTGGGCGCCCTTGAGCATGAGGTCTTCGACGGCCGCCTCGGCCTCCGCCATGTCCCGGCAGACAATTACGCCCTTGCCGGCGGCCAGGCCGTCCGCCTTGATAACGAGCGGAAAATCGGAGGCGGCCAGAGCTCGTCGCGCCAGGCCCGGATCGGAAAAGTCGGCGCCGGCGGCGGTCGGTATGCCGTGACGCTGCATGAAATCCTTGGCGAAAGCCTTGGATGATTCCAGGCGCGCGGTCGCGCGCGCGGGGCCGAAGACCGGGACGCCGGCCGCATGCAGAGCGTCCGCCAGCCCGGCGGCCAGCGGCTCTTCCGGGCCGATGACGACGAGATGAATCCGGTGCTCGCGGCAAAAGGCCGTCGTTGCGCCATGGTCCGCAACGCTGAGCTCGACGCATTCGGCGAGCGCGCCGATGGCGCTCGATCCGGGGGCGGCGTAGAGCTTGTCCAGCCGCGGGCTCTGTGCGATCTTCCACGCCAGCGCATGCTCCCTGCCGCCCGAGCCGATGAGTAAGACGTTCATGCCCTGACCGCCGGGTCCGGCGGCTGCGCGGCGGCTCGGCCGTTGCGCAGCGCGATGCAGCGCGCGCTTTCCCCGATCCTGAAATCGGTGATGCGCGTCGGATAGCGGCCGGTGAAGCAGGCGGTGCAGAAGATCCGCCGCCGGCACGGCGCGTTCGCGGCGCGCAGCATCCCCTCGATGCTCAGGAAGTGGATGGAGTCCGCATGCAGGAAGCGGCGGGTCTGCTCCAGCGTATTGTTGGCCGACAGCAGCTCGTTCTCGCTCGGGGTATCTATCCCGTAGTAGCAGGGAGAGATGATCGGCGGCGAGGAGACCGCCACGTGGATGCTCTTGGCGCCGACTTCGCGCAGGGTGCGGCAGATGCGCTGCGATGTTGTTCCGCGCACCAGTGAGTCGTCCACCAGCACGATGCGCTTGCCCTTAAGAATCTCCCGCACCGGCGCCAGCTTGAGAGATACCGCGCTGTCGCGCAGGATCTGCGCCGGCTGAATGAAGGAGCGTCCAACGTAGTGGCTGCGTACGAAGCCCAGCTCAAGCGGTACGCCGGACTCGCCGGCGAATCCCAGAGCCGCGGTGACTCCGGAGTCGGGGACGGGAACAACGATGTCCGCTTCCAGCCCCCACATCTCGCGGGCCAGCTCCCGGCCGAGGGCGCGGCGCGTGGCGTGTACGCTGCGGCCGAAGACGGTGGAGTCGGGCCGCGCGAAGTAAATCTGCTCGAACACGCAAAAGGCGGAAGCACGGCGGGGAGCGAGAATGCGCAGGCTGCGCAGCTTGCGCCCTTCGACAATCACGATCTCGCCGGGCTCGATCTCGCGCACCAGCCGCGCGCCCATGTGATTAAGCGCCGTGGTCTCGGAGGCGAAGACGTAGGCGCGCCCGATCCGGCCGAGACACAGCGGACGGAAGCCCAGGGGGTCGCGCGCGGCGATGAGCTTGTCGGGAGTTTGGAAGATGAAGGAGTAGGCGCCTTCCAGGAGGCGCAGGGATTCCGCGATCGCCTGCTCCACCGTTCCCTGGCGGCGGGCGATCAAGTGCACCACGACCTCGCTGTCGGTCGTGCTGCGAAAGATCGCGCCGTCGCGCTCCAGGCGGCGGCGCAGCGACAGCGCATTGGTCAGCGTGCCGTTGTGCGATACGGAGATTTGGCCGTGGCGGGTGGCGAAAACGAGCGGCTGGGCGTTGCGCAAACCCCCGCCGCCCGCCGTCGCGTAGCGCACGTGGCCGACGGCCGTGCGTCCCTTAAGGCTCCTGAGCGCCGCTTCCGGAAACGCTTCCGCGACCAGCCCCAGCGCGATGCGGCCGGCGAGCCGTCCGCGATGGGACATGATGATGCCGGCGGCCTCCTGGCCGCGGTGCTGCAGCGCGAACAGGCCTAGATAGGCGAGTTGAGACGCATCCTTGTGATCGGCAATGCCGACGATACCGCACATCGATCCGCCACCTCCTGGGCCGGCTAATTTACGTACTTTACGGCGTTGCGGAAAATTTCCAGACCGACCCCGTCCTTCACGAACGTGTGCCGGGTCCAGCTCGGATGATGGTAGCGCGTGGTGTAGCGCTCGGGATGCGGCATCATCCCCAGACAGTTCCCTTCGGGGTTCGTGATGGCGGCGATATTAAACAGCGAGCCGTTGGGGTTGTAGGGGAAGCCGGAAAATTTGCCCTCTTCGTTGACGTACTGCATGATGATCGCGCGGCTCTTCTTCAGCGTCTCCAGAATCTTGGGCGACTTCACGACGAACCTGCCTTCCGCGTGCGCGACGGGCAGCTCGATGATTTCCGGCAGCCCCTGCGTGAACAGCGACTGGCTCTGCAGATTGAGCCGCAGCCGTACCCAGCGCGTTTCGAAACGGTTGGTGTCGTTGTGGGCGAGCGATGCTACCTGCTCGCCGGAGGGAGAGTACGGCAGGATGCCCGCCTTGACCAGCGCCTGGAAGCCGTTGCAAATACCCAGTACCGGGCGGCCGCTGCGGATAAAGGCGCGGATATCCTTTACCCGGTTGCGGATCTCGTTGGCGAGGATTCTGCCGGCGCTGACGTCGTCTCCGTAGGAGAAGCCCCCGGGGATGGCCAGGATGGCGTAGTCGAAGACCTTTTTCTTCCCGGTTTTCAGCTCGCGGATATGGACCATCTCGGGGGCGCCGCCGGCCAGCTTGAAGGCGGCGGCGGTCTCCACGTCGCAATTCGTGCCCGCGGTGCGGAGGATCATTATCTTGGGAGCTTTCATCGTTTCCTCCCGTCGAGCATGGTCGGCAGCGTCTCTTTCCAGGCGGCCTTGAGCTCGCGTACTCCTTCCTCCATCAACAGCCGTCCGTCGAGGCTGACGATGCGCAGGACGGGGTTGGCGATGGTGGCGCCGATACGCGCCAGCGGGACTCCCCGGAACAGCTTGGCGATGGTCTTTTCCTTATCGGCGTCTATTTCAAGCAGGAACCGGCTCGGCGATTCCGAGAACAGCAGCGTCGCCTCGTCGCAGATTTCCTTGGCGCGGAGCATGCGGTCAAGGTCGATCTGGGCGCCGATGTCTCCCGAGAACGCCATTTCGGAGAGTGCGACCGCCAGCCCGCCCTCGGAGAGGTTGTGGGCGCTGCGCACAACGCCTTTGGCGCTCGCGTTCTGTACCGCCGCCAGCGTCGCGCGGGCGCATTTGCAGTCGACCGCGGGCAGGCGTCCTTCGTGCTTCCCGCTCCACTCGGCGTATAGGGACGCGCCGAGCTCGTCGCGCGTGGCGCCGACCAGGTAGATGGGGTTGCCCGGATTCTTGAAATCCATGGTGACCGCTTTGCGGATATCGGGTACCGGGGCGAGCGCGGATATTAGCAGCGTGCCCGGGATCGCGTGCCGGACGCCCTTGGGGTCGGTGTACTCATTATTGAGGCTGTCCTTGCCGGAAATAAACGGCACGCCATAGCCGATCGAGGCATCGTGGCAGCCTTGGGCGGCCCGCACCAGCGCGCCCAAAGTCTGCGGGTCGTCCGGGTTGCCCCAGCAAAAGTTATCAAGCATGGACGCCCGGCTTACATCCGCGCCCACGCAGACCAGGTTGCCTAGGGCCTCGTCAACCGCGAGCAGCGCCATGGCGTGCGGATCGATCTTGCCGTAGTTGGGGTTGATGCCGTGGGAGACCGCCAGCCCCCTATAGGATTTCGTTTCGCCGGTGACGGCGGTCGGCCAGAAAACGCTGGCGTCGCCCGGGCCGTCATGGTGCAGGCCGTGCAGCGGTTTGACTACCGTGCCGGCCAGAACCTCGTGATCATACTGGCGGATGACCCATTCGCGGCTGCAAACGTTGGGGTGCGCGAGCATCCACCGCAGAATATCGGGTATTTGGCGGCGTACGTCTTCCCGGCCGCCGCGTTTGACCGCGCCGTTTTTCGCCGGCGGGTTCCATACGGCGCTGCGTTCGCGCCGCGGCAGGCCGTTGTGCAGGAAACGCAGGTCCAGATCCACGAGGGTTTCTCCATCGTGGCGGACGGTAAGCCGTCCGGTGTTGGCGAAGGCGCCCAGGGCGCAGGTTTCGACGCCTTCCGTCGCGAACAGGTCCTGGATCGCTTTAAGATTCTTGGGCGGGACGGCCAGGACCATGCGCTCCTGCGATTCGGATATCCATATCTCCCAAGGATCGAGATCCGCCGCCTTCAGTAGGGAGCCTTTGAGCTGAACGTTCGCGCCGCCGCGGGCGCCGGCGTCAACGGCCAGTTCTCCGATCGCCGAAGAGAAGCCGCCGGCGCCGCAATCCGTCAGCGCGCGGTAGAGCTTTAGGTCGCGCGCGCGCAGCAGGGCGTCGAGCATGCGCTTCTCATTGATCGCGTGTCCGATCTGAACCACGGACGCTCCCTCGCTTCCGTTGAGGTCGGCGGAGGAGAACGTCGCGCCGTGGATGCCGTCGCGGCCGGTGCGGCCGCCGACCGCCAGGATGATGTCGCCGGGGGCGACGCGCTTCTTGACGGCGCCGATCGGCATCAGACCGACCGTGCCCACAAAAATGAGGGGGTTGAACCGGTAGGCTTCGTCGAACCAGATCGCTCCGGAGGCCGTCGGGATGCCCATGCGGTTGCCGTAGTCCCGGACGCCTGAGACCACGCCCTTCATGGTGCGGCGCGGGTGCAGGGTGCCGTTGGGCAGCGTGCCCTTATAGTCGGGCGGGGCGAAGCAGAAGATATCGGTATTGAGTATGGGTTTCGCGCCCAAACCTACGCCGAGAATGTCGCGGATCACGCCGCCCACGCCCGTTTCCGCGCCGCCGTACGGTTCTATGGCGCAGGGATGGTTGTGCGTCTCGACTTTGTAGGCGAGGGCCCATTTCTTGTCGAATTGCACGACCCCCGCGTTGTCGGAAAAGACGGAGAGGCACCAACTTCTATTGAGGCGCTTGGTCGCGGCCTTGATCGTTTCGTCGAGCAGGCTTTTATAGCGCTTTTTGCTGCGGCCTTCCTGATAGCAAATGGGACTGGTGAAGGTCTTGTGCTTGCAGTGCTCCGACCAGGTCTGGGCGATGGTCTCTATCTCGGCGTGCGTCGGCTCGCGGTCGAGGGTGCGGAAGTGCGCCTGTATCGTCTTGAGCTCTTCGGCGTTGAGCGACCAGCCGCAGCGGGCGTCGGCCGCCGTCAGTTTCGCCAGGGGCGCGGTGAGCCAAGGCTCCTCCCAAGGGCTGGCGGCGACGGTCTTGACGGGCGGCGGCGGCGCAGCGGTCTTCATAGCTCCTGCACGATCGTCTCGTGGATCAGCGGGTTGGACAGCAGCTTGTTGAGGAGCCTGTCGATCTGCGGGCGCCGGGCGTTGCCGAGGATGCGGTAGGCCGTTCCTGTACGCACCTGTTCCGGCCGCGGCAGACCGAGATCGCCGACCGCCTCGCGCACGCTCTCGCCGGTCGGATCGGTCACCGTGGGTTTAAGCCACACCTCCACGCGCCAGTGGGGCCCGATGAGGAAGGCCGGTGATGAGGCGGTATCGTCCAGGCGAAATTCCTGGGTTATGGGATCAGTCAGCAGGTCCCGGGACAGCGTCTGAATGTGATGCTTGGTCATCGTTCCGATCAGCTCGTAGAGCGAGGAGACGCGGACGTCGAGGCTGGCGGGCAGCCCGATGGACGCGAGCTGCGAGCTCAGGGCGGCGCCGTGCGGGTCATCCTGTCCGTATTTCGCCGCCACTTCGATGCGGTAGCGGGGGGGGACCTTGACCGCCGTGCCGTTGTGTTTATGCTGGATGCTCATTGGGTCAGCCTCTCATACGCCTCTTGGTAGCGCTGGGTGGTGCCGGCGACGACCGACGGCGGGAGCGTCGGAGCCGGGGGCTGCTTGTTCCAGGCCTGTTTTTCGAGATAGTCGCGCACGAACTGCTTGTCGAAGCTGGCCGGCGACCGGCCGATCCGATACTTCGCTTTTTCCCATAGGCGCGAAGAGTCCGGCGTCAGCATCTCGTCAATGACCGAAAGCCGGTTGTCGATAAAGCCGAATTCAAATTTGGTGTCGGCGAGGATTAGGCCGCGCTCGTCCAGATACTGCGCGGCTTCGGTATAGAGGCGGATGCTGTATACTTCCAGCTCGTACGCCAGCTCGGAGCCGACCAGGTCGGCAAGCCGCTCGCGGCTGATGTTCTCATCGTGGCCCGTATCGGCCTTGGTCGCAGGCGTGAAGATCGGCAGCTTGAGGCGCTCGCCCATGCGCAGCCCCTTGGGCAGCCGGTGGCCGCAGACCGCGCCGGTTTTCCGGTATTCGCTCCAGGCGGAGCCCGCGAGATATCCCCGGACAACGCACTCCGTGTCGATGCGCCGGGCGCGGTGCGCCAGGGTGACGCGCCCGGCGTACTCCGCGGAGTCCAGGCGGGCGGTCTTCGGCAGGGAGCGGCGAATATCGCCGAGGTCCGCCGAGATGAAGTGATTAGGGACCACCTTCCGCATCTTGTTAAACCAGAAAGCGGAGGTTTGGGTGAGGATGCGTCCCTTGCCGGGGATGGCCGGGGACAGCACATGGTCGAAAGCCGAGATGCGGTCGGTTGCGATCAGGAGCAGCCGGTCGCCGCCGAGGGCGTAGATGTCGCGGACCTTGCCGCGCGCCACCAGCTTGAGTCCGATTTCTTCTGAGCGTTCTAGGGTCATGGTCACAGGTTCACTCCCATTCAATCGTGGACGGCGGCTTGGAATTGATGTCGTAGACTACGCGGTTGATGCCGCGAACTTCGCCGACGATACGGCTCGAGATCTTGGCCAGCAGGTCATAAGGCAGGCGCGTCCAGTGGGCGGTCATGCCGTCGTTGGAGCCCACCATGCGCAGCGCCGCCGCGTTCTCGTAGGTGCGGGCGTCGCCCATTACCCCGACGCTGCGTACCGGCAGCAGGACGACGAAGGCCTGCCAAATCTTGTTGTACCAGCCGGCGGCGCGCAGCTCTTCCTGCATGATCCAGTCGGCCTGGCGCAGGGTCTTGACCGCGGCCGGCGTGACGGAGCCCAGTACGCGGATCGCAAGTCCCGGCCCGGGAAAAGGATGCATGCCGAGGACTTCTTCCGGCAGCCGCAGTTCCCGGCCCAGGCTGCGCACTTCGTCTTTGAACAGCATGCGCAGCGGCTCAACGAGTTTGAGCTTCATGCGCTTGGGCAGGCCGCCGACGTTATGGTGGCTCTTGATGACCGCTGAGGGTCCGTGGACCGAGACCGATTCGATAACGTCGGGGTAGAGCGTCCCTTGCGCAAGGAATTCGACGCCGCCCAGCTTTTTCGCCTCTTGCTGAAATACCTCGATGAAGGCGCGGCCGATAATTTTGCGCTTGCGTTCGGGATCGGCGACGCCCCGCAGGCGCCGTAAAAACAGCGATGATGCGTCGGCGATGCGCAGGTTCAGGCCCAGGTTTTTGGCGAAGACGCCGCGCATCCGCTCGCGGTCGTTTTTGCGCAGCAGGCCGGTGTCGACGAAGATGCAGTGCAGGCGGCGGCCGATCGCCCGATGCAGGAGCGCCGCCGCGACCGAAGAGTCGACGCCGCCCGAGAGCCCGAGCACAACCTTCTTTTGGCTGACGGTGCGGCGGATGTCGGAGACGGCGTCGTGCAGGAAGCTGGACAGCGTCCAGCGCGGCTTATGTCCGCAGATGCCGCGCGCGAAGTTGCGCAGCAGGCGCGCCCCCTGCGGCGTATGCGCGACTTCCGGGTGAAACTGCACGCCGTAGAAGCGCCGTGCCGGATCGCCGATGGCGGCGTAAGGGGCGGCGGGGGTGCGGGCGAGAACGCGGAAGCCGTTGCCCAGCGCTTGCGCGCCGTCGCCGTGGCTCATCCATACGTCCATGTCGCGCGGCAGGCCCTTAAACAGCGGATCGTCGCCGCATACGCGGATTCGGGAGTGGCCGTATTCGCGCTCCTTGGCGGCGCGCACGCGCCCGCCGTGCATCTGGATCATGAGCTGCATGCCGTAGCAGATGCCCAGGACCGGGATACCGCCGTCGAGCAGCTCTTTACTAATACGCGGGGCTTTCGCGGCGTGTACGCTCGACGGTCCTCCCGACAGGATCAAGCCGCTGGGCTTGAGCGCGCGGATGCGCGCGGGGTCGGCGTTGTAGGGCAGGATTTCGGCGTAGATTTCCAGCTCGCGCAGCCGGCGCGCGATGAGCTGGGTGTACTGCGAGCCGAAATCCAGGATGAGTATCATGCGTTCAGAACTTCCCCATGCCGATCTGCTGGGCCTTTTGGAATATCTTCCCCTCGGTGCGGATCGACGGGGCGATAATAACCTCGGTCAGCTGCATCTCCTTGATGCTGGAGGCGCCGATCGAGCCCATGCAGGTTTTGAGCGCGCCGACCAGGTTCTGGCTGCCGTCGTCCAGGCGGGAGGGGCCGAAGAGTATCTCCTCGAGCGTTCCCGTGACTCCGACGCGGATGCGGGTGCCGCGCGGGAGGTTCTGGTGCGGCGTCGCCATGCCCCAGTGAAAGCCGCGGCCCGGCGCCTCCTTGGTGCGGGCGAAGGCGGAGCCCACCATGACGCCGTCGGAGCCGCAGGCGATCGCCTTGCAGATATCGCCGCCGGTCGACATGCCGCCGTCGGTGATGATGGGCACGTAGCGGCCGGTCTTCTTGAAGTAGAAGTCGCGCGCCGCCGCGCTGTCGACGGTCGCGGTCACCTGCGGGACTCCGAGGCCGAGAACGCCGCGGGTAGTGCAGGCGGCGCCGGGCCCCACGCCGACGAGCAGGCCGCTGATGCCGGCTTCCATGAGTTCGATGGCCACGTTGTAGCCGACGGAGTTGCCGACGATGACGGGGATCCTGCGCGCTTTGCAGAATTGGGTGATGTCAAACGGAGTGTAGCGCGTCGACTTGTGGCGGACCGTGGTGACCGTGGACTGCACGACGAAGACATCGCAGCCGGCCTCCTCGGCGATCGGGCCGTACTTGTCCGCGTTCTGGGGGATCGTGCTCACCGCGCAGTGAACCTTGGCTTTGCAGATCTCCTCGACGCGCTGGGCGATCAGATGCTCTTTGGTCGGTTCCTGGTAGAGCTCCTGGACCAGCTTGGTCGCCTCATCCGGCTTGGCCGAAGCGATGGCGGCGAGCACCTCTTTGGGCTTCTCGTAGCGGGTATTGATGCCGTCGAGGTTGAGCACTCCGAGTCCGCCGCATTTGCCGAAAGCGATCGCGAAGTCGACGTCGACAACGCCGTCCATCGCCGAGGCGAGAAAAGGTATTTTTAGCTCAACATCGCCGAAGCGCAGAGTGGTATCGACCTCTTCCGGGTCCACGGTGACATTGCCGGGGACAATGGCGATCTCATCAAAGCCGTAGCAGCGCCGGGCTTCCCGATCGCGACCTATAAAGACGGGCATATTGTGCAACCTCCTGGAGATGTAAAAAAACCGCGCGGCAACAACGGGACGCAGGTGCTGCCGGCGGTTTTGAGGATCGGATGGGGCATTAAAAGGTAACGGCCCTTGCTCCCTCTCGGGACGCCGTGAATATCGGCGTTCTCGTCGAGGAAAATAGTATCAAATTTGCCGGAAATAGAGCAAGAAAACAGGTTTTTCGCGGGTTTTGAGAAAAAATTTAGGTGCGAATGGGATTCGAACCCATGAATACGAGTTTTGCAGACTCGCCCCTTAAACCACTTGGGTATCGCACCAATACGGTGATTTTATCATTCTATCCCGGGCTCTGACAACAGCAGGGTATTGACGGTGCTATACGATGCTGTTAAACTTCAAATGGGCTCCCATCGCTTGCTGGGCTGCTTGGTATTTGTTTAAGAAAATGCCAGCAATAATAAGAAAAAAACTAAAAAGCCGCAAAGGGTTTTCGTTGGTGGAGACCATGATAGCGGTGCTGTTGATCGCCGTGGTCGTCACCTCGGTGTTCTCGCTGGCGCTGACGTCCAAAATCTCGGGGGTCCGAACCGAGCGCCGGACCGCGGCGCTGCTGGCTATCGCCCAGGCGAGAGAGAAAATCAAGGCCTATGTGACCGACGACCAGAATATTTCCGGACCCACGGCCAAGTGGAAAATTCCCGAGGACGAGTGCGGCCCCTCGGGGAATTACGCCGTGGGCAACTGTCCCGCCGACTGCTATGCGCTCGATGTCTGCCAGCATAATGTGACCAAGCTGCTGCCGGTGCGTGAGCGCGACGATTCAAGTATTCAGATGCGCCTGACTTATACGGTGACCAAGGTCGGCGATGGACATAAGGTCATCTTCAACGTGACCTGGCAGCAATGATGCGGACCATGCTATTCCGGCGGCGCGGCTTCACCCTCATCGAGCTGATGATCGCGATCTTTATATTCGCCATGGTCATCGCCGGGCTTTCGGTCATCTATTCGACGGCCTACCGCCAGGGCTACCGCATACTGCGGGAGACCAGGCTGCGAAATATGGGGCTGGTGGCGATGCGTTGGATAGACAAGGATTTGCACGCTGCGACGCGGCTCGACACTCCGGTGCTCGGGGGCCGGAACGACGTGCTCAGCGGATTTAAAAACTACGCGCCCACGTATGAGCCGGCGCCGAATGCTTGGACGCAGGTGGCCGCCAGCGAGAACGTCTCCTGGTTCTACTACTGCGTGAGCGACGAGGTGCCGGGACGCTGTACGGCCGGCGGGCAGCATGAGCCGCGCTGCCTGTGGCGCTATTCCGGTACCGGCACGGCGGCGCCGTCCATCGGCGCCTGTGGAGTCGATTCCGGCGGCATGCTCCTTGCCTCCAAGGTCGAAAAGGATGAGATGAATAACGTTTTTTCCCGCGCCACCGGCGACGATGTGCAAGAGCGCAATCAGGTGCGGGTGAACTTCAAGATGATCATCCCCGCGCTTAATATCCAGAGTCCGATGATCCAGCATAAAGTGGATTCGACGTTTAATATGGAGTTCTCACAGTCGCCATGAGAAACGAATCGGGCGTCGCGCTGGTGCAGGTCCTGGTGATGTCCATGGTCCTGCTGCTGTTCGCGACCGGGGTGCTGCAGATCATATTCGGCAGCCATATCCTGTTTTCCCGCACCAAGGCCAGCGAAGAGAACCGGAGCTGGGTGGAAGCCTGCATGGCGCAGAAAAACGAGGAGTGGAAGGGCACCCCCTGCAACCCGGCGGCGAAGAGCGCGACCTCCTGCGACTTTTCCGGGGACAAGGGGCCGACCGTAAGCATCGCCTGCAAGGATGCCTCGAATGCCGCCGACGGCAAGCTGGCGGTCTACACCGTTACCTGGTAGCCGGCGGCGGGCGCTACAGCTTTCGCTCCAGCAGCGGCACCGGGTCCACCGGCGCGCCGTGCAGATAGACTCCCCAGTGCAGATGCGGCGCGGTTGAGAAGCCGCTGGTCCCGATATCTCCCAGGCGGGCTCCCGCGCGTACCGTATCGCCGTGGTCGACCCGGAAGGTCTTGAGATGCATAAAGGCCGACATGAGTCCTTGCCCGTGGTCGAGAATAAGCAGGCGGCCCTGGATGGGGAAGTGCCCGCGCAGAATGATGCGGCCCGCGGCCGGAGCGATTATTTCGCTGCCGAGGCGGGCGGAGTAATCAACGCCTTTATGCCAAGCCCATGACGCCTTGTCGTTGACCGTCCGGCTGTGTCCGTAGTCGGAGGTCTGCCGGCCTTTGGCCGGCCGCAGAAAGCGACCGCGCCACAACTGCTTCCGGCTCTCGACCTGCAGCGTTCTGCGGATGAGCTGGAGCGCGTCGCGCGCCGAAGGTCCGCCGGGCAGGCGCGCTTTCTGCTGCGTCATGGTAATGCGCTGGTGGGTGAACTTCCGGTTCGGCACCGTGACGAGCGCGGTTTTGACCGCTGCGGGAAGGAGGAAGCCTTTGCGCCGCACCCGCAGGGGGTATTCCCCTGGAGGGGTGTGGGCCGGCAGGCCGATAAGAGCCCGCAGGCGGCCGGGGGCGACGGGGTAGAGCGGATAAGCGGTCGCGCGAAACAGGCACTCGGCGCGGACGGGGTTGTCGAGGCCGATGACTTCGACTTGCAGAATATCGCCGGGCCGCGGATCGGGCGGCGTCAGGCGCACTTCAAATGCGGCGGCGGTCCCGCTTCCGGCGAGCAGGCCGGCGCAGAGCGCGGTTCTGAGGAAATTGCCCGTCGACATCGACGAAGAATACCAAATTTTCAAATTGCTATAATCCAAAAATGTCGAAACTATCCATTGCCGTGCTCGTCGTCAGCGACCGTTCGGCTGCGGGGAAGCGCGAGGATTTAAGCGGCCCCGCCCTGGCCCGGGCGGCGGCGGCGCGCGGCTGGTCCGTCGTTGAGCAGGCGGTTGTGGCGGACGAGCAGGCTGCCGTCGCCGCCTGTCTGCGCGACTGGTGCGATCGCCCGGCGCCGCCGGATATCGTGCTGACTTGCGGCGGGACGGGCTTGGGGCCGCGGGATGTCACTCCGGAGGCCACGCGCGCGGTGGTCGAGCGCGAGGTGCCCGGACTTGTCGAGCGCATGCGGCGCGAAGGCGAGAAGGCCGCGCCGTTCGCGGTGTTGTCGCGCGCTGTTTGCGGCCAGCGCCGGCGCACCCTGATTCTCAACCTGCCGGGCAGCCCCCGGGGTGCGGAGGAGTCCCTCGCCAGCATCGCCGACCTCCTGCCGCATGCGCTGCAAATGATGGCGGGGGACGACCATGTTTAATCCTGAGCGCTACGAGGACCGGGAGATGACGCTCACCGAGCATCTGGAGGCTCTGCGCCGCTGTCTTATTATCTCTCTGCTGGTGATCTTCGTCGGGACGGCTGTCGTTTGGAACTGGTCGGGAGATTTTCTCGCTTGGCTGGCGCGGCCGGTCGGCGGGTTGATTTTCCTCGCCCCGACCGAGGCATTCTTTACCCGCTTTAAAGTGGCGGCATTCGGGGGGCTTCTTCTTTCCCTGCCGGTGGTCCTGCATCAGGTTTGGACCTTCACCGCCTGCGCGATCGGCAAGGACCTGCGCAAGGGGGTGCTGATCATCCTGCCGGCGTCGTACTTTCTGTTCCTGGCGGGGGTGTCTTTGGCCGTATTCTTCGTCATCCCCAACGCCGTGCACTTCCTTATGGCCTACGGCTCCGACCAGGTGCAGCCGCTTTTCGCCGTCGGGGCGTATTTGGAGTTCGTCACTTTGCTCGCGCTGGCTTTCGGTCTGGTGTTTCAGATCCCTTTGGTGCTGCTGTTTCTGCACCGCGCCGGCATCATTACTTATGAGATGCTCGCCGCCAAGCGCCGCTACATCTATTTCGCCGGCGTGGTTGCGGCCGCGATGCTCACCCCCGGGCCCGACGTGGTCTCCCAGATCGCGCTCGCGGTTCCGACGATTATTCTGTTCGAGATTACGCTGCTCATCATGCGCTGCGCCCGGACCTCCGGGTAGATGCGGCGTCTCGGCCTCTTCGCTTCGCCCGCCGTCGCCTTGATCAGCGTGCTGGTGTACGGCCTATCGGGTTGGGTCTTTAATTAGTCGAATATCTCGTCGAGGAAGGCGCAGGCTGCCGCCCACGAGCGCGTATCGGCGGCTCCATTGTAGGTGCCGGCGTCCGGGTCGGTGAAGGCATGCGCGCAGCCGCCGTAGGTGATGAGCCGCCAGTCGGCTTTCGCTTCCTTCATCTCCTGCTGGAAAGCGGCGACTTCTGGCGGCGGGACCAGAGCGTCTTCGGCGCCATGCAGGACGAGCAGGCGGCCGTGGAATCCCGGTTCTGTTCCGGCACCGCCGGTCTTGAGCGTGCCGTGGAAACTGACCGCGCCGCGCAGGTCGGCGCCGCCGCGCGCGAGCTCCAGGGCGGCACAGCCGCCGAGGCCGAAGCCGACCGCGGCGAGGTTGCGGGACTCGACAAAGCGCTGCTCGCGCAGGATTTTGAGCGCCGCTTGGGCGCGGGCGCGCAGCAGCGCGCGATCGTCAAACAGGGCGCGCGCCAGCTCGTCCGCCTCCGCGGCGTTTTGGGCGCCGCGGCCTTCGCCGTAGAGATCTAGCGCGAAGACGGCGCCGCCGCGGCGCGCCAGCTGCACCGCGCGGCGCCGGGTGAAAGCGTCCAGCCCCATGCGGGAATGTGCCAGCAGCACGCCCGGCCGCCGGCCCTTGGTTGAGCCGTCGTAGACCAGCATGCCTTCCAAGTCGGTAGTGCCGGCTTTATAGCGGATCGTCTCACGATGCAGCGAACTGGTGGTGGCGGCCATAATGCGGTCCTCAGTAATTGTTCCAGGTTGAGCCTTTGCTGTCGGTATGGGAGCAGTCCACGAACAGCATGCCGTGGCAGGGCGAGTTGGGAGCGGAGATGTAGCCCCAGCCGCCGCTGTCCTGCAGATTTGTCGAGATGATCTCTTGGCCGTCGCAAGTCGCGCCGTCGTAGAGTACGACTTGGGAGTTCTGCGGGTGATGCGGGGGCGTATTGGCGGAAGGGATGCTCGTGAGGTAGCGGCCGTCGCGGGTAAGCACGGCGGGCGTTTCGGGGTAGAATCCATCCTGATCACCGTAGTAGATCGAGAGCGCGGCGCGCATCGCGCCGAGATTCCCTTTGGTTGCGCTTTCACGGGCGCTCTGCGCGGATCTTGTGAAGTTCGGGATAGCGATCGCCGCGAGGATGCCGAGGATGAAAACAAGCGGGATCAGCAGGCCGCAGCAGATCACCACGAACCGGCGCAGCTTCCCGATGTCCTGGACGACTACGACGCGCGTATCGGCGACATAGTCGTGCAGCGCCCGCTTCTCCTTGGTAAAAGCGGCGGCGATAAAGCCGAGAAACAGCGGCAGGCTCGACAGATAGTAGCCGACCCAGCGGCCGAAGGCGCGGCCGAAAGTGAGCGCCGAGCCGTCGGCGCGGATGACGGCAAGCCCGGCCGCCATCTTGCCCAAAGTCCGGCCGTCATGGGCCGCCGGCATGTAGGTGAAGTAGGCGATCGGCACCGACAATCCCAGCAGGCTCGCCAGCGCGCTATGCGTTCCCGCCAGGGTCGCCGCGGAGGAGACCAGCGCGGCCGGCACGCCGGCGATGAAGCCGTCGATCATGTAGGCGCCGGCGCGCAGCCAGAAGCCGCCGGGGACGAATTCTTGCGGCGGCTGAGGGGGCTCCATTATCGCTCTCCGGTATCGGTCGGCTGCGCGGCTTGATATCATATAAGAGTAATGGCGGCAATAAAAGGTGCCGGGGCGGGCGCCGGGTGATTCTCGGAGTCGCGCTGTTGGGAAATCCTGTTTTGCGCGGGATCGCGCGCCCGTTCACCGCGGGAGAGATCGCCGCCCCCGAGACCCAGCGGTTGGTCGAGGACATGATCGAGACCATGCGCGAATATTCCGGGGTGGGCCTCGCCGCGCCGCAGGTGCAGGTCCCGGGACGGTTGGTGGTCATGGAATCCATGGGGGACCCGCCGGCTCAGGCGCTGCCGCTTCAGGTCCTGTTCAATCCGGAATTGTCGCTGGCCGGCGCGGAGACGGAGGAGGACTGGGAGGGCTGTCTAAGCGTCCCGGATCTGCGCGGCAAAGTCCCGCGCGCCCGCACCGTCCGCGTCAAGGCGCTCGACCGCGAGGGCCGGCCGCTGGAGTTTATCGCCGAGGGCCTGCACGCGCGGATACTGCAGCACGAATGCGACCATCTCGACGGGCGCGTTTTTCTCGATCGGATGACGGACCTGTCTTCGCTCACCCACCTGGCCGAATTTCGGCGGATCTCGAAAGAAGCTAAGAGTTCTTGAGTCCGAAGCGGCTCAGAATGGATGCGCCGACGCCGACGATGGCAACGGCCGAGAATACAATCCACTGCACGATCGGCACCCACTGCAGGAGCTTGAGAATCAGCATTCCGACGGCCATGCTGGCGAACGGGCTCTTCCAGCGGCCCATGGACAGGCGCTCGCCGAGCAGATAGGCGATCGCGGCAAATCCCCAGACGTAGGCGGCGGCGGCGATAGTCAGCAGCAGCGGGACCAGCGGCATGCCGATGATCGATACCAGCAGCGTCAGCGAGATGACCAGGAGCGCCGGCCAGGCGATCAGGCCTACCAGCGCGCTTTCCGTAAACTTCCGGCTGAGATGGTCCTTGGTCTGGCGGAGAGATTTGGGGAATAGGGCCACCAGAACCAGTGAGAGTACGATCCAGCCGATTCCCGTGGACGCCTTGGCGACGATATAGATCGCCGCCGAGGCGGCGCCGATGTAGGCGGCCGCGGCCGCGAAGCGTCCGAGGACGCCGGTGCCGGGCAGATCCACAATGGGCCCTTCGATGCGGCTGCCTTCCGCCCGGTGGGTGCGCCCGCCGAGCGATACGACCGGACCCTCCACGACGGCGCTCGGTCCGAGCTCAACCGAGCCGCCGACGGATACCGCCGGTCCGTCGATATGGCCGTCGGATCGGATCGAGCCGCCGATGGCTACGACGGGCCCCGCGATTTCTTCGCCTTCGGTGATCCGGATGTTCTCGCCGAACTTAACAATGCCGCCGGTCGCCAGCTTGTCGACCTTGATGTTGACTTCAATCTGCTTGCCGCCGGACTGCTCCGGGGCGGACACGGCGGCGGTAACGGGCGAGGCCAGCAGTGCGGCGAGTATCCATGCACTTTTCATTTTCCGATAACCTCGTTTGCGAGCTTCGACATGCGATTACTCCGCGGCGGCCGCCGGACTCTTTAGCAGGGGTATGAAATGGCCGTCGAAAATATCATCATCGCCCAGCAGGTCCCTTAGATACGCTAGCAAAATGTCCCGCCGCGCCGGGGAGGAGGGGGATAGCTTGAGCAGGGTCAGCAGCGGCGGCAGCCACTCGCCTCGGGGCAGAGCCTTGCCGCGCTCAATCTTGGCGTAGTAGGCGAAGGTGAAGTTGAACTTGCCGCGCCCGCCGTTGCGGTGGTAGAAAGCGTAGGCGGTGGGAAAGCCCGCCGCCTGGCGCTGGCGGATCAGCAGTTCGGCGAAGCGGTCCATGGTAACTATAATGTTACCGCTTTCGCCTGGAGGGGGCAATCGCCGTTGTTCAGCGCGGTCCGCGCCCGCGTCCTCGGTCGCCCATGCCCTCGCCGTCCTCCATCCCTTCGCCGCCGCCGGGACCCCGTCCACGTCCGCGCATGCCCGGTCCACGTCCGCCCATGCCCTCGCCGTCCTCCATCCCTTCGCCGCCGCCGGGCCCCCGTCCACGTCCGCGCATGCCCGGTCCGCGACCGCGCATGCCTTGACCGCCTTTCATCCCTTCGCCGCCGCCGGGACCTCGTCCACGTCCGCGCATGCCCGGTCCGCGACCACCCATGCCCTCGCCGCCCTCCATGCCTTCGGCGCCTTCCATTCCTTCGCCGTCATTACCCATGTCCTGCATCGACCGGCGGCGTATCTTGCGCAGCTTCCTTTTTTTGCTCTGCGCTCCTTTCTCTCCCCGGCCCTCCATCTCTTCTTCGCCCTCACCGCCGCCGCGCTCCATGCCGGGTCCTCGTCCGCGGCCACTCTCGGGCCCTTCCTCGCTCTCGAAGCCGCCGTCGCTGCGCATTCGGCGCAGCTTCCTTTTCTTGCGTTTCGCTTTCTTGCCTTTGGCGCCCTTCTTACCCCAACCGTCGTTGCTTAAATAATCATTGTCCCCAGGGATTGCGGGACGTTCTCCCGGGTCGGCGGGCTGAGTGCCGCTGGGGGTTTCCTCCGGCGGCTGTCCTTTGGCTTTATCGTTTTCCGCCCATGCGGGCGCGGCGAAGCAGTAGGATAAGGCAAACACGGCGGCGGCTTTCAGCAGTCGGGGCATGGGTTCCTCCGGTGCGGCGATGTCCCTAGGATAGCCCCGCGCCGGGTCGCGTGCCAGGGGAATTATAATCACCGCCGGATGCAATACGGTCGTAATTAATCGGGTACTTGCCGGAATCGCGACGGGGGGGCTAAACTTATGCATGCGCCGCTCCCTGCTTCCTGTTTTACTCCTGCTGCCCGTCACGGTTTTCGCCCATCCGGGCGATCTCGACCAGGACGGCTGTCATGAAGACCCGGGCAAGCAGGGCTTTCACTGTCACAGCGGCAGTCCCGCCAGCGATGACGCTTCCACCATGGTGAGCCATGACGCTCAGGCCGTCGACGGAGATACGATCCAGTTCCCGTTCAAGGGGAAAACCGTGATGGTCGATGTATTCGGCGTGGACTGTCCCGAGATGAAGCAGCCCTACGGCCTGCGCGCCGAGCAGTTCATGGCAAGCATGCTTTTCGGCGAGTTCGTTCGCGTGCGCGTACTCGGACATATGGTCGGCGGTCGCGCTTTGGGCGTGGTCTATATCGGCGACCTGGACCTAAGCAAGGAACTGATCGGGGCCGGGCTGGGCTGGTGGGATCAGATTAGGGCGCCGAAAGCCGAGGAGCACAAGAAGCTGGAGCTGGAGGCCCGGGCGGCGAAGCGGGGGCTGTGGGCCGGGGAGAATCCGGTAGCGCCGTGGAAGTTCCGGGGCAGTCCGTCCCGGCCGGCGCTCCGCGCCGGCACGGCGTCGAATGGCGGAGCCGACGGCAAGCGGGGCGGCCTCAAGCATTGGAACAGCGGCATCATCCACTTCCAGAAGCTGGACTACAAGAAAGCGAAGGCGGAGTGGGAGATTTGTCTGACGCTCGATCCCGCCAATGCCGACTGCCAGGCGGGGCTGACGCGGCTGCGGAAGTACCTGAAATAGCCTCGCTGTAACAACCCGCAGTTAAAGCACAACCCAATACCAAAGCCGCCTGTTTGGATAACATGCCTGGCACCTTAACTGGAGAGAGGTTTGCGCTCGCCGGGATTCGAACCCAGATTTCCAGCTCCGCAGGCTGGTGCTCTATCCATTGAACTACGAGCGCTATAGGGGAAACACGACGTTAGCGGAAGATGATTATATAATATAGTAGTCGCACCGCACCTGAGGAATTCCCCAATGAAAAATCTAGCTCTGCTTTTCGCCGCTCTGCTCGCCGCGCCGGCGTACGCCCTGGACGATGCCAAGCTGCTCGAGCATCTCCAGGAGTCCTATCCGCTGCCTCCCGGCATTACCGTGAAGCTCGGCGAGCCCAAGAAATCGGACGTGCCGTCCTTTGATCTCTACGAGGTGACCTTCAGCGCCGGCCAGGGCTCCCAGACCGAGGAGCTTTACGTTTCGCAGAACGGCCGCCACTATATCCTCGGGGGCTTCAAGGACCTCAAGATCCATCCGGATGACGAGCGGCTCAAGCTTATCAACCTCAAGGACGCCGGGACGCGAGGGCCCAAGGACGCCCCGATCGTGGTGGTCGAGTATACCGACTTTCAGTGCGGTTTCTGCACGCGCGGCTACCGCATGATGGTCGACCGCGTGATGAAGGACTACCCCAAGAAGGTGCGTTGGGTCTACAAGTCCATGCCGCTGGTTAGCATCCATCCCTGGGCCGAGCCCGCCGCCATGGCGGTCGAATGCGCCGGCCTGCAGAGCAACGAAAAGCTGTGGCAGCTCCACGATTCCTTTTTCGAGAACCAGCAGCAGATATCATCGGCCAATTACGAGGATAAGCTGGAGGGCTTCGTAAAGGAAGCCGGGCTCGATAAGAAAAAGTTCAATGCCTGCTACGACAAGCAGGAGACGCTGGCCAAGGTCAATAAAGACGCCAGGGAGGCCGGAGCGCTGGGGATCAGCGGCACGCCGGCTTTTGTGGTCAACGGACACCTCATCCGCGGCGCCAACTACCCGATGCTTAAGCAGGTGATCGAAGAGGTGTTGGCCGGCAAGCACGGCAAGATTTAGCGGAGCGGGCGTGGCGCGGGGGAAGGAAAAGAGCCGCCGGAAAGCGGAATACGGAACCGGCGCATGCGCTGTGCTGGGACTCTCCGTCGCTCTGGGCATTGTGGCGTGGCGCTATCTCCCCGTAACGGAAGCCGCCGAGCCTATCGCTGCGCAGCAGTCGCCGATGACGGCATTCGAAAACGTGGTCCCGGCGGGCCGGCCCCAGGAGAAGAAGATGAAGCGGTCCAAGAAGAACCGGCTGGCCGCCGAACAGAGCCCGTATCTCCGCCAGCACGCGGACAATCCCGTCGACTGGTACCCGTGGGGCGAGGCGGCCTTCAAGAAGGCGCGCGCTGAGGGCAAACCGATCTTCCTGTCGATCGGCTACTCCACCTGCCACTGGTGTCATGTCATGGAGCGGGAGTCCTTTACCGACGCGGATATCGCCGCGCTGCTCAATAAGCATTTCGTCTCGATCAAGGTCGACCGCGAGGAGCGGCCCGACATTGACAAGATCTATATGACGCTGGCCAACGGCGCGGGCTGGGGCGGGGGCTGGCCGCTGTCGATCTGGATGACCGCGGACCGCAAGCCGTTCTTTGGCGGTACCTATTTCCCGCCGCGTTCCGTGTCCGGCCGGCCGGGCTTCCCCGACGTGCTGGAGAAAATCGCCAAACTGTGGGGCGAGGAGCGCGAGCGGATCGGCGAAGATGCCGAGCGCCTGACGCGGGCGCTGCAGGTGAGTGCGGCGGTGAGCGGCCGGGAAGCCGATTTCGAGCCCGCCTGGATCGAGGGGCTTTTCGAATTCTACAACGATAACTTCGACGCCGAGCACGGCGGCTTCGGCGAAGGCGGCCCAAAGTTTCCGCTGCCGGTGCGCCAGAATTTCCTCCTGCGCTACTACGCCCGCACCGGCAGCAAGCGGGCGCTTGAGATGGTCGAGGGCACCCTGCTGCGCATGGCCCGGGGCGGCATCTATGATCACGTGGGCGGCGGTTTCGCGCGCTATTCGGTCGACGGCGCTTGGCGCGTACCGCATTTTGAGAAGATGCTTTACGACAACGCCCAGCTCGCGGCCAATTTCCTTGAAGCCTATCAGGCAAGCCGGAACCCCGAGCTGGCGCGCGTTGCCGCCGAAACTTTGGACTACGTGCTGCGGGATATGACCCATACGGAGGGCGGGTTCTTCTCGGCGGAAGACGCCGACAGCCTGCCCCCGGAGCCGGGCCGCGAGCATAAGGCCGAGGGGGCGTTCTATTTATGGACGGCGGATGAGCTCTCCGCGCTGCTCGCCGACGGCGCCCCGATGTTCGCCTACCGCTATGGGGTGCGCCCGAACGGCAACGCCCCCGAGGATCCGCACGGGGAATTCGCCGGGAAGAATATCCTCTACGCCGAGCACACCCCGGCCGAGACGGCCGCGAAGTTCGGCGTCAGCGAGCGCGCCGTCGGGCGGGCGCTCAAGCGGGCGCTCAAGACCCTGCTCGCGGCGCGCGCCCAGCGTCCCCGTCCGGGCCTCGACGACAAGGTGCTGGCCTCCTGGAACGGGCTGATGCTCACCGCATTGGCGCGCGGCTATCAGGTGCTGGAAGACGAGCGCTACCTGGCGGCGGCCGAGAAAGCGGCGCGTTTTCTGCGCGCGCGGCTTTATGACGCCAAGAATAAAAAACTGTACCGGCGCTGGGCCGGCGGCGAGCGCAAGATTCCGGGCATGGCCGGCGACTACGCCTTCCTGGCGCAGGGGCTGCTCGATCTTTATGAGGCGTCCTTCGACCCCGACTGGCTCGACTGGTCGATAGAGCTCACCGAGACGCTGCAGCGGGACTTCTGCGACGCGGATAAAGGCGGGTGCTTCATGACGGCCGCCGGCGACGCGCCGCATCTGCTGACCCGCATGATCGAGGATTCCGACAATGTGGAGCCCGCGGCGAGCTCGATCGCGGCGCTCAATCTTTTGCGTCTGAGCCAGCTGGCGCAGCGGGAAGATTTCAAGCAAGCCGCTGGGCTGACGCTTAAGCGCTTCGGCACGCAGCTGCGCGAGCACCCGCAGACCCTGCCGCAGCTGATGGCCGCCGCCGACTTCGCCTCGACCAAGCCGCGGCAGATTATCCTGGCGGGGAAGCTGGACGATCCTGGACTGCGTGAGATGCTGCGCATCGTGCACTCACGCTATATGCCGGCCAAGATCCTGCTGGTCGTCCCGCCCGGCGAGGTGCATGAGCGGCTGGCGAAACGCCTTCCCATCCTCAAGGGCATGGTGCCGATCGCGGATAAGGCGACGGCCTATATCTGCGCGGATTTCACCTGCGAGATGCCCACAAATGATTTAGCGGTGGTGAGGAAATTGCTGGAGAAGAAGTAGGGAGGGCGCGTGGCATTTCAAGATGGACCGTTCGTCAAGCAGGAGAAAAAAGGAAAGTACGCCTGGTGCGCCTGCGGCGAAAGCGCCAAGCGGCCGTACTGCGACGGCTCCCATAAGACCAAGGGCCAAGGCAAGATTCCCCTGGTTGTGGAAGTCACTGAGGATATTCAGATCGCGTGGTGCGGCTGCGGCAAGTCGGGAAAGCCTCCGTACTGCGACGGGACGCACGCCAAGAAATAGCGGCTGGCGTCAGCGGCTCCAGGCGAGCCAGCGTCCGAACAGGCTTTTTACCACCGGGGTGAGCTTGGTCCGGCTATAGGCATCGCCGACGCGCTTGACGGCTTCGGCCTGCGTCGGATAAGGGTGAATGGTGCCGGCGATCACCCCCAGGCCGGCACCGGCCGTCATCGCCAGAGTCAGTTCGCTGATGATATCGCCCGCATGCCGGGCCACCACCGTGGCTCCCAGGATGCGGTCCGTCCCCTCCTCAACATGCACCTTGACGAAGCCTGCGGTGTCGCCGTCAAGGACGGCGCGGTCCACGTCCGCCATGCCGTGCATGAAGGTTCGCACCCGGAGGCCTTCCGCCGCCGCGTCTTTCTCATATATCCCGACGTGGGCGATCTCGGGATCGGAGTAAGTGCACCAAGGGATGGTGAGGGCGCTGGCTTTCTTCTTGAGACCCGGCAGGCCGAAGAGCGCGTTCTGGATGACGATCCGGGCGAGCGCGTCGGCCGTGTGCGTGAATTTGTAGCGGCTGCAGACGTCGCCGGCCGCGTAGATGTCCGGATTCGTTGTCTGCAGGGTGTCGTCGACCGTTACTCCCAGGCGGGAGTCGAACTCGACGCCTATTTTTTCCAAACCCATACCGTCGACGTTCGGCGCGCGGCCGACGGCAATGAGCACCTCGTCGAAAGGGATTTCACGGCAGCCGTTACCGCAGTCGAGCTCGACGACCTTGCCGCCGTCTTTGTGCGCGAGCTTTTTGACGGCGCAGCCGGAGATGATGTTTACCCCGTCGCGCAGCAGCGCCTGTTCGACGATCTTCGCCGCGTCCTTGTCCTCGCGGATAAGTATCTGGCCGGCCGCCTCCAGCAGGTGCACCTCGGAGCCGAAGCGGGCGAAGGCCTGGGACAGCTCGACGCCGATCGGTCCGGCGCCCACCACCAGCAGGCGCTTGGGAAGCTCGGTCAGCGAGAAGACCGTCTCGTTGGTGAGATGGCCGGTGTCGTTGATCCCCGGGATCGGCGGCGCGGCGGCGCGGGCTCCGGTCGCGATGACCGCTTTGGCGTAGCGGAGCGTTTTGCCGGCGACTTCGATTTCTCCGGGAGCGGTGAATTTCCCGTCGCCGATAAAGACGTCGACGCCGGCTTCGGTGAAGCGCCGGGCGGAGTCGTTTTTGCTGATGCCGGCGCGCAGGCGGCGCATCCGCTCCATGACCTTGGGGAAATCTACCTCCACCGGGCCGGTCCGCACGCCGAACTCGCCGGCGCGCCGCGCGTCGGCGGCGGCGCGCGCGGCCCGCAGCAGGCCCTTGGACGGCACGCAGCCGGCATTGAGGCAGTCGCCGCCCATTAAATGGCGCTCGATGAGCGCGACCTTGGCGCCCAGCCCGGCGGCGCCGATGGCGGTGATCAGCCCCGCGGTGCCGGCGCCGATAACGACGAGATTGTAGCGGCCCGCGGGCTCGGGGTTGATCCAGTCCGGCGGATGCACGTTTTCGAGGCAGGCTTTGTTGTGCTCATCCAGCGGTATAAGCAGCGGCGCAGCGGTCATATTTTTATCCTTTGCTTCAGCGCGGTGCGGGCGATGCGGGTGATATAGATAGTAACCGCCGCGGTCGCGATGAGACCGACGACCGTCAGCGCCCACTGGGCCGGGGTTTTCTGTCCGGTTCCCGCGCCGAGAGCGGCGAGGTCGCTCGTGATCGAGCCGAGATAGACGTACAAAACAGTGCCCGGCAGCATGCCGGCCCAGGAGGCGAGGATGTAGTCCTTGAACGAGACGCGGGTGAGACCGCAGGCGTAGTTGAGGACATTAAACGGGAAGATGGGTGAAAGCCGCGCGAGACCGACGATCTTCCAGCCCTCGGCGGCGACGGCTTCATCGATGGCATTAAACTTTGCGCTGCCCGCGATTTTCCGCGCGATCCAGCCGCGGGCGAGATAGCGGCCGATGAGGAACGCGGCGGCGGCTCCCAAAGTCGAGGCGATCGAGACATAGACGCTGCCCATAACCACGCCGAAGAGCAGTCCCGCGCCCAGAGTCAGGAGCGTGCCGGGCACCAACAGCACGGTCGCCAGAATATAGGCGCCGATGAAAGCCGCCGGCGCCCAGGCGCCCAGGATATCCATCGCGGCCAGCAGCTGCAGGACGGCTTCTGCCGGGCCGTTCATTGTTTCACCGGCCGGGGAAATAGCCCGATGTCGGCGTACCAGGCCTCGGCGCTGCCGTGGGTATTGTCGGTGTCGCTCATGATGGCGATGCCGGCGATCGGCGGCGGCTCCTCGCCGAAGAGCTCGCGGTAATCCCGCACAATGTCGCGCTCCTCCCGCAGCCATTTGCCTGCTTCCGATTCACCCGAGCGTATCGCCACCATCTTGACGCGGTCGGTATAGGCATTGGCGATCGTCGTGCCGCGCGGCAGCTTATTGGCCCAGATGTAGTTGATTCCGGCGTGCGGCGGGTACTCGCCGTAAAGCGTCTTCGCTAGACCGTACTTCATGCGGGTCCCTAAACCGGTGCGTTTGGGATCGTACTTGAAGGTTATGTAGAGACGGGCGGGGTAGTCATCGCCGGCTTTGCTGCGGGCATCTCCCCGTTCCACTATTCCGGAAACACGCCAGCGCCAGCGCAGAATCGGGGCCGCGCCGGCATCGACGGACAGGCGCCGGATCAGGCCCGAGGCCGAGTCGCGGCTTACCGCGTGGATGGCGCTTTCGCTTCGCGACCAGCGGTAGACGGTATGCCGGGGGATTTTTTTAAACGTCAGCGCCTCCCAGCCGTCCGGGAGGGCGCCGCCGGAGAAGGCGGGTTCCGCGGGAAGCAGCGGGGCGCCGGACGCGAACGCCGCGCAAAGCATGGCAAGCATGAGGAGGGCTGCGCGCGGAGGCATGTTTGGGTTTCCGGCTGTTCCAGGATTCTCGCAAATTTCCGGCCGGGCGGGGCTATCCGTAAGTGCCGACGCGCGGGAAAACATTACAGGGGCTGCGGCGTTTTCCCGGGCTTGGTGTAATATCCCGGAGGGCGGCGGCACTTACTTCTTAGATGATTCTGACAAACTGCCGTGAGCTGGCCAGGCGGTCGACGAACGGAGAGTTCGATAATGCTTCCTGGATAACCAAGCTCATCGTGCGCATGCACCTGATGATGTGCGGCAGTTGCGCACGCTATAGCCGCCAGCTGGAGCGGATATCTCAAGCCGTGTGCGCCCAAGCGGAGCGGTCGGTAGATCCCGAGAAGCTCGTGCTGCTGCGGCGCCGCATTAACGATCGCCTGACGCGTTCCGGCTAGCCCGCCGGCGCCGGCGGATTTTACGGGGCTTTGCGCTCCGCCAGCTTCTCGTCGATAATTTCGCTGATGGCCTGGAAGTCCAAGGCGTTGAGGAGTTTGCGGCCGTTAATGAATATCGAGGGAGTGGACTCAACCTGCAGCCTGTCGCCCTCCGCGATATCGGCTTCGACGAGCTTCGCGGATTCTTTCTTGTCGAGGCAGAGCGTGTACGGCTCGATCTTCAGCTTGGCCTCGGCGGCAAAGCCGAGAGCCTTTCCCCGCAGGTTTTGCGGCGTGATCTGTTTCTGCTCGCGAAAGAAGCCGCTAATGAGTGCGTGATAGCCATCGCCGCTCTGCATGCCGGCACAGGAAACGGCGACGGCGGCGTCATGGGCCCAGGGATGGATATTGCGCAGAGGGTAGTGCTTGAAGATCCGGCGGACCTTGTCGCCATAGGCCTGCTTTAGTTTTTCGTCGAGCAGATCATGCGCCATTTTGCAGTAGGGGCATTGCATGTCGGAGTATTCGACCAGGGTGACCGGAGCGTTCGCCGGTCCCGCGGCATGGACGCCCTTGAGGCTGATCTTGTCGCGGTTCGCTTCGTCCGGCTCGATCAGGCTGTCCTGCGGCGCCCCGGTGCCGTTTCCCAGGAAGAGGTGCTTGCCGTCCGGGGACAGGTATATCGGCGGCGGCGCGGGCTGGTCTTTGGCCGCCGTAACGATCTGCAGGCCGGGAAAGCCGGAGGGCCGGACATCGAAGAGCGGCGCCAGGAAGTAGTAGCGGCCGTCCTCGGATATGTGGATGTCGCGCACTGATTTGGAGCCCTTGGCCTCAATGGTTATGCTGCCCTTAAGGTAGCCGGCAAGCGCCGCCGGCTTCAGGTCGCCGATCTTGAGGGTGTAGCTGTTCGGCGTGCTGAACTTTCGGCGGACATGCTCGATGATCTTGCCGCGGTCGACGGCGGCGGAGGCTCGGGCGCAGAGCGCCAGCGGCAAAGCGAGCAGGACGGCGGAGCACAATAGCGTTTTTCTCATGGGGTATCTTATTATTTTTATTTGGGGACGACGCCGATGCCGGCCCGTACGCGGCTCAGGTCGTAGACGCCGCCGCGGCGTATGGGTACGCCGCGCATGGGGTCGCGGGTGAAGAACAGGGGCGTGTCCAGGTCCACAAAACTGAAGCCGCCGAGCCCGGCCGCGAAATGCGCGGAGCAGGTCATCGCCAGCCGCGATTCCACGAGGCCGCCGATCATCAGCTTCATGCCCGCCGCGCGCGCGGTGCGCGCGATATCCAGGCTTTCAAACAGCCCGCATTTCATGGGCTTGATGTTGACGACCTGGACTGCCTTGCGGCGCGCCAGCCGCAGCACGTCGCGCAGCGAGGAGGCGCTTTCGTCGGCCGCCACCGGTATGCGGCGGGAGACGATCCGCAGGCCGGCCAGGTCCTCCCGCGGTACCGGCTGCTCGAACAGCGCCGGGCGTATGCCGAGGCGGGAGAGGCGGCGCAGCAGGCGCAGGGCGCCGTCGGCGTCATAGCCGCCGTTGGCGTCCAGGAGCAGGCGGGCCCGCGGGTGGCCGTCGCGCACCGCCGCGATTCGTTCCAGGTCTTCGTCCGCGTCGCGGCCGATCTTGATCTTGAGCGTGTTGATGCCGCAGCGGGCGTGGCGCCGGGCGCTGCGCCGGGCGTGTTCGCTGGGGGTGATCGGAATGGTGATGTCGGTGGCGAGCCGTGTTTCGGCGCCGCCGAAAAAGACCCGCAGGGGGAAGTGCCGGCAGCGGGACCAGGCGTCGAGCAGAGCCATCTCCAGGCCCGCACGGGCGGCGCCGCAGCGGGGCAGACGCTCGGCCAGTTCTTTAGCGAGCGCTCCGGCGGACGCGGCACGCCGGCCGGTGAGCAGCCCCGCCTGGGCGCGGACGGCGCGCAGGGTCCGCGTCTGGGTCTCGCCGTTGAAGTCGGGGAAGGGCGCGCATTCGCCGTAGCCCCGGGTCCCGTCGGCGAGCCGCAATTCGACGAGCACGTTGGCGGCCCGCGCCTGGCCGCCGGTGGCGATCTCGAAGGATTCGCGCAGCGGCGCGTTCAGGAGCCGCGCGGTCAGACGCGTTATGCGGTCGCCGGTCATAGCGCTTCCAGCGGGCGGTCCTCCACGTCGTACTCCCGCCAGCCGGCGAAGTCGAAGTGCCACCATTCGGTCCGCAGCCCGGTGAAGCCGTGCTTCTCCATAACCCGTGCAAGCTGTTCGCTGTTCTTGCGCGCGGCGGGCGCGGCCGCCGCGTAGTCCCGGTGCGCTCGCTCGCTGAAATCGTCATAGCCCGTCGGCATCTCCAGCTCGCGGCCGGACCGGTCGACGAGCGTCGCGTCGACGGCCGCGCCGCGGTTGTGCCGCGAGCCCCGCTTGGGATCGGCCACGTAGCGCGGATCCGGCACCAGCTCCCACAGCTTGTTCTGGATCGATAGCGGCCGGTAGCAGTCCCATACCTTCAGCCCCAGCCCGCCGCTGCGCAGTTCCTTTTGCACCTGCACCAGCGCTTGCGCCGCGCGGCGGCGCAGCGCGCAGCGGTTGACGGGATAGAGGACCGTCCGCGTGAAGTTGTCGGCGGTGGCGTAGCGGATGTCGACGGCGATGCTCGGGTCCAGTTCGCTGATATCGATAAAGCGCTCGCCGGAAGCGGGGTCCGGAGGAGCGGAGCGGACGCAGGCCGTCAGCAGCAAAGCGGCGGCCAGAAGCGGGGCGCCGCCCACTAGAACGGGCGGCTCCGCCCTTTCTTGAAGCTCCGTTTCGGCATGCGGAAGCGGGTCTGGTACGGCGCCTTGTACGCTTTGAGGTTCGGGGGCACGTCGTAGTCGAAGCCCTCGAGCGCGCAGCGCTCGATAGTCATCTTTAGAAAGCGCTCGATCGACTCGACCTCGCCTTTTTCCTGCGGGTTCATGAGGGTGAAGGCGTCGCCGACGGTGAATACCCGCGCGGTCCGCCCGATGCGGTGCAGGTAGTCTTCGTTGAAGGTCGGCACGTCGTAGTTGATGACATGGCTGACGTGGCGGATGTCGAATCCGCGGGCCGCGATATCGGTCGCCACAAGGATGCGCGTTTTCTTGTCGCGAAAGGCCTGCAGGGTCTTGGTGCGCAGGTTCTGCGCCAGGTCGGAATGCAGGGCGGCGGCGGCGTAGCCCTTTTTCTGCAGAATGTTCTGCACGATATCCGCCCGGCGCTTGGTCGCCGTAAACACCAGCGCCGCCTTTATTTTAAAGTGCTCGATCAGGGCGACCAGAAGGTCGCATTTTTGGCTTTCGGTGATGGGGAAGATCCGCTGCCGGACCCCTTCCGCGGGCGCGTGGGTGGGGTCGATTTTGATGCGGGTCGGGTTTTTTTGAAACTTTTTGACGATGGCTGCGATCTCCGGCGGGATAGTGGCCGAAAAAACCAGCGTCTGCCGGTCGGCGGAGAGCTGCTGCAGGATGCGCTGGATGTCGGGGAGAAACCCCATGTCCAGCATCCGGTCGCCTTCGTCGAGAATGAGGAATTCGCAGTCGCGCAGGTGAAACCCGCGGTTGTTCTGCAGGTGATCGAGCAGGCGGCCGGGGGTGGCGACCACGATATCGATGCCGTCATTGAGCGCCTTCACCTGCTGCGGCCAGGAAGCGCCGCCCATGATTAAAGTCGTCTTCAGCTTGGTGAACTGCCCGCACTCGGCCAGCACGGCCTCTACCTGCGCGGCCAGCTCGCGCACCGGCACCAGAATTACGGCGCGGACCGTTTTCTTGTTCCGGGCTTCTTTGGTCAGCAGCCGGTTGAGCAGCGGGAGAGCAAAGGCGACGGTTTTGCCGCTGCCGGTCTGCGCTGAGCCGACGATGTCTTGTCCTTCGAGCGCGGGAGGAATCGCCTGCTGCTGGATCGGCGTGGGCTTCTCGAAGCCCATCGCGGTGACCGCTTTGAGGAGATCGGGATGTATCGATAGTTCGTTAAATTTCATGTCAACCTTGCTTGGTGGGATGTATGAGCCAGCGGTATTCGCGCCGGTAGATATTGATGAAGGCCAGCAGCAGCGCGATCGTGAGCGGACCGAGCACAACGCCGGTGACGCCGTAGACCTTCAAGCCTCCGATCATTCCGAAAAACAGGAGCAGGATGGGGAGCTTGGCGTCCGCGCTGACCAGCAGCGGTCGAAGGAAATTGTCGATGACGCTCACCACGCATAAACCCCACAAGAAGACGTAGATCGCGGAGGTGTACGCACCGCTGATAAACAGCCCCGCGGATACGGGGATCCAGATGCTCGCGGGGCCGAAGAAGGGTATCGGGGCGAGAAAGGAGGTCAGGAGGCCGAGAAAGACCGGAAACGGAACGCCGAGCAGGGCGAAACCCAGGCTGGCCAGAATCCCCTCTACCACCGCTACTACGAATACGCCGCGGATTACCGCGGACAGAGTGATCTGAATCCGGTGGACGATCGCGTGCTTGTTGCGCGGCGCCATGGGCACCAGTTCCACCGCGCGCCGGATGATGAAGGGCCCGTCGCGCAGGAAGAAGAACAAGGTAAAGGTCAGGATTAAGATGTTGAAGAGAAGAAACAGGGTATTTTTAATGAGCGCTTTGGCGAGTCCCGTCATGCCGCTGCTGAGCTGGTCGAGATTATCAAGGAATATCTTTTTGGGGTCGATGTTCCAGCGCCTGGCGAAATCCGCGGCGCGGCGTCCCATCGCGGCCAGCTGCGGCGGGAGGTAGTCGTAGACGGGCCGGGGGGTGGAGAAGTCCGCCTCCTGGACCCAGTCCCGCACCACGGGGTAGATCTTCGAGGTTTCCTTGATGGATATCCAGCCGAACAGCAGTACGGGGATGACGACGATGGTGAAAATGCCGGTGGTGCTGATGCCGGCCGCGATGCTTGGGGAGCGCCATAGGCGGCGGGCCACCCAGGCGTGCAGCGGATAGGTAAGCAGCGCCAGCAGCGCCGCGCCCAGCAGCGCCAGATAGAACGGCATCAGGATGCGTACCACCTGCCACAGCAGGAGCAGGAAGACCGCAAAGAAAAAGTACTGGATCAGGCGCTGGCGGTCGAACGCCGGAGGCAGGCGGGGGGGCTCGGTCATCGGGGCTTGGCGGCCTCGGTCTGGCATTGGTCCGAGAACTCGAAGCTGGCGAAGCCCACTCCGGCCCGGGCGGGATAGAAGCTCAGCTCGAAGAGCTCTTCCTTCTTGTTGCGGGTTATATTGTAGAGGCGCGGTTTGTCGACCAGGATGTAGCTGCGGTCGTCGTCGTCCCACACGACATCCTTGCCGCCGTTCCCGGAATGCAGCCAGAGGTTGTTCTGTTTAAGGTAGACGCGCGCCGGTTCGCGGCTGGTCCGCGTCAGCACCGTCAAGCACTCCGTCCCGTGGTAGATCAGGCGCAGGCGCAGGTCGTCGGTCGGGGTCTCGGCGTCCTCCTTCGAGCGGACGGCATCGAGCTCCGTCGACCAGCGGCCGGCCGCCGCGATCTCGCCGTCGCGTACATCCACCAGGGCGCGGCTTCGGTCGGCGCGGATCTTCTTGAGTTCGCTGCCGCGGCGCGACCCGAGATAGAAACCGGCGGTCGCCTTGCCGCAGCCCTTGCGGACCGGATCCGGCGGGATGACGTAGTTCTTGGCCGGGCGGTAGCGGCGGAGCTTGCGCAGCGCCTGCAGAATCTCATCCTCGAACTCCGCGAAGCCGCCTTCGCCGAGGCGGTCGTGAATGATCCGGCCTTTATGGTCGATCAGGTAGTGCGCGGGCCAGCCTTCATTACGGTAGGATTTCCATATTTGACGGCTGCCGTCGATGACGACGGGGAAGCGTATCTTGTTGCGCTCGATGACGTCCTTGATCGAGAGCGGGTCCCGGTCGAAATCATAATCGGGCGTATGCACGCCGATGATCATCAGCCCTTTTTGGTTGTAGCGGTCCCACAGGCGGTTGAGGTGCGGAAAGGTGCGGACGGAGGCCGCGGTCATCGTGTTGATGAACGTGACCATGACCACGCGGTTTCCCCGCAGGCGTTCGAGGTTGAAGGCGACCGAGTTGATCCATGCCAGGCCCGGCGGAAACTCGGGCGCCGGTATCTTGATCGGGCGGACCGTGAGCGCCGGCTTCGCCGTTCCCATGAGGAGCAGGACCGCTAGGGCGGCGGCGGCGAGCGGGCGCTCTGATCTCATCGGGCTCCTGCGGCCGCCGTCTCGGCGGGGGCGGAGAAGTTCAGAATTTTGTCTTCCAGCCCGAAAACCAGGGCGATCAGCGAGGCGCGGATCCACATGCCGTTGCGCTCCTGCCGCCAATAGACGGCGCGCGGATCGCGGTCGACCTCGGGAGAGATTTCCTCGCGGCGCGGCAGCGGGTGCAGCAGGATGGTGTCGGGCCCGATTTTTTTCAGGTGTTCGGGGCGGAAGTGGAAGGGGCTGTAGTCTACGCCGCGCGATTCGCCGTTCTTGTCGTGCTCGTCCTGGATGCGGGTCATGTAGATGGCGTCCGCATCCGGGTAGGTCGACTCCAGGTCTTCGGTTTCAGTGAACGGGATATGGTGGCGCTTGAGAAAGTCCAGGATGTCGCTTTCCATGCGGAAGGACTCCGGGGCGACGTAGGTGATGCGGACGCCGCGGTAGTTCTTCAGGAGATAGGAGAGCGAGCGCACTGTGCGTCCACGCCGCAGGTCGCCGCACATCACGACGTGCTTGCCGTCGAGACCTCCCGGCAGGTAGCGGTTGAGCGAGTAAATATCGAGGAGCGCCTGGGTCGGATGCTGGTCCGCGCCCGAGCCGGCGTTGATGACGGGGACCGGGCGGGGATGGTCGTTGAGGGTCCAGGACGCTTTTTCGACCAGGCCCGGCTCGTGGTGGCGCATGATGATGAGGTCGACGTAGCTGGAGAAAGTCCGAATGGTGTCTTCGACCGACTCGCCTTTAACCTGGGAAGACGTCTTGAGGTCGCGGATTTCAAGCACGCGGATGCCGAGGATGTGGCAGGCGCTCATGAAGGACAGGAAGGTCCGGGTCGAAGGCTGGGAGAAGTAGAGCATGGCCCGGCGGTTGGCGAGCAGGAGGCGGAGGAAGTCGTCGCCGGCGCGGACTTTTGTGATCCGCCGCATGTGGTCGGCCAGGAGGATGAGACGGTCGAGCAGGCCCCGGTCGAACTGCTGGGAGAACAGGCAGTCGAAGAGGCGGCCGTTGCGCGTGAAGCAGTCGAGTTTCTCGGAGACATCCTTGCGGTAAAACGCTTCCCAATCGCCGGTCATGCGGTCGTTCCCTCCCTTCCGTAATCGTCTTCGAGGCGCTCGATGTCGTCCTCTCCGAAATAAGAGCCCAGCTGGACTTCAATAAAAACCATTTGCTGCGCGCCGGGATTCGCTATGCGGTGCGCGGCGCCCTGGGGTATGTCGATATGCTCTCCGGCCGCGAGCGGGATGTCTTTCCCGTCGAGCGTCGCCACGGCCTTCCCCTGCACCACCGCCCAATGTTCCTGCCGCTTGCTGTGCCGCTGGTAGCTGAGCCTCGCGGCGGGCTTGACGATGATGCGCTTTACCTTATACGTCGGCTCTTCCAGCAGGATTTCCCAGCTCCCCCAAGGGCGTTCGTCGCGTTGGCCGGCGGAATTCATCCATTTATTCTAGCAAAATGAATGAATTCCACAGGCGATCAGCCGCCGCTGGCGGTATAGTTTCCGACGGCCGTCGCGCCGGAGTCCAGGGTTCCTGCGACGCCGCTGTACTGCATATCAAAGCGCATCTGATTGCCCACCGATCCCCCGGAGTTCAGGAAGGTGACCGAGGTGTTGGCGAAGTCTCCGACCTGGCTCCCGTTGAAGGTCTGGGTTGCGACGCCGCTGCTGCCGAAGGGTATGGGGCCGCCGGACAGACTGGTGGAAGCGGTTATGGTGCCGCTGAGCGAAAAGCTGACATTGGTGATGGTGTTGTTGGTGAAGCTGACGTCGACGTAGGAGGAGAACGAGCCGCTGCCGCCGCTGGAGCAGCCGCTGCCCCCGGTGCAGGTGTAATTCCCGCTCCCGCTGAAGTAGCCCGAGCCGGTGGGGATGGTTCGGATATCCGTCCACTGGGCGTCGCCGTCGGAGGCGGAGGTTTGGGCCGCTTCCTGCGCCGCTTCGTTGCTGACATCGCTGACGCTGCTCGCCAGTTCACCGGTGCTGCCGGTTTCCGTCAAATCGCCCTGCGCGGCGGCGGTATCCTGCCCGGACTCTTCCGTCGCGCTCTTGCCGCCGGCGGCCGGCTCATCGCCTTCGCCGCCGCCCGCCTCGGCCTTGGGCGCCACGTCGAGACTGCTCAGCTGTTCATTCGAGAGCTTGAAGGGCGGGGTCGGCGGGATGCCGGGGCCGCCGATATCCGTGCCGTAGCCGGGGCGCGTGATCTCGACCGTTACCCCGGCGTTGGAAACCGAGATCGCGCCGGCCTTCTCGCCGGCGTTGTTTTGGCCGCCCGGGCCCAGCAGGGCCACAGTCGCGGTCTTGCCGTCGGTGCGGCCGGCGGCTATGGTGCCGCGGATGCCGATGGTGCCGACCGGCAGCTTGACCTTCATGCTGGAGGGCTTCTGGCGCGCGATCTTGCCGGTCACGAAGCGGAATACGCCCTTGGAGACGCGCGCGCTGACCTTATTGGCGGAGGTGTTGACCGGATCGTAGACGAAATCGTCGAGCACGATCTCGGTGTTCGGTCCCAGGGTGAAGACGGTCTGGTCGAGAAGCATCACCTGCATGCGGCCGCGGGCGTCGGTGGTAACCCGGTCTTTGGAGTAGACCACTTTGCCGCTCTTCATAACGCGGGCGTCGGTTGCCTGCGGGGCGAGAGCCAGGACCTGGCCGGAGACGCCGCCCGCCGCGCCGATGCGCGTCAGCGCGGCCGATGCGCCGCCGGAAGACAGCAGCAGTGCGCATAAGGTGCATAGAGAAAGGGTGATTGATTTCATAGTGGTCTCCGTCTGCCTTTAGTAGTCGAACCGGTAGGTGAACATGGTGTTGACTTTGTGGTTCTTGTAGGTGTAGCTGATGAGGTTCGAGTCGGACTGGTAGAACTCCCAGTTCAAAGTCCAGAGCAGATCCTTGAAGGGCCGGCCGAGCATCCCCAGCGGCACGCCGAAGGTGAAGCCGTTGCGGGTGGAGTTGTCCTTGCGCAGGCGGTCGGGATAAACGGCGCGGTCAGGCTCGTTGTAGACGTCCTTGCTGAGGGTGAGATATGTCAGGAGGAACATCCCCTTGCCCAGGACCCAGGCATGCGAGGCATGCAGCGCATGGCGGTGATAAGCGTTCCAGTTCCGGCGCGCGTCCTTTATTAAATACTGGTAGCGCAAAGTCAGCCGCATGCGCGGGTTTAGGAGGATATTGCTGCCCAGGCTGAAATCCGTTTGCGGGCCGGTGCGATCGACGGCCTGCGGGACGTCCGGCCCGTTAATGAACTCCTGGAACTGGAGGCCGAGGTTGGAAAATGCCGTCCAGCGGTCATTGATGGGCCGCTCATAGGCGAAGTCCATGCCGCGGGACCGCAAATAGGTGTTCTCATGCAGGCTGATATAGCCGAATACCGCGCGCGGAGTGAGGTTCCCGTACCGGGCGGATTTAATCGTGCCGCCGAAGTCCCAGTTAAAAGCCTGGAAATCGAGCGTATCCACCTGGGTCTGCTCGGCGCGGTAGTGGCTGAAGTTGGCGAGCAAAGTATGCCCGCCCTGCAGGCCCAGGTCATGCGTCAGGCCGGCCTGCGCCAGGACAATAACGCTCGTGTCCTGCTCCTTGTGGCCGGTGGTCAGGTTGATGGGGGTGCCGCCGAACAGGCGCTGGCCGGACTTGGGCGCGGCGTTGCGGTTGGAGTCGTACTGGTAGCCGAGACCGAGGCGGCCGCTGACATTGGTGTGCCGCTGGCGCCGCTGGATGCGCTTGAGATACTCCTGGATTTCCTGCTGCAGGCTGGCCGGCATGGGGAGGTCCTTGAGCGTATTGAGCTCCCGGCGCGCCTCCGGCAGGTTGTCGAGCCGGTAGAGGACGACGGCGTAGGTCAGCCGCACTTTCGGCAGGGCGGGATCGACCATAAGAATGCGCTCCAGGGTCGCGGCCGCCGTGCGGAGGTTGCCGCTTGCTATCAGGCCTTTGGCGTATTTGTAGTTGAGCTCGATATTGTCGGGATCGGCCAGGACCTCGTCGTAGGTGATGCCGCCGGCGCCTTCTGCGACGCGGTGTTCGTCCGCCGTTTCGGCGGCGCTGACCGCCTGGTCCTGAGCCGCGGTCGCGGTCTCGGGGCGGTCCATCTCATCATCGTAGTCTTGGGCCTGCAGCGGTGCGCCGGCCAGCAGGATTGCGCTCAGACACAGCGCGGCACGGAAGGAAAATTTGTGGAGTAAGTTCATTATGACCTCGATGCGCACGGCAGCATGATAAGTACAGAATTGTCCTAATTTCCCGGCATGAGGTCAACTCCGGCGGCTTGAAGTTTATGTGGCATTTAAAGGAGAATGAGCGCATGCTCGCGAGTATCTCGCGCTGGATGCGGCGGCTGGCCGATGCGCTCCATCTGACTCCGGACCGGCTGTGGCTCTACGCCTACGGCGTCGTCCCTACGCTGCTGCTGGCCTGCTCCGTCGGTCTTTGGTGGATAAATCCGCCCGTCTTGCGGGACCTGCGTTCGCGAGTATTCGATTCCTATCAGCGGCTGCGTCCGCGCCCCTACCGCGCCGACGCCCCGGTCCGCATCATTGATATCGATGACGCGAGCCTTGAGCGCGTCGGCCAGTGGCCGTGGCCGCGGACGAAACTGGCAAAACTCATACGTCGCCTCGGTGAAGGGGGCGCCGGCGTTGTGGTCTTCGATGTCGTTTTCGCCGAGCCGGACCGCACCTCGCCGGCTTTGATCGCCAGCGAGCTGCCGCAGACGGATGAGTTCCGCTTTTTCCGCGACCGGCTGAAGGATCTTCCGGACCACGATAAGATTTTCGCCCAAGCCATAGCGGAGGGGACGGTGGTAACCGGGTATTCGCTGGTGCCGCAGACCAATGCGGCGCGGCCGCAGGTTAAGGCGGGATATTTGTTCGCCTCGAAGGTCCGGGATGGCGGACCGGTTATCACGGCCGAAGAGCTGTCGGGGAGGGAGCGGGAGGACCGGAATATCGAGCTGGATATAAAACAGCCCGAGGACTATATTCCGGAAGATTACGGCGGCGCCGTTGTGGCCCTGCCGCTGCTGGAGCAGCGCGCCGCGGGAAACGGCAACTTCAGCAATACGCCGGACCGGGACGGCGTGATCCGGCGCGTCCCGATGATGTTTAAGCTGGACGGCGTCGTCTACCCCTCGCTGTCGGCGGAGGCGATCCGGGCGGCTCTCGGCAGCCGCGGCTACAAGGTTCGGGCCGGGGGGGGGCATGGCGAGTGGGACTACGGCGCGGGCAACGGCATTATCACCATCGAGTTCGGGCAGGTCCCCGTCGCAGAGGGCGAGGCCGTCGGTCTGACGGCGCCGACCGACGCCGAGGGAAAAATCCTGCTCTATGACAGCGGCCATAAGCCGCAGCGCTTCGTGCCGGCATGGAAAGTTTTGGATGACCGCGCCTGGAAGGATCTCGACAAGGAGAGCCTGCTCGCGGGGCGGATCGTATTCCTCGGCACCAGCGCCGCGGGGCTGAAGGATCAGCGTGCGACGCCGCTGAACCAGACGGCTCCGGGAGTCGAGGTGCATGCGCAGATCGTCGAGCAGGTGTTTCTGCAGCAGTTTCTCCGGCGGCCCGTATGGGCCAACCTTATCGAATTTTACACGCTGCTGCTGTTGGGCATCGTCCTGATCGCGATTACCTCGCGGCTCGGCGCCGCCATGAGCGCCGTCATCGCCGGCGCCGGAATCGCGGCGGCGGGCGGCGCTTCCTGGTACGCGTTTACGGAAAAGAGCCTGCTGCTCGACCCGGTTTTCCCGTCGATCGTCGTATTCGCGGTCTATATCTCGTCGTCTCTCATCAACTACCTGCGCACGGAAGCGGAAAGAAAGCATATCCAGCTGGCCTTCGGACGCTACATGTCGCCGGCGCTCGTCGAGCAGCTGGCGCGGGATTCCTCGAAGCTGGAGCTGGGCGGCGAGACGCGGGAGATGACGCTCATGTTCTCCGATATCCGCGGCTTCACCACGATCTCGGAGCAGTTCGACGCGCACGGGCTGACGCAGTTTATCAACGCCTATCTGACCCCGATGACCAATATCGTCCTTGATCACAAGGGGACGATCGACAAGTATATGGGCGACTGCATCATGGCGTTCTGGAACGCGCCCTTGACCGACGAGCAGCATGCGGCCAACGCCTGCCGGGCGGCGCTTTCCATGCGCGAGCGGCTGCTCGAGCTCAATGAGCAGTGGGCGCGGGACGCGGAAAAAGAAGGGCGCAAGTATATTCCTATTCGCGCCGGCATCGGGCTCAATTCCGGGCAATGCTGCGTCGGCAATATGGGCTCGGATCTGCGGCAGGAGTACTCGGTGCTGGGCGACGACGTGAACCTCGCCTCCCGCCTCGAGGGACAGTCCAAGTCCTATGGGGTGGAAATCGTCATCGGCGATAATACGCGGCGGCTCGTTCCGGAGTTCGCGGCGGTGGAGCTGGACCTAATCAAGGTGAAAGGCAAGACGGTCCCGGTCCACATCTTTACGCTGCTGGGCGACGAAGCGCTGGCGCGGACCGACAAGTTCAAGAAGTTCGCCCAAACGCACGCCGCGCTGATCGCGGCCTACCGCGGGCAGCAGTGGGAAGCGGCGGAAGCGGCGGTGGATGCGCTGCGCTATATGGATTTCCCGCTGGAGAAGCTCTACGATCTCTACCTTGAGCGCATCGCCGCTTGCCGCAAGTCGCCGCCCGGCGGCGATTGGGACGGCGTCTTTACGGCGACTTCGAAGTAGCGGCTCAGGCCGGTCGAAGTCATCGACCGGCACAGAAACTGCGGCAGGGTAAAACGCAGCTTGTACGTTCTAGTCTTCGGTGTGGGGGCGATCCTTCTGCCGCCGGAGCTCGAGTTCGCGTATGCGGAGCTGGTAGTCCTGCTGCTGCGACTCGCGCTCTTCGGCGAGCTTGCGCAGCTTCTCCTCATGCTGCTGTGAAAACTCGAGCTGCTTGATTTCCCAGGCCTTGCGCATCTCGCCTTCGCGATGCTGATGCTGTTCGATGAGTTCGCTTTCTTTCTGCTGCAGATAGGCCGCGGCCCGGCTCTTTTCCTTCTCCAGTTCGGAGAACTTCTCGCGGTAGGTGTCCTCGAGCTCCTTCGAGCGCCGCTCGAGGAAGGTGCGCGCCGCGTCGCGCTCGGCCGCTGAAGCCTTCTCCAGGTCGCGGGTTCGCTTGTCGTGCTGCGCTTCGAGGGCCTGCCGGCGTTCATCGTGCTTCGCCTCCTGCACTTCCTTAAGGCCGGCCACCTCTTCCTGCTTTTCCGTGAACTCCTTGCGCAGCTGCATGATCTCGCGGTCGACGATTTCCTGCTTCTGCATGCTCCAGGCGTTCTCGCGCGCCACGCGCTCGGTGGCGGACCGCTTCTCGTTCTCGAGGTACTTTAGCTCGAGCGCTTCTTCGCGCGCGCGGTAGGACGCCTCCATGTCCGCGCGCGCCCTGAACAGCTGGTTCTCGTAGGCGACGATGAGGTCCTTCTCTTTTTGCGTCAGCGAAGCCTCGACCTCCTGCTGGCGCTTGTGGATCGTTTCCTCCAGCTTGTTGAACTTCTGCTGGTAGGCGACTTCGAGCGCCCGGCGGCGCTCGTCCCACTCGCGCTGCCGTCCGTTCTCCCATTCGCGGCGCTCCTTGTCGTGCGAGGCGCGCTGGGCTTTGAGCCAGGCCGTCTCCCGGGCGGACAGCTCTCCTTGCAGCTGCGCTTCGCGCTGGATCGACCGGGCTTGGAACTCCGACTCGAGCCGCCCGAGTTCGGCTTTGCGCTCGTCGAGAGCGCGGCGGAGCTGCTCTTCTTTCAGCCGGAAGGCTTCCTGCAGCTGGTTTTCGCGGTTGCGGGCGTCCAGCGCGAACTTCAGGCGCGCCGACTCGATCTCCTGGTCGTGCTGCTGCTGCGTCTCTTCCAGGCGCTGCAGTTTGGCATGGTGCTCCGCCGCCAGCTCGCGGATGCTGTTGTCGTGCTTTTCCTCCAGGCTGCGGCGCAGGTTGTCGAGGACGGCTTCCTTCTGATTGAAGGCCTGCTCGAGCCGCGTCCGCTCTTCGTTGAGCAGCCGCTCGCGCTCGCCGACCCAGTCCTGCTCGCGCTTGGCGCGCGCCTCTTCCGCCGTCCGCTCCCGGGCCGCGAGGTTTCCGCGCAGCCTCTTTTCCAGGAGCTCCATGCGGGTTTCGGCCTCCTGCTTCTCCTTGGCGAGCGCCTCTTCGTAGGTCGTCCGGTAAAACTCTTCCTTCCCGGCGATTTCGGACTTCAGCGCGGCTTCGCGGGTGAAGATTTCATCGCGCAGCTTTTTCTCCTTTTCGTCGAAGGCGGCCGTGAGCTTGGCGGAGAGGGCTTGGTAATGGCTGCGCAGGGAGTCCTTCTCTTCCGCCACCTTGGCCCGCTCTTCTTCCAGCGCCGTGCGCGCGGCGGCGAGGGTTTCCGCTTCCTTCTTGCGCATGTCTTCGGTGAGCTGCTTGACGCGCGCTTCGTAGCGGGCGTTGAGCTCCGCTTCCAATTTCTGGAACTGGGCGTTGAGGATTTTGCGCTCATCGATGAGCTTGGCGTTGCGCTCGCTTTCCGCGACCTGCATCCGCTCCTCGTATTTCTGCCGGAGCTCCGAGGTGTCCTTAAGGCTCCTTTCGACGAGTTCTTTGCGCAGGCTGGAAAGCGATGCGTCCTGCTCCCGCAGCCACTGGGTCTGCTCGTTCTGCAGGTCGCGCCGCAGGGCGGCTTCCTTATTGATGAATTCCTGGGACAGCTCCTGGCGCAGCTTTTTGTAGTGCGTCTCGCTGCTCAGGCGCTCGGCCTCCAGTTCTTCCGCCGTCTGGGCGCGCGCCGCCGCGATCTCTTTGGCCGTTTCGACGCGCAGCTTTTCCGCTTCGGCGGCCGCGCTGTCGCGGGTTTTCGCCGTCTCTGCGGCGGCCTGCTCGCGGGCCTTCTCAATTTCCGCCGCCGTCCGCGCGCGTTCCTCGGCGAGCGCGGCGGCGTGCGCGGCTTCCGTCTCGAGCTCGAATTTCTCGTGCGCCTCGCGCAGGGCCGCGACGCTGCTCTTGTGGTGCGCCTCCCGCTCCGCCTCTTTGGCGCGGGAGGTCTCTTCCAGCTCCTTGGTCTGCGCGCGCAGCCGTTCGTCGAAGGACTTTTTGAGCACGGAGCGCTCGCGTTCCAGGTCCTGCTGGTTCTGGAAGAGGGCTTCTTCCTTCCCCCGGTATTCGTTCTCCAGCTGCGCGCGCTCGGCGTCTATTTTCTGACGGTAGTCCTCGAGCGTGCGGTTGACCTGCGCCGTCCGCTCCTCCCATTCTTTCTTGGATTTCTCCGCCGCCAGCGCCTGCAGCTTGTGGTATTTTCCAACGAGCTCCTCTTCTTTGCCGCGCAGGCCGTCCTGCAGCGCCTGCTGGCGCTCAAACAGCTCCTGCTCCTTTTTTTCAAACGCGCTTTCCAGCGCTTTATGCTTATCGAAAAGCTGCTGCTCTTTTTTCGCGAAATCCGCTTCGAGTTCCTCGCGCTGGGCGTTGAGCGCCTCGCGGTTCTTGGCGAGCGAGTCGTCGAGGTGCTTCTGATGCGTCGCCCACAGCTCTTTTTCTTTCTTGACGAGCTGATTCTGGATCTCTTGATATTTGGCGATCAGCTCGTCTTCGGTTTTCTGGTAGTGCTGCTGGACTTCCTCGTTGCGGCGCAGGATATTGGCGTCGAGAGCGGTCTCCTTCTGGCGGTAGTGCTCCTCCAGAATCTTGCGCTCGGCTTCGAGCCGCTGCTGCAGCCGTCCCCACTCGTTCTCGTACTTGTGATGATGCGCGGCCTCCAGCTGATCCATCCGCTTGACGTGTTCCTGCTCGAGCCGCTGGCGGCGCTCCTCCAGCTGCATTTCCTTTTGCCGCAGGATGGTCTCTTGGTGCGTCAGCTTCGCCTCGAAGCGTTCGCCCAGCTCGACTTCCGCGCGTTCCAGCGCCAGGCGGTTGCGCTTGCCCAGCTCGTCTTCGTGGCGCTCGTAGCGGCGGCGAATCTCCGCTTCCTTGGCCTGCACCTTTTCGTCCAGCAGGCGCTGCTGATCCTCGAGGTCGCGCTCCTTCTTGTGAATGACCTCCTGCTGGATGCGCAGCCGCTCCATGAGGCTTTCTTTGGTTTCCTCGAGCGCGCGCTGCTGGTGGGCCAGCAGTTCCTGGGTTTCCTTTTCGCTCTCAACGCGGGTATTCTTAACGGCGTCGATCAGCTCGCGGCGCAGCTCGCCGATAGAGGATTCCTTGGCGGCGATCTCCTTGTGCAGCGCCTCGATCTGCAGCTGGAGCTGGCGGCGGGCTTCGCTATCGTGGGCGCTCTCCTCGCGGACCAGTTCTTTCTTGAGGCGCTCCCGGATATCCTCCTCCATCTGCTGATGGTCCTTCCAGTTGGCCTCCCAGGTCTTGATGGTGTTCTGCCAGCGCAGGATGGCGGCGTCCTTCTGGGCGATCTGGTCCGTTGTCAGCCGCAGCTTCTCGACGGCATCCTGGGCCGTCGCCCGGGTCTTCTCCAGATCGGACTGCAGGCCGTGGATCTTCTCCAGCGACCAGCGCAGCGCGAGACGCGCGGTTTCGACGTCGTTGACCTGTCCGGGATCGAAGAATTGTTTTTCCATGAAATATATAGAGCCGAACCGCGTCGCGCGGCCGGCTCGGCGTCTTCCTTAATGATGCTAGCCGCTGGGTGTTACGTTTTCATTTCGCCCCGGTCAGGGGGCGAGAAGGCGGCCGATCAGGCGCAGGTGGTTGGCTAATTCCCGCCAGCACCGCAGCTTGGAGCTGCCGGCGGTCCGGACGGTCAGCGGCGCCGGGATTTCCCGGACCGTGCGTCCGGCGCGCAGCAGCCGCGCCAGGATTTCGGCGGAAATCTCGAAGCCGTCGGAGGCGAGCCGTATCGACCGGAGGTCCGCGGCCCGGTAGAGCCGGAACATCGGAGTGAACGAGGTCAGGCGCCGGCTGAGGAAGCCGCGGTAGAATGCGTTGAGCAGCATGCTGGGCAGGCGGCGGCTCCAGGGGACTCCCGGCATGCCGTCCAGAAACGGCGAGCCCGATACGCAGTCGGCACCGCTCGCGCGCTGCGCCGCCAGCAGGCCGCCGATGAGCTCCGGGTGGAAGGTCAGGTCCGCGTCCAGGAAGACGATCCATTCGCCGCGCGCCGCCCGCAGGCCGGTGCGCAGCGCCGCGCCCAGGCCGCGGTTCTCGGCGTGCGTGAGCACGCGCAGCCGGCGGACCTTTTGCGCGAGCGCGCCGAGCTCCCGCCCGGTCCCGTCCGTGGAGCCGTCATCGACGGCGACGACCTCATAGGGCTCCCCCAGGCGGTCGAGGGCGGGAAATAGGACGCTTTCCAGGCGCGGTATGCCGGCGGCTTCGTTGAAGCAGGGAAGGAGGATCGAGATCTTAGCTGCGGAAGTACTCAAGGGTCTGCCGCAGGCCGTCCTCGAGCGCGACTTTCGGCGACCAGCGCAGCGCCTTTTTCGCGAGCGTAATGTCCGGCCGCCGCACCTGCGGATCATCAACCGGCAGCGGCTTGAAGACGATTTTCGACTTTGAGCCGGCGAGCCGCTTGATGGTCTGTGCGAGCTCGAGGATCGAGAGCTCCTTGGGATTGCCGATATTGACCGGGGCGTTGATCCGCGACCGCAGCAGGCGCGTGATGCCGTCGATGAGGTCGGAGACGTAGCAGAGGCTGCGCGTCTGCCGCCCCCGGCCGAAGACCGTGAGCGGCCGGTTCTTGAGCGCCTGGGTCATGAACGCCGGGACCGCCCGCCCGTCTTTTTTCCGCATCCGCGGGCCGTAGGTGTTGAAGATGCGGACGATCCGTACCTGCATCTTGTGAAACCGGTGGTAGGCCATGGTCATGGCCTCGGCGAAACGCTTGGCTTCGTCATAGACGCCGCGGGGTCCGATGGGGTTGACGTTGCCCCAGTAGGACTCGGGCTGGGGATTGACCAGCGGGTCGCCGTAGGTCTCCGAAGTCGAAGCGAGCATAAACACGGCGCCTTTATCCTTGGCGAGTCCCAGGACCTTGTGGGTTCCGAGGGCTCCGACTTTGAGCGTCGGGATCGGATAGTGGGCGTAGTCGATGGGGCTGGCGGGGCTGGCGAAGTGCAGGACGGCGTCGAGCTTGCCCGGCACGTGGATGAAGCTGGTTACATCGTGCTGGATAAAGGAGAAGCGCGGGTTCTGGAAGAGGCGGTCGATGTTCTCGACGCGGCCGGTGATGAAGTTGTCGATGCCGATGACCTGGTGGCCCTCGGCGAGGAAGCGCTCGGCGAGGTGGCTGCCGAGAAATCCCGCCGCCCCCGTGATCAGTATGCGCTGGGGTTTGGCGCGCGTCTTTTTCACGGCCGGCCCACGGAGCGGTATTGGAAGCCGAGGCGGCGCATCTTCGCGGGATCGTAGAGGTTGCGGCCGTCGAGCAGGATAGGGTTCTTCATTAATTTTAGAATCCGCTTGAAGTCGATATTCTTAAACTCCGGCCATTCCGTGGCGAGGACCAGGCAGTCGGCGCCTTTGGCGGCCGCATAGGGGTCCTTGGTGAACTGGACGCCCTTGAGCACCTTGCGCGCATTGGGCATGGCGACCGGATCATAGGCCGCGATCTTCACGCCGTGGGTCTTGAGCCCGGCGACGATATCGATGCTCGGAGCGAAGCGCATGTCGTCGGTGTTGGGCTTGAACGCCAAGCCCCACAGCGCCACGCGCTTGCCTTCGAAGTTCCACAGCAGCTCTTCCACGTGCCGCTGCACCCAGAGCTTCTGCTCCCGGTTGATCTTCTGCACTTCCTCAAGGAGGGTGAAGTCATACCCCTTCTTCCGGCATATCCACTGGAAGGCTTCAAGGTCCTTGGGAAAGCAGAACCCGCCGAAGCCGATGCCGGGGCGCAGAAAGCTCGGCCCGATCCGCTTGTCGAGGCCCATGCCCTTGGCGACGGCGGAGATGTCGGCGCCGACGGTCTCGCACAGGCGGCTGACGGCGTTGATGAAGGATATCTTGGTGGCGAGAAAGGAGTTGGAGGCGTGCTTGATCAGCTCGGCGCTCTTGACGTCGGTGACGAGCACCGCGCTGTTGAGCGGGGCGTAGACCTCGCGCAGGACCTTCTCCGCCCGCGGGGAGGACACGCCGAGGACGACGCGGTCGGGCTTCATGAAATCATCGACGGCGGAGCCTTCAGCGAGGAACTCCGGGTTCGAGGCGACGTCGTAGGGGACGCCGCGCTTGTTGACGCGCTCGACGGTCTTTTGCACCCACGCCCCCGTTTCGACCGGGACGGTCGATTTGTCGACCAGGATCGTGTAGTCCTTCATGGCGCGGGCGGCTTCCGCCGCCACGGCTTCCACGGCCGACAGGTCGGCCGAGCCGTCCGCCCGGGGCGGCGTGCCGACCGCAATGAAGACGACCTGGGCGCGCCGTCCGCGCGAGCTCATGCCGGCGCGAATCGAGTCGGTAAAGGAAATCCTTTTCGCTTTGATATTCTTCTTGAGCAGGGGGAGCAGTCCGGGCTCGTAGATCGGGCATTTCCCGGACTTCAGGGCCTTGATCTTGGACTTGTCCGAATCCACGCAGATGACGTGGTGCCCTATCTCCGCCAGGCAGGTCCCCGTGACGAGTCCCACATAGCCGGTGCCGACGACACATATATTATGCGATTTCATAAAAAAATCCTTCCTGAATATGAGATATTAGGACTTCTTACGCGTCCATGCAAGGTGTGCCGTTTTCCTTGATCCTCCAGTAAGCCCTGGACAAATAGACCCGAAAGCAATAAAAAGACCTCGCGTCCCGTGCTGACGAGATTTCGGTGAGAAGTCAGGAAACTTTTCACCCGCGAGGTGAGTACATGATAGCCCAGATCGGGT
>JBDRPD010000086.1:0-4075 GCA_043827405.1 Elusimicrobiota bacterium | reverse complement strand
ACCTATTCGGGGAGGTGGATGATGGAGAAGAAGCTCTCGACGGTAGTCCTGCTGCTGGCCCTGCCCGCCAGCCTCTGCGCCCAGCCGGCGCTGCGCAGCTTAAACGCCCTGGTACCGAAACTGGAACTGAAGGCCGTGCCGATCAAGGCGGCGAGAATTGTCGCCGCGCCCTCGGTCAAAGACGAGGTCGCCAAGCGCTACAAGAGAAACCGCGACGAGCTCATCGACGCCATCTCGAGCCATGCGCGCTCGCACAACAACTTCGACGAAGACCTGGCCCTGCGCCGCCTGCATTCGGTTGCGGGGCTGGCCGACCATCAGGCGGATGTGATGCTGACGCTTTTCTTCAGCTCGACTTATGAGAACAACTTCGACGAGGATCAAGCCTTCCGGATGACGTTTAGGCGGCCGCAGATCGATGAGGTGCATGCGGCGGTGCTGAAAGTATTGGCGAAGGAAGCGCGCTACGAGAACGACTTCGACGAGGAGCGGGCTTTCGCGGCGGTGCTCAATACGCGCCGGATCGATCCGGAGAGCGCCGTACGCGCGGTCCGGATATTTCGCCGGGCGCGGTATGGAAACGGCATCGACGACACGGAATTATTTATTGAAGTACTAAGATCGTAGCGCTGCGCTATTCGAGTCGTACCACCACCCAAGTCCGCGCCTCCGATTCACCACCGGGGGCGCGGCATTTTTTCGGGGAGGAGAGGCCGCCGCTCAGTGCTTCCAGCCGTCGACCAGGCCGTTAAGGCGCTGCACGGGGTTTTGCGGCAGGTCGGGAGCGCCCGTTAAGGGCACGAGCTTCACGCTGCTTCCCGTCATCTCAAGGTAGGCGCGATAGCTGTCATTTCCAGCCAGAATAGATGTCGCCGCGATGCTGCGCTTAAGCTCCAGAACGCTGTCTTGGCGCAGGCGCAGGAACAGTTCGATGAGACGTTCGGGATGATCGGCCGCGCCCTGCATCGCCAAAACATGGCGTGCATAGGACCGCGCCGCGATAAAACGCCGCACATCTCCGCGCAAACCCCGGCCGGGCGAAAGGCCGGAGTATGTCCTGCGATAGCGCCCCAGCGTCGAGCGGCTGCCGTTGTCGTTTGAGCTCTGCATGTATTCTCTATTGATGGTCTTGGCGTGCTCCTTGAAAAAATCCAGGACCGGCCCCAGGCTGGACGCGTCGCCCTCCGCCCAAGGCGGCGCCTCGTCATTGCCCCAGATATAGCCGGGGGGGAAGCTCTCTTTCTCAAACAGCCAATCCGCCTTGAGGTAGGCAGCGATCAGCTCGTCCTCGCCCGCTGTGCCGATACGTTCGACGCCCTCAGGCTCCAAGGTGTAGTAGCCTTTCTCATTGGTCCGACCGTAGTTGCCCAGCCCGAAGAGCTGGAGATAAAGCCCCGGATGGTCGATCTCACCGCGTACAGGAAGCTTAAGCGCTTTCTGGACGGCGATCACATTGTTGATCGTCTCACGGGTCGTGGTGAGGAGGCGCTTCTGCGGGCCCAGGCGCACGGTGACGCGGCTTGTCCCCCGGTTGAGGTCGTGCCACATGACGGTCTCGACGCGGCGCTTGGTGCCGGTAACTTTTCCATCGAAGCGGGAATAGACGACTCCAACGAGATAATGCTCCCTTGTGCCGTCGTCGAGGCCCCATTGGACCTCGTAGAACCGGGTTCCGGAGGCGCGGGTCAAGCGCAGCACCGTGAGCCGCGCCTGCAGGCTCTTGTCCTCGGTCACATCACGCACCCGGGCGTTGAGACGGGCGGCGCCGACCAGATCCGAGCCGGTCTCTTCAGCCGTCAGCTTGCGCATTGCCTCGGGGTTGAACTTAAACAGCTTGTCGAGCGCCTTGGCGGACTTCGGATCGGTCAGAGAAACGCTTCCCCAGCCCTCCGTCTCCGAGCCATGCTTGCCTTTGCTCCAGGATGAGGAAAGCTCGGCGCGCGCCAAGTCCGCGAGCTTTTGATACAGCTTAACCTCGCCCTTGGTAACAAGCGCACCGAGGGTGCTGTCCTCGAGCCCCGTAGGGTTCACTTTGGGGATAAAGCTGTCGTCGTAAATCTTTAGCCCCGCCGTAAGAGACACATTGGCCTGCAGGACTTCGCCGTTGCCCTTCTGCACCACCACGCGAACCTTATCGGGGGCGATCTTGCTTATGTGGAGAGTCACCCAAACGTCGGCCGCCTTACCCACGCTGCCCTGCACTCCCACGCCGACGGAACCGAACCGCGTCGAGCCCAATTCCTTTCCCAGCCCGAGCGCGAGAGCCGAACCCCGGTCGACCCGGCCGGTGATGGTAAGATCCTCGCCGACCCGCATTACCTCACGCAGGTGCTTGGCGCTCAGCGGCCACATGAACACCCGCTCCTTGGCATGCGCCCAGGCGTCGGCCCGCTGCTTGGGGATGGCTCGCGTCTGCACGATCTCGATGAAGCCGCTGAGCCGCAGGCCGATACTGGGACTGGCGGGGCCGACGGAGACGTCGATCGGGATCACCGAACTGCCGAAAAGCTGCGCCTTGGTGTTGGTCCGCACAAAGACGATATCCTCGCCGCCCCTTCGCGCTTTCTCACGCTCCGCGCGGCGAACAGGATCAGCATCGACCTCCTCCGGAGTGAGAATCTTGGTATGAAAGACGCCGGCACCGCCGATCGCCGCTCCCGGCACCACCTGAAATGACTCTTCGAGCTTGGCGATCCGCCGCTTCTTGTGGACTTCCTTATCCACCGCCTTGGCCGCGGCTTGCCGTCCCTCATCGGCAAGTTCCTGAACCTTGTCCACGGAAAGGCTGTATAGACGCAGGATGCCGCTTTGCTCATCCTCGACAGCCGTCGTGCTCTCGGAGTCTTTCGCGGGCATAGGGCTGGGAGACGCCGCCGATACCCTGACGACCGAAGCGGACGGTGTTTGGATGCCGCCGCCGCGAATGCCGCCGTCAAACCCCGCGGTAAGCCATTGCCCGACATCCATACCCGCAGCAGGACCATTGAGGAAATAGCCCGCGGCGGATTTTTTGCCCAGAGGTTTGGCTAGAATCTTCACGGACGGAGCCCACCTCGCGTAGACGTCGTATGCCGGTTCTCCCAGCGAAAGCAGGAAGGAAGCCAGCGCCGCGCCCTCGCCGGGATCCGCCTGCGCTTGCTGGTAATAGGCTTGTGCGAGCGCGCCCGGGTCCACATTTGGAACGTCGCCCAGCTTGATCCGTGCGAGAACAGCAGCGATACTAACGGGCTCGGCGTATTGCGACGCCGGCGCGCCATGTCGAATACGCGCCAGGACGGCCGGCGCGAAACCCGGGAAGCGGGCATGCAGCAGAAATGGAGTGCGGACATCCTCGCTAACCGCGGGAGCGGCAAGGGATTCCACGACGGGTGAGTATGCGAATACGACCGCTCCCGCGAAGATTAGCGAGTAAAGACGCATGTTCAACCACAATAATAGCCGGAACTCCGAAATTGCGGAAGAATAATTAGGCCTATTTTATCAACGGAAATAGACCTACTCGTTTTTACCCCATGTGGCCGCGCTGATGCAAATGGTCAATAATTCCAACAAGTACAATAAGTTGAAGGCCGGTACCGACACTTATGGGAGGGGTGCCGGCGGAGGGACTTGAACCCACACGGTGTTGCCACCACTCGATTTTGAGTCGAATGGATCGCGCTGTAGCCGACAAACCCCGTGGTCACGGCCTGGCGGGAGAAGCCGCTCCCACACTCAACCGGCGAATGTGGGGTATCGGAGGCTGACCTCCGTGCAATCCAATCCCGAAAGGCTGTTCATTCAATGCACCCGGACGCCATACTGGCCATTGATATAGGGGGAGGTACTCAGGACCTCCTGCTTTGGACACCCGAAGATCGTATTGAAAACTGCGTAAAGCTGGTCCTGCCTTCACCCACCAGAATCCTGGCAAAGCGCATATCCCGGGCCACCGGACGAAAACATCCGATTTTTCTGCATGGAACGGTTATGGGGGGCGGAGCGAACACCGTCGCCCTGAAAAAACACCTGGAATCCGGGCTGAAGGCTTACGCAGAGGCAAAAGCGGCCGGAACCTTTCACGACAACCTCGAAT
>JBDRPD010000085.1:0-28491 GCA_043827405.1 Elusimicrobiota bacterium | reverse complement strand
CCGCCTGGCTCCCGAGGTATTTCGCCGAACGCTGCCGAAGGCATCCGGTCATCCGACCCTGCATGTCCTCGACAGCACGGACCCCGAGACCGTCAGCAGCGTGGAGCAGGCCGCCCCGCCCGCGAAGACGCTTTACATCGTGGCGAGCAAATCGGGGACCACGGTGGAACCCGTGCGCTTTTTCGATTACTTCTACGACGTCCTCAAAAAGGCCAAAGGCGAGAAGGCGGGAAAGCACTTCATCGCCATTACCGATCCCGGCCGTACCCTTATGGCGCAGGCCCAGGAGCTCGGCTTTCGCAAAATCTTCCTAAACTTTGAAGATATCGGCGGACGCTTCTCCGCCCTCTCATACTTCGGTCTCGTGCCCGCCGCGCTGGCGGGCGCCGATATCGGCGAGCTCCTAGAGCGCGCGCACAAGATGGCCGACGCCTGCGCCATGAAGTCGCCCGATAATCCCGGCTATGCGCTGGGCCGCGAGCTGGGACGCCTCGTTCGCGCCGGCCGCGACAAGCTGCACTTCCTGCTGCCGCCGGAGCTCGCGAGCTTCGGCCTGTGGCTCGAGCAGCTGTTGGCCGAGAGCACGGGCAAGGAGAATCAAGGCGTCGTGCCGGTAACCGGAGAACCGCCGCTTGAGCCCGAACGCTGCGGCGGCGACGAGGTCTTTATCTACCTGAAGCTCAAGACCGGGGAAGCGCGATCACTCGACGCGGCCGCGGCGAAGCTGGAAGCCGGCGGCCAGCCGCTGATCGTCATCGAGCTCAACGATGTCTTCGACCTGGGGGGGGAGCTTTTCCGCTGGGAATTCGCCACCGCCGTCCTCGGCCACGCCATGGGCATCAACCCCTTCGATCAGCCCAACGTGCAGGCGGCGAAAGAAAAGACGGTCTCGCTGCTGACGCAGCTCAAGCGCGGCGGGAAACTCCCGCACCCCGAAGCCCACATCAACGCCGAGGGTTTGTGTCTGACGTTCTCATCCGCCTCGGAGGCGGCGCTGGGCGAACGGCGAGGCCTTGATATCGACGACGCCTTGACCCGTTTTCTCGCCGACGCGCGGCCAAAAGAGTACGCCGGCCTGCTGGCCTACGTATGCTCGGACGGACGCTACGAGAAGGAGCTGGCGGCACTGCGCGACGCGCTCAACAAAGCCACGAACCTGTCGGTGCAGGCGGGCTACGGACCACGCTACCTGCATTCCACCGGACAGCTGCACAAAGGGGGGGCCAACAACGGGCTGTTTATCGTCATCAGCCGCGAGGACGGCCCGGACCTCGAGATCGCCGGCGCCGACTACACGTTCGGACAGCTGGTGCGGGCACAGGCGCTGGGCGACTACCAGGCGCTCGAGGCGGCGGGACGGCGCGCGGTCTTCGTTCGCATCACGGGGGATGTCGAGAAGGCGCTAATGCGCCTAACGGCGGCGTTTAAGGCCGCGGCGCATACCGCGATGAAAGTCTAATTGTTATAATCTAGGAGTTCGTTACATGCGGGCGCCCCGTTTTGCGGGACTCCGCTTTCAGCGGGCGTAGTTCAGTGGTAGAACGGAAGCTTCCCAAGCTTCAGACGAGGGTTCGATTCCCTTCGCCCGCTCCATCTTTCTAATCGGCGCAGTCGATGGTGCGCAGCGTAATGTCCCGTTTCCCCGGCCCGTATTCCCAAGTCATCCGGTGCCTGCGGCTGACCTGCGATTCGAACACCCGGTCGCCGTGATCGCCGGCGGCGCTTTCCACCTCGCTTGTCCGCAGCGAAGAATAGCCCGGATCGACGGCCAGGCGCGCCAGCCGGTTGGCGAGCTGCCGGCGGATGTCCTTGGGGAGCTTGCGCGCGCGGCCCGCGAAGACTCGCGACGTAATCAACGTGAATTTCTCCGTCATTTCCCGTCGAGCCTCAGCGCCTTGGCGAGCTTAGCCGCCGACGAGTGCCGGCGCACGCGCCCGCGCCGGATATCCTCGGACGCCTTGCGCTCACCTTGCTGCCACTTGGCAGTCCAGTAGTAGTTCTGGTGCGCCGGAATCGAAATCCGCGGCCGCAGCACGATCGCGCCATCGTCCATTTTCTCGCACGAAAACAGCGACACGCCGTCCGGCAGAAAAATTTTAGGGATCGTAACCTGGTTCCTTTTGCCCAGCAGCACCTCTTTCGCGCGCATAGCAGACCTCCAAAGGCCTATTATGCCAGATTACTGATATTCCGTCAATCGTATTTTCCATATTACCGTATATCAGTATTTCAGCAATGCGGAAAATAAAAAGAACCCGCCTGACGGGATCCCAGCGGTTGGGAAAAAACGACGGCTAACGGCAGGCGTCGATCATACTCTCGTCGGTATCCGGCGTCGAAAACGAGGTGCCGCAGCCGCAGGTATCCACAGCGTTGGGGTTCTTTACCCGAAAGCTGCAGCCCATTAAGGTTTGATGCCAATGCACGACAGCGCCGTCAAGGAAGAAGTCGGAACGCGGATCGACGGCAATTCGCACACCGTTCTCCTCGGAGACGACATCTTCCTCATCGGGCGCTCCAATAAACTCAAACTCATAGTTCAGGCCCGCGCAGCCGCCGTAGGTCACATAGACCCGCAGGCAGCCGCCAGGCCGTCCCTGCTTGGCTAATTCGGAGGTGATTTTGTCCGCCGCTTTACGCGTACAGGTTATCATGCGAATTGATTGGACTGGCCGCAGGCGCATGAGGATACCGCATTGGGATTATCGATCTTAAATCCTGCCCGGGTGGCCTCTTCCGAGTAGTCGACCCTTGCGCCGTCCAAGTGCGCCGCACTTTGCGGGTCGATCAGGACGGTAAAACCGTCCAGCGGAACTTCGGTATCCGTCTCTTTCTTGTCGTCGAAAGCGAACGAATATTCGAAGCCCGAGCAGCCTCCCGATACCACGGCGATGCGCAGGTGCTTCCCTTTCGCCTCAGCTTCGCTGTGAAAAAAATATTGGACCTTCCTGGCCGCACTATCAGTAAATGTCACCATCGATTATCCTCACCAGATAATATATACATGACTTTTTTAGTCAAGTTTATTATAACAGCCCCATCGCGAAAAATCAAGACCTAATTTTAGAGGGAGCTAATCCAGATATTCCAGACGCCAGACGACGGTCCCGGCAAGACCGTACTCCTCAGCCAACCGCCTCAAGGCGGCGCGCGTCGCCCGGTCGGAATAGTAGACCTGGTACTTCTTATCGCCTTCGCGGTACCAGTAATGCGCGGTTCCCGAAGCGTGGCGCAGGGGGGGGCGCTCCTCCGTCGCGTTAACGGCCAAGCGGGCGGCGATAGAACGCGGGCGCTGACCGCCCCACACGTAGCCGTAGGCCGGGATGCCCAGCCGAAGCTGCTCCGGCCTAAAATGCTCCAGAAACACCTTGATATTACGCTCCGCCCAAACAATATCCACCACCGGCCCGGGCGGCGTCTCCTGGTTATGATAGTCGTAGCCCATCAGAACGGCTTCGTCGAGATAGGGAGCGATCAGGCCAAGCGCATGGAAGCCCGCCCATTCGCGCTTAAAATCCAACTGCGGAAACAGCGCCATAGACAAGGGCTTGCTCCCCCATGCCGCCTTAAGCTCCTTCAGGAAAGCGGCCAGCAGGGCGGCGTCACGCGGCGGGAGGTATTCGATATCGAGCTGGACGCCGGACGCCCACTCCTCAGCGGACAGGTGCACCAGTTCCCGTGCGGCGCGGGCACGTGCGGCCGGTGAACGCAGCAGAGCCCCGGCTGAGGATACGCTCTCGGGCGCGACAAGCGGAATAAGTAGAATGCCGTATTCGCGGCAGTATTCCCAGATCCTTTTCGGCACCTTCTCGACGCGCCGCAAGCTGCCGTTCTTTTTCAGCTGATAGCCGGTAAACACCAGCGCATCGTATTCGGGAAGACGGCGCAGCACGAAATCATCCGCGGCGGCGCCGGACTTCAGATAAGCCCATCGACCGAGGGGCGAGTCCGCGGCGGCCCGTGCAGCCCACGCAAGCAGCAGCACAAAAGCGAGCAGGCCGCGCATCGTCATGTCTCCAGATACTAGCTAATCCGGCGTTCGCTTCTCTAATAGTCCGTAACAATCCTGTTATTGCGGATTCAAAATCCCGCTGTTACACTCGAAGCGTGGGATTCATTTTTCGCGTCGCTATTGTGGCCGCGGCCGGCATACTCGCCGGTCAGCGCCTGCTCGCGCCCACACATACCGTCTCGCCCTCGCCACAGAACAACGTTCTGGAGGGGAATGCCCTTTACTACGACGGGCGCCCCCGCAAAGCCGTGGAAGCTTATGCGCAAGCGCTCAAAGTGGACGCGCGCAGCCTGAACGCCCGGCTCAACGGCGCGGTCGTGCTCAGCGATCTCGGAGAACATGAAACCGCCGTGATTTGGTTCGAGCAGGCGGCGCGGCTGAGCCCGCGTGACGCCGACATCCGAACCGCACTGGCGGAAGCCCTGCGCACGCGCGGCCGCCGCAAGGAGGCCCGCGCCGAGGCGGAGCGGGCTCTCGCCATCGATCCGCAGCATATCTACGCGCTGACGGCGCTCGGCAGGATCGAGCTCGATGACGGCAACCCCAAGGCGGCGGCCGCCGCGCTGAGCCGCGCGGCGCATATCGATCCGAACTTCACGCTGGCGCATTTCTACCTGGGACGCGCCCGCGAAAGCTTGGGTGACGTGGACGGCGCCCTCGAGGCATATAAGATCGCGGCCTTCAAGGATTCTTATTTCACAAATGCGCGCTATCATATGAGCCGCGTCCTCTATCGTCTGCAGCGATTCCACGAGGCGTACGACCAGACCGCGAAGCTGCTCGCGTCGGCGCCGGTGCACACGAAATACCGCAAGCTCGCCGGCGCTCTGCGCGAGAAACTACGGCACCCGCATCGTCCAGCCCCTGCCGCGCACGCCGACAACAGCGAGCTGAGAAGCACTCGCCGCAGCGCCACCCCCCTGATACCGCCTCCGGCGGGGCAGGTGCCGAGTCTGCGCATCGGCATCGGAACAGACGGGATGGGTAAGCCGCGACCGTGGGACGGCCTCCAGTTCACGGTCAAAACTCCGTTTCACATCGTCTCAGCGGACTCTGGAGCGAGCCTGGTGCGGGGCGAGCCGGGTCAAGGCTGGAGGGTCGCGGTAACGCCGCAGCGCGACATCGAAGTATATGACCCTTCCGGCCGACGGCGGGTGCGGACGCGCAGCCCGCTGCGCATTCGCCCTGACGAACGCCACGGCGGGTGGACCTACCTCAAGGAACCGGCGGCGGTACGCCAAGGCCTCGCGCGCACACTGCGGGGGGAGATCGAATTCGCACTGCATCCCGGAAAGCGGGCGCTGAAAATCGTCAACATCGTGGATCTTGAGAGCTATACGCAGGGAGTGCTCACGGCGGAGATGCCGATCCGCTCGCCGATGGAGGCGCTCAAAGCGCAAGCCGTCATCGCCCGCACCCATGCCCTGTTCGTGAAGAATCGGCGGCCGCGGCACAACCGAGACGGCTACGAGCTTTGCGACGGCCAGCATTGCCAAGTGTACTACGGCGTCGGCAGCGAGACTGAAAAATCGCGCGCCGTCGTTAAAGCGACGCAGGGGCGCATCGTGACCCACAGCGGCCACGTCGCGGAAATGCTCTACTCCTCCAACTGCGGGGGACACAGCCAAAGCTCGGGCGAGCTGAAGGGCTGGACCAGCATCTCCTATTTCACGGGGGTGCAGGACGCGGATTCCGTAGTAGAAGTGCCGTCGTCGCCCTGGGAACTGCGCCGCTGGCTGCGCAGTACGCCGAAGGCTTACTGCCGCCCATCCGCGTATGTCTACCCCTCGCACTATCGCTGGGGCCGCGTCATCCCCGCGCCGGAGATGGAAAAGCGCATCAACCGGAGCGTGGATATCGGCCGCCTCCAAGGCATCCTGCCGCTTAAGCGCTCTTCCTCCGGGCACCTGAACTCCGTTCTCGTGCGCGGCAGCCGAGGCAGCCGCGTCGTCGACAACGAGCTGAGCATCCGGGGTCTGTTCGGCATCGGTTCCCAGCGGAGCGCCCTTTTCATAATGGAAACGGAGTACGACGACGACGGCCGCCCCAAGAATTTCATATTCTACGGCGGCGGCTGGGGCCACGGCGTCGGCATGTGCCAATCGGGAGCGATGGGACGGGCGGAGAGGGGGCAATCGTATGCGCAAATACTCAAAGCCTACTACCGCGGCGTGGAAATTGGAAACCTGAGATATTAGCTATGGAATCTATTATGCGTTTAGCGGTGAAAAATTACCATGGGCGGCATATGCTGCGGCTTATGCCTTTGGCGGTTCTGCTGCTGGCCTCCTGCAGCGGAACGCATGCCTCGCGCTACGGGGAATCTAAATTCGGCTATGCCGGCGTCATCGTGCGCGGCCGGATTCTGACTCCGACCGGCGAGACCGACAAGGGACGACTGGCCTTGAATCTGGAATCCGACTCCGAGAAATACCGCCTGGCGTTCGAACCCGGTTTGACCACCATCCTGCGCATCGAGCCCGACCGCTACCGGCTGCACCCCACGCGGGACCTATTCGGCTTCATCGAGGAGGAACTGACGGTAATCATCGCGGGCCGGAAGTTCCGTGTCCCATTCCCGCGGGACATCCTGCGCCAGGCGCCGCTGGAGGCGAAGCCGACGCGGCTGGTGCCTATCGGTATCCTCGAAGTAAAGCTGCTGCCGATCATGAAGGGCCGCAGCCCAAAAGTCGTGGTCCGGCTCGATAGCAGCATCCAGGCCCGCCGCGAGCTTGTTGAAGACATGATCAAGAAAATGATGGACCCCAAAACAAAACTAAAAACTCGCGACAGCACCGTCAGCTGGTCGAGAGCCCTGGAAAGAGCGCTGATCGATATCCAAGGAGAAGAGGAATCCGCCCTCTCTTATAAGCCCGCCAAGCTGTAATACAACAGTGGGAATGCTAGAATAACCGCATGAAGATCGCGCTCGGAGCGGATCATGGCGGCTTCCCCTTAAAGAAGGTCCTGCATCCGCGCCTTGAACAGCAGGGACATACCGTAGTCGACTGCGGCACCAGCTCCGAAGAGCCGGTGGACTACCCGGACTTCTCGCATGCGGTAGCCGAGCGCGTGCTCTCCGGCGAGGCCGAGAGGGGCATCATGATCTGCGGCAGCGGCGTCGGAGCCTGCGTCGCCGCCAACAAGGTCCCCGGTATCCGCGCCGGCATATCGCATGACACCTTTTCCGCCCGCCAAGGCGTCGAGGACGATGACGTCAACCTCTTATGTCTGGGCGCTCGCGTTATCGGTTCGGGGCTGGCATTTGAGATCGTGGACGCCTGGCTTAAAGCGCGGTTTTCGGGCGCCGAGCGGCACGTGCGCCGGCGCGGCAAAGTGCTGGAATTGGAGAAGCGCTACGGCAAAAGCTGCGGCTCATAGCAGACGCATGAGCGCGGGAGCGCGCAAAGTCCGGCTTCTGCTGACGGATGTCGACGGCGTGCTGACCGACGGCCGCCTCTTCCACTTTGTCGACACGCGCGGCGTGCTGGTAGAATTCAAGGGCGTGGACACCCAGGACGGGATAGCGCTTGCCTGGATGGCCCGTGCGGGACTGGAGACCGGCGTCATCAGCGGCCGGGCTTCAAGAGGCTTCGCGGCCCGCGCGCGCATGCTGCGCATGAAGTATGTAATCCAGGGCGCAAGCGACAAAGTCCCGGCGCTAGAGAAGATTCTCCGCCGCGCCAAGATCCCGGCGGAGCACGTCGCTTTCATCGGAGACGACCTTCCCGACATCCCGGTACTCCGGCGGGTAGGCTGGGCCGTCGCCCCGGCGAATGCCCGGCCCGAAGTGAAGCGGTGCGCACACTATGTTACGCGCGCGCGCGGCGGGGAGGGAGCGGTACGCGAAACCGTGGAATTAATTCTTAAATCTCAAGGGCTATGGAGAGATATTTGCCAACGCTACGAAGCCTGACCGCGGTCGGCGCCGCCTGGCTGCTCCTCGCCGGATGCGGCGGGGTGGCGTTCCGTGTCGGCGACGACGCACCCGCAGAAACACCGGCGACGACAAACCCTCCCGCCGCGACAGCCGAGCGCCCGGCCGCGACCGCGCAAGAGGAAGAAGCAGCGATCCGCAGCGCCCTGGAGTTCGTCGAAGCACAGAAAAAAAGCTATCAGATCAGCCCGGCGGAGCTGCTGGAAATCACCGTCTACCAGGAAGACGACCTGAACCGCACCGTCCGCGTCAGCCCGGACGGCACCATCTCGCTTCCCCTTGCCGGCGCCGTCAAGGTGGGGGGGCTCGGCGTGACCGAGGCGGCGCAGGCGATACACGACAAGCTTAAGCGCTTCGTGATCAACCCGCAAGTCTCCGTCTTCATCAAGGAGTACGGCAACAAGCAGGTCTATGTCCTGGGCCAGGTCAAAAATCCGGGGTCTTATCCTCTGCCCACCGAGGCGCCCCTGACCGTCATCGAAGCGATTTCGCTCGCCGGAGGCTTTACCGAATACGCGTCGATCGACCGCACCCGGGTCATCCGCAAATCGCCGGACAGCAGCCGAGCGTTCATGATCGAGGTCTCCGCGATCATGAAGCGCGGCGACAAGAGCAAGGACATGCAGCTGAAGACCAACGACGTCATCTTCGTGCCGGAGAGTTTTTTCTAATGGCCGACCCCCTTGAGGACCTGGCCGCAGATATCGATTTGCGCCACTATGTCCAGGTCCTGCTGCGCCGCCGCTGGATCGTCATCTCCGTCTTCCTGGTCATACTCATCAGCGCGGCCATCCAGGTTCACACCACGATTCCAATCTTCAAATCCACCGCCATGATCCTGATCGAGAAGGAACGCAGCAACCAGGGTTCCGGGGATGGAACACGGGTGGAAACCACCGCGGACGACTACTACCAGACCCAATACAAGCTGCTGCGCAGCCGCAGCTTAATGCGAAAAGTCCACGGCAAGCTGGCGCTGGACAACAACGAGGAATTTCCCGGGATCGACGCGCTCCTCGGCACGGTAACCATCACGCCGATCAGGCAAAGCCGTCTGGTAAACGTTGCGGCGGATTCCCAGGATCCCCAGCTGGCGACGAATATCGCCAATACGATCGCCGAGCTGTTCGTAGAGGAAAACGTCGAGAGCAAGCTCTACATCTCCCGGGAAATCCTCAATACGCTTTTTCCAAAGGACTCGGCGCGGCGCATCGACTCCGGCGACCGCATCAAGCTGGAGGACCTTCCCGCTGTCGTCAACAGCCAGCTGATCCAGGAGTTCAAGGGAGATTATGCCCGCCTGGAAACGAAGAAGGCCGAGCTTTCGGGCAGGTATACGCCCGAGAATCCCAAGATGCTTCGTCTCGATTCCCAAATGCAGTCGCTTAAACGCCAGATTGAAGACGAAACACAGAAGATTGTACGCGGCATGAAGGCCGAGCTCTCCGGGCAGCTTCTCGGCAATAATGTCCGCATTGTCGATCCCGCCGAGGTGCCGAAAGCCCCATACAAACCCCGGAAAGCACGGACCTTGCTGGTGGCCGCCCTGCTGGGCTTGATCGGAGGCTACCTCCTGGCGCTGGGCATCGACCTGCTGGACCAGACCCTCCATACTCAGGAGGATATCGAGCGCCGGCTCAAGCTGTCATTTCTCGGCGCGGTCCCCATGGCAATCCTTAAGTCGGATTCGGCCCGGGACTACAATGACCTGCTGAGCGGCCCGAAATCCTTTACCGGCGAATCGCTCAAGAATATCCGCACCATGATCGGCTTCGCCGCCGCCGGCAAGCCGATGAAGTCCATCCTTATCACCAGCACCGGCCAGGGCGAGGGAAAAACCTTTATCGCCATGAGCCTGGCGATGGTTTTCGCCCAACTCGGAGAGCGCGTCCTCCTTGTCGAGGGAGATTTGCGGCGGCCGAGCCTGCATAAGCGCTTTCATCTTTCCAAAGAAAAGGGGCTGAGCCACTTCCTCGCCCATGGAAAGGATACTCAGGAAATCAGCGGGCTAATCCAGTCCCCGGAGCATGAAAACCTCGACGTGCTTGTCTGCGGGCATCTGCCGCCGAACCCCTCCGAGCTGCTGAGCACGCCGCGCACCAAAGCGGCCATCGAATGGGCGACCCAAAACTACGACCGGGTCATCATCGACGGAACGCCGGTCTTCCCTATAACGGACGCCCTGCTGTGGTCGCGGCACTGCGACACGACCGCCTTCGTGGTGAAGTTCGGCAGCACCCACAGCGGTCTCGCCCGCAAGGCCATCGAGAAGCTTAATGAGGGCGATGTCAGGATCGCCGGCGCCGTCGTCAATCAGGTCACCGCCCGGACCGACGGCTACTACGGCGGCTATTACTACTACTATTACTACTATCACTCGGATTACACCGACGCCAAGAAATCCCTAAAAGCGTAGCGGCAGAGCGCCTCGCCGCTCCTGCCAAATTTTTCTCCCATTCTTTAACATTTACGTTATTGATTTTGCCCGGCGGGCGTGCTACGCTAGAAACGGCAAAATATGGAACCGAGCCCAACCAACCCGCAAAACCCGGAAGAGCTCCTCGATAACGTCGGGAACCTCGACACCGCGCGCATGACCCTGCGCTGGGCGATTGAGCGCATCCGCGGCCTCGAGAAGAGCCTGAGCGAAAGCCAGCGGCTGCTGAAGGATACCATCCTGTCCCGCGACAAGGCCGCCGAAGAAGCGTCGGCCAAGAGAAAAGAGCTGGACTCCCGCATCCACACGCTGGCGGACAAGGAACGCTTTGTCGGCGACATGCAGAACATGCTCAACGACCTATTCAAGGGCGAGGTGCAGGTCGCCGATATCATCCGCCAGAAACACGCCTTCGCCGATGAGAAATCGGCGCTGGAGGGCAAGGTCCGCAAGCGCATCGAGGAGCTCGAGCAGGCGCATCGCAGCGAGCTCGTCGAGCATAACGAGCAGCTGGCCGAGATCGAAGCCAGCTATTCCGGCGCTTTGACCGAAGCGCAGAAGCGCTATCACTCGCAGGTAGAGGAGCTGCGCCGCCAGCACGAGAAGGACCTCCACGAGCAGAAGGAGAAGTACGACCGGTTCCGCGAAGAAGCGCTGGTGGAGACGCGCATCCAGGAGGACCAGTACCATCAGAAGCTGCTGCAGCTGGAAAAGGATTTCTCGCAGCGGCGCGTCAAGCTGCAGAAGGAGTTCGAGTTCTTCAAGCTGCAATGCGCTGACGAACACCGCGAGATATGGGAAGCGGAGCGCGCGCGCATAGAGGACGAACTGGAAAAGCGCACCCAACGCATCCAGGCGCTGGAAGACACGATCCAGCAGCTGGAGGCGAGATACCATGAGCGGACGCTCGAGCAGGGCCGCACCGCCCGCCGGCAGGTCGAAGAGCTGAAGAAGGAGCTCAAGCTGGAAAAAATCTCAGAGCTCGACGCCCAGCGAGCCGAGCATGAGAAGCGCACCGCTCAGTATGTCGAAGCCCTCTCCCAAGCGCGCGCCGAGCTCAACGACCGCGCCAAGGCCCATCAGGAAGAGCGCATGCGTCTCTTGCAGGAACAGAACGCGCTGCGTGAAGAAGCCATCGCCAGCCTGAAGAAAAGCCTGGAAGAGCAGGAAAAAACCTACGCCGCCCAGCGCAACGCCCTGCACGAAGAACATACCAGACTGCGCGAAGCGGAAGCGGAAGGACACCAAAACGCCGTCGACACCCTCAAAGAGACGATTCGCAAAGCCTTTGACGACGAGCGCGGCCGAGAGAGAGCGCAGGCGGAAAACGACCTCGAAGCCCTGCGCAAGTTTTATGACGGCCTCGTAGCGCGCGAGAAATCCCACGGCCAGGACCTCGCGCAAAGCCATGAGCGGGAAATAGCCGCTCTGCGCAACCGCTTCCAGGAACGCATACAGGAAGCCGCGGAAACCCATGCCCGCGAAGTGCAGATTCTGCGCAGCCGCTTCGAGCAGCATGTCCAGGCGCACGTAGACGAACACAATAAGGAAATCGAAACGACTCACGGCCGGATCGACCGGGGCACGCAGCAGCTGATCGACGCCCATACCCGCGAAATCCAGGCGGTTCGCGACCGCGCCGCCAAGGACGCACAGGAGCAATCGACTGCCCAGGCGCAGGAACTGCAGGCGGTCCGCGACCGCGCCGCCAAGGACGCACAGGAGCAATCGGCGGCCCAGGCGCAGGAGCTGCAGGCTGTTCGCGACCGCGCCGCCAAGGACGCACAGGAGCAATCGGCGGCCCAGGCGCAGGAACTGCAGGCCGTACGCGGCCGCTCCATTGTGGAAGCGCAATCGCGCGCGCAAGCGCATACCCAGGAGATCCACGGTCTGCAGGAGCGCATCCACTCCCTGCAGGAAGAGATCAAGGCGCAGCACGCGCAGTACCAGGCCCAGCAGGGAACGGTGCAAAACGATATCCATGCGCGCCTGCAAAAAAACGTCCAACTCTATGAAGAGCGCTTAGAAGCCCTGCAAGCGCAGCGCGTGGACGAGGCCGCTATTCATGCCGACGAGATGCAGGCGATCGAGAAACGCTATCAGGAAATGCTCCAGGCGAACGAGCAGCGCTACCGCGAGATGATCCAGGCGAACGAGGCTCGGCACAACAAACAAATCAACGAATTGGAAGCCCGTCTCAGCAAGCATGATAATCTCCGGGATTCCGAAACTGAAAAATACCGCGAGAGCCGGCGCGAGCTGGAAAAGGCCTTCGAAACCATCGCCCAGGAAAAGGAAGCGCGGGTTCGCCAGCAGGACGTGCAGGAGCTTGACGCCGTCCGCAAGCACTTCCAAAAGCTTTATGAAGATCGGCAAAAAGCCTATGAGACCCAGACGCAAACGCTGAACGCCGAACTTGAAAAACTGCACGAACGGCTCGCCTGTAAAAACGACGAGAGCGAACAAGCCCTGCGCGCGCTGAAAGAAGCCCATGCGCAGGAGCTGAGCGCGCAGCAAGAAAAGAATACTCCACGCTGGATTGCGGCGCTCAAGGGAGCGGCGGGCGTTTTGGCCCATCCGCGAGTCTTGGCCGCGGCCCTGGTCGTAACGGGAGCGGCCGCGGCGCTGTTGTTCTGGCGATCCATGCCGACCGGCAGGGACTATGCCGTCCCGTTCTCGCATACCACCTCCCTGGTATGGAAGGGCGATATTTTATGGGCAAGCGACTGGATGAATCAAAGCCTGCACCGCCTGCGCCTGACGCCCAAAGGGTTGGTCCCGGACGGCCGCTTCGCGATACCGCGCAGCCGCATCACGGGCATGGCCTTTGTCGGTGAGATCATCTACGTCGCCGACGCGCTCAATAACGAAATTCAGCAGTGGACGCTGGAGAAGGACAGGCTGCGCATGCTGAAAGCGTGGCGCAGCCCGGGCGAGAGCCCGGCCGCGCTGCATTTCGACGGCAAGCATCTATGGTCTTCAGACATGCTCGGCCGCCGCATATTCCAGCATCTGCTCGACGACGACCTCACGATCCTTACCACCTATTCGGCGGGACATTCGCCGATTGCGCTGTTCGCGGAGAAAGACGGATTCTGGACGGCGGATTCAGAGTCCCGCCTGGTCTTCCGTCACCGCTGGGATGACGCCCTGACTCCGATTACGACTTACCGCCTGGCTGAGCTCGAAACGGGGAAAACCCCGCTCTCCGCCTTTACCATCAAAGGCGACCGGGTATGGCTTGCCCGAGACGGAGAAGGGCGCCTGTTTGAGCGCGCCATCAAGGACTTCCAGAAAGAACCGTACTCGCCCAAAGCCCAAGCGTATTGACACTTATACGGGTATAGTTTAAAATCGCCTTATGCCATTGTTCGATCTATTCGGCCTCGGCAAATCCGGCGCCAAAGGCCCCGGCGGCGAAGGAGAGCCCGTCCTTCAGGAAGAGGAAAAAGGCGGTCCCGCCATCCCCGCGCCGGAAGAGCCGGCGGCCAAGCCCGTCGAGCCGCGCTCCAAGCGTTTCTGGAGCGCGCTGTTGGCCGCTGACGCGCTGATACTCGTTGTCTGCTTAAGCCTTGCGGGCGTCACGATATATTCGCACATAGGCGCCGCCCCCAAGGTGGTGAAGGCCGGCAAGACCGCGAAGAAGACTCCTCGCAAAAAGCAGGAAACGGCCGAGACGCCGGTCAAGGCACCCGAAAAGAAGACGGCGACGGAGCAGCCCGCCAAGGAAAAGGAACCGGTCGAGCAGGCGGCCAAGCCCAAAGGACCGGCCGGAAGCCCCGCCGTCCATGCCCCCGATCTTCCCGAGCGCAAGCCGGCGCCAAAAGGCGAAAAGGCCGCGCCGGAACCCGCGAAAAAGGCTCCGGAAAAGCCGGAGAAAGCGAAGCGGACAACCCGCCCCATTACCTTCAAGCACAGCGATACGGAAGCCAAGGAGGTGTCGCTTATCGGCATGTTCCTGGTGAGCTCGGGAGGCTCCAAGCGGATGTTCAAGGACAGCAAGGGCATCTGGCAGATCACCCTCTATCTCAATATCGGCAACAAGTACCGCTACCAATACGAGACTGTCGACAAGCAGGGCACTAAAGCGCTCACCCCGGTTCAGACGATCGACGTCTTTTAGGCCCGGCATCCCCCCAAAAAAAACAGCCCTTTCCCACCCGTCCGCGTGTATTGATTTTGTAACAACTACCTGCTAATCTCCCAATAACCACCGCCATTCGTCGAGCATGCGAATAATCGGCGGCTAGAGCTATGCGTCTTATGAGACTACTCCTCGGCGTCGTATGTGCCGTTCCCGTTCTATTGGGATCTCTCGCGCTTCCGGCCGCGGCGCAGACGAATCCCCGCTGGGCCCATACCAGCACCCTGCTCCCCAACGGCAACATCCTCGTCGCCGGCGGCGCTTTCGACACCGCCGGCGCCAACGGCATCGGCAACCCCAACCCGGCCGAGGTCGGCACCGAAATTTACCTCTCGACCGATGGGCTGCGCAATTTTTACGTAGCGGCACCGATGAATATCGCGCGCGCGTCTCATACGGCCACGCTGCTTCCCAACGGCAAGGTCCTGGTGACCGGCGGCATGGGCGCCGGCCCCACAGTGCTCGACAGCGGCGAGGTCTACGATCCCAACACCAACACCTGGACCTTGGTCAACGGGGGCGGGGCCATGCCGGGCGGAGCGCGCATGAACCATACGGCGACTTTGCTGCCCAACGGCAACGTGCTCATCGCGGGCGGCCAGACAACTGTCGCCGGCGCCGTCACCAACACCTGCGCGATCTACGACACCGTCGCCGGCAACTGGTCCGGTACCGCATGCACCAGTTTAGGCAAGGCACGCGCCATCCACACCGCCGCGCTGCTGCACGATGGCCGAATCATGGTGGCCGGCGGCATCGAAGCTAACGGCGCGGGATACGCAGCGTCAACTGAATTTTATAGCTACACCGCCAACAACTGGACGCCAGGCCCCAGTTTAATCATCAAACGCGCCTACCATACGGCGACGGTATTGGGTAATACAAAAGTTTTACTTGCCGGAGGTTTCAACGGCCGCGAGGTCAAAGGAAGCCGCGGCTTCCTGGATACAACGGAGATTTACGATTCTGTATCAAACACCATGACGCCGGGACCGAACATGACCGGACGCAAGCATCTGCACAGCGCCCTCCTGGGACCGAACGGATCCGCCTGGATCACCGGCGGCTTCGGCAATGTGACGACTTCATATATTGTTATCAGTGAGCCGTTCGCACCCGGAAGTTTCATCTGCATTGATCCCGCCGGTCCCACTTATATGGGAGGAAGTTTCATCACCAGTCACGCCGGCCCACCCGCCTGTCAAACGAGTCCATCAATATTATTGACCCTCAATCTCAATGACCCCGTCTCTGGCCGAGTCATCGACGGTGAATTGCAATACAACTACGGCTCTGCCAGCTTTGAAATAGGCGTAGCCAGCTTCACCACCCCCGGCAACCGCTCGGAACTCGACGCCATGGACGTCGAAAGCGGTGTCATTCGGGAATACATTCCTTTCGATCTTCCACTGGTCGGCGGATTTGAATCGACATATCAAGATCTCGAAGACCTTGGCGGCGGCGAACTAGAAGACCCCAGCAGCATCAATCTGGCAGTGCCACTTGATGGTGGCGAGTCGATCGATATCGACGCCGGCCAAATCAGACTCACGTTTGCCGTCGGGATTCCAGACGAACTCGCCAATTCGAACATGTACGCAGGGAGGTTCCGCATTATAGAAGCAGAGATCGAACGCGAGTCGAGCGATGACCAGGCCGGTTTTGACATCTCCCTTGACTCTGGAACGGCATGGCTCCCTGATGTACCGAACGGCAATTCTTGCACTGTCGCACAGTATGATGAGATTAACGGCTGGTATTATGAGTGCACCCTCACCTTCACTGGAATTGAAGGCAGCTTAACGAACACGACCGAACAGACGATGCCCTCGGGGAACGTGGATCTCGACGTAGTACCCACTGCCGTAACCGCATTTAGCGTACGCGTACAATATACGCCGGACCGGATGAACCTCACCGGCCGAACATTTACGACCAGCATTAACCCTCCGTCGCCGATCATCATTCGAACAATGGGGTTTTCGGATGAGGCAGAATATATCCCAGAGAGCAATGACTGGATGTTTTCAACCCCGCTCGACGAACCCATATTCAACCACACCGCGCTACTGGTTCCCAACAGCGACCGTTTCAAAATAGGAGGCAGGATGTGTCAGGCATTCCCTGACTTGCCAGCGCCCGGGACCTGCTCACAGAATATCTACGCCGCGCTCTCCTCTGGTATAGGACAAGTGCACATCCCGCAGTTCGAGACTAATGAGACCCTTGAAGTACGAGCAGACATAGCCAATGCGCGGAGCAAACACAAATCGATACGGTTGAAGAACGGCAACATACTAATAACAGGTGGTGTCCAAGCAGAAGTTCCCACTCGTTTCTCGAACATTTATAACCCCGAAACGAACACCTTCACGAATGCCGGAGAACTTAGTGTCGCACGAAGCGTTCACTCATTAAACCTGCTACCCAACGGCACGGTGCTGGCCGCCGGCGGCTACACGTCGGCCAGTTCCACCGATTCCACAAATACCGTCGAAATATTCTACCCCGAAACCGACACCTGGCTGATGACCACGCCGATGAACTCATCGCGGACATTTCATACGTCAGTGCTGCTCCCGGATGGCAACGTGTTCGTTGCCGGAGGCCTAGCGGACGGGCAGGCTCTTAAATCCGCCGAGATATATTATTCGACAGCGCGTGTCTGGGCCACGGTTGCGCCGATGGACACCGAACGCGCTCAGCACACCGCTACTTTACTGCACAACGGCACAGTCTTTGTAACCGGCGGCGCGAACGTCGGCAGTATCTTAGGAGACTCGACTTCAAGTGGACAGACCCCGGGACGGCGCGGAGGCGAAATCTACAGTCCCGCAACGAATTCGTGGTCGACAGTGGTACCCCCCATAATGAACACTCCGCGACATTCGCACACCGCCACACTCCTGCACGATGGCCGCGTCTTGGTAGCGGGTGGTGACGACGGCTTCGGGGAGATTGGTGAAGCTGAAATATACAATCCGATTGCCAATACCTGGACCCAGACCGACCCGACTGATACCGGCCCCGGAAATGACATGATCGTTCCGCGCCTCAGCCACACCGCGACGCTTCTTCCCAACGGTAAGGTGACGTTTATGGGAGGTTTTAAAGCAAATGGCACGCCGATCAGAACTATCGAAAATTTTGACGTCAATTTCACCACATTCCAAACACAGGGGATATTAAACACCGCTCGGGGGCACCATACCGCCGAACTCGTGGGTAACGAAATATACGTTTTTGGCGGCAGCGACGGAGCTTCAGACCTGACCTTGACGGAAAGTCGAACATATGCGGTGATGGAGACCAATGACAGCCTGCGGCGGGCCTTAACCGTCCGCCTGGATACGGCCACGCTGCAGCGGGGGGGCTATCTTTCCGTCACCGGCGACCGGTTCCACGGCCGGACCGACGCCTCCGGAGGATCAACGGGCCGCTCGCACCACACTCATCCGCGCGTCTATCTCGAGCGCATCGATGGCTCGCCGTCGGGCTTCATGGTCGACATGACCACCTACGTCGTCAACAGCAGCCTGTTCGGGCTGGCCAACATTAACCAGAAGTGGATCAATGCCAACTCTTCAATCACGCTGCAGATGTCCAACGAGGCCGGCATCACGCCGTACGGCAACTATACGCTGCGCGTCGCCAACAACGCCCTCTTCTCAGAGGGCATCCAAATGAAGATCGCGCCGGCGCCACCGATTGGAAACACCAGCGTTCCCAGCGGCACTTTGGTGGGAGTATCCTCCATCTCTTGGACCTGGGACGGCAGCGTCGTCTCCGGCCATGACGGCTACAATATCTACAACGCGACGACCGGGGTTTGGCTCGCTACCGCACCGGCCGCGGCGACCTCCTGGCTGCAGCGGGACGCCGGCACGGACAACTCGGTACTGGTCCAAGTCGCGCCCTACAATATCGGCGGCGACGGCGTCGTCATGATAGCCACGATCCCGATCAACACGCTCAATGCGAACGTCGTCTACTCCAGCGGCATCGCGCAAAGCACTTCCAGCATACTCTGGAGTTGGACGCTCAATACCTACGCCACCTCCTACCACATATATAACGCCACCACCGGAGCCGTACTGGCCTCCACTCCAGCGGTGCAGTTCCTGCAGGTGGGGATGGCCACCAACACGGTCAACGCCATCATGATCCAGGCCGTCACAGGAGCGGGCTGGGGACCGTTGACCGGCGGCACTTCCGTCTACACGCTGGCAGCACCGCCGCTGCCGGGCACTCCACCGGTCCGGTCGAATTCCGTGTCGACCGGAGGCTTTGAGATCAGCTGGCTGTTAAACACCAATCCGGACGCTACAGAGTACGTACTGCGCTATTACAACGACATAACAGCGACGACAAGCACGGTCGATGCCATATCCAGCGACGAGTACACCCTAATAGAACAGACGCCGAATACGATGTACACGCTTTCGCTTGCCGCCCAGAACGGCGACAGAGTGCTGTCCAATTTCGTATCGCTCGGCTCCACCGCGACCTTGGCGGCGACGCCCGGGACGCCGGTCGTCGACCGGGTCACCCCATCATCCATCGACATCTCCTGGGACGCCAGCGGCAATCCATCGACCACGACCTATCAGGTGGTCTATTCGACCGACGGCTTTTCAACGCATTTTTCGACGATTGTTCCTTTCGCGGACCGATACCGGCAGACAAGCTATTCCATCGGCAACCTGTTTACCGGGCTGACCTACGACATCCGCGTCTCCGCGCAAAACCGTTTCGGCCAGGAAACCGCGTTCGTCTCGACCGCCGCCTTCACCGATAACGGCGGCGGCCCGATCGGCTCGCTTTCGCTCATCGCCTCACCGACCGCGGATGCCTCCATCCGGGGCAACCTGATCAACGGACGCGTCATCGATATTTTCATACCCGCCGGCGCCTTCACGCAATCAACGACCCTATTCATCTCCACAGAAACGGTGCTGCAATGCGGCAGCATCAACGCGGCGATCACGATAACGGCCGTCCCGGCGAACCAACCGGTCAAGCCGATCGTCATCGGCATGTCTTATGCGGCGGGGGAAGTCAGCGCGGGCCAGGTCGGCACGCTGTCAATGGTACGCTACGACGACATCAGCCGATCCTGCGTACCGCTGCGCAGCGACGTCGACCGCCTCGCCCGCTTTGTATATACACGGCTCAATCACCTTTCGACGTTTCAGCTGGCCTCCATCACCCCGGCGACCGACCTATCCTCCGCCCGTATTTTCCCCAATCCCTTCTATACGCGCAACGACGGGATTGCGACCTTCGACCACCTGCCGGCAAACACCCACGTGCGCATCTATACGCTGCACGGCGCCCGCATATTTGAAGGCTACACCAATAGTTCAGGCATTCTTACCTGGAACGGACGCAACAACAGCGGTCGACCGATCGCCAGCGGCGTCTATCTGGTAATGCTGGAAGGCAACGGTCTACAAAAGGTCATCAAGATGGCGGTGGTTAGATGATGCGTCCGACCGCGGGGAGGTCCGCGCTCGCGCTGATGCTGAGCGCATGCCTCATCCTGCCCGCGCGCGGGGCGGACTTCTCGACCCAGAGCATAGGCTCCGCCGGATCGGAATTTTTGACCGTCGATGTTGATGCCCGCGCCATCGCCATGGGCGGGGCCTACACCGCCGCCACCGACAACGCTTATGCGATGTACTGGAACCCCGCCGGCCTCAGCCAGATATCCCGCGCCTCGCTTGCGGCGATGCACAACGAATACGTCGCGGGCATCCGCTACCAATATCTCTCCTACGCCCAGCGCATCGGAGATCACTCCGTCCTCGGCGGCGCGTTCCGCTATATGGACGCGGGAAGCATCCCGCACACCAATATGAGCGGCGTCCAGAACGGCGAATTCCGCCCCCGCGATCTCGTCTTTGAGGTCGGGCTGGGACAGAACATACCGGACTTGACCGACGCGGAGCGCGACATATCCTTGGGAGTTACGGGACGCTACTTCCATTCGACCATGGTGGAGAAAGCGTCGGGCGTTTCAGCCGACTTCGGCATCCAGGCCCACTACACGGAAACATATGCGCCCTACAACTTCGGGTTCGTGGTGCAGAATGTAGGCCGCGGCCAAAAGTTCGACCGCATCCGCGACAGTCTGCCGACGCAGTTCAAGCTGGGAGTCTCGATCCGCCCAAGGCCTCCGGTCCTGCTGTCGCTCGACAGCGTCCTCCCCATCGCCAACCAGCCGTATCTGGCCTTCGGCTCGGAATACGGCCTGGAAGCCCGCGACGATATGAAGCTTTTCTTCCGCTTCGGCGTCACGCTGCGCACCCTCGTCAACGATTTGCAGGGCGTGCGCGGCCTGCGCTTTGGTCTGGGCGCGAAAATGCAGAACTTCACTTTCGACTACGCTTGGGCGCCTCTCGGCCGCCTGGGGAATACGCACAAGTTCTCCATCGGCTGGAATCTCCCGCAGAAGCGCTCACGCAGCTATCGGAGGCGCTGATCGACATGACCGACGACAAGAATCCTGATCCGCCGAAGCGGCCCGCGCCTCCCAGACCCGGAGGGGCCAAGCCGCCGGTCCCGCCTCCGGCGGGCATGCTGCGCCGCGACGAATCGCCGCTAATGGGCTACCTGCGCAACCGCATGGAGCTGATGGAGCGGGAACTGTACCAAGCCCGCGAACGTTCGCAGGCTTCCGAGAACGCACTCAAGCAGCAGGACGCCCTGCGCGGCGAGGTGGAAAGCCAGCTCAAGAAGATCAGCGAGCAGATTAAGCAGGAAAAACTCGTCCAGCGGCTGGAAGAAGACAAGAGCGCCTCGCGGGGCAGAGTGGACTCCCTGGAGAAGCGGCTCGATGAAATGCATCAATCCTGGTCTGAGCTGCTCAAGCAGGCGATCGGAAAGCGTGAAGCGGACGTCTCCTTAGCGGGCGTTGAAGCCCAGGCGATCTCCGACGGGCTGTCGGATTTGCGTCAGGAGATGGCACGGTTTAAAGAAGAGTTGGCGGGCCTCCCCGGGATGCTGCCGGAGATCCGCAGCCTGCGGGAGATGATCCCCGCCGAAGCCGAACGGCGTGCGACGGAAGAGAAGGCGGTTCGCGAAAACCTCCGGGCGCTGGTGGACAGGATGGGGGAAAGCCTGCTCGCACGGCTCACGGAAATCGATACCCGCCTGGTGCGCGAGCGCGACGAACACCAGGAGCGCCTCGCCGTAATGAACCGCGAACGGACCTCGCTTCAGGAGGCGATGGAAGAACTGCATCACAACGTCCGCCAGGAGACCCTCAAAGACCGCATCGCGCTCGAGAACCAGTTTAACGCAAAAATCCAGAAGCTTCAGGAGTCCCTCGGCGCGGTCAACGAAAAGCAGGCAGACGCCGGAGACTCCCTTACGAACATCCAGGACGTCGCGAAGAAGCTGCACGATATCCTGACCCGGCCGGCCAAGGCCAAGGACCAGATGATCCTGGATCTGGAATCCGAGAAACGCGAGCTCATGGACGCACTCAACGAGCGCACGGAGCGTCTCCGAGAATACACTTTCGAGCGGCGCGAAGTGGAGCGCAGCCTCGGCGAGAGCCTGATGGATGTCAGCCGCCAACTTGAAACGGAGCGGGCCAAGGACCGGCAAAGGCTCGAGCAGATATCCTCCTTGGAGGGCAAAATCCAAGCGCTGCAGGCCGACGCCAAACTCGAGGCGGATAAGCTGACGCAGAAAGAAGAGCGCTACAGAAAGCTGGCCGACGAGCGCGACCAGATCGTGCAGGCGCTCACGCTCGAGGCCGACAAGGTGCAAATGCAAATCTCCGAGCGCATGGCGTCCGAGGAGAGGTGGGAGAAAAAAATACTCGAGTTCCAGAAGCTCCTTAACGACGAGAAGGACAAACGGCTGCAGGCCGAGCAGGCGAACTCGGATCTGCGCGCCCAGAGTCAAACTCTCGCGGACCATATCGCCCGGGTCTTGCGCGAAAAGGAAAGCACTGAAAAGGAGTTCGCGCAGTGGCACCATGAGCGCGAAGAGCTAAAGGCCGCCCTCATGAAGAAGGACGACATGGTCGGGATGCTTTCCTCCACATTCAAGAACATCCTCAAGAAGCCCGAGTAGTTCCCGCCCCGCGCAAAAGCTATAATGGCGTTTACCCTATCCGTCTTCGGGAGACGACCATCCGCCCTCAACGCGACACGACAAAACGCTCAAAAGGCGCGCATCGGCATGCGGAGGAGCTATTGGCCTTCGCGGCGTTCGTCGATGAACTCCTGGAGCAGTGCATCCGCCGCCACCTGAATCTGAAATCGACTCTGGAAACGGCACTACCGGCCGCCGCGAAATATCTCGGTGCGGCCGCCGCGATAATCCGCACCCGCAACGAAGAGTTCACCGATCAGACCTTCTCCTGGGGGATAGGACCGGCCCTTGACGTCCTCCACCGTCCCGACCGTCCCGCCGCCCGCGTCATAGGCAAGCATCTATGGGTCTCGCGGCCGCTCGAGGTCGCCGGATTGCGTGTGGGCATGACCGCCTTCGCCTTCGGCCCGCAAGAGGACGCCAAGGAGCGCTCGGAGCAGGTGCGGATATTCTGCGAGGAGCTCGACGCGATCCTGTGGAATATCCAGATGTCGAACTACAAGCAGAATCTCGTTGAACGCCTGACGCGGGCGCTCACGCGGCCGATCTTTCCGGACGCGCTCGACGATGCGGTATCCGTACTGCGCGAAGCGATCCCGTTCGAGCGCCTCGTAGTCCTGCACGTCGACGAGTCGGATGAAAAGCCGCGCGCGCTGCATTACCGAGTCTACGCGGACTCGCCGCGATCCCGGCGCGCGCGCTGCACCCACCATTCCTCCGGCCGGCCGCTGAAGGCCCTCGATGAGGCGATTCGGGATGACGGGTTGGCGCTGCTTTCACCCGGGCGCCGCCGCGTCGCGCGCGCCCTCGATCTGCAATACGCGATCGAAACCCTCTTCATCGCGGGAATCACGCAGACGCAGCACCTCGGACAGCTAACGATATCAACAGCCAGCGGGCTGGACAACTTCGGCCGCGATTTATTGAAAGTATTCGCCAACGCCGTCAGCCAGCGCCTGATTGACTACCGGCGCGAGCGCCGGCACCTGGCGCAGTACTTCAGCCGTCCGGCCATCGACGCCCTGCTGCGGCACGCGAACTACCAGAAAAAATATCTAGCCCCCCGCAGCGCGAAGGTCGCGCTCCTCTACGCCGACCTCAACTCCTTCACCCGGCTGTGCGAAGCGCTGGGAGAGCCGGCGAAGATTGGATCCTTTATCGACGCCTGGAGCAGCGAGGCGGTACGTATTATTTGGGCGCACCACGGAGTATTCGACAAGATGGTAGGAGACTGCGTCATCGCCATCTTCGGTCCGCCGTTTTTCCGCCGCAGCGCGAAGGACAACGTCTCCGCCGCCCTGCGGACGGCGCAGGAGCTGCAGACTTATACCTGCGAACTGGGCTCCCGCCCTGAATATTCCCGCTTGGTCCGCAAAGCCGGCCTCCCCGGCATGGGCGTAGCGATCGGCGTGCACCTCTGTCCGGCCGCCGTCGGACTGTTCGGCCCGAACCGGGACTACACCGCCTTCAGCAGCGGGATGAACCAAACGGCGCGGCTGCAGGCCGTCGCCGGCTTCCGGGAGACGCTGGTGATGGACACCGCACGCCGAGCCGTACGCGCGAATCCAAAGCTGCGATTTAAAGGGCCCTTGTCCGCCAAGGTCAAGAATGTCACTCAGCCGCTGCGATATTACAAGCTGACAGTCTAAGTCTTGACAGGAGAAAAGAAGTTGCTACACTATAGCCTCTACGAGCGTGGGGGAGCGCTTTATGAAGAAGAAAACAAATAAAAAGAAAGTAAAATCAGTCGCGAAGAAGAAGGCTCGCAAACCCGCGGCGAAGAAAAGCATTAAAAGAAGGAAGAGCGAATCTTCCCCAAAAAGGAAAGCCCACGAGATAGTACGGCAAAGCGGCTACGAAAAACCCAAGGAACCCAAACCGCTCAAGCCGACCAAGCGCGTCGGCAAGGCGGAATGGGGTCCCATACGGCGGATGCTCGTCGAGAAGCGCAACGCCACGATGCAGGCTATGCGCAAGATCAAAGACCATGACCTGACAACGGATGTCGGCGATGAAGCGGACCAGGCCGGACAGCTCGTTGAGAAGGAACTGCAGTTCGAGCTCTCGGACAACGAAAGGAACCTGCTCGACCAGATCGAAGGCGCCCTGCGCAAGATGGACAAAGACACCTACGGCTTGTGCGAGCACTGCGCAAAACCGATCAATAAGCTGCGCATCAAGGCCCTGCCGTTCGCGCGCTACTGCATCGTCTGTCAAAACAACTCAGAGAGGGCTGTCTTCTGAAGGCTGCGTACCTCAGAGAATTCGGCGGCCCCGACAAGCTTATTTACGGCGATCTCCCGGATCCTTCGCCCCGCAGAGGGGAGGCGTTGGTGCGGGTCCGCGCCTGCTCCATCAACCACCTGGACCTGCACGTCGGGAGAGGCAATCCGGCATACAAGATCGACCTGCCTCACGTCCTCGGCAGCGACATCGCCGGAGAAATCATATCTGCCGGTCCTGAAACAGAACTTGGCGGCACCCCGGTCGGCAGCAAAGTCATCGTGTCTCCCGGGATATCGTGCTGGGAATGCCGGGCCTGCCGCTGCGGCCGGGACAATATCTGCGAGAGCTATGCGATTCTCGGCGCCGACGGCGGCTGGGGAGGCTATGCGGAAATCGCCGTGGTGCCGGTCAAAAATCTGCTGCCTTTTCCCAAAGCCGACCTGACATTCGAGGCGGCCGCGAGCTATCCGCTGACTTTTCTGACCGCATATCACATGCTTAAGGGGCTCGCCCGTGTACGAGAGGGGGAAACGGTCCTCGTTGTGGGCGCCGGCAGCGGCGTAGGCGCGGCGGCGATTCAAATCGCCAAGGCTCTCGGCGCCAAGGCCATAGCGACGTCCAGCGCGAAGGAAAAGCTCGAGTACGCGCGGGAGCTCGGCGCCGATGAAACCATACACACCGGGAGCGAGAAGTTGACGAAATGCGTAAAGCGGCTGACCGCCGGCCGCGGCGCGGATATCGTATTCGAACACGTAGGCGGTGCGATCTTCGCCGACGCCGTCCGTCTGCTCGCCCCCGGAGGGCGGCTCGCGACCTGCGGCGCGACTGCGGAACCCAAGGTGGACCTCGACCTGCGCTATGTATTCTTTAAGGAACTCCAAATACTCGGCGCCAAAATGGGAACTCTGACCGAGCTGCGCGAGATCGGAGCCCTCATCGAAGCCGGCAAGCTGCATCCCGCCGTCAGCCGTGTCTTTCCGCTCACGGAAGCACGGCAAGCCCAGGAATACCTCGCCGCACGTAAACAGTTCGGCAAGGTCGTCCTGCGCACGTGAAACGCGTCCTGCCGGCGCTTTTTGCCGTCGCCTTAACCATTCCTTTCTGGAACCTCGGCCACCCGTTATGGGAAGTGGACGACGCCCGCTACGCCGAGGTCCCCCGCGAGATGCACGAGAGCGGCGACTGGCTCACTCCAAGCCTCAACTACGTCGATTACATCGAAAAACCCCCGATGATCTATTGGCTGGGGGCGATGTCCTACCACCTGTTCGGGGTGAGCGAGGCGGCCTCACGCCTGCCATTGGCATTATTGGCTGTGCTCGGGATGCTTGGCGTCTGGTGGCTCGGAACCTGGCTCTATTCGCCGCGGATCGGCCTGTACGCGGGCTTATTGCTGGGAACCTGCGCCCAGTTCACCGCACTCGCCCATCTCACTACGCCGGACATGGCGGTGAGCGTCTTCCTGCTCTGGGCGACCGGCCTCATACTGCGCTGTCTCCGCTGTCCCGAAGACCGCTGGTCCGGCACCCTCGCCTGGCTCGCGATGGCCGCCGCCTTCCTTTCAAAGGGCTTGATCGCCGTCGTTTTTCCCGCCGCCTGGACGCTGCTTCTGCTGTTCTTCTTCCCGAAAATGCGGAGCCGACTGCGCCGCCTGCTCCTCAATTGGGGGACGGGCGCGTTCTGTCTCATTATCGGCATATGGTTTCTGGCAATGGAGAGGGCAAACCCCGGATTTTTCAAGGTCTTCATCATCGAGCAGCATTTCCAGCGCTTCCTGGACACGCAAAAATACAACCGTCCCGGTCCCTGGTACTTCTTTTTTGGCGTCAATGTCGTGGGAACTTTGCCGTGGACACCGCTGCTGGTACCGGCGGCGCTATTACCCTTGCTGCGCTGGCGGCACACGGACGCGCGCGACCGCCAGCTGGTGCTGTGGTTTTGGCTGATCTTCATCTTTTTCTCAATATCCAGTTCAAAGCTCATAACCTATATCCTGCCTCTGTTCGCGCACCAAGCGCTGCTCGGAGCGCGTCTGGCTGCGCGACTTTCCGCCGACGTGCGTGCGAACCGCTGGGTCATGCGGCCCGCCGTCATGCTGTGCGCCCTATTTATCGCGGCGGCGGGGATAGCCCCGATACTGCTCCCGCACCTCAAACTACCCCTGGACCTGCCGACAGGACTGCTTGCGGTTGGGACCGCTCTGCTATTAGTGCTCGCCGCCTCGCAGTACGCATTGGCGCACTTCGGCCGCCGCGGCGAGACGAAGCGCCTAATGATATTCGGGACGCTGTCCGCTCTCGCCGTCACGGGTTTCCTCATAAGCGGCACGTCGTATCTCGACGACGAGATCAGCGTCCGACGTATGGGGACGGAACTGAGAGCCCGGATTGAGCATCAGCGGGGGGGGAAGGAAGCGCGCATCTTCGCCTACAACAAATATCTCCACGGCATCCCGTTCTATACGGGACGGCCGGTGGACGTCGTAAACTGGATCGGCGAACTGCACTACGCGAAACGTTTCAAACGCTTTGCGCACCGCTTCGGGAACGACGATACGATCCGCGGTCTGCCGTCCCCCGGACAGTCGGCCTTCGTAACCGTGCAGCGCCGCGACCTCGAACATTTCATGAACGTCGCCCCACACCGTGCAATCCGCGGCCGGACAGACTACGGCCCCTGGATTCTCTTCGAATTCTAATTTGAATTCGTTTGCTTGCGGCCGCTTGCGACAGGACGCCCAGATTGCACCCACGCCGCGATCCCTCCGCGCAAGTCATAGAGTTCGCCATAACCTGCCTTACGGAGAATCGCGGCGGCTAGCGCCGACCGGCGTCCAGTCTGACAGTAAAGGAGAATCGGCTGCTTCTTGTCGGCAGGAAGCAGGCGCAGATTCGTATTCAGCGCCTGATAGGGCATAAGCGTCGAGCCTTGGATATGGCCTCCGGCATACTCCTGCGGCGTGCGCACATCCAGCACCAAGACCGTGGAATCCGCGGCAAGACGGGCCGCCTGATCAGGACCGAGAGAATTCGCGGAAGAACGGCAGGCGCTGCAGCTTATGATAAGCGCGAACAGGAGATGGAAATACCGCATGTGACCCAAAATCATTGAATCAAAAAAGGACCCGCGTCTGCGGGTCCTTTTTAGTCGGGCATAAGCGCCGGACGCCGGGGTTACATCTCCGGTACGCAGGCCTCCGAATCTTCGACCACGCAGTCAGACTCCGACACTTCCTGCAGGAAACAGGCCGCGACGAGAACCAACAGGGCGCCCGTAAGAACGCAAAAGAAACCATAGCCGTCTGGAAGTCCCAAGTCCGCGGTCGCCCTGTAGCCGACTAGTCCAACGAGCAGGTTTTCCATAGCCCTCCCGGCGGATAATTCCGCCAACTGTTCAAATAAAAAAAGGGCCCGCCGCGACGGCGGGTCCTTGGCGCTTGCGAGGCTATTATAACTGAATTACGCAAAAACGCAAGGGGGGAGGACTTTCCTTGATCCTCCAGTAAGCCCTGGACAAATAGACCCGAAAGCAATAAAAAGACCTCGCGTCCCGTGCTGACGAGATTTCGGTGAGAAGTCAGGAAACTTTTCACCCGCGAGGTGAGTACATGATAGCCCAGATCGGGT
>JBDRPD010000084.1:0-39701 GCA_043827405.1 Elusimicrobiota bacterium | reverse complement strand
CAACCAAGAGGTTGTGATGCCGGGGTCGGGAAGTCAGGGGGGCGGTTGGCAGCGGTTTATGGTGGTGTGATTTGAGTGATGAGTGAGGAAGGTAGGTGAGGATGATAAGCGGTTTTAAGCGGATGAAGAGAAGGGAAATTTTGGAGAGGATCAAGTTGAAAAGTCGTGACTTGGAGATACTAAAGGCGTTGGAGAAATGGGGAGTTTTGGGGCTGGGACAATGCGAAGGTTTGTTGTTTTGGCGGGGTATTGAGATGGAGAAACGTGTGGATCGGTTCTTCAATAAAGCGGATCGTAGGATCTATAACAGGTACGGCGGCGAGCGTCTTTTGCGTTTGCGGGAGGCGGGTCTTATTCGTACGTTGCGGTTTATGAATCACCCGCAGTTCTACTGTCTGTCGGAGTCTGGTCATGAAGTTCTGAAGCAGCGGGGGGTGGCCTCTCAGGTAGGTTTTACGCGGGTCATTTCCGAGGACTTTCTGCGCCATGAGATGTCGGTAAACGCGGTGGGGATGGTCCTGCAGGAACTCTTTGACTTGCGGGTTACGACGGAAAGGGAACGGGTTGAAGTAAAGCGTTTGGCGCGACTTCCGCACCATAATCGGCTCATTCTGTCTGACCTGTGGGTTGTTAATGGGCCGCGGCCGAGGGCAATTGAGGTCGAGCGGTCCAAGAAGTCCGCGGCGGCGTATCGGAAGATTTGGGAGGCGTATAAAGAGCGGATGCTGGAGCAGTTCCCGGAAGGCGTTGTCCTATATTTAACGATGGATGCGCCGGGCCTGAAGAAGCAGTTGTCGGCGTATGCGCGGGAGTGGGAGATGGATTTTATCTATTTCGCGGAGTTGAAGGACTTCCGCTCATCTATGGGGCGATGCCAATTCGCCGGATTCTATGAAGACGACGGCTTTTCTTTCAGCAACGGAAGGGGGGGAGTCCTTCACAAATGAAGCGCCGAAGTCGCCGCGAGAAGCCTCCTCAAGTCATGCGGCTCGAAGTGGAATACGTACTGGCGGAACGATCCCAGCGGGAGCAGGCTATCGCCATTTTCGCGTCCCTTTGCAGGAGGCCTATGATCGAGGTTGAAAAGAATGGAACGTTCTCAGAACACAATGAAGGAATTCGACTTCCGCTTTCGCGGTCTTGATCCTGAGCGGGATCACGGCAAGGTCCGGCGCTTGCGGGACTGTCTGCTGGCGCTCGCCGGCGGGTTCACCGAGATCCGTCCCGGAGCGCTGACCGACCTGCTGCCGGGGGATGGGACCGGCTATATCGTGGCGCTGCCTGATGAGACAAGCGTGCGCGTTTTGGAATCAGCCTTGGCACGCTTGGCTGATGAATGGGGCTGCAAAAGACCGGGCTTAATCGCCGCATCCAAGGGGCCGCGGAGCGATCGAGCCTTCTTCCTTGTTCCGAAACTCGCCAATAGAGACGAGTCGGGCTATCGGCGTCCGCTGTTCTCCCGGGAGCGGTGGGCTGGGATTCGGAAGGCTCTCGGGAAAAGGCTGTCGCATGAGGTCGCTCTTGTCTACGGCGAATGGCTGCCGAAAGTGTCCTCAAGGCGGCTCGATAGAGACGCTTCATACATGTTCATCTTCGACTGCTGTTCAGATGATGTTGTCAGCGGCGTCGAGCGATTCATCAAGGACGAGATATTCGACGGAGGCAGGGAATGCGATCAGGAGATCATATATCTGTCGGTCAGAGGGGAGGGGGTTTTCGTCTGCGACCCGGCGGGCGAGTGACGGAAATGGATGGCGGACACATGCAAACCAATGGGTTGACAAACAATAACCCTCCTGTTACACTAAATATGGAGCCCGCTGAGATGGGGAGAAAGAGCGCATATACGACGCTGGAAGGGACGCAGTTATCCCTGGCGAAGCTTACGGTCGAGGAACGCAGGGTCCTCGGCAAGCTGACGCAGAAGGTGAAGGAGGGCGTAAGCTACCTGGATTTCGAGAACTTGTATATGGCTCCCTCCACACCCCTGCATGCTCACGTCAAGCGCCTGGGAAGGCCTCTTTCCAAGACGCCCCTCTACCAGGTCTGCGAGGATATGTCCAAGCGGATCGGCATCCGGCAGGGCTACCTCGTGCAGGAGGAGGTCGTCGAGGGTTTCTCTACCGATGAGGGGGAGCAAAAGGAGCATACGACCGGAGAGGTCGCGAAAATGGCAGGCTGCACCCGCGAAGGGGTCCGCAAGGCTATCCGCACGGGGCGTCTGCGCGCGCGGAGGGTGGGGCGGCTGTCGCTTATCCGGGAAGAGGACGCCCTGGCCTTTGTCCGTACAAGGGAGGACGCGCTGCACCACGCATAAAACTTTATGGTACGCAAACGCCGCTCACCCATAGCTTTCCGCAAGCGCTCCTCGAACGACTCGGAGGATAAGCAGAAGGTCCTCCGCGCCGCCGTCTACGTGCGCGTCTCGACCGAGGAGCAGGCCAAGACGGGCTACTCCATCGCGGCGCAGATCGAGAAGCTGGAGGGCACGGCGCAATTCAATAAATGGATTCTCCTGCCGGCCTATGTGGACGACGGCTATTCGGGAAAGGACCTCAACCGCCCGGCCATGCGGCGTCTCTTGGAGGACGCCAGGAAAAAGAAGTTCGACCTCGTTCTGGTCTTCAAGCTCGACCGTTTTTCCCGCAAACTGAGCGACCTCGTTTCGCTGGGGGAAATGTTCGAGCGCATCGACGTCGGCATCCGGTCCATCACCGAGCCCTTCGATACGACCACGCCTCCCGGCAAGCTTCTGTTCAACATGCTGGGGTCCTTCGCGCAGTTCGAGCGGGAGCTGATCGGGGAGAGGACTCGAATGGGGCTTCGCCGCCGCTTGAAAGAAGGGAAATGGAACGGTCTCCCGCCTTTCGGCTATCGGGTCTCAAAGGATGGGGTGCTGGAGGTACGGCCAGAAGAAGTGCCTTTTGTCCGGCGCGTCTTCCGGCTGCTGACCGAGGAAAACATCGGGGTCAAGCTGATCACCAGGACCATGCGGAAAGAGGACAAGACCACCCGTCGGCGGAAGACGGGCTGGCAGAACACCACGGTTTGGCAGATGCTTACCAATCCCGTCTATGCCGGGTTCATGATAATGGACGGGAAGCCGGTCAAGGCCCGGCATGAAGTCATAATCAGCGAGGAGCTTTTTCAGCGGACGCAGGAAATGCTCAAAGCAAGGACCGCGATATCCTCCGAAGCGCTCCACAGTCCCAACATCCTTACCGGCTTGGTCAAATGCGGGCGCTGCGGCAAGAAGATGACGACCGGCAAGGGAAAGGGGAAGTATTACTATGCCTGCGCTTCCAGGAGAAGGAACGGCTCTTGCGACATGAAGTACGTCCCGGCCAGAGCCCTTGAGGACTCCATCACGCATGAGATCAAGGAGATAGCCCGCCATCCTAAAGTGATCGAGCAGTACCTGCGCAAGCATCGCAAGGAGTGCCAGGGAGCCGCCAAGAGGCTCTCAGACGAGCGCAAGGCGCTGCAAAAGCGCCTGGAGGCGGTCGAGCGGTCGAAAGCGGACAAGGTCCGTTGGATGGTGGAGAACGTTCCCAGCAAGGAAGTCTCCGCCGAGGTCAGCCGGGAGATCGAGGAGCAGATCGATAGGGCCAAGGAGCTGCGCGGTCGGCTGGCGGGAATCGACTCGCGCTTGCGGGACCTCGCGGGTGAGGACGCCAAGGCCGAGGGGGTATCCGCGACCTTGCTGAAGGCCTTGGACAGTTTTGAAAGCTGGCGTCCGAGCCGCAAACGCCTGTTGATGCAGTGCCTTGTAAGGGAGATTGTGGTTAGCGGAAAGCTGGAGGCAAAAGTCGTTTTTACCCTTCCGTTAACAGCCCCACCTAAGCAAAAACCGGGGTCTAAAAAGACCCCGGTTCTCGACGAGAAAACCCTCGGAAAGGTTTCCTCCGAACTGCTAGCGGCCCAAACCTCTGGTTACCCGCTAGGTACAAATTGGCTCCGGCGGTAGGATTCGAACCTACGACCCATCGGTTACAAGACCCCTCGGCTTTCACCGAGGCTTGGACTATATCATCACCCACGAGGGGTGTCGGGCGCTTCCCGCGGAACATGTCCGAGGTACGAGCTTTCGCTCTAGTCTCTGCACCTTCCCCTCGATTCGAGGGGCTTGGCTCAGGATTACCTTGCCGTCGCCGGTTTAGGCTTCCCTGAATTCACCCGATTTTTCAACCACCGTTGCCGGTGGAAGCTGCGTTATGCCGGCGTGAATCTCCCGGTGACAATTCGCGCAAAGCAGGACGCATTTGTCCAACTCTGACGCGATCTTCCGCCAAGAACGCGTTACCCCGGACTTCGAGATGCCGAATTTCTTCGCTGCCGCATCCCGGTGATGAAACTCCAAGGCTCCGTCGCATCGGACATAACCGCAGACTGCGCAGCGGCCGCCAAGATGATCAATTGACTGCCGTCTCAGTCTTTTCCGCCGCTCCGAAACCTTACGCTTTAGGTATTCGGCACGTGAGCGGTACGTTCGAGCGTCACGCCGGCGCTTGCTCACAGCCGATTGCTCTACCGCTGAGCTACGCCGGATATTACCGCAACCATCACGGTTGTTCCTCATATTAACATATTACGATCAGAGAGATGATAAGTTCCGTCAAAGAAAGACCCCCGGCCTCGCGGCCGGGGGTTTTATTAGAACTCTTAGCGGCTTACTTGCCCTTGGCCGACGCCCATACCTGGTCGATGCGCTCGTTGGCCTTCTTGAGCACCTCGGAGTAAGGCGTGTCCATCAGGAGCTCCACGCCCTGGCTGATATGATCAACCGCGTAGATGTTGAACTTGCCCTGGCGGACCGCCTCGACGATGTCGGGGCGGAGCATCAGGTCCTTGACGTTGCCGGAAGGGATGATGATCCCCTGCTTGCCCTCCATCGTGCGGCCTTCCCGCTTGAGCTTCTCGGTGACCACGTCGAAGTAGCCTTCGATCTTGTGGTTGACGCCGCCGATGACCTGCACGTTGCCCTTCTGGTCGGCCGAGCCGGTGATGGCGATGCCCTGGTTGATCGGCGTGTCGGAGAGCGACGATATGATGCCGTAGATCATGGTCTGGGTGGCCGAGTCGCCGTCGATGCCGCCGTAGTTCTGCTCGAAGGAGATCGAGACCTCCAACGGTACCGTGCGGTTGCGGCCCAGGAGCTTGCCCATGAAGCCCTTGATGTTGGCCAGCGACTTGTCGAAGCTGCCGCCCGTGGCGTGCGCGATCTGGTCGGCTGAGACGACGAAGTCGGCTCCCGGCCGGACGCGGTTCTCGAAGGTAATGCGGGCGGGGACGCCGAAGTCGCCCATCACCGCGAGGCCGTTGATTTGGCCGATCTCTTTGCCCTCGATGGCGATGTGGAAGGAATCCGAGGTGTACATCTTCTTGATCCGCTCCCGCATGCCGCCGACGCGCTCGACGCGCTCGCTGACGGCCTGATCGAGGTCCGTGCGCTCTACGATATCGTGGCCGTTCTTCTTGGCCCAGTAGGTGGCTTCCAGCATGAGGCCGCGCATGGCGCCGAACTGCGCGGTCATCTCGACGTTGCTTTCCGCCAGCTGCGCCGCCATCTCAAAGACGCCGCTGATCGCGCCCTTGGCGAAGTCCATGATCTTGCCCGCGCTCTGCTCGACCATGGTGCGCATGAAGGAGAGGTAGCCTGTCATCGCCTCGGCTCCGATCTCCAGCGAATGCTCGAACTCCGCGACCGAGCGGAACAGCCCGGCGAAGTCCTCGTCGTGGCTGCTCAGCAGCATCTTCAGGTGAGGGGAGCCGATCAGGATCACCTTGACCTTGGCCGGGACCTCGTACTGGTCGCCCTGCTGCGTGACCATGCTCATCGCGCCGCCTTCGCTGATAACGGCCCGGCCGTTGCGGATCATCTGCATCAAAGCCTGATAGACGCCCGGCTCGCGCAGGACGGTCATCATGTCGAGGACCAGATAGCCGCCGTTGGCCTTGATGAAGGAGCCCGCCTCCAGGTTGGGGCCGCCCGGCGTCTGCATCTTGATCATCATCCCGTTCTTCTGGCCGATGGTGCTGGCGTCATTGGCCGCGCCGAAGAGCTTCTGGAAGCTCGGGTTGTGCTCGAAGATTACCGGCGCGCCGGCTCCGGGCTTATTGGAAGTCAGCACGCTCACCTTGTAGAGCTTCTCCGGCGTGATCGGCTCCTGCTCGGAATTCGTCTCGTCGCTCTGCCGCGGCATGAAGATCGGATAGGCCTGCCCCATGTGATTGAGCATCGACTTCACGTAGGCCAGCACCTTGCGGCTTTCCGGAGTGGGTTGAGGGAGAGACTCCTGGTCCTGTTGGTTCTCCTTGCCCATGGCCTGGAACTTCGGGAGGAATTCCTTCGCCTTGGCGACCACCGCCGCCGAGAGCTGCTTCCAGGTGAGATCTGCCGGCAGCTGGCCGGCTTCCTTGAGCTGATTGAATTCCTTCTCGCTGATCGCCTGCGCGCCTCCGCCGAGGCCGAGCGCCTGCGCCAGGGGGCCCATGCCTTTGATCTTCTCGGCCATGGCCGGGTCGGTCCAAGTCGGCGCGGCCATCAGCTTCCCGCCGTCGATATTGATTTCCAGGCCGAACTTCTCGAGAATGACGATCTCGGATATTTCTTTGTCGAGCGCCATTTTTCGCTGCAGTGCCCGCTTGGCGAAAGCCGCGTGCGCCTCGTCCTGCGTGAACGGCAGCAGGGTCTGGCCGACTTGCTGCAGGATTTGCTGGACGACCTGGGACTGCAGCTGCATCATCTGCTGCTGGACCTGGCCTTCCATCTGGGCGAGCTGCGACATAACGGACTGCAGCTGCTTGCCGAAGCGCTTGATCTCGCCGCCCAGTTCCTTCTGGACCGCTTCGAACTTCTCCATCGTGACCTTGTCGGTTACCGAATCGTCATTGGCGTCCTTTTCAATGATGGCGTCGAGCTGCTCGGGGGTTACGGCCTTGCCGTCGATGGTTACGGCGACGGCGAAGCGCCCCTTGCCCTGGTCGATAAAGCGGATGCCGTAGCGCCCGCTCTTAACCTTGTCTACCTCGGCGTCAAACTTCGCCAGCGCCTCGTCTTTGGCCTGCGCGACCGCTTCATGCATCTGTTCCATCTTCTCGGCTACGGGGCCGCTCATGAGGTGCTGCGGTAAAGTCTGCTTCAGCGTGCCGATAACCTGCCGTACGGCGCCCTGGAAGGCGCGGCCGCTGCCCGGCGCCAGGGTCAGCATAATGGGGCTGCTGGGGTCTCTGAAGTTGGTCGCTGAGACGATGTCGGGCGGGGTCTCCTTAGTGGGCGCGAGCTTGGCCAGCGCATAGCGCAGGGCCGTCTCGCGGCCGGTGCCGTCGGCGCCGGTGACGATCAGGTTGTATCTGGGATCATCCATCTCGAGACCGAAATCGATGGATTTGAGCGCCCGGTCCTGGCCGACGATACCGCTTTTGCCGCCCTTGAGATCGGTCAGCTTCTCCGGCAAATCCTTGGCATCTGGGACCCAGCGCAGCCTCTCGATCGGGACCCTGAGGGCATCCTTGTTGATAAGAGGAGCCTTCCTGCGCTGCGTTTCCGTTTTTTCCGCGGCATACTTTTTCAAGCCGAACCAGCCGCGCTTGCGGTGCGACATCCAGTTCCAGAAGCCTGTTGGGCTGGCGGTCTCGGTCACCGGCATGACGTATTTGCCGTCGCGCATGCCGCCGTCGAAAGCTTCGGCCATCTTGGAGTGCCCGGCGCCGCCCATGGAAAGCGACTTGGCGAAGGCCAGCATATTGACTTTGGCGCGGCCTTCGGGGACGTTGCGCTGGATCGCATCTTCCAATGCCTGGTACTCTTCGGCGCTGCTCGGCATGTTCTGAATCTGGATGCCGGCTTTCTGCAGGTCGTTGACGATATTGAGAACCGGGTGGCGCTCAACGACCGGCGCCAGCTGCTGGGGGGCGATCTCGTGCCGGGTCTCTGCCACCTGCAGGTTTTCCACTCCGGTCAGCGTGCCGCCGAGGGAGAGGCGGGAGCCGACATTGGAGGTTTGGATTTGGCCGATATTGAGGAGCTGGGCGCCGGCTCCGGCGGCGCCGACGCGCGCACTGCTGCCGATATTCGCGTTGCCGACGCTGGTGGGCACGCTGTAGACGGCCCAGGCCGGCGAGAACGCCGAGGTGCATAAGAGCGCCAAGGATAACGCGGCGGCCAAAGATTTCTTTCCGATATTTTCGAGGTTCGCCATATTTTGTTCCCTCATCAATGCGTCCATGACGATATATTAGGCCATGGACTGAATATTTGCGTGGGCCGCATGGGCATAATTCATTTGAAAATAGGCCCAAAGAAATCAGGCCTTTTGGACCTATAGGGCAAGCGGATTTCGCACCGGGGAATTATGCGGGGAACAGGGTTGTACGTCGATAAATATGATTTAGATCAATTCGTTGCGACGCCTAGTTTGGTCAGCGCGCCGCGCGCGACGGAATGGTATCTATCATCGCGCGAGTTGAGGATTTCCTTGTAGAGCCGGATGGCGGTCTTCTTGTCGCCCAGCCGGACGTTCATGTAGGCGACCATGTTTTTAATCATGGTGGGGGTGTCTTCATCGGCCAGCAGCGGAGACAACTCGTTGATGACTTCCTGCATGTCGCCCTTCTTGTGGAAAGCGATGGCGGCGGTATAGGCCAGATAGCGGTCTTCATCGGGCATGTAGCGGCGCGCTGCGCGCAGCAGTTCCACCGCCTCATGCGGCCGGTCCTGATTGAATGCCAGGGCGCCGGCGACGAAAAGCACCGGGTACTTCCAGTAGGGATCCATGCCCAGCATGCGCAGCCCCTTCGGCTGCAGCTCCGGGTAGACGCCGCGGCTGGTGAGGTACCCGATCTTTTCGAAGCGCGGATCGCCGCCGTCTCCATGATGATGCCCGTGATCATGGCCGTCATTATGATCGTGCTCGATGCTTTTATGCTGCAGCAATCCGACCCGTTTGCGGTACTCCAGGGACATTTCTTCTTCCTTGGTCCCGTAGTACACCATGGTGCGGATGAGCATGATATCGGTCGCTAGGCGGCGCATGCCCAGGGTGAGCAGCGAGGCGTTGGTTACCGCATCGTCCGCGGCGAGGCGCAGTTCCGTGGGCGGAGGGAAGGGCAGGCTGCGCAGCTGTATGCCGGCGCGGTTGAGCGCCAGAACGGCAATCGTGGACACCGCCAGCAGGACGCGGAGCATCAGAATTCTCGTTTGCGGAACAGCGCCATAGTGAAAGCCAGGCAGGCACCGGCGTAGATCGGAGCGTAGAGGACGGCGATCCAGACGGGCTCCGCGAGCAAAATGCTCTCGGGCACATGCAGACGGTCCCGGAAGTTAAACAGCTGCAGGTCTGGGACGATGGAGATGAGCAGCTTGAACAGCAGCGCGGAGACCCCGCCCTGCTGGCTGATCAGGAAGCGGATTTCGCCGGTAAAGTGGCCGAGCATCCAAGCGATCGACGTCATGCACAGCGCCGACAGCACCGAGGTGGAGATCATTACCAGCAAGGTCGCCACGGCGGCGATTACGATGAGCTTCAGCGCGATCCCCAGCAAGGCGAAGAGGTAGCCCGGCTGCCAGGCCCAGCCCTTGGCGAACAGCAGCGAGAGGTGGATGCCCGCCATGACCGCGATCGCGCAGTAGGCCGCGGCGATGGTGCCCAGGTAGCGCCCGACAAGATAGACGCCGCGCGAAACCGGGCGCGTGAGGATCAGGTAGATCGTCTTGGTCTCCATCTCGCGCACCAGGCCGCTGGCGACGGTAAAGGCGACGGCGGTCGAGGCCATAAGCTCGATAAACGAGAGGCCGAAATCCAGCAGCACCCGCAGCTCTTCGTCGGCCGCCAGGATTCCCAGCAGGGTGCTGATATAGATCGCCACTCCCGCGAAGATCAGCGAAACGGGGAAGAAGCGGCTGCGCAGCTGCTCCCGGCAGGAGTTCCAGCATAGAATCCAGAGGCTGCTCATCTTTTCACCTCCCGGCGCGGCCGGACGGTGTCCACGAATATGCGCTCGAGCGATCCCGGCTGTCCTGCCCACTCCGCCTGCTCGATGGTCCGGACCAGCCGCCCTTCGACCAGGATGCCCACGCGATGGCACAGGTTCTCGACGTTAGAGATGCTGTGCGACGACATGAGGAGCGTCCGGCCGTCGTCGTTGAGCTCCTTGAGGAGTATGCGGATATCGTGGATCGCCAACGGATCGAGCCCGCTTACGGGTTCGTCCAGAATGATGATATTGGGGCGGTGCAGGATCGCCTGCGCCAAGCCGAGGCGCTGCAGCATGCCCTTGGAGAAGCCCTTGGCTTCGCGCCCGGCCGCGTCGCGCAGCCCGACTTTTTCCAGAACCTCCTCGCGGCGTGCGTGGAGCTCCGCCGCCGGCATCTGAGACAGCCGCCCGTAGAAATCCAGAGACTCCCGCGGCGTCAGGTAAGGATAGAAATAGGGCAGTTCGGGCAGATAGCCGACTTCGGCGAGCGCGTCCAAAGTGCCGGGGGCGTGCCCGGCGACGCGAACCTCGCCTTCGGTCGGCCGCAAGAGGCCGAGCGCGAGCTTGAAGGCGGTGGTTTTGCCGCTGCCGTTGAGGCCGAGCAGGCCGAAGATCTCGCCTTTACGCAGCGTCAGCGTGAAGCCTTCCAGGCCGCGTGAGCGAGTAACGCGTCCAAGATGTGAGCTGGTGTACTCCTTAACGACTTCCTGGTAGTCGAGAACCGGTTCTGCCATACATGCAAACCTCGCCGCAGTCTACGTCTTTGTCAGGCAAAGTCTCTTGGCCAGCGCTTCGATACCTGCCTCGATGTCGCTTCTCTTAATATAGCCCATATGGGCGATGCGCACAATACGTCCCGCCAGCTGCAGCTGTCCGCCCGCGATTGAGATTCGATCTTCAGCCAGGATGTCCTTGACGAGCTTCCTGCCGTCGACATCCGCCGGCAGTATTATCGGGGTCAGGATGGCCGCGGGGTTCTTGGCGAACAGCTCAAGCCCGAGGCCGCGAATCTCGGAACGGGTCCATGCGGCCAGTTCGGCGGTGCGCTTCCATACGTTCTCGATGCCTTCCTCGCGGATGAGGCGGAGCGCATCCTCCTGCGCCGGAATCAGCGTCACCGCCGGCGTGAACGGGGTCTGGTTCTGTACCGCGGCCTGACGCGCCATGCGCCAGTCAAAATAAAACCGGGGAAGCTCCGCGGCGTCGGCGGCCCGCCAAGCCTTTTGCGAGACGGCGACGAAGGCGAGCCCCGGGGGACACATGAGCGCTTTTTGCGAAGCGCTCACAACGACGTCGAGCTCCCAGGCGTCGGTCTCGAGCTCCTCTCCGCCGAGTCCCGAGATCGCATCGACGACGGTCAGCGCGTCCGAATGCTCGCGCACGATCGCGGCCAGCGTCTTGAGATCGTTGACCACGCCGGTGGACGTGTCGGTGTGCTGGTGGAAGACGGCGCGCACGTCCGTGTTTTCGCGCAGGGCCCCGCGCAGCCTATCGGGATCCGCCGCGCGGCCCCACTCCTCAGCGAGCAGAACCGTCTCCAGCCCGTAGGCGCGCGCGATCGCCGCGAAGCGGTCGCCGAAGACGCCGGTTGAATGTACGAGCACTTTGTCTCCGGGTGAAAGGATGTTCGCGACCGCGGCTTCCATAACGCCGGTCCCGGAGGAGGCCGCCGCAAGGACGTCGTTTTTTGTGCGGTAGACGTATTTGAGCCCCTCGATCATGCGCGTGAAGACCGCGCTGAATTCCCGGGTCCGGTGATGCATGATGGGCTGCGACAGCTTCTGGTATACGGACGGCGGCAGCGGGGTCGGTCCGGGAGTGAGCAGGATATAGTCGCGCCGCGTCATGCCTGCGGGGGTGTCGGGTAGCCGTGCTCGGCGTCGTCTCCCGCCAGTTCCGGAAGCGGCGGTTTCCAGCTAACCCCGGCTCGCGATTTTTCGTCGGCCGGGGCGAGCGCAAACGCGAGCACTTCGCTGATATGCTTGACCGGCACGAGCTTGAGCGCCGCGACGATTTCCTCCGGAACGTCTTCAAGGTCCTTGAGGTTCTGCTCCGGATACAGCACGGTCTTGACTCCGGAGCGGTACGCCGCCATGATTTTCTCTTTGAGCCCGCCTATCGGCAGCACCCGGCCGCGCAGTGTGATCTCGCCGGTCATCGCGATGCCGGGAAGCACCGGTCGCCGCGTGACCTGGCTCGCCAGGGCGGTCGCGATGGCGATGCCCGCGGATGGGCCGTCCTTCGGCGTCGCCCCTTCCGGCACGTGTACATGGAAGCTGATCTTCTTGAAGAGCGCATCCGGCACCGCGAGCTCCTCCGCATGGGCCTTTATGTAGGACAGCGCGGCTTTCGCGGATTCCTGCATGACGTCGCCGAGCTTTCCCGTCAGCAGGATGCCGCCCTTGCCGGCATAGGTCAGGACCTCGATCGCCAGCAGGACGCCGCCGACTTCCGTCCAGGCCAGCCCCGTCGCGACACCGATTTCATTGTGGGTTTTGGCATCCGGCTTGTATTTGGGGATGCCCAGAAATGCCTGCAGATTGTCCGCGCATACGGAGACGAGCTTTTTGCTCTTCTCGACGATTTCGAGCGCCGCCTTGCGGCAGACCCCGGCAATTCTTCGCTCCAGCGTCCGGACGCCCGCTTCGCTCGTGTACTCTTCGATAATGCGATCCAGGCAGTCGTCGCTGAAGGTGATCTGGGACGGCTTCAAGCCGTTCATTTTGACCTGTTTGGGGATGAGGTATCCGCGCGCGATCCGGGCCTTATCGTCGTAGGTGTAGCCCGAAAAGCGAATGATCTCCAGGCGGTCGCGCAGCGTCGGCGGGATTTCACTGAGGACGTTCGCCGTGCAGACAAAAAGCACCGAGGACAGGTCGAACTCGACATCGAGGTAATGGTCCATGAAGGCGCTGTTTTGCTCCGGGTCGAGCGCCTCGAGCAGCGCCGAGGTCGGGTCGCCGCGCCAATCGCTTCCCATCTTGTCGATCTCGTCGAGCAGAAAGACGGGGTTGCGGCTCTTCGCGCGGCGCAGCGACTGGATAATCCGGCCGGGGAGCGAACCGATATAGGTCCGGCGATGGCCCCTGATTTCGGCTTCGTCGCGGACTCCGCCCAGGGATATGCGTACGAACTCGCGGTTCATCGCATGCGCGATTGAACGGCCCAGGGAGGTTTTGCCGACTCCGGGCGGGCCGACGAAGCACAGAATCGGTCCCCGCAGCTTCTTGGTCAGCTTGCAGACGGCAAGGTACTCCAGGATGCGTTCCTTCGCCTTTTTTAGCCCGTAATGGTCCTCTTCCAAAATTTTGTGCGCGCGCGGGATGTCGAGCATGTCGCGGGTCTTTTTCGACCATGGCAGGGCGATCATCCATTCGAGATAGCTTCGACAGACCGTCGCTTCGGGAGAGTACGGCATCATTTTCTCAAGGCGCGCGACTTCCTTAATGGACGTCTCTTCAGCCGTCTTCGGCATTTTCGCGCTTTTGATCTTGTCGCGCAGCTCGTCAAGCTCCTTGCCGAAGTCGTCTTTCTGTCTGAGCTCCTTCTGGATCGCGCGCATCTGTTCCGTCAGGTAATACTCTTTCTGCGTCTTCTGAATCTGCCCGCGCACCCGCGAGTGAATCCGGCGCTCGATGGCGAGGATTTCCAGCTCGGCCGACATTAATTCCGTGAGCTTCTCCAGGCGCTTGATGGGATCGAGGGTCTCCAGCAGCTCCTGGCGGTCCGCGATCTTGTTGACGCAGATGGACGCGACGGAGTCGGCGAGCCGCGACGGGTCGTTAAGCTGCGACAGGGAGGCGATGGATTCCGGAGGCTGCCGGCGGGTAAGCTTTAGATACTTCTCATAGAGCTCAAGCACCTGGCGGCTGGAGGCCTCCGCCTTCTTGGAATCTTCACGCTTCTCCGCGGGATAAATGATGTCCGCCTGCCACCAGCCGCTGGCATTGAGCCGCACCGATTTGAACTTGGCGCGGGCGAGCCCCTGCAGGAATATTTTGAGCGTGCCGTCGGGCATGCGCAGGAACTGCACGACTTCGGCTAGTACGCCGAGCTTGTAGAACTCCGAATCATTCGGGTCTTCGGTGGCCGCCTTTTTTTGCGAGGTCACGGCCACAAGCTTGCCCTGCTTCATCGCTTGTTCGAGCGCCTTTATGGAGCGCTCGCGCCCGACCGAGAGCGGCAGCGCCATGTGCGGGAAGATGACGATATCGCGTACCGCGAGCAGCGGCAGGCTTTCGGGCCGGAGCTGCTTCGCTGCTTCCTGCTGCGGCATCAGGTTTTCTTGCCGTCGGACGGGCCGACGGGGGATTCGATGACCTTGTCTATGATGCCGTACTCTTTCGCTTCCACGGCGGACATGTAGTAGTTGCGGTCCATGTCCTGCTCGATCTTGCTGTCCTTCTGCCCGGTATGGATGGCGAGAAGGTGGATCATTTGCTTTTTGGTCTTTTCCATCTCTTCCGCCTCGATCTTGATGTCGGAGGCCTGGCCGCTGATTCCGCCGATCAGGGGTTGATGGATCATGATGCGGGAATAGGGCAGCGCCAGGCGCTGGCCCTGCGTGCCGGCCGCGAGCAGCATGGAGCCAAACGACATCGCCATGCCCATGCAGATGGTGGTGATCGGCGCTTTTACGTACTGCATGGTGTCGTAGACCGCGAGCCCCGCCGAAACCATGCCGCCGGGAGAGTTGATGTAAAGATAGATGTCGCGTTCATGGTCCTCGGCGTCGAGGTACAGCAGCTGCGCGATGAGCAGGTTCGCCGAATCGGTCGTGATGATCCCTTCCTGCCCTCCGACAAAAATGATGCGGTCTTTGAGGAGGCGCGAATAAATGTCGTAGCCGATCGCGGAGCCCTGGGTCCAGCGTTCAAGAATCGTAGGTATTATCATGCCCTAATTATACGAAAAATCATCCCCGGTGCCAGCCGCGCGCGACCGCGAGTTGAAATCATCCCGTTTTCATCCTAAAGTAATGCTATGCGGAGGCATATGCTGCTTTTGTGGGTTTGCGCCGTTCTGTTTGCGCGCGCGGTCGGCGCGCAGGCGCAGTACTGGGACAACAGCATCGGAGACGATATCCTGGTCTGGCCGCAGTGCGAGACGGCCGAGGAGCAGGCCAAGGCGGCGAGCCGTATCCGCATCCCGCTGGTCTCGCCCTACGCCGTCGAACAGGATATGAAGGCGATGTTCGTTGAGCTTATCGACATCCGGGCCGACTACGAGTTCAACCGCATGCACCTGGCGGGGGCGCGCAATATCCCCTACAACCATACGCTGGACGCTTCGATCCGCCGCGGACATCCGCTGGTGCTCTACTGCGGTGAATGCTGCTGCGACGGGATCAAGTCGGCGGCGGGCGCGCTCATCCGGCGCGGGTTCAAGGACGTCTCCGTCCTGCGCGGCGGGCTGCAGGAGCTGGGCAACCTAGTCCTCTGGCAGGCCGCCGATGAGGAGGCGCCGAAACAGCTTGTTGGGGTCGCCTGCGGCCCGGCCCGCGACGCCATCGAGCAGCTGCAGGACCAGATTGAGCTTGAGATCGCCCCGCCGATCCATTTCGAGTTCAATAAAGCAGTGCTGCGTTCGTACTCGCTCAAAACCCTGGAGATGATCGCCAAGGTGATGAAGGATTATTCGCACGTTAAGCTGAAGGTGTTCGGCCACACCTGCGAAATCGGCTCCAAGAAGTACAACTTGAAGCTCTCGCGCAGCCGCGCGCAGGCGGTGCGGCGCTATTTGGTCGGCCGCGGGGTGGACCACCGCCGCATCCGGGCGGAGGGATTCGGCGACACGCGGCCTATCGCTTCAAACAATACCGATGAAGGGCGCAAGATGAACCGGCGGGTGGAGTTTAACTGGCTGGAAGCCGACGCGCCTATGGACTAAATCGAGGCGCGTCGTCCCGCCGTGAGGCGGGATAGCGCCTATGGACTAACGCTCAAGAGCATGGGAGCGTCTCCAGGAGGCTTCCCATTCCGGGTGTCCTCCCGAATCCATCGGGCGCCCTTCGATAAAGGTCCCGGCGGCACCCATAAAAGAGTCTTTCAGGCACTCTTGTTCCTTCCCCTCAGCCGCGAAGTTCTCATGGCAGGAGATGCGCTTGACCTGTAAGGGGGCGGGGGGCGTCGACTCGTTCTCTCCGGCGTTGATTAGCGGCTGGCACTCCATCGAGCCGATGAAAACGTTCGCGTTGGCGCTGTGTTTTCCTTCGGGTCTGCCCTTCTCCAGCCACCGGCAGCTCTTGACTCCAGCGAGCACCGGCGCCGTCAGGCACTTTTGTGATGTGGGGTCGAAATTGCGGATAGGAAAGCGCAGGCTTCTCTCCGTAGTCCATTCCTTCTGGCCGTCGCCTTCCCCACCCCAAGCGTAGAGCGTCACATCCACGGTATCTGCCGTTGATTTCCATCTGGCCGTAAAGTTCAGCTCCGACGGCCTGACGTTTGGAGAGTTTCGGTCGGAAACGGCCAGCCCGCTCAGAGGATTGCGGAATGAGACGTCATCTGCTTCGGCCTCGTTGTAGGCGCGGTTCAGGCCTTGTGCGTCCGTGCCGGCCAGATGGGCGTATATCTGCGTGTTGAGCTGGTTGTTGAGGCGCCGGCATTCATGCGTGTCGTTGAGTACGGTGTCGAACATGAAGTCACGAAGCGTCATCGTCCGGCCTTCGCTGCCGAGATCCCGGTCGACACCGTCGACGTAGATTCGGTTGAAGCGCGGCGCGCCGTTTTGTCGGATGCTCATGGCTTCCATGAGCATGCTGTTGAGGTCGACTCCGACGCCTTGGCTGTTGTCAGGGCGTTGGCCCACTGTCGTGCGCATTTTGGCTTTATAGGCGCTCGCTTCGGCGAAGCCTGCGGGACTCGCCGCGGACAGCGAAGGAAGCAGTGCTAGACTGCAGGCGCAGAGAAAGGCATACATATCATGCCAACGGGATATTCTCGGCATAGCGTCTCCAATCAAGTATTTAGCCGGGAAAATGCCCTAAGTCAATGGATAAATCAGGCAATTTTGTAGACTGTTGCCATGAAGGAAGAGTTCACTTTTTCGGTAAAGCAGCCGCGCGACAAGGTTTTCGCGCACCTGACGGATATGGAGAAGTTGGCGGAGCTCAGCCAAGGGAAGGTCTCCATACAGCCGTCAGCGGACGGCCGGCAGCACGTTTTTAAGTCCGAATTCCCCGGCATGCAGGAAGTTGTCTGCCGGACGACGGAATGGGAGCCGCCCCGGATATGCGTCCGCGCTTTCGATATAAAGGACCTGCCGACAAAGCTGTCAATGCGATTTGAAGAGGAAGGAACGGGCACCCGCATCACGCTGGCCGTCGAGATGACGGCCCAGAGCATGGTGTACAAGATGCTGCTGCCCATGCTTGAGCAGCAGCTCAATAAGGAAAGAGAGAAAGCGTTAAGCCGCCTGCGGGGCCAACTGGACGCGGCGGCCTAGTCCCTTACTCCTTAACGACCTTCGTCTTCGCCGTATCGCGCATCAGCTGGATAACCTTGCGCTCTTTGAGCGCGGCGCGGATGTCGTCCCCGTTCTTGGCGAAGAACTCGCGGGCCTTTTCCTTTTCCTTGTCGTCGTGAGCGCCGTTGACGGCCTTTTCCTGCTCCTGCTTGAAGTCCTCGTCGGTCGCTTCGATCTTCTCCTCGTTGGCGATTGCGTTGAGGATGAACTGCAGCCGCACTTGGTCCGCGGCCTGCGGGCGGAGCTTCTCGCCCAGCTCGGCCGCCTGCTTCTCCGGCAAGGTTTGGTTGGGACCGACCAGACGGCTGGCCAGGCGCGCCATCATATGCTTGAGCTGGCTTTCGACGAGGGAGGGCGGGACCTCGAACGAGTTGGCTTTCAACAGCGCCTGCTCGATCTGCGCGGAGACGTCGCGCTCAGTGTTCTCGGCGTTCTCCTTCTCGATGATCGACGTCAGTTCGCTCTTCAGCTTGGCCAGCGATTCCAGGCCCATGTCCTTGGCAAACTCCTCGTCCAGCTTGGGCAGGATTTTAACCTTGATCTCGTGCACCGTGGCCTTGCAGACCGCGGGCTTCTTGTCGATCTTTACCTCGAATTCCTTGGTTTCCTGGCGCTTCATGCCCAGCAGGCTGGCGGTGAGCCCGTCCACGGTTTGGTCCGAGGACATGTCGACCAGCTCGTTCTTGCCGCGCATGCCTTCAAGCGGGGCGCCGTCCCGAAGCATCTCGAAGTCCATGACGACGTAATGGTCATTGCCCACCGTTTCGCTGTCCGCCTTTTCCAGGCGCGCGTTGCCGTCCTGAAGCTGTTTGAGCCGGGCTTCCACTTCCTCGTCCTTGACCGCGGTCTCTTTGCGGGTGACGGCGATGCCTTTGTAGCCGGTCGGGGTGAAGGACGGGGCGGTCTCGACGTGCAGCTCGAACTTCAGCGGCTGTTGGGGGGAGTATTGGAGCTCGCCCACCTCCGGCACGGCGATCGGCCGCAGGTCCAGATCCTTGATGACTTCAGGGATGACCTTGCGGATTACCTGCTCGGCGGCTTCGGAGTGAGCGGCGCCGCCGTATTGCCGCTTGATCAGCTCCAGGGGGGCTTTGCCCTGCCGGTAGCCGGAGATTTTCGCCTGCAGCTGCAGCCGGAGAAAAACGTTCTCCATCTCTTCCTGGATGCGTAAAGCCGGGACTTCGACTTCATAGCTGAGCCTGCAGCCATCCTTCTTGAGTTCCTTGGTCTTGGTTTTTTGCGACGGCGTCCAAATTGCCATAACATCATCCTCCTGCGAGCTGCTGATTTTGGCCGGGGGGGGACTCGAACCCCCACGCCTTGCGGCACACGCTCCTAAGGCGTGCGCGTCTGCCATTCCGCCACCCGGCCGCCTGTTCGCGTCCGGCTCTGAAAATTCAACTGGAAGGCTTTACCGCCTTCTCATCCTTCTTCGGCGCTTCCGGATAGACCGGCACCGTAATCTTCTGCGTCGTTTCGAACAGCAGGTTCGCGCCCTGGACGAACTCAATATCCTGCTTTCCTTTAATTAGTCCGCTTACCGCTCCGGCGCCCGCACCCGCGGCCGCTCCGACACCGGCTCCCGTCTTGCCGCCGAAGAGCAGGCCGAAAAAAACACCCTGCAGCGCGCCGCTCAGCAGCGACCCCGTGTTCTTCCCGGCGTGCTTGTCGCCGACGTACGACAGCGTGTCCGTATGCAGCGGGATCGTCGAGCCGTCGACCTGCACCGAATTGAGCGTCAGTGCGAGCTTGGCGCGCTTGCTGATCCGGCCGGAGCGCTCCACTTCCGTCAGCTCGCCGCGGACGGTCGTCCCCGGCGCGATGACTACGCGGTTTTTCGACCAGACCCCTTCCAGAATGCGGCAGCGAAAAACATCGCCGACGGCGTTCTTGCCCGTATGAATCGGGTCCACCAGCTCGACCGACAGCAACGTACCGGCGGAAATGTCGAGCAGTTCGACTCCGTTTCCGGCCGGCGGCCGAGCGGACGCAACGCCGCACGCGACTACGACAAACAGCGCAGCGTATCGCATTAAGAAGATGTGGGCCATACGGGATTCGAACCTGTAACCTTACGCTTAAGAGGCGTCTGCTCTACCATTGAGCTAATGGCCCGGGAAGTGAACGCCGCAACTGTCGTGCATGGTAGCAAATTTCCTTCGTATTTCCTTCGCGTTCCTGTAACATGCACGTCATTGAAAACGCTAGGTGCTGCTGTTATAATTCCATCGAGTGGCCGAAATGCGCCCCGCCGGCCGGGGCGAGGGAGCGCCGCGCTTCGACGATGAAATACTGGCTTTTTCATGACAACCAGGTGGAAGGTCCATACGACCGGGAAGCTATGCTGGAGATCGATAGCTTCTCGCCGGAATCTTTGGTATGTCCGGAAGGCCGTCGCGGGACATCCATGGGCGACTGGCAGCGGGCCGGTGTAATCTCCGAGCTCGCGGAGACGCTGCTTAAGAAGGCGCGCATTCCTGCCGGCGCGGTTCCGGGAGGTGAGATGGGCGGCAGCCTGCTGCCTCCCGAGCCGACGCTGCGCGACCTGGCCGTACTGGGAACGCTGCAAGAGAAGGTTAATCTCCTGGAAAACGCTCTCAACCAGTTCCAGGAGGATTTGCGCACGCGGGATGATGAGGTTTCCGCCTTGAAGGCCGATCTGGATTTGAAGAAGCAGGATGCTGAGAGCCTGGAGGGCAAGGTCGGTGAGCTCGAGTCGCAGCTTAAGGATGCGCAGTCGCTTAAGGAAGATCTCAATCAGGCGCGTACGGATACCAGCGAACAGGCCAAGACCATTGACGATTTGCGCAGTCAAATTGAATCCTTTCGCGGCGAGATCGATCAGGTGCGCAGCGAAGCGAAGCAGGCGGCGGTCGTCGCCGCGGCCTCGCCGGAGCTCTCCTCGGCTCTCGGCGTTCCCGTCGACTCCCCGGAGCCTTTCGCCGACGGCGCACAACCGCCGCCGGGCGAGCTGGAGGCCGGACCGATCGGCGAGCTGGAGGCCGGACCTATTGAGGAAGGCGTGCTGGGTGAGCCGGCCTTGGGCGAGCCGGGGGGCGATCTCGAAGCTCCCGCCCCCGAGCCGGATCCTTTTCCCGTCTTGGAAGGCGACGCCGTTCCGGCTGCCGATGCGCCTCCCGGATTGGAGCCGCTGCCGGAAATCGGAGACGCTCCCGAACCCTTTGGCGACGTCGCGGCGCCCGCGTTGGAGTCCTTTCCCGATCCGACCGCTGTCGGGGGCGACGCTGTTCCCGCTTTAGACGCGCCTTCATTTGCAGGACCGTCCGCGCTCGAGGCGTTGGCGGATCCCATGGCGCCGGCCGCCGGCATACCGGCTTTGGATCTTTCTGCCGGGGATGCGGAGGCTGTCCCGCCGGGATTGGTTTCGCCGTTTGAAAACACGCCGCCGGCTCCCGGCGGCGCGGTCCCGGCCTTCGGCGAGCAGCCCGCACCGATGGCCTTCGATCCCATGGCCATCGGCGGTGAGCCGACGCCGGCACTGCAGGAGTTCGGAGCGCCCGGCGGCTTCGCTCCCGCGGGTGAGATTCCGAATACGATGATGGGAGACACCGCCGGCCCCGGCGCTGGACCGGAACCGTTTATGACGCCGGGTGCGACGCCCTTTCCCGGAGCACCGGCGCCCGCCGCTGACGGCATGATCGATATGTACGCGACTCCGGGCGCTTCCGCCGATATGGCGGGGGTGGCGGCGGACGCGGCGAGCGCGGAAGGGTTGGTTGAGCTTTCCACCGATGCCGTCGCGCAGGCCGCGGCGCCCAAAAAGAAAGGCAAGCTCGTCCTCGTGCTGCTGCTGCTGATTATCGCGGCGGGCGCCGTCGCGGCTGCGGTCTATATGGGCTTTATCGATATCGCCGCGCTTACCGGCGGCAAGATCGGGGCCAAAGACGCCGCCGACAGCGCTCCGGTGATCAAGAAGAAGACGGGGCCGTCGGCGGATTTGCCGAAGGACGGCCATTCCGCTGCGGCGTCGCCGGATGCCGACGGCGTCGATCCGCAGGTGGGCATGCCTGATCAGAGCCAGGCCGCTATCGAGCTCGCCAAGGGCTATGCGAGCGGTCGAACCGGGAAGACGCTGCAGATGGTTTTGGAAACCCACCCGCAGCCGGGCGTCGAGCCATGGACGGTCGACACTTTGGGCGGCGATCGGTATAAAGTCAATTTCTATGAATCGAAGAACGGCTTCCGCAGCCGCGTGCCTACATATCAGTTCGAGGCGCGGATGAAGACCGGAACGCTCAGTGCGCTGAACGCGAAAAGCCAGGCGGTGCTTGACGGCGAGGTGCCCGCGAAGCAGGCGGCCAAGCCGGCGGTCAAGGCCGCAAGTTCAAGGACTTCCCGGCGCCGCAAGCCCAGGCCGCGCCAGCGCCCCCGTCAGGTGCAGGATTCCGGCCTGCTCGCGGATCCCCTAAGTTCGCTGCTTGACGAGGACTCTGAACCGCAGCCGTTGGCCCCGCCGTCGCGCGCTGAGCGCAAGGCGCCGGAACCGAGCGACTCCTACATGGAGGCCGATGAGACGCAGCTGCCGCCTGCTGAGGCGGCGGACGAAGCGCCCGAGCCGAAGAAAACAACCGGGAAGCGCCGGTCCCGCAGCCATTCTGCGCCGACGAAATCCCGCGAGGAACTGACGCTGGATGAGCTCCTCCTTCCCGGCATCCCCAAGCCCTGAGTACGGGCACTTGACCGCATTCCTGAAATGCGGTAGCTTGACGAGATGACGAGGTTTGTCGCTATTATCGCCGCCGTTGTATTAGGGGCGGCCGGCGCAGTCTGGGTCGTCGTCCAGAACCGGCCGCTGCTTGTGCGCAAGTATGAAGAGTGGCGTTATCCCCCGATCAATACGGAGTCGGACCTGTCCGGGGCGCTGAAGAAGGATATCGAGCTGCGCCGCTATAACGAAGTGGCGCGGGAGTATCAGCGCGTTCAGCGCTTGCTCGTCAAAGCGGAGAGCGAGGGCAAGGACGTAGAGTGGCTCAAGCGGAAGATGCCCCGGGTCGCGCGGCTGCTGCGGGAGGGCAAGCTCTATTTCGCGAAGATCCACCTGAACACTATTGTGGTACGCATACCCCGGGACCATGAAAAGGTCCTTCCAGCCGGCGCGTACGACCACAACGAGGGGATGACGCCGGACGTCAAAGGCAGGGCCAAGAAAGTGCAGCCGCGGAGCAAGCGCCGGCGGGGCGGCAAGAAGCAGCGGCGTCCGAGCTCAAACAGAGACCAGGGGGAGTCGGCACAATAATGATCGCGGGCGCGCTATACCTGCTCATCGTGAGCGCTGCGGTTCCGGCGGCCTGGGCGGGAGAGGTCGCCGATACCTATCGTTCCGCTTATGACCATTATCTGGCCGGCGACTATCAGAAAGCGGCCGCGGAATATGAGTATGTGGTTACTTTGGGAGTACAGGATCCTCTGCCCAATGCCGACCTGGCGCTGGTCCACCGCGCCGCGGGCGAACCGCAGATGGCGGCGGCGCAGTGGTTTCGCGCCACGCTTCTGCGCGAAAACGATCCCTTTTTGTGGAACGCGCGGGGATGGAACTATTTAGCGCTTTCCCGCTTTCGTGAAGCTCGCGATTCCTTCAAGAGAGCCGTCGTGCACTCCACGGCCAGTATTTATGGTTCCGAAGCCTTGTTCGGTTTGGGACTCACGGATTCTATCGACGGCAACCTGAATGCGGCGAGCGACTCTCTGCGCCAGGCGCTCGCGCGGGGCAATCCCTATCTGCGCGCCGCCGCAGAAGCAGAACTGGGGCGGATCAAGATCCAGCAGCGCGACCACGCGAAAGCTGCTCCATACCTCGTATCCTCGCTAAGCCGGGATCCCATGCAGGTCGAGGTGGCCCGTCAGCTGGGGAAAGTCTACGAGAAGACTAATCAGGCGCAGGCGGCATGGCAGGCTTTTAAGTTCGCTTTGGATATGTCGCCGGAGGATTCGTACGCGCTTAAGCACCTGGAGAAGATGGAGCGCTATATCCCCGGCAATCCCTCCGACTCGCTGCCGGTGGTCCGCCTGGCCCGGCCGATGATGCGCAGTCCTGACGCTGCGGCGGCGCAGGACGGGGCCTCCCCGCCGATCCGCGTAGCGATGTTCTCGGGTCCGGACGGACGCCCGCGCCATTTGACGAAGTTTTACGTGATGGGCAGCAGCCGGACCATCCTCGAAGACATGAACCTGAAAGAGGAGGTGCAGACCGCGACGAACTTTACGCAATGGGAGATCGTCTACCGTCCCGATAATCGCGTTATCGAGATCCGCGATACCGCCGGTCAAATCGTTTATGTTACGAAGCAGCCGTTTCGTCTGGTCGCGGTTGTGCCGGGACATACGGTCCTGATCAAGAATGCGCAGCTTACGGATATCCGGGGGATGGATATCAGCGACCGGGAGCTACGCGGCTCACTGGAGATTTTACCGACGCCTTTCGGATTTCATCTTGTTAACGAACTTCCCGTGGACCAATACCTTTTTTCCGCGATCGGCCAGTCTCTTCCGCGCGATGAGATGCGCAAGATTAAGCGCATCCCGATGGAGGCCTACAAGGTCGTTTCGCTGCTGCTGCGCAGCAGGACCCTCGAGATAATGCGCACCGCCGCGCCCAACCCCGAGCGCAGCCATACCTGCGATTCGGACTTCTGTTTGCCTTATAAGGGGCTGACGCGGGAGCGGGAGCGCGCCACGCAGGCGGTTCGCGAGACCCGGGGGATGACGGTGTCTTTGCCGCAGGGGAAGCTCTTCGAGCATCACCTCGCCTGCGGATGGCAGACGGCGGACGGCATTCAGGACCGCCCTGACCCGCCGCACGTCCTTCGTCACCCGTTCGATCTGGAACAGCTGCTGCACGATTATCCGGCCCCGGAGCAGTTCAGCGAGCTGTCCGCGGACGTGCCGCAGATTTGGAATCGCTGGGTGCGTGTTCTGGACGCGGAGGAACTGCGCACCAACATCGAGAGAGTGCGGCATATCGGTCCCATCCATCATATCGCCGTCACCCGCCGCGACCGAACGGGACGCGTACTGTCGTTGCGGATCCGCGGCGGGCGGGGGGAAATGGAGATTGAAGGCGCGGATGAAATCCAGGATTTCCTATCGCCCGGATCATTGCGTTCGACGCTGTTTACGCTGCAGCCGATCTATCACGGCCGGGAGCTGTCTCGGCTTGTGATATGGGGAGCGGGCACCGGGCACGGGCGCGGCCTCTGCATCGCGGGAACCCTGGGACAAGCACATGCGGGTATCCAGTTCCCGCAGATTATCCGCCATTACTTCCCGGGGGTCGAATTCAGGGGCGTGCCGCAGTCCCTGCTTGCGCTGCCGAAGAAAACGCCCGTTCAGGTACGCAAGCGCGTCAAGCGGCGCCGCCCCAGGACGAGCATGCGCAGCGGCCCCTCGCCCATGAAAGAAGCCAAGTCCACCGCGGCCGTTAAGGCGGAGCCTGCCGCCGGCGGTAGCAAAAGTCGTCCGCCCCGCAAGCGCCGGCGTCGCCCGCCTTCCCAATAAATCGGCTAATTTATAGAATGCCGGCATGCGCATAAAGGTCGTGCACGTTATCACCCGCCTCGATTACGGAGGCGCGCAGCAAAATACGCTGCATACGGTCAGCGCGCTGGATCCCAACCGTTTTGCGGCATATCTGGTCTGCGGCCGCGGGGGGCGTCTCGATCAGCGTACCGCAGCGCTCGCGCGGCGCGAGATGCCCGTGCCCATCCGCTTCATTGATGACCTGGTGCGTGAAGTATCACCGCTGCGTGATCTCATCGCCCTGCTGAAGATTTACCGCCTGCTGCGCGAAATCCGGCCCGCGATCGTGCACACGCACTCATCCAAGGCGGGAGTGGTCGGCCGTTTAGCCGCACGGCTCGCCGGGGTGCCGGTGATTCTGCATACTTTCCACGGTTTCGGCTTCCATGAACGGATGCCGGCGCTGCTGCGCGCGTTTTTTATCATGGCCGAGCGGGCGGTCGCCGCCTGCAGTACCCGTCTTATCTTCGTGTCCCGCGCCAATATGGACTATGCGCGCGAGTGCGGCATCGGCGATGCGGACAAATACCGGCTGATACGCAGCGGCGTTCGGCTGGCCGATCTTCCCGCGCCGTTGAGCGACGCGGAGGAGAAACGGCAATCCATCGGAGCGCAGCGCGGGACGCCGCTCGTCGTCAGCGTCGGCAATATGAAGCCGCAAAAGAACTGCGGAGATTTCCTGAAAGTCGCGCAGGAGGTGTGCCGCGGAGCTTCCGGCGCGTGTTTTGTATTTGTCGGAGACGGGCCGCTGCGGCGGGAGTTCGCGGCAGAAATCGAGAGCCGCGGCTTGCGCGGCCGGGTCGTTTTACTGGGCTGGCGCGACGACGTGAAGGAAATCCTGGCAGCGGCGGATGTTTTCCTGCTGACTTCGTTGTGGGAGGGGCTGCCGCGTGCCCTGGTGGAGGCGATGAAGAGCGGGCTGCCCTGCGTCGCCTACGCAGTCGACGGGGTCCGCGATGTCCTGCGTGACGGCGAGAACGGTTATGCCGTCGCGCCCGAGGATTGGAAGCGCGCGGCGGACCGGGTATCCGAGCTGTTGGGCAGTAGAGATCTGCGCGTACGCCTGGGAAAGGCGGCGGCGGACTCCATCGGCTCCGAGTTCGATATCGACGAGATGGTCCGGCGGCAGCAGGACCTCTACCAGGAGCTGGCCGGATGACCTCAAGGCTGTTCCGCAAGCCTTTTGGCCTGGTTCTCGCCGGCGGCGGTGCGCACGGCGCCTGGCAGGCGGCCGTCGTTGAGCGGCTGCATAATCAGTACGGCCTCAAGTTCGATCATGTGCTCTGCTTTAGTATCGGCGCGTTGACCGGCACGGCCTACTGCCTGAACCGGATGGAAAAGCTGATCGCGATATGGAAGAACGTCAGCGGACACAAAGTCCTGAGGCTGCGGCCGCGGCTGTTCCCTTTTTCCGTCTACAGCAGCGGCGCCATTTGGGACTTCATGCGTCATGTCGGCAGCGAAGAGGAGGCGCAGCGCAAGGCGCGCTGCAACTTAACGACCATGAGTTACTGCGTGGAAACACGCAAACACCGCTATTCGCGCTTCAGCCCGGGCGGCTATGAGGGGTGGGATGGTCCGATGACGGCGCGTCTGGTCGCGAGTTGCTCCATCCCGCGGGTATTTCCCCCGGTGCAAATCCGCGATCAACGGTGCCTGCGGACCTATATCGACGGCGGGGTGAAGGGTGAAGACGGCTTTAATTTCAGCGCGCTGAGAGACTGCCGGGACATCCTGGTGCTGCAGATGGCGCGGCCGGATGAAGTGGGACGAAAACCTTCATTAGGCTTATTCTCACGCAAGCTGCAGTGCGCTCGGGAGGGACTGCAGGAGGCTATCACGACGGGTCTAATGCCCCTGCAGAGGCTCAAGCCCCGGCCCCGCATCTTCCGCTTCTATCCGACGCGGCGCCTCGACTACTCCGCGCTTGATTTTACCAGCCGTCGCTGCATCCCGGCGCTTTATCATGGGGCGCACGACGCGGACTGTCTGATGATCGATCCGAGCACCTACCTGCTGCCGGACGTAGGCTAGGGCCCGCTATGCCGCGCCGTGCGGCTGCCGAAATACCGGCGGCTTTGCAGCTTATTGTGCGCGCGGCACAGGAGGCGGATATTGCGGGGATCATTGGAAGGCCCTCCCATAGCCCATGGGACGATATGGTCGAATTCCAGGCCGCCGCGCTCGCCGCAGACCTTCCCCTCCGCGCTTTCGAACCGGCACTTGCCCTTATCGCGGCGCCAGACAGTGTCCCGCACCCAGCGCGGTATATAGCGGCGGCATAGGATGCTGCCTTCCGGCTTGGTTCCTGAAGGCCGCGGGTCGCGCGGCCGTGTGCCGCCATTTCTTCTTGCATGAACTTTCCGTTCGGGATCTTTCTTGTCGAGCAGGCATTCCAAAGCTTCGCTGAAGATGTCTTCCAGGCGTCCCTCCGGATATTTATGCCGCAAGAGCTCGCGCGCGCGCTCGATGTCCCGGCGCAACTGTTCGCTGCCCGTAAAACGGCATAGGACCCTTTCCGTCGACAGCGGCTCAATTTTTTGCGCGGGTTCGATGGGGACTTTGCGCACGCAGTCAGCGACATCCGCGCGCGGGAACAGCTCGGCAAGCAGACACTGCAGATCGCGTTTAGATTTCCCGCGGGCGGCGGCAAGGAGGCTTTCCGCATTTTGCGCATTGAGAAACGGCGTTAGAAGCGCGACGGCCTCCAGATGCAGCTCTCCCCTCACAAGCAGTTCGAAAATCTCCGGGAACCGCCGTGAGGACCGGGCGGCGCGGATCCTCCTGTACGCTCCGCCCTCGGAGTATCCGAGCTTTTCCGTACAATATGCGAACAGCGATGGATACCCTCGATCGGCATAGAGTTCTCGATTATCGAATTCGGCCAGCAGCGCGACGACTTCTGCGGTATCCCTGGTTTCCCGAGAAACAGACTTCTCAAGTTTTTCGGTCAAACGGACATCGTTCATAGTGGAACAGTCCATGACGCTCACCCTCCCGAACTGTTGCCGGCAACAGTTCAAATGTCCTCTGCCATTTATTACGATCGGAGAGGCGTTTCAGTTCCATGGGTAATTTCGGGTGCGGTGAGAGGCCGCGAAATGAGAGAGAGTAGTCGCAGCTGCCTGTCATTTTCTAAAGTATCCGGGATATCCATTAAAATCGAGGCCAAGCTATGACTACATCTAAGATCCTCTGGACCAAAGTTGATGAAGCGCCCGCGCTGGCGACATACTCTCTGCTCCCCATTCTGCAGGCTTATCTGCAAGGCTCCGGTGTCGATGTGGATACCAGGGATATTTCTCTGGCCGGCAGGATCATCGCGAATTTCCCTGATAAGCTCAAGCCCGAGCAAAAGATCCCCGACTTTCTGACGCAGCTCGGCGAGCTTGCCAAGAAGCCCGAAGCTAATATCATCAAGCTGCCGAACATCAGCGCATCCATCCCCCAGCTGCAGGCCGCGATCAAGGAACTGCAGGGGAAAGGCTACGCCATCCCCGACTATCCGGAAGAGCCGAAAAACGACGCCGAGAAGACGCTGCAAAAGAGATTCGCCAAAGTGCTCGGCTCAGCCGTCAACCCGGTGCTGCGTGAAGGAAACTCCGACCGCCGGGCGGCGGCTTCGGTGAAGAAGTTCGCCCAGAAGAATCCGCACAAGATGATGCGGCCTTGGCCCAAGAGCGGGTCGAAGGCGCGGGTGACTTACATGAGCGACGGGGACTTCTTCGCCACCGAAAGATCCATGACCATGAGCAAGCCCGGCGACGTGAGGATCGAGTATGCCGGGGATGACGGCGCGCCAACGGTGCTTAAGGAAAGGGTCAGTCTTATCGCGGGCGAGGTGATCGACGCCGCCGTGATGCAGGTGGCGAAGCTGCGCCAGTTTTATGCCGAGCAGATCGACGAGGCGAAGAAAGACGGCGTTTTGCTGTCGCTGCACCTCAAGGCGACCATGATGAAGATTTCCGATCCCATCATGTTCGGCCACTGTGTTTCCGTCTACTACAAGGATGCTCTCGATAAACATGCCGGCGTGCTCAAGGAGATCGGAGCCAATGTCAACAACGGTCTCAGCGATGTTCTGGAGAAACTGAGCCGGCTGCCCGCCGACAAGAAGGCCGAGATCGAGGCGGATATCGAAGCGACCTACAAGACCCGTCCCGCGCTCGCCATGGTCGACTCGCGCAAAGGCATCACCAACCTGCATGTCCCCAATAACATCATCGTTGACGCTTCCATGCCCAATGTCGTGCGCGACGGCGGCAGGATGTGGAACAATGAGGACCAGCTGCAGGACTGCATCGCCATGGTCCCGGACCGCTCCTATGCGACCATATATGCGGAGATACTTGAGGACGCCAAACGCAACGGGCAGTTTGATCCATCGACAATGGGGAGCGTCTCCAACGTCGGCCTGATGGCGCAGAAAGCGGAAGAATACGGCTCACACGACAAGACTTTCGAGGCCCCCGGCAAAGGCGTGATCCGCATCGTCGACGACTCAGGCGGGACGCTGCTCGAGCAGGCCGTCGAAGCGGGCGACATCTTCAGGATGTGCCAGGTCAAAGACGCGCCGATACGGGACTGGGTGAAGCTCGCCGTGACGAGAGCGAAGGCCTCCGGCGTGCCGGCTTTATTCTGGCTCGATGAGCGCCGCGGACACGACAAGGAGATCATCGCCAAGGTCAAAAAGTACCTGCCGGACCATGACACCTCCGGCCTCGATATCCGGATCATGAAGCCTGTCGAAGCCATGAAGTTCTCGCTTGAGAGAATCCGCAAGGGCGAGGACACCATCGCCGTCACCGGCAATGTTCTCAGGGATTATCTGACCGATCTCTTCCCGATCCTTGAGCTCGGCACCAGCGCCCGCATGCTGTCCATCGTGCCCCTCATGAACGGCGGCGGACTCTTCGAGACCGGCGCCGGCGGCTCCGCGCCCAAGCATGTCCAGCAGTTCCTCAAGGAAGGCCATCTGCGCTGGGATTCCCTCGGCGAGTATTGCGCTTTGGTCCCATCCCTTGAGATGATCGCCAAGAGCACCCGAAATGAAAAGGTCGCGGTCTATGCCGAGACCCTCGACCAAGCCATTGGTAAATATCTGGAAAACGGCAGGCTGCCGTCGCGCAAGGTCAATGAGCTCGATAACCGCGGCAGCGCCTTCTACCTTGCGCTTTACTGGGCCGAGGCTCTGGCCGCGCAAACCAAGGACACGGCCATTCAGGCGCGCTTTCACGAGGTCGCCAAAGAGCTCGCGGCCAATGAGTCCAAGATCTGCGAAGATCTTATCGCCGCCCAGGGCCGGCCGGTGGATATCGGCGGCTACTATCTGCCCGATGACGCCAAGGCAGAGAAAGCCCTGCGGCCGAGCGCCGCTTTCAATGCGGTACTCGACGCGATGCGTTCCCCTCAGCCTGAACCAAGCAAGACTATCTAAGCGGCAGGACTTTACGGAATACGCTGGAAAAAGATAAAATCGAACGTATTATTCAGCGTATTTTTAGGCGCTTTAGAGAAAATCGTCAAGCACATGGATCCCGTACTGGAAGCCGCGGCGGCATAAGCGGCGATCAATGGCCGTTTCCGAACGAATGAACCGACAGGAAAGCTCCGCGGCCGAGAAATCAGCCCCGCGGCTGAGCCTTCTAGTCCCGGTCTACAATGAGGAAGAGAACCTGGCGGATCTCGGGCGCGAGATCCGTGAGGCGCTGTCCGCCTTGGACTATGAGGTAATTTTCGTCGACGACGGGTCGACCGACGGTTCGTATCAGAAGCTGCAGGAGCTGATGGCGTCCGAGACGCGCTTTCGCGCCGTCCGGCTGGGCAAAAACTTCGGTCAAACAGCGGCGACCGCGGCCGCTATTGATCACGCGCGCGGCGAGCTTATCGCCCTCATCGATTCGGATCTGCAGAATGATCCGCGTGATATACCGAAAATGATCGAGCGCCTTGAAGAGGGGTACGATGTCGTCAGCGGTTGGCGCAGGAACCGTCAGGACACCTGGCTGACGCGCCGCCTGCCGTCGCAGATCGCCAACGCCCTGATATCCCGTATGACCGGCGTCCGGCTGCATGACTACGGCTGTACGCTTAAAGTCTATCGTTCGGCTTTTCTGAAGAACCTGCGCATCGTTGGGGAAATGCACCGGTTCATCCCGGCGCTGGCGGGATTCCTCGGGGCGCGAATCGCGGAGATGGTCGTGCATCACCGGCCGCGTACGCGGGGCGTGTCAAAGTACGGCCTCATGCGCATTTTTAAGGTGCTGCTGGATCTCTTTACCGTGAAGTTCATGAACGAATACCTGACCAAACCCAGCTATCTGTTCGGCGGCGGCGGCTTCTGTATGCTGGGGGCGGGTGCGGTTTTGGGCGGCGTTACGCTCTACAACAAGTACTGGCTGGAAGTGTATGTTAAGGACCAACCGCTGTTTTTGGTGTCGATTTTTTTCTGCTTGATCGGGTTCCAGCTGCTGCTGATGGGTTTGCTGGCCGAAATCCTGGCGCGCATCTACTACGACGTCCGCGAAAAGCCCATCTACTTCGTGCGTGAGAAGGCGGGCTTTGAATGAGCAAGGATGCCGGCGGGCTTACTTTCTCGGTTGCGGAGATACGCGAGAGTCAGGGCATGTTCACGGAGTTGGCGCTGACCTCCGACGATCTCATGATCGAGCCCGTGGAGGATGCGAAGCTGGCTGATCCGGTCACGGCGGTTCTGGATTTTTCCGTCGGGGGGGACCTTATCCTGCTGCAGGCGACGCTGACGGGCGCCTGGCTCACCGGATGCAGCCGATGCTTGGTCGCGCATCGGGCGGGTTTCAGCGCCGTTACCGAAGAGACCTACCCGATGGACCAGGAGACGATCGACCTTGGACCGGAATTGCGCGACGTTGTGCTGACGGAGGTCCCGCAGCGCTCCTTGTGCCGCACGGACTGCAAGGGACTGTGCGCGGTATGCGGCATCAACCTCAACGAGGGGGCATGCGGCTGCCCGCCGCCGGCGCCGCTGCCGTTGGACGAGGAGCAGAAGAAGTCCCCATTTGCCGCACTTAAGAAATTCAAGACGAAAGATTAAAGAGGCATTCGAATGGCTAATCCCAAAAGAAGACAGACGCGGCATCGGACGATGAGCCGCCGCAATAAGAACTGGAGCTTGAAAGTCGAGGCGACGAGCAGCTGCTCCAACTGCGGCGCGGCGCGTCCCGGGCATACGGTGTGTCCGAGCTGCGGCTTTTACAACGGCAAGCTCGTGATCGCAAAAAAGGACAAAAAGAGCAAAAGCGCGAAGGGAAAGGAGACTAAGGAAGAGGATAGCTGATGCGTATTGCCGTCGAGGCGGCGCACGTCGGCGGCGCCGAGGCCGGAACATCCTCGGGCCTGCATACGCTTGTCGAGGCCTCGGTCGAGTGCGCGCGGACGCAGGGAATCGAACTGCTGTTCGTCGGTCACCGTTCAGCCCTGGAGGCGGAGCTCCGCGGGCTGGGCCTCTACGGCGACGCGGATATCGAGATCGTTGATGCGCCGACGGTTATCGCCGCCGACGAGGACCCTCAGGCCGCCTGCCGTGAGAAGCCGGACGCGTCTATCCTGCGCGCGGCGGAGGCGGTCGCCGCCAACAACGCCCAAGCTCTGATAGCGACCGGCGGTATCGGCGCTTCGGTGGCGGGCGCGCTGTGGCATCTCAAGCGCTTGCGCGGCGTTCTTCGCCCGGTACTTGTCAGTCCTCTCCCCACTCCGCGCGGGACGTCGCTGCTGCTGGATGCCGGCGCGAACTATGACTGCAAGCCGTGGCATATCCTGCAGTTCGCGCTGATGGGTTCGCTTTATGCCAAGCACATGTACGGCATCGAAGAGCCCAGCGTCGGCCTTCTGGCGCCGCGCATGGAAGGCGGCGGCGCCTGCGACCTGGTGAGCGAGAGCCTGCCGCTGCTGAAGTATGCCGGGATCCAATTTCGCGGCATGATCCGCGGCGAGGAGCTGGCGGCCGGAAAAACTGACGTCATCGTCACCGATGGGTGCACGGGCGATATTTGCCGCGGCCTCTTTGAGGGCTTGTCTTGGACGTATTTTGAAATGCTAGAATCGGAAGCAGCAGCAAGCGCACTCGGCCGGTTGGGAGCGGCGGCGCTCAACGGCACGCTGAACCGCTTTTCTCATCGCCTGCAGCTTGCCGCGACAGGGGGGAGCCCGATCCTCGGGATCGGCAAGCCGGTGGTGCTTTGCCGCCGGACAGATTTACCGGACGCGGTCGGAGAGTCGATTCGTACCGCAGCGGCGCTGGCGAATTCGGATGTCCACGAGCGGATTAAGGGCCGTCTGGAGGACATGCAGTCCGACATGGAAGTCGCCCGCGCGATCTAACAGGGAGCGCACTAACCAGGGAGAGATCATGACTGTAGAGGAGAAAGCCGCAACAACGACGTTGGGCGCGCAAAGACTTAAGGATAAGGTCGCGATCATCACGGGCGGGGCCCAAGGGATCGGCCGGGCGATCGCCGAGAGGTTTATACTAGAGGGCGCCAAGGTTTGCGTCATTGACTTGGATGAGGGGCAGACGAAGGCTACGGCGGACGAGATTAAAAATCTCTGTGCAGGATCCGAGACTCTGGGCCTGGCGGCGGATGTCACCGACGGAAAGGCGTGTCAGGATGCGGTTAAGGCTGTAGTTGAGAAGTTCGACCGAGTCGATATCCTCGTCAATAACGCGGGCATCACTAAAGACAACCTGGTGATGCGGCTGTCTGAGGAGGACTGGGACGTGGTCATGGCCGTGAACCTCAAGGGTGCCTTCAATATTACCAAGGCGTGCGTGCGTCCGTTGTTCAAGAATAAGGCGGGCAGCATCATCAACATCGCCTCTGTCGTCGGGCAGGAAGGCAATATCGGACAGGCGAACTACGCGGCGTCCAAGGGCGGCCTGATCGCCTTCTCCAAGGCCTGCGCCAAGGAGTTCTCGAGCCGCAATATCCGCGTCAATGCGATCGCGCCCGGCTTCGTCAAGACCCGCATGACGGACGCTGTTTCGGAAGAAGCGAAGGAACGGATGCTTCAGCGCTGCTTGATCCCCCGCATGGCGGAGCCCAAAGAGATCGCCGGCGTGGTGATGTTCCTGGCGTCGGAAGATGCGTCCTATATTACGGGACAGGTCGTCGGCGTTAACGGTGGAATGAACCTTTAGATCGTCCGTACATCACAACACAGGAGAATATCATGGCTGACAACAACTACGAAGAGCGCGTTAAGAAGATCATCGTCGAGCAGTTGGGTGTGGATGCCGGCGAAGTTACGGCGGCGGCGCATTTCGTCAACGACCTGGGTGCGGATTCTTTGGACACCGTCGAGCTGGTTATGGCGCTCGAAGAGGAGTTCGATACCGAGATTCCGGACGAGCAGGCCGAAAAGATTCAGACCGTCGGACAGGCCATCGACTACATCAAGGCCAACGCGAAAAAGTAGCGTCGGGACGCGTGCCCGGATGGAAGCCTCAATAGAAGAGGTGCTCGGCTACCGTTTTACGGACGCCGAGCTCCTCCAGGAGGCTCTGACGCACAAGTCGTACGCCTTCGAACAAGGAACGGAAAGGCATAACGAACGCCTGGAGTTCCTGGGCGATAGTGTACTGGCTGTCGTCGTTGCGCATCACCTCTTCCTTAGCTTCGCGAAGCGGGATGAGGGGCATCTATCCAAGCTCAAGTCCAGCCTCGTGTCGCGGGCTACCTTGGCCCGGTGGGCCGAGGATATCGGAGTCGGCCGGTATGTCTTCCTAGGCAGCGGAGAGGAGACGACGGGCGGAAGGGACCGCCCGAGCATCCTCTCCAATGCCATGGAAGCCATTATCGGGGCCGTCTACCTGGACGGCGGTTACGAGAAGGCGCGCAGCCTCCTGCACCGGCTCTTCCTTGATCATAATGAGTTGATCGAGGAGAGCGATTACAAGAGCGGCCTGCAGGAGATCGTGCAGAAGCAGCACAAGGTCCCGCCCAACTATGAGTTGGTGGAGACCACCGGTCCGGACCATGACAAGACCTTTACAGTAAAGGTCCGGTTGGGTTCGCGCATGATGGGAATCGGGACCGGGAAGACGAAGAAAGAGGCGGAGCAGGCGGCGGCACAGGACGCGCTGCAGCAGATACCGCGATCCGCGGACGGCGGCGAGGCGTAGGCGACGGACGCATAGGGAAATTTTTAGGGGGGAGACTATGGATCATAAGTTTACGGAAATGCAGCAGGAAATCGTGAATATCGCGCATGAAATCGCGGAGAAGAAGATTAAGCCGGTTCGCGAGCATTACGACAAGACCGAAGAGTTCCCGTGGGAGATCGTCGAAGAGATACGCAAGGCGGACCTTTTCGGCGTCTATCTTCCGGAAGAGGTCGGCGGCATGGGCGGCGGCAACTTTGAGCTTTGTATCGCGATGGAGCAGCTTTCCCGGGCTTGCGGCGGCATCGCGCTGAGCGTGGCCACCTCGTCTCTCTGCGCCCTCCCGATCCTGCTGTTCGGCAGCCCGGAGCAGCGCAAGCGTTTCCTCCCGGCTTTGGCCAGCGGCGAGAAGCTCGGAGCCTTCTGCATCACCGAGCCGGGCGCCGGCTCGGACGCCACATCGATGATCGCCACGGCGCAAAAGGACGGCGACCATTACATCCTAAACGGCATCAAGAACTTCTGCTCTTCCGGCAAGGAAGCGCATACCTATGTCGTCTTCTTCAGCACCAACCCGTCGAAAGGCGCCCGCGGGATCAGCGCCTTCGTTGTGGACAAGGACACTCCCGGCTTCACTTTCGGCAAAAAGGAAGAGAAGATGGGTATCCGCGCCAACTCCACGTACGAGCTGGTCTTTAAGGACTGCCGGGTGCCCAAGGAGAACCTGCTCTATCGCGAGGGCTTCGGGCTGTTCGTGGCGCAGGGGACCTTTGACCTGTCGCGGCCGGGAGTCGGCGCGCAGGCCGTAGGCATCGCGCAGGGCGCTCTCGACGAAGTCCTGTCCTACACCCGCCAGCGCACGCAGTTCGGCGTGCCGGTCTCGAGCTTCCAGGCGATCGGGCATATGATCGCCGACTGCGCAACACAGATCGAGGCGGCGCGCGCCCTGCTCTACGTGGCCGTCCGCTGCATGGACGATGCGCTCCTCCCGTCGGTGCAGATGGCCGTCAAGGAGGGGATCACCGTCTACGACGCGCAGAAGAAAATGAAGGTCCCGCGCTGGACCAAGGAATCGGCGATGGTCAAGGTCTTCTGCTCGGATATGGCGATGAAGGTCACGACCGACTGCGTGCAGATGTGCGGCGGAATCGGCTATATGCGCGATTTCCCCGTTGAAAAGTTTATGCGCGACGCCAAGATCACGCAGATCTATGAGGGCGCGAATCAGGTGCAGCGCAACGAGATCGCGATGATGATCGTCAAGGAGGCGGCCTCTTCGGCGAAGCAGGCCGGAGCAGCCTAATGGGACTCCATGTCGTCGTTTGCGTAAAGAGAACGCCGGCGTCGACGGGAATCGCCATCGACGCTTCCGGCCAGGTCAAGACCGAGGGCGTACCGCATGCGATGAATCCCCTCGATGAGTACGCCGTCGAAGAGGCGCTGCGCATCAAGGAGAAGATCGCCGACAGCAAGGTGACCATCTTGTCGATGGGTACCGACGAGGCGGACGCGGTGATCCGCGCCGGAATCGCGCTCGGCGCCACCGGAGGCGTGCTCGTTTCCGACGCCGCCTTCGCGGGGTCGTGCACGTACGGGACCTCCTATATCCTCGCGCAGGCGATCAAGAAGATCAGCGCGACCGACGGCGAGGTCCAGCTCGTGCTGTTCGGCAAGCAGACCAACGACGGGGAATCGGGACATATGACCGCGCAGGTCGGCGCCTGGCTCGAGTGGCCGAGCGCCACCGTGGTGCGAAAGATCAGCGAAATCTCGGAAGCGGGGCTTACGGTCGAGCGCCTGGCCGAGGACGGCGCCGATACGCTCAAGTACACGTTCCCGGTGGTCGTCGGAGTGACCAAGGAGATCAATGAGCCGCGGCTGCCGTCGCTAAAAGGCAAGATGGGCGCCAAGAAAGCCACGGTCCTCAAATGGGGCGCCGCGGACCTCTCCGTGGATGCGGCGGCGGTCGGCAAGGCCGGCGCTCTCGCTGAGGTTATCGAGATGTCGGCGATCCCCAGCCGTTCGGCGGGGATGGTGATCGCGGGCGAGACCGCCGAGGACAAGGCCAAAGCGCTTGTCGAGAAGCTCAAAGAGCAGAAGTTTATTTGAGGCAGGAGATACTCCTATGGCAGATTATGCAGGCAAAGGAATATGGTGCGTCGCCGAGAGTCGGCGCGGCAAGCTGGCCTCGACGCTCTTTGAGCTGCTGACGGCCGGCCGCAGGCTCGCGGACGAGAGGGGCGAACCTCTTACCGCCGTGCTGATCGGCGGTCCCGGCGTAAAGGAGCAGGCGGCCGAAGCCGCCGACAAAGGGGCCGATAAGGTCCTCGTCATTGAGCACGAGTCGCTGAAGGACTACGTGGATGAAGCCTATGCCGCGGCCCTCAAAGCTGCGGCCGAAGCCGAGAAACCGAAGACCATACTATTCCCGGCCTCGGTGTACGGACGGTCGCTGGCTCCCCGGCTGGCGGTGGCCCTCAAGGCCGGGCTGGCGGCGGATGCGGTCGATCTCGAGCTCGACGGGGAGAAGCGCCTCGTCGTCAAACGCAGCTGCTATGCGGGCAATGTCATCGCGAAGGTTCTGCTTAAGTCGAACCCGGAGATCGCCACGGTGCGGCCGATGGCGTTCGAGCGGGCGGCGGCCGGCGACAAGAAGGCCGAGATCGCGGACTTCGCGGTCGACCCTTCCGCGTGGAAGCTGCGGACCGAGTACGTAAAGTTTGCGGCCGATGAGTCGGACGAGGTCGATATGTCGGGCGCCGAGAGGATCGTCGCCGGGGGCCGGGGCTTGGCCAATGCCGAGGGTTTCCAGGTCATCCGCGAGCTGGCGAAGAAGTTCGGCGCGGCCATCGGCGCGAGCCGCGCGGCCGTGGACGCGGGCTGGATTCCCTACAAGAACCAGGTGGGGCTCACCGGGCGCTCGGTCAGGCCGAAGCTCTATTTCGCCTGCGGCATATCGGGACAGATCCAGCATCTCGCGGGAATGAACGCGAGCGGCACCATCGTCGCGATCAATACGGACGCAGACTGCCCGATGATGAAGCTGGCGACCTATGCGGTGCAGGGCGACGTATTCAAGGTTGTTCCGGCGATCTGCGCCGAGATCGACAAGGTCCGCGGCGCCTGAGGCGCCGTCAGGATCAATTGCTACAATATATCTGGTTGGCGCGGTAGCTCAGGGGTTAGAGCGGGCGTTTCATAAACGGAAAAGGCGCAAAAAGCGCCGGACTGATTCGTCGTCGAAAAACCCGAATTCTGTCGGGGAAACCTGAGGAATTCGGGTTTTTCATTTGGTGTCTGTTTGTATGGATATTGACCGTTTTGTGTCCCGGATGGACACTTTTTGGACACCAGCTTTTCTCTCCCTGCCGATCAGGTTCAACTCATCGCAGTACAGGAGCACGTCGACAAAAAGGTCTTTAATCGCATTGTCGAGTTCCCGGACGAACTGCGCTATCGTCGTGAAATGCGGGCGCGAGTTCGCCGAGAGAGCCATCATTACCACCTTCTGATTGCAGGCGGTCTCGATCTCTCGGCTGGAAACGACGCCGCGAGAGTACGCGAACAAAACGATCTTAAGCATTATGCGCGGATCGTAGGCCGGCGCGCCGCCGTCGTCGTTCTTGCGGGCGGCATCCAGGCGCTCGAATTTCAGCTTGTTGTCGACGATGTAGTTGAGGGCGTGTTCGAAAGTGCCGGGCAGGATCTGGTGTTCGAACGCGATCGAGATGAACTGACCTTGGGCGTAATTGGTGGGCTTATAGCGCGCCATCGGAAGGCCTCCTAAATCAGGATGAGCCTATTTTAGCGCTTATGTCGTCGACAGAGGGGGTTTTCCTACAGCTTCAACGCTTACGCTCAGCCGCCATTTGGTAGCTCTCCTTCGGATTGGCGGCTAAAGGGATTACTAGACGCCATTAACTAAGCACGTCGAATTTTGAATAGTCTTTTTTCCATTCGCATATAATTTCCTTCGAGAATGAAATCATTAAACCCTGCATCCCACACGCCGAAACTTTGATTGCAAAAGTACTCCCTGCCGCATGATTAAAAATCAGCAATGTATCTGAAATTGGATCGGGCTCATCCCCATTCGGGCTTCCTCGGTAAACGTCAATCGACACCAGTGCGCCTTTGTTAAAAAAGTAAACGCCCATATAAAAGTCGTCCTGGTATTGAGGTGCATCCAATTCTTTAGGGGTTTTATCTTTCTTGACAATTCTATCTCGCGCTTCACTCCATGCTGCTGTCACGGGGTGAACGTAGGAGTTAGTTTCTTGAACGATAAGCCGATAATGATCCTCATCTTCTTCATCCTCCCAATATTCAAAACCAATGTGTGGGCACTCAGGCGCGCTCTGAGGCTTATTGATTTCGATTGTAATGCCGGAGGACTCTACCACCGACGTATCCGCACTAAGGGAGGCATTGTGCGCGAAGATGCGGAAGAACTCTTCTCCCACGGATTTCCTCAATAACTCTATTTGTGCAGGATTTAAGAATTCACTTTTTTTAGACATAGTTAATTCCACTGTGCCTCGCACCCAGGCTCAACCGCGCCCCCGCCCTGCCGCCCGCGAAACAGGCC
>JBDRPD010000083.1:0-276024 GCA_043827405.1 Elusimicrobiota bacterium | reverse complement strand
TTCCCCAGATTTCTCCCCGCCCCTGGCGCATTCCCGCCGCGCGGGCTAAGCTCTCTTCAGGATGGAAGGCCGTTGATGATCCGTCAAGAGAGCGAATTCAGGAAAGGAAGCGCCGCTTTTCACAAGCAGCTTCCTATCAGCCAAGCTAATTCCAGAATGGAGAAAGCCATTTGGCTCGCTGGGTCAAATGGCTTCCTGTTCTTTTCATGGATGAGAGCGATTTCGTATCGGTCCGAGGGCGGAAGGGATTGAGGGGAATGGTCATGATGCCAGGGCGGTCTATTTCCTGAACGGCATCATGTCGCCGATTAGCTTGCCGAACGGCAGCATCTTGCCGGTTGGCTTCTCATTGGGCCGCTATCCGTGGGGCGAGATCGGATAGAATATATTCTTGAAAATTACCAGTCTGCATGGTAAAATTCAAGGTATGGGATGGATTCCCCGAAAGACCTTGGAGAACCGGCTGGAAAGAGCTCTCAAGCGCGCCCCCGTCACGCTTCTGCTCGGGCCGCGGCAGTGCGGGAAGACCTCCCTGGCCAGGCGCTTGGCTCGGCGTGCGCGCACCGCGTATTTTGATCTCGAGGACCCCGAAACGCCGCTGGACCGAGAGACGCTGGCCTTGAACCTGCGGGACAAGAGGGGGCTCGTGGTCATCGACGAGTGCCAGCGCGAGCCCGCGCTCTTTCCCTTCCTGCGCGTCCTGGCCGATCGCAAGCCTCTGCCTGCGAGGTTCCTCCTGCTGGGGAGCGCCTCCCCGGAACTGGTCCGAGGCGTGTCGGAGTCCCTAGCCGGGCGGGTGACCCATGTCGAGATGGAGGGCTTCACGTCGGAGGAGGTTGGTGTCCGAAACGACGCCCGCCTATGGCGGCGTGGGGGGCTTCCCAACTCCTACCTGGCGCGCAGCGAGGAGGACAGCTATCGCTGGCGGCTGGACTTCATCCGGACCCACCTGGAGCGGGACCTCCCGGCCCTAGGCGTGCGGGTGCCGGCAACCGCGCTGAGACGCTTCTGGATGATGGCGGCGCATCTCCAGGGCCAGACGTGGAATGCCGCGGCGCTGGCAAGATCCATGAAAACCCAGGAGGCCACGGCCCAGCGCTACCTCGACATCCTCACGGGCTCCTACATGATCCGCCAGCTCCAGCCTTGGTTCGAGAACCTGGGCAAGAGACTGGTCAAGGCGCCGAAGCTGTACTTCCGAGACACCGGGCTCCTGCACGCGCTCCTGCGCTTGAGGACCGCGCGCGAGCTTCAATCCCATCCGGCGCTGGGGTTCTCGTGGGAGGGGTTCGCGCTCGAGGAGGTCATCCGGCATCTGGACGCGGACCGGGACGCCTACTTCTACAAGACCCACGGAGGGGCCGAGCTCGACCTGCTTGTCGTGCGCGGCGGACGGCGCTACGGCTTCGAGATGAAATACGTCGACTCTCCCACAACGACCAAGTCCATGCATGTGGTCATGAAGGACTTGCGGTTGAAGCACTTGTGGGTCGTCTATCCCGGGACCCGAACGTTCGAACTTGCCAAGAGGATCTCAGCCCTGCCGCTCGCCCAGATGAGCACTCTCAAGTTCTGACTTGAACGGGGTCGAAGATATGATTGCGAAAGTGGTGGTCGCGTGTCCTTCTTTTCCTTTCCCACGCTCCAGAACGTCCGACTTGTCGAAGCTGTCTTGACCATAGTGTCCAATAATAGGATCGGGTCAAGATTAATGATAATCCCTTATTATATATCTTGGTCTCACCACCGCCGCCCCTTTCCCCAGATTTCTCCCCTCCCCTGGCGCATTACCGCCGCGCGAGCGAAGCTCTACAGAATGGAAGGCCGTTGATGATCCGTCGAGAGAGCGAATTCAGGAAAGGAAGCGCCGCTTTTCACAAGCAGCTTCCTATCAGCAATGTAATTTGACCTTTCAAAGGCGAATTTGCATAATATCAACATGCGCAAGCGCTTCCTTCCCCGCGTCCTGGCGAGCCGCCTCAGGCGGGCGGCGAGCCAGTTCCCGGTCGTGGTCCTGACGGGACCGCGGCAGACCGGAAAATCCACGCTGTTGGCCAAAACCTTTCCCCGCCACAAGGTGCTGTCGCTCGACGACGCTCTCAACCGGGGACTCGCCAAGGAGGACCCCGGTCTGTTCTTGGAAAAAGCGGGGCGCCGCGCCATCATCGACGAGATCCAGTACGCGCCGGAACTCCTGTCCTATATCAAGACGGCCGTCGACCGCGACCGCGACGATTGCGGACGCTTTCTGCTTACCGGTTCGCAGTCCTTCCCGCTTATGCAGGGGCTTACGGAGAGCCTTGCCGGGAGGGCGGCGGTCTTCGAGCTGCTGGGCTTCTCTTGGGAAGAGCTGCCCGGGCCGCATGAACGTTCGGTGAGCGGCTGCTTTGCCCAGATGCTCCGGGGATTCTATCCGGACCCCGCCGTTCACGGCGTGCACGCCGCGGACTACTATGGATCCTACCTGCAGACCTATCTCGAGAGGGATATCCGCCGAATTCGCTCGGTCCAGGACCTTTCGATGTTTCAGGACTTCCTGGAACTCTTGGCCGCGCGCGCCGGGGGGCTCCTCAATCTCAACGGCATATCGCGGGAGGCGGGCATCAGCCACAGCAACGCCCGGCGCTGGCTCTCCCTCTTGGAGACGACGCGCATCGTCTATCTCCTGCGGCCCTATTCCCGGAACTTGAGCAAGCGGGTGGTCAAGAGTCCGAAACTGTATTTCACGGATACCGGCCTGCTGGCGTACCTGCTCAAGTACTCCGCCCCGGAGACTTTAAGCGCCGGGCCGATGGCCGGGGCGTTCTTCGAGAACATGATGCTGCTGGAGTTCCTGAAGGAGAAGCTCAATCGCGCAGCGCCTTACGAGCTCTATTTCTATCGAGACACCAACGGCAACGAGGTCGACCTGGTCTTGGATTTCGGCCGGGCGAAAGGTCTTGTTCCGGTGGAGATCAAGCGCTCCAAGACCCTGCGCCGTGAGCACGCGCGTACGCTCTCTCGCGCCGCGAGGGCTCTGGGAAGCGAGCGCGCCTTTCTCCTGAGTTTCTCGGATGACGAGGGGCCGCTCGATTCCTGCGTGCGCGCTCTTCCTTGGCGGAAATTCCGCCGGGTCTTCAAGGCGCGCTGAGTTTCCGCCCCAAGCCGCCCGCCCCCGGCGCATTCCCGCCGGACGGGCTAAGCTCTCTACGGGAAGGAAGCGCCGCTTTTCACAAGCAGCTTCCCAGCAGCAGCTTAACGCCTACTCCGGGATAATCTGCGCCTCGAAGACCTCGAACTCCGCCCCCTCTTTCCAGCCGTCGGACGGCAGCCCCGCCTTGCGCGCCAGCTGGGTCAAGGTCTCCTCGATTTCCCAGTTGAACTCCATCGCCACCTGCGGCAGAAAAACCGCCTGCCGCCGGCCCTTGGTCAAAAGCACCCCATGCCAGCCCGGGATGATGCGGTCATAGCCCGATACTTTCCGCAACGGGCTGAGCACCGAAACCTCAAGCTCGATATCCTTGAGCTCATCGGGCGTGACCGGCTGGAAGCGATGGTCGAAGGAGCAGGCATTGACCGCATTGCGCACCACTCCGTCGACCAGCGGCTCGCGGCCCACGATGCTGCCGATGCAGCCGCGCAGCTGGCCATGCTTTTTCAGCGTCACGAAAACCCCCCGGGTCTTCTCCAGCCCGGCCTTGACCTTGGCCGACAGGACCTTGGTATCGGGGACCTGCTTGCGCCGCACGTAGGAGTCCACCGTCGAGCGCGCCAAAATCAGCAAGCGCTCCTGCTCGGCGGGCGAGAGCATCGCTTTCTCCCGCTCGTCTCTTTCCGCGCCGGCGAACTTGGCGTCTTTTTTGCCCGCTGTAAAGACCGCCGAGACATAGCTCACCGAGCCGTCCCATTGGCCCGTAAGCTCGCCCGAGCGGTAGTAGCGCGCCAGCGTCCCATGCGCGTCCTCGCCCAACAGATGCAGCAGCACCCCGATCGGCACCCGGCCGCATATGGTATTGCCGGTCTTTTGCTGCCGGGCATAGAAAGCCTTAAAGTCCTTGGCCAGGATGGCGTCCACGGCCTGCATGTCATAGGCCGCGATATTTTTCGCCGCCTCTTTCTTGAACGGCATATAGCCGAAGCGGGAACCATAGTGCATGAAGTCCGAGCTCGCGACGATGACCGTCTCATCATCGAGAATTTCCCTGATCGCCCGCGCCGCCTCGGGGTAGTCCTTCGGCGCCAAGTTCCCAAAGGCCACCGGCACGATCGAGAAGCCCTTATCCAGCACCACCTGCAGGAAAGGCAACTGAATCTCCAGCGAATGCTCCCGGCGGTGTACGCTCGGCCGGGTGCTAAACAGCGGATGCTTGCGCAGCTTATCGATCGCCGCGCGGTCCACTTTAACCTTGCCCAGCGGCGTCTCGTAGTGGGTGAAGCCGGGGACCGAGGCGCCGTCATAGCCCTCGCTGTGGCTCAAGCCCATGATCACCACCCGCTTGATCCCGCGGCCCCGCAGCGCCTTGAAGCCGTAGGCGGCCGCCTGACCCGAATAGCGGTAGCCGGCATGCGGCGAGATCAGCGCCAGCGGACGGCCGTCGAGCTCGGGCGTGCCGGCGCGCTCCAGATAGAGCTCGAGACGGTTTCTCAACTGCGCCGCGTCGCCCAAATACCAGGAGCCGGCCAGAGCGCTGGGCCGCACCCCGGCGTCGTCCTGCGGCCCGGCGCAGGCGGGCGAGACCAAAAGCCATAACGCGGCGAGGCAGCTGCGCATCGCCTTAGCCCGCCAGGTCATGACGTTTATAGTAATCGGCTTCATGCAGATCGCGCTCCTTGCCGGCGTCCGGTTTCCCGCCGCCGAAGGCGGCGGCGAGCGCCGCCGCCAAGCCGGCCAGAAAGCCCCGGCGCGACACTCTTTCATTTTTGTCCTGCTTCATAAGCTCCACCTCCCCGCAATGGGGGTCCGGCAGTATTCGCAGCGGCCGTTCTTGATATGAATTTCGGGAACGAGATAACCGATCCGCCGCACCAGGATCTTGCCGTCGGTCGGACAGATCGTGGACTCGGCATCATGGCCGTGCAGGTTGCCGACATAGACGTATTTGAGCCCCGCGTCCATGGCTTCGCGCCGGGCATTGAGCAAGGTCGCCGCCGGCGTGGGCGGGAGATTCTGCATCTGGTACTGCGGGAAAAAACGGCTGAAGTGCAGCGGCGTATCAGCGCCGAGGTTGGCCGCCATCCACTTGGCCATGCGCCGCACCACAGCCATATCGTCGTTGAGGGTCGGGATGACGAGGTTCGTAACCTCAAGCCAGACGTTCTCCTCCTTCTGCAGCACCAAAGCGTCGAGCACGGGCCGCAGGCCCGCGTCGCTGTACTTCTTGTAAAGCGCGTCGTCGAAGTACTTCAGGTCGGTATTGCTGGCATCGATATGCTTGAGCAGCCGCTTGAGCGGCTGGCGGTTGATATAGCCGGCGGTCACCAGCACGTTCTTGATGCCGCGCTCGGCCGCCAGGCGCGCGGTGTCGTAGACGTACTCGTAGAAAACGACCGGGTCCGAATAGGTATAGGCGATAGACAAGCATCCGGTCCGCACCGCCTCGGCCACCACGCGCTCGGGCTCGGCCTTGAAGCGCACCTCCATCTCGGCGCCGTCGCGCTGCGAGAGCTGCCAGTTCTGGCAGTTGCGGCAGTGCAGGTTGCAGCCGGCGGTGGCGATGGAAAAGGTCCGCGAGCGCGGCAGGAAATGCGCCAGCGGCTTCTTCTCGATCGGATCGATATGCACCGAGCTCGGCCGGCCGTAGATCGTGGTCCGCAGCTTGCCGCCGATATTGACGCGCACCCGGCAGTCGCCGGCCGCGCCGTCCGGGATGCGGCAGAGCTTGGGACAAAGCTCGCAGATCACATCCAGCTTCATGGGCGGGCCTCCGTCCGGTAATACATGGCCTCGCGGTCGACGAGCTCGCCTTGGCGGATCAGCCGCTGCACCGCGCGCAGGTCGACGCGGCGATAGCCGCCGCCGGCGCGCTCGACGCGCTCGCGCGATTCATGGATATAGGCTCCGCTCAAAGCCAAAGCCGCGGCGCACAGCGCGATGAGCTTAAGGTCGCGCGGCCGTATTTTTTTCTTTTCTTTTTCGTTCATACGCCGTATGGAAAGTGCAGCGCCGGCACTGGATGCAGTCGATGTCGTATTCCCCGCGCACGCCGATATCGCATAAGCTCGCCAGCCGCTCCGGCGCCCAACGGCGCGCCAGCGCGAGCTTATTGAACAGCGAGAAGAAAGCGCCGGCGGGACAGAAGTAGCGGCACCAGAAGCGGAAGTAGAAAGCCGACCCGATCAGCACGACCATGACAAGGACCGCCATCACTTGGGAAAATTTGAACGCGAAAAAATGCTGCATGGGATTAAAGGAAATCCAGGCTGTTTCCTGCGTAATCCAGTAGGCGCATAGCGCCGCGCTCAGCAGCACATACTTCATATAGCGCGCGGCACGGTCGAGCCAACTCATGGCGCTATCCTTCCAGCCCAGGCGCCGGCCCAAGTCTCCGATGAGCTCCTGCAGCGCTCCGAAGGGACAGATATAGCCGCAGTAGACCTGCCCCCAGAGCAGCGAGGTAATAACGATAAAGGCGGCCAGCATATACCAGGCCGGGTTTCCGCCGCCGGGCAGGCGCCCCATGGAAAGATTGGCGATATCGATCAGCGAGAACAAAGTATTATAGGCCAGCCCCATCACCCCGACCGCCGCCGCCAGATAAATCCGCCGCGCCCATTCGCCGCCGCGCAGGAATACCGGGAAGAAGAGGGCGAGAAAGACCGCAATGACCCCGAACTTGATTGTCCCCATTCCGGCGCTCCACGACCGCGCCGGCACGCGCGCAAAATCCAGACCCAAAACGGGCTTCCCGGCGGAGCGCGCCGACTTATTGACGATGTCGACGACCGCCCGGCTGGTCACCGTAGCGCCGGAGAGCGCATCGACCTCCCGTCCCAAGCGCAGGACGCGCGTGGCGTCGAGCCCGTTAAAGCGCGCGAGCCAGTCGCCGATCCCTTCGATATAGGACGGCGTCTCTTCGCTTTCCAGCAGCCGCAGCCCGCGCACCGTACCGCGCTCCGACAAACTCAGCATGAGGTTGAGCGGCCCGGCGAAGCCCTTGATATCGGCCGCATGCGGGAAAGTGCTGAATACCGCTCCGTCCTTAACCTGTCCGGCCGCGAATACGCGGTAGTAGGGGAAGGGATCCCGCTCGTACTTAAACTGCTGGCGGCCGGTTACCGCGATAAGCTCAGCGTCCGAAAACTCGGTCAGCGGCGGCGCCGCCCGGCCGCGCACCAAGGCGCTCAAGGCGAACACCACCATGACCGCCGCCGCCAGCAGCCAGCTCGTCCGCCGGTAGGGGAACGAGGGACGCAGACGCTCCGGCAGCGCACGCGCCGGCCCCGCGCGCCGCACCTCATACTGCGCCAGCGGCAGACAGGCCAGGACGAGCGCCGCGGCCGCCAGGCGGCAGGCGCTCGTCACCCCGAAGAGCGGCACCAGGCAGGCGCCGGTGATGAGCGCGCCGAACATTCCGCCCGCATGGTCGGCGGCATCAAGCGACCCGGAGGCCCGGCCCACATCGCCCAAGTCCCGGTTGTAGAGCCGAATCGCCGGCGGAAAACCGGCGCCCGGCAGCGCTCCCGCCGCGAACACCAAAGCCCAATACGCCGTTTCCAGCTTCGCCGCGGCCAGGAGCTCCGGCAGCAGCAAGGCGAAGCCGGCGGCGGCCGCCGCCGCAGCGATGAGGGTCTTCCCGGGATCATGTCCGCCGCGGCGCGACGCCAGGAACGCGCCCGCCGCCAGCCCCGCCATAAACAGGCCGTTGAGCAGACCGATCTTTTGGTAGACGTATCCGAACCGGCCCTGATAAGTAAACAGCAGAACAAGCTCGAGCGCCATGGCGGAAAACCCCAGCGCGGCGAGCGCCAGCCCGGCCGAGAATCTCGCTTCGCGCCCCGCATCTTCCTCGGTCAGGCCGCAGCCCAGCCGCAGCAGCACCAGCAGGACGGCCGGCAGGAGAAAGAACCCGACCCCGGCCCGGCGAATCGCCTCCAAGGCGCCGACCCACTCGGAGCCCGAGAAGCGCCCCCACAGCAGCATATTGAGGTAGTAGGTGACGGGCCGCAGGTCGGTATTGAGCTCGCCGCCTTTTTCCGTCAGCGCTTGTTCCACGAAGACGACGCGGTCGGGCGGCAGGATCGAGGCGAAGGCCTGGGGCGGCACCTTGCGCCGCCGCATGCGCACGCCCATATAGCGGCGCGCCAGCTGTCCGGGGTCCAGAGTAACGACGCCGGCGCCGCGCGCGGCGAAGAAATAGTTGACGTCGCCCGGCGTTGCCCGCACCTCGCCGAACACCTCGCCCAGCGTCCGGTAAACCGACGCGCCGTAGCCTTTTACTTCCTTGCCGAGATAATTCGAGGCCGAAGTCACTTTGGTGACGAAGACCCCGCCGGGGGCGAGCGCCGCTTTCGCATCGGCATAGAACTCACGGGTGAAATAGCGGTTGAGCTGCGCGCTCGCCGGGTCGCCGACCAAGGCGACGATAAGGTCGTAGCGCTCCCCGACGGCCTCCCGCATAAAGACCCGGCCGTCGGCGAAACGGACCCGCACCCTGTCATCCGCCAGCGCCCGCCGCCAGTCTTGCGGCAGGTGCTTGCGGATGCGCTCATAGGCGCCGCGGTCCGGCTCCACGCAGTCGATGCGCTCGACCGGATATTCCAGGAGCTCGGGGATCAGCCCGCCGGCCGCGCCGGCGATGAGCAGGACGCGCCGCGCCCGCGGAACCTGGGCATAGAGCAAAGACGCCTCCACCGCAGGCACCACGCCGGCCGGGAAGCTGGCCGCCACCTTGCCGTCGGCGATAACGCTGGTTTGCGCGCCCAGCCGGGCAATTGAAATATTCTGATACGGCGTGTCGAAGGTTTCCACCAGCTCGAGCCTGGGAAACAGCGAATTCCAGCGCAGGGTATCGGCCCGCTTTTGCAGCGCCCCGCCCAGCGGCGACAAGGCGGCGGCAAGCCCGGCGACAAGCCACAGGGCCCCGGCGGCGCGGCCGGCCCGCGGCAGCAGGAGCAGCCCCGCGCCCAGCGCCGCGCTCAGCAAACCCCATGTCCGCACCACGCTCAGCGCGTCGACGAGCAGGAAGGTAAACAAGGCGCCGCCGGCCAAACCGCCGATGGCGTCCCAGATATAGGCGGCGGAGACATCTTTCTCGCGGCCGAGCGCGCGGCAGATCAGGGGGAAGGCGGCCCCGATCAGCAGGCCGACGGGCAAGGTGGCCAGCAGGCTCCACAGCGCCAGCTGATCCAGCGGCACAAACTGGGTCGGCGAGACGTCGATAAAGCGCCGGCATAAGCGCAGCAGCAAAACAGCGCCCGCCGCCGCCGCCGGCAGCGAGGCGGCGCATAGCGCCAGCAGCGTCCCGGGACGCTCCGTCCTGCCCGCCGCCGGTCCGGCCAGCCGGCTCCCGACCGCGATCCACAGCAGCCAGAAGCCGTAGAACAGGCCGAGGCTGAGCTCGTTGCCGTAGAAGACGACGAGGAGCTCGCGCCCCAGCAGCGCCTGCACCACCTGGGAAAAGCCTCCGGCGATGCCGAACAGCAGCAAATAGCGCGCCCGCATCAGCACTCCGGAGCTTCCCGTCATAGCGATAAGGCTGAAAAAACAGACAAAACGACGCGCATCCCGATACTTTATGATGGGACGCCCAGTATGTCAAGAATCCCGACCGGTCATTGGACCTAGATTATTTAAGGACCTATTGCTCAGGGCGGGGCGGCCATTCCCCTATACACTAATAGAGATGACGAACCGAACCCGGATCTGGCTGACCGTCTGCCTCGGAGCATTCCTCTCCCAAGGCGCCGACGCGGCCATCCGGGTCGCGCCGATCAAAGTCCAGGCGGCGCCGGTAACCACCGGGGCCTCAGGGGCGGCGGTAGGCGGGGCGGTCAAGATCAAGGGACTCGTTCCCGTCAGCTTCAGCCCCTCGGTCCTGCCGACCTTGCCCGCTCTTAAGAACCCGAATATCCAGGCGCATACGCGCTCCATGCGGGCCGTCCGCAGCGAGAGCGCGCAGGTCGGGATCCGGGACCATGCGAAAAAGGTGAAGGATGTCCCCGATTTCGCGGCCAGCGTGGTGGCCGACGCCCCCACGGTCGAGGGCCAGCCCGCGAACGCCGAGACGCAGAAGAAGGAAGAAGACGCCAAGGCCGCGGAACTGGACAAGCTGCGTGAAGCGACCGAGCACCTCAACCGCCACGACAACAGCCGCAGCCGCATCGGCAGCCTTAACAATATTTTCGACGGCGCCGTTCACAAGCAGGGCACATTCGCCGTCCGCACCGAGCAGGACCTCGCGGCGATTGCCGCCAAGACCGCCCCCAAGCGCGACTACCTGGCGCCGGTCCAGGATCTTTCGGGCCGGGAGCTCACCCGCAAGCTGCATGAGATCAGCGGCCGCGGCTATCGCGAGCACGGCTACAAAGAGGCCAAGAAGGAGCTCTTTTCCAATACCGACAATTTCAAGAGAAACGGGGTGCGCGGCGTGGTCGCCGCCTACTCGAATGTCTTCGTCCCCGGCACCAGCGGCGACGGCTCGCGCTACAACTCGCGCGAGGACGCCAACGGCGACGGCCATGTCGACCGCGACGGCATGAACGTCGAGCACCTCTGGCCTCAGTCCTATTTCAAGCAGCGCATCCCCATGCGCTCCGACCTGCACCACCTGATGGCGACCTTCGCCCATCCCAACTCATCGCGCAGCCGCTACCCCTTCGGCGAGGTGCCCGACCACCTTATCGAGTACAAAAACAACGCCGGCGCCAAGCTCGGCGGCGGCTACTTCGAACCGCCCAACACCGTGAAGGGCCGGGTAGCGCGCAGCATGCTCTATTTCTTCATGCGCTACAGCGACCGCGCCATCCTGCCGGGCGACGCCGTCCAGCACTTCTGGAACAGCCGCATCGAGCTGATGCTGCGCTGGAACCGCGAATTTCCCCCGGACGCCTTCGAGCTGCGGCGCAATGATCTGGTCGAAGAGTACCAAGGCAACCGCAACCCCTTCGTCGACGACCATACCCTGGCCGACCGCGTCGGCGTCGAGGGTTTCCTTATGGAAGGCGGAAGGCGCAACACCCAAATAGCGCAGGCCCCCGCGACATCCTCCACCCACGCGGTCTATGAACAATCCGCCCGCACCCCCAAGAAGCAAAAGAACCGCCGCAACAAGCACGGCCGCCGCAAGCACCGCCGCTGATCCCTTCTCCGGTTTCCGCCTCTTGCGTGATCGCGTACGATACGGCATGATTAACGCATGAGTTTGGGCTGGGTCGAGCGCTTCGCCTTTCAGGTCGTGATCTGCGGCTACGCCCTGCTCATCCTCACGCCCTATCTCGCGCTCCTTACCCCCTGGTCGGTACCGGTGCTGTTGGCCGCGGCGACGGCGGCCTGCGCCGCCCGCGGCGGCGATGTCCATCGGCTGATGCAAAAGTTCTGGGACCGCATCGACGGACCGCAGTGGAAGGCCGCGGTCTATTTTGCCGCGGCGCTGGCGCCGCTCTGGTGGCTGCCGTTTACGGGATTCCGGACCGCCTCGGGAACAGCCCTGCTCACCTTGGGTTTCTTCCTCGTTCCCCTCTGCTTTAAGGTCATGTCCCGCGCGCGCCTGGCCCTGCTCACCGCGGGGCTGCTCCTTGCTGCCTGGCTGCTGCTCGGTCCGGGCTCGCCGGGAACCTGGCGGATATTTCTCTGCCTGCCGGTTATCGGCATGCTGCTTATACTCATCCCCTATGCCCTGCTGGTGCTGATCCTGTATCAAGGAGTACGCGCTATCACCATCTTCCTGCTCACCCGCGCGTCCCTGATGTCGGCGATCGAGTCCAATAATGTATTCCTCGTCCGCCGGCTGCTTGACGCGGGCAAGGATGTCGACGGGCGGCTGGGCGACGAGACCCCTCTGCACTGGGCGGCGGCGCTGGGCCGGACGCGGATCGTAAAGGTGCTCCTGGAGCGCGGCGCGCGGATCGATCCCAAAAACGGCGCCGACCAGACGCCCCTGATCCTGGCCGCGCGCGCCGGCCATACGAATACCGTCCGCCTGCTGCTGGAAAACGGCGCCGACATTCAGGCCAAGGATATCCGGGGCGAGAACGCGCTCAGCCAGGCCAAAGCCGCGGGGCATGAGGCGGCGGCCGAATTGCTGGAGGAGACATGACATCCATTTCCCTGCTTTGCGCGTTCGCAATCGCGCTGCCGCTGGCCGCGCCGCTGGCGGCGCAGGATACCGTAGGAGAAGCCCTCGAACAAGAGCTCGACCAAAAGGGTATCAATGATCCCGATGTCTCGCGCGCCGCGAGACGCCAAATTCGTAAATCCGGGATTTCGCTCTCGGCGCCCCTTAAAGACAATGTCCGCTTCAGCCCGGATTCCGGGCTCCAGCTCGAAGCCGAGCCCCTAGACATCCCGGCCGCCTTGCTCATCACCGACGCCGCCCGAGCTTATGTTTATAAAGGCAAGCCCAAGAGCAAGCAGGGATTTCTGCGTACGGCCACCGTGCCCCTCGGGCAGGCTCTGGAGCCCGCGGGAACCATGATGTATTCACAGCTTTTCAACGACCTCAAAACAACGAGCCGGCTCGGCGACGCCGACAAGACGCCGGTGCATATCGCCCTGGAGATAAACGAATACAGCTACCGCTTCTCCGGAATGATCAGCCCCAAGGTAACCGTGGAGGTCTCCCTCCGCGCGGGGCTCTACTATCGCGGCGAGCTGCTCTGGGAGAGGACTTACAAATCTCCGCCGGTGAAGCGAACCTCGATGAGCCTGCTGCCCAAAGAGGACAAGCACAGCAAGGCCGCATCCATGGCGCTGCTCGCGGCGCTGAAAATGAGCGCGGACGATGTCGCCAATGAGCGCGCGCGGCTGCCCCCCGTGGTCGATGAGTATGTCCGCTGCACCCAATGGGGCCCCAAGACCGGAATCGCCGACGAGGACAAGGCCCTTATCGAGATCGGCAAGCTGCTGCGTGATTCGATCGGCGACGAGTTCGGAACGGTGGAGATACTCTCGCCCAAAGGCAAGGCATTCAACCTGGGGCCCTCCATGGTGTATAAGGCGATCAGCGTCGTGGAGGATATCTTCAAGGGCGAATACGAAAAAGCCGCCGGCACCGCCGCCGACGGGGTAATCGGCTACCTGGTCCCGGTCGCCGGCCAGTACAAAGCCCTGCTCGACGCCGCCAAGACGGCGGGCAAAGCGGTGATCGAGAACTGGGTGCGCGACCTGGAGCTTCATCCCGCCTACGAAAAGGTCAGCGACCTGGTAGAAAAGGAAGTCGTCGCGGGAGCCAAGCGGGGCGAGCCCTATATCCCCAGCGTCTGGGTACGGGGCCGCGAGATTTATCCCGCGATGCGGGAGCGGGAGCGAATGATGTATGAGACCTGGAAGACCAGCGACGAGTTCTTCCTCAAGTTCCAGCAGGACGGCTATCATGCCCGCATCCGGCAGAAGTACGGGCAGGATCTCGATGACCAGAAGATATTCAACCGCTTCTTCTATTCGGTGATCCAGGATCAGCGCGGCTTTATCGAGAGCAACTACAAGCGGGTAATCGAAGAGCAGATGTTCGATCAGGCCTATAAGCTCCGGCGCCCGATGATCACGCAAGTCTGCAAGCGGCTGGAAATGCTCAAGCTGCGCAAATAGTTCCGCTTCAGCCTGCCTTTTCACTCATCATCAGCCCGACGCCCATTTGCTTTAATATGCACTATGCCCGCCGCCAAGAACCTCTGGGGCGTCCTCGGACTGCGCTGCCTGCGCTGCAGCAGCGAGCAGGAGCTTGCCGAGCCCGGCTATGTCTGCGGCTGCGGCGGCAACCTGCAGGTCATTTACGACTACCCCGAGCTCAAGAAGCGCGTCACGCGCAAGCGGCTGCAACGCAGCTCCGACCGCTCCATCTGGCGCTATGCCGATCTGCTGCCGACCCCGGCGATCTGTCACCGGCCCCGGCCCCGCATCATCCGCACCCCACTGTATAAAGCCGAGCGCCTCGGCCGGGCCTTGGGCCTGAAGAACGTATTCATCAAGGACGACGGGCGCAATCCAAGCGCCTCATTTAAAGACCGCGCCAGCGCCGTGGCCGTAGCGCGGGCGCTCGACATGGGACGGCGCGTGGTCGCCGGCGCCTCGACGGGCAATGCCGCCTCGTCTTTGGCCTGCATGGCGGCCGGAACCAATCTAAAAACCATCGTCTTCGTGCCCGAGACCGCGCCCGCGGCCAAGCTCGCCCAGCTCCTGATCTTCGGCGCCGTCGTCGTCGCCGTCAAGGGCACCTACGACGACGCTTTCGACCTCTGCCTGAAGGCGGCTGCCGAGTTCGGCTGGTACAACCGCAATACCGGCTACAACGCCTTCACGCGGGAAGGCAAGAAGACCTGCTCATTCGAGATCGTGGAGCAGCTGCACTGGAACGTCCCCGACCTGGTCTTCGTGCCGGTGGGCGACGGCAATATCATCTCCGGCATATGGAAGGGCTTTCGCGATTTCTTCGCCCTGGGGCTGATCGACAGCCTGCCGCGCCTGGTCGCGGTGCAGGCCGCCAAGAGCGACGCTATCGCTCGCGCCTTCGACGGCGACGGCGCCCTGCGGCCGGTATCCGGCAAGACCATCGCCGACAGCATCTCGGTGAGCCTGCCGCGCGACGGCGAGGCCGCGGTACAAGCGCTGCGCGAGTCCGAGGGCTTCGCGGTCAAGGTCACCGACCGCGAGATTTTGCAGGCGATGAAGGATATGGCGCGCATGGAAGGCGTATTCGCCGAGCCGGCCGGAGCCGCCGCCGCCGCCGGCCTGCGCAAGGCGGCCGCCCGGAAACTGGTCAAGCCCAACGAGAAGATCGTCGTCCTCGCCACCGGCAACGGCCTCAAGGACACCGACTCGGCGCGGCGCGCCGCCGGCAAGCCGCATCTCATCCGCCCCGACATCGCCGATTTAAAGCGGCTCGTTAAGCGCCTGAACCGAGGAGACAAGCTATGACCATCCCCGTCAACAACAAGGTATTGCGGAAAACCGTACAGCTGTGCCGTGAGCGCGGCATCATTATCCCGACCTTCGCGCAGCAGGCCGACCCCAGCAAGCGGCCCGCCGCGGTAACCCGGCGCCTGAAAAAGACCAAACTCAACGACGTGGACCCGGTCAACCTGTTTCGCATCACCTGGAAGAACGATATCAAGACCGGCCTCTTCGGCGGCGTCAACTACCTGGAAATCCCGCGCGCGCTGACCGGCATCCGCGCCCGGGTCATCGGCCTGGTGGGCAGCCGCTTCCCCACCGGGGCGCACAAAGTCGGCGCGGCCTTCGGCTGCCTGGTGCCCCGGCTGGTGACCGGACAGTTCGACCCGACGACGCAGAAAGCGGTGTGGCCATCCACCGGCAACTACTGCCGCGGCGGCGCCTTCGACAGCGCGCTGCTCGCCTCCACCCCGATCGCCATCCTGCCCGAGGAGATGAGCAAGGAACGCTTCGACTGGCTGCGCGAGATCGGCGCCGAAGTTATCGCCACCCACGGCTGCGAGAGCAACGTCAAGGAAATCTACGACGCCTGCTGGGATATCCGCAAGAACCGCAAGGACTGCGTGATCTTCAACCAGTTCGAGGAGTTCGGCAATCCGACCTGGCACTACCATGTGACCGGCGCGGCCATCGAGGAGGTCTTCGCGGCCGTGCGCGGACCGAAGAGCCGCCTCGCCGCCTATATCTCGGCCACCGGCTCGGCGGGGACCATCGCCGCCGGCGACCGCCTCAAGAAGAGGCACCCCGGCCTGCGCATCTCCGCGGTGGAGGCCCTGCAGTGCCCGACCATGCTGCTTAACGGCTTCGGCGGCCACCGCATCGAAGGCATCGGCGACAAGCATATCCCGTGGATTCACAACGTACGCAGCACCGACGCCGTAGTCGCCGTCGACGACGAGAGCTCGGTGACCCTGCTGCGGCTGTTCAATGAGCCGGCCGGGCAGAAGCTGCTGAAGAAAGCGGGCATCCCGGCCCGCGTCATCAAAGACCTGCCGCTCTTGGGCATCTCGGGCATCTGCAATATGCTGGCCGCCATCAAGACCGCCAAGTTCTTCGAGCTCGGCGAAGACGACATCATCTTCACCATGTTTACCGACTCGTCGGCGCTCTACCGCTCGCGGCTCAAGGAGCTCAAAGCCGAACGCGGCGCCTATACCGAGGCCCAGGCCGTCGCCGACCTCGAGGGCCGGCTGCGCGGCGAGCGCACCGACAATATGCGCGAGCTCGGCTACCATGACCGCAAGGCCCTGCACAACCTCAAGTACTTCACCTGGGTCGAGCAGCAGGGCAAGACCATTGATGAGCTCAACGCTCTCTGGGATCCGGCCTTCTGGGACGAAACCTTCGCCCAGGCGGCGGTCTACGACCGGCTGATCACGGCCTTCAACGCCAAGACCGGCCTGCTCAAAGGTGGTAGAATCTAAAAATGAGCAAAATCGCGGTCGTCGCCATCGGCGGGAACTCACTGATCACCGATAAGGAACACAAGACGGTGCCGGACCAGTACCAAGCCTGCGCCGCGACCTGCGCCCATATCGCCGCCATGATCCGGCATGAATACGACGTGGTGATCACCCACGGCAACGGCCCGCAGGTCGGCTTTATCCTGCGCCGCGCCGAGCTGGCGCAGAAGGAACTGCATATGGTGCCGCTGGACTCCTGCGGCGCCGATACCCAGGGCGCCATCGGCTATCACATCCAGCGCGCCCTGCGCAACGAATTCAAAAAGAAGGGCATGCAGGAAAAGGCCGCCACCGTGGTGACCCAGGTTCTGGTCGACAAGAACGACCCGTCCTTCAAGAATCCCTCCAAGCCCATCGGCTCCTTCATGAGCCGGGAGGAGGCGGACCAGCGCCGCGCCCAGAACGGCTGGGATATGGTCGAGGATTCCGGACGCGGCTGGCGCCGGGTGGTGGCCTCGCCGGCGCCGCTCGAGATCCTCGAGTTCGACGCCATCAATGAGCTCATCCGCGCCGGCTTTACCGTCATCGCCGCCGGCGGCGGCGGCATCCCGGTAATCGAGAACGACCAAGGCGAGCTGGAAGGCGCGGCCGCGGTCATCGACAAGGATTTGGCCTCCAGCCTGCTGGCGCGCAAGCTCAAGGCGGATCTTCTGGTGATCTCCACCGCGGTGGAGAAGGTCTATCTTAATTTCGGCCAGCCCGGCCAGCAGGGCCTCGACAAGATCACGGTCGCCGAGGCCAAGCGCTACATCGAAGAAGGCCACTTCAAGCCCGGCAGCATGCTGCCCAAGGTACGGGCCTGCATCGAGTTCCTGGAAGGCGGCGGCAAGGAAGCGCTGATCACCGATCCGCCGAACCTCGAGCGCGCGATCGCGGGCGAGACCGGTACGCACATTTTCTTATAACCGACGCGGAGGATTTATGGTGGACAGGAAGCTGCTCAACAAAACGATCAAGAAATACCGCCCGGCCATGGTCAAGTTCGCCCGCGACATCATCGCGACGCCGAGCTTTTCCGGCCAGGAAGGCCCGCTCGTCAAGCTCATCGCCAAGGAGATGCGCAAGGTCGGCTTCGACGCCGTCAAGATCGACAAGATGGGCAATATCATCGGCCGCATCGGCAGCGGCAGGAAGAAGATCATGGTCGACGCCCATATCGACACCGTCGGCATCGGCGACAAAAGCGCCTGGAAATGGGATCCCTTCAAGGGCAAGTACGAAAACGGCGTCATCTACGGCCGCGGCGCCACCGACCAGAAGCTGTCCATGGTCTCTATGGTCTACGGCGGCAAGCTGATCAAGGACCTGAAGATGCAGGGCGACTATACCTATTACGCCGTCGGCTCCTGCCTGGAAGAGGACTGCGACGGGCTGCCCATCCTGCACATCGTCAATAAAGAGAAGCTCAAGCCCGACTATGTCGTCATCACCGAGCCCACCTGCCTGCGGGTCTACCGCGGCCACCGCGGGCGCATGGAGATGAAGGTCGTGGTCAAGGGACGTTCATGCCATGCCTCGGCCCCCGAGCGCGGGATCAACGCCGTGGCCCATATGTCGCATATCATCCAGGAGATCACGGAGCTCAACAAGAAGCTGAAGACGGATCCCTTCATCGGCAAGGGCACCGTCGCGGTGACTAAAATCGAATGCGAGACTCCTTCGCTCAACGCCGTACCCGATGAGTGCACCATCTATCTGGACCGCCGGCTCACCGTGGGCGAGACCCGCAAGAGCTCGGTGGCCGAGATCAAGAAGCTTAAGTCGGTCAAGAAGTACCAGGGCAAGGTCTCGGTGCTCGACTATGAGACCAAGGCCTGGACCGGGCTCAAGGTCGGCCAGGAGAAGTACTTCCCGACCTGGGTGACGCCGCGCAACCACAAGCTGGTCAAAGCCGCCGAGCAGGCGGGGCATACCGCGCTCGGCAAGCCGCCCATCGTCGACAAGTGGGTTTTTTCCACCAACGGGGTGGCGTCTTCCGGGCGCCTGAAGATCCCCACCATCGGCTTCGGACCCGCCGACGAAGTGCTGGCCCATACCGTCAAAGAGAAGATGAAGGTCGACGACCTGCTCAAGGCCGCCGTTTTCTACGCCGCTATACCCCAATACCTGACCAAGTAAGGAGAAACCGCTATGCAAAGCATGCTCAGAGGAAAAGACTGGATCGAAGCCGCCGACTGGACCAAGGACGAACTTGAAACCGTTTTAGACGTCGCCAAGGACCTGAAACGCCGCTTCGCCCTCGGCCAGCCGCACCGCCTGCTGCAGGACAAGACGCTGTTCATGATGTTCTTCGAGCAGAGCACCCGCACGCGCAACTCCACCGAAGCGGGCATGACCCAGCTTGGCGGCCATGCTCACGACCTGACGCCCGACAAGATGCAGATCTCGCACGGCGAAACGCCCAAGGACACCGGCAAGGTACTGTCACGCTACGGCCACGGCATCGCCATCCGCAACTGCTTCTACGGCATCGGCAACAAGTACCTGCGCGAGGTGGCGCACTACGCCGACATCCCGGTCATCAACCTGCAGTGCGACGTAGACCACCCGTGCCAGCATATCGCCGACCTCATGACCATCCGCGAGAAGTTCGGCGACAACCTCAAGGGCCACAAGTTCGTCATCTCCTGGACCTACGCCCCGGCCTACGCGCGGCCCATGTCCATCCCGCAGGGCCTCATCAACCTCATGCCGCGCTTCGGCATGGACGTGACCTTGGCCTATCCCAAGGAGTTCAACCTCCGGCCGGACCAGATGGAATCGGCCAAGAAGTTCGCCAAGGAGGCGGGCTCGAAGCTCACCGTCACCCACAACATGGAAGACGCCTTCAAGGGCGCGACCGTGCTCTACCCCAAGTCCTGGGGCTGCCACCAGCACCTCGAAGACAAAAAGATCCCGGAAAAGGACCGCCAGAAGGTCGGCATGGAGATTCTCAACAAGTACAAGAAGTGGGTCTGCACCGAGAAGCTGATGAAGCGGGCCAAGAAGGACGCGGTCTACATGCATCCGCTGCCGGCCGACCGCGGCGCCGAAGTCGAGGACGCGGTGATCGACGGGCCGCAGAGCATCGTCTTCGACCAGGCCGAAAACCGCCTGCACACGGTGAAGTCGCTGATGGCGCTGACGATGGGCGGCCGTCCCTGAGCATGGCGAAGAAGAAAAAGAAAGACCAGAAGCCGGCGGGGATAACAGGCCGCTACGTCTACGACAAGGAGCTGGGGGAGATCGTCAAGGTTTCCGACGAGGTGCCGGGGGTGGCTTCGAAGGCCTCATCCGGGCCGCCGCTCGGTCCCTGCGGCCGTCCCTGCGACGGCGGCTCTTGTCCGTCGCAGTAGGCGGGGCGGCTACTTCCCGCGCTTGAATTCGTGGTCGTAGCCGCCGCCGAACTCTATGGTCATGCGGCCGTCGCGGTTTTCCCCGCGCCAGAAGCGCTCGCTCTTCTTCTGGCCGCGCTCCACCCAGCTTAACCGGCCCGTGTCCTTTTTTACATCGTAGGCCACGGTGACGTCGTTTGTGCCGTCGACGTCTATCCACTTGTCCTGCTTCCACATCCGGCCGACGATATTGACCGTATCGGCGCCGGTCTCGCGGACGCGCTTGAGGGTGAAGACGAAATCCATATAGCCGGTCTTGAGCGCGACCGACAGTAAATAGTCCTCGTTCTTGCGCACCTGATAGCCGCCGTTGCCCCGCGACATCGGGCCGTCGATATCGCCCTTGACGCCGGCCGGTCCGAGATCGCTGAAGCCGTTGATGGCGGGGGCGCCTTCCGGCAGAACGTTTAATGTGCCGGTGCGGCGGGTGGGGCAGAGCACGCCCATGGGTCCGCAGGCCGAGAACAGGCTTTGGCTTAGGTCGTTTTCCTCATATCCTTCCGGTTCGACCGCGTTTCCCGCGCCGATATCGGGGACGGCGTTCGTGACTGCCGAACCGGGGCTCGGCACACCAAGGAAGAGAGATGACGCGAGGCAGAGAAAAAGCAGTTTTTTCATGGCGCGCTCCAGGCGGCGAAACTCATCCCCCTCATTGTACACCACGTCCGGGCCTATTCAACCGCCGTAATTCGCGCCCGGGCGGCGATCACCAATTTTCGCCCAGCAGCTCGAAATAGGCTTGCGGGTGCAGGCATGCGGGACATGCCTTGGGCGCCTCTTCCGACTCGTGCAGATAGCCGCAATTCCGGCATCGCCAAACAACCTTTCCGTTTCTTTTGAAGACTTTTCCCGCCGCGAGGTTGTCCGCGAGCTCTTGGTAGCGCTTGCCGTGCTGCTTTTCAGCGATCGCGATCGTCTTAAATGCCGCCGCGACCTGGCTAAAACCCTCCTTCCTGGCGACCTCGGCGAAGGCGGGATACATTTCCGTCCATTCGTGCTCCTCGCCGGCGGCGGCGGCACGCAAATTCTCCAGTGTTGTCCCGACTTTCCCGGCGGGGAATGCTCCCGTTATTTCAACGTCGCCCCCTTCGAGAAACGTGAAGAATCTCTTGGCATGCTCTTTTTCCTGGTTCGCCGTTTCTTCGAATATATCGGCCATCTGCATCAGGCCTTCCTTTCTGGCGGCACCAGCGAAATAGGTGTATCTATTTCTCGCCTGCGATTCGCCCGCGAACGCCAGCAGCAGGTTTTTTTCCGTTTGCGTGCCTTTGATGCTTTCGGCCATCTTATCCTCTCCCCGGTTCGAATTCGTCCGGTGCCTGCGTTTAGTCCGCCGGCGGCTCTCCGCTCTCCGGCTTCTCGGGGAGCAGGACGAGATCCGCGTGCTTTTTCAGCCGCTTCACGGCGGCACATTCCTTTTCCACTATCTGCCTGCGGAGATCGCTGACCTCATTTTCCTTGCCGCGCTGCTGCCTGAAGTCGAAGGTCTCCTGCGGATCGCAGGGGCCGAGATGCACCTTCAGATCGGCGTCTATTCTCGGATCGCAGGCATAGAGGCCTTCAAAGATCAGGATGTCGCAGCGCGCCTTGTCGATAAACGCCTGGATGATGGCGGTGGAGTACTTGGACATCTGGAAAAAATGCATCTGCTGATACAAGGGGTTTTTAAACGTCTCAAAAGTCCATAAAAGTCTTTGCCAGTCGAGCTCCTCCGGTCCCACATCCTTGAGATTCGTCTTTATCCTGACCGCGCTTCTATCGTTCCAGCGCGTTTTGTAGTAATCGTCGCTCGAGATGATATGCGCTTCCTTGCCCCGCTTGATCAGCAAATCCGCCAGGCAAAAAGCCGTTTCCGACTTCCTTGTTCCCGAAATGCCGCCGACGGAAATTATGGTTTTCTTCAGGAACAGATCTTCCGGCATCTCACGGAAGATCTTCTCCGCGTATCGCGTGCTATGACTATCCCAAACCAGCTTATCGCCGAACATTATTGGCCACTCCTATTGGCGTTAGATTTCATTCAATAGCAAATTAGGAGAACTCCGCGAAAGCCGCTTAGGTAGAGATTTCGGGTCCTTCCTCATATTAGCTACCATGGCCCCATGACCAAGCCCAAACACCTCATATTCATAATCGCCCTTATGAGCGCCGCCTTCATCGCCGGCCGCGCCGCCGCCGCCAAACCCACCGTTCCCCTGGCCCACATGATACACAACGCCGCCTTCATCGCCACCGGCGAGATCACCCACAACCGCCAAATCGCCGAGCCCCGCCGCGGCGAAAACGGCGAATGGCTGCAGTCCCGCAGCCAAGTACGCGCGAAAATAGGGAAGATCATTAAATTCCAGTTCCCGGAAGAAATCGAGTTCGAAGTCGGCCCCCTAACCCTCGAAAAAGGCAAAGAGTTCGTCCTCTTCCTCAACCTCAAGGAAAGCCAGCTCGGACCGCGCCGCGCCTATGTCCTCGACTGGCAGGACACCAACACCAAGCGCATCATCGCCGAGAAAGACGTCGTTGAGAAAATCAAAGAGCTGATTCCGTGAAGAAATCGCCGACGCTGCACGCCCGGCGGGAGCCGGCGTCTAGCGGTAGAACAGCGGCCGGAAGCCGATGATCGCCAGCATCAGGTGCCGCCGCCGCGGCCGCGGAACCGGCCGCACCTCGCTGACGCTGTAGATAAAGACCAGCGCCGCCGCCAGCCGGCCCGCGGCCGAGAGCACGAGCAGCGGATAGAACGAGCTGCCGCCGACGGCGGGAAGGTTCTCGTAGAGCCAGCCGCCGGTCACCGCGCCGAGGCATTGCGCCAGCCCGATAGTCGCGGCGAAGTAGGCGGCGCAGCGCGTACGCTTCTCCGGGGATACGGCGTCGTACAGGAAGGTGCCGGTCCCCATGCCGTAGGCGGCCCAGGCGAAGCCGGAAAACACTTCGAAGAACGCCAGCCATATCGGATTCGCCGTCGCGCACCAGAGCAGAGGAATGAGGGGGATCATCACCATCCCTGAACGCACCACGCTGATCCCCCCCAAATAGTCGGCCCATCGCCCCCAGCGGCTCATCGACGTGTAAAGCGCGAACGTGCCCGCCGAGATCACCACGGTATACTTTATGTAGCCCAGGCCCAGCTGTTCGATCATATAGGGGGCGAAGAACGGGCTGGAAAGGTGCGTCCCGAACATCAGCAGCGCGCAGGTGAGAGTGAAGCGAGCGAAGTTGCTGCTCGGCGTCTTGCGCAGGAAGCGGTAGAAGGAAAAACCCTCCTGCGGCGACGCGGAACGGGACGGCTCATGCATCCGGCGCAGCTGCATCCACGAGGCGAGGCGGGCTCCGGCCGCGGCGAGAAAGAGCAGGGCGAAGCCCCGCCCCCGCCCGTCGCCGCTGAATGCCAGGATGAAGCCGCCGAGCAGACTGAAGCCCGTCAGGGAGATGCCGACAAGCCGGCTGCGCCACCCCAGGAATTCCCCCCGCTTGGACGGCGGGAGATATTCTCCCATCATGCTGGTCCACGGCGGACCGGACAGCGTGCCGGCCGTGGTGAACAGAACGACCAGTAAAACAAACGTCCACAGCGCCGCGTCCCGCTCCAGGAAGACGCAGCCCGCCATCAGCAGCAGGCAGACGACTTGGACCAAAGCGCAAGCGGTGACGACGGCCTTCCGGCTGCCGACGAAATTTACGATATCGGCGGCGCGAACCTGCGTGAGCGCGCCGACCAGGGCGGGCAGCGAGCGCAGCAGCCCGATCTCCATGCCGCCGGCCCGCAGCAGCAGAGCGAACGGGACGATATAGCCCTCGACGAACCCCGTCATGACGGACCAGAACAGTCCGTCGACGATGGAGGCGCGAAGGCTGGATTTTACCAGTCCCTTGGCGCTCGTGAGCGCCCCCCGTCGGCCGGCTGCGGTTTATTCATGGCTGAGGCATGGCGTAATGACTACGCACGGCCGCCCGTTAAGTTCCGCGTGGGAACTTTTTCCGCGCCGCCGCGTAATACTAGTGACCGCTCCGGACGTCCATGGGGCGGGATCCCGCGAGGAACGGTATCATTCATGGTCAATAGAAAATACGCGCTCGTATTCGGCGCCGCGGCCTGCGTCCTTTTTTGGCTGGCGGCAGCGCCGGCCGGAGCGGCAAAGAACAAACCCAAGCGCTTTACGGGCCGCATCCAAAGCATTGATGCCGAGGCCGGGACGCTTGTTCTCAAAGGGAGAAAGGGCGCCCCTCGGGAGTTCAAGCTGACGCAGGAAACGGCGTTCACCAAAGGCGGCGACCGCAAGAAGATCGGACCGCCGGATGTGAAGCCGGGCGACAAGGCCCGCGTCGAGTACGTCGGCGCGGCCGCGCTGACGGTGCATATCCGGGTGATGCCGGCGAAGAAGCCCCGCAAGAAGGGCGGTAAAAAGAAGCCGCAAGCCGCTCCTCAGGACGACGAGCAGTAGCCCGGGTCCCCGCCGGCTAATACGGCAGGAGGTAGAGGAAGATGGCGAGAAAGTGCGCCGTCGCCCCGGCCAGGATGAACAAATGCCAGATCTCATGCTTGCCGAAGCGAAAGCGCCGCGTCGGATGCGAGCCCCAGTTGAAGAACACCGCCCCGATCGAATAGGACAGCCCCCCGCCCGACATCAGCAGCACCGGACCCCAGCCCAGACGGATCAGGGACGGCACCAAAAACAGGCCCGCCCAGCCCATGCCCAGGTAGAAGAGAACGAAAACCCATTTCGGTGCGCGCGGCCGCGTGAGCTTGACGTATACCGCCGACAGCGCCGAAAACCAGATCAAAGTCAGCACCATATAGCCGTAGTAGGTACGCTCCAGAATCAGGCAGAAGGGCGTGAAGCCCGAGGAGATCGCCGTCGCCACCGCGCAGTAGTCGAGACGGTGCAGGAAGCGCTTTACCGCCTCCGAACCCTCATAGCCGTGATAGAGGGTGCTGGCCGTAAACATAACGAATAGACCGATCCCGTAGATCATAAAGCCCGCGACATGCCAGGCCTTGCCCGCCTGCAGAGACGGCACCAGCAGGAAGAAGGTCGCCGGCACGGCGAGCAATGCCCCCAGGGCCGAGAGCCCCGAGCTCCAGATCTCCTCAAATTTAATACTGCCTTTCATATAGAGGTCCCATTATCGCAAAAGCGGGACGCCGCCCTCGCCGTCTCTGATATTAACTCCCCCATCTTCTTCACCTGAAGAAGGGCGCGCGGAGGGCGGCTGCGCCTTGGACGGCTCCGGCCTGGACTCAATACGCACCCGCTTTTCCCTGCCCTCCGCCGCCCACTTCAGCCACTCCTTCTGCATCTCCTCCACGCTGCGAAAGGAATAGGCCTGAAACAAGGCTCGCTCGCTGGAGCTTCCCTCGCGCAGCAGCTTGCATAGCCGGGTGAAGTTAAAGGGCGGCCGCGTGGCCTTCAGGAAGCGCACCAGAGATTCCGCCTGCCCATACCAGGCATTGACGCCCTCCTGATGCGCGTCGCGCCCGGGCTTGGTGGAAAAGAACTGGCGCAGGGGAATATACGACGCCAGCTTCGGGCCGCGGTAATCTTTTTTCTTCGGGTTCTCCACGTCCCGGCCCATCATGACGGCCAAACCTTCGTTGAGCCAGTTGGGCGGCACCGCCTTGGTTTCCATGAAGTAGCTGCCCAAAAGCAGATGCGCCGTTTCATGGGCGATGACGTCGGCGCTGGCGTCGGACGGGATGAGCAGCTGCTTGGGTGAATTGGGCGCCGAGGAATAGCGCGCCTGGCCGTTGGACCAGGACGGCGGGCTGAATGATCCGGCACGGTAGCTCTTGAGATCGCGGTAGAGGTAGATATGGATCTTCTCGGTGTCCATCCACCGGCTCAGGGACCAAAACTCCCTGCGCAGGGAGCGGTGGATGCGCTCAATCTTTCCCGTAAATCCCGCCGGCGGCGCGGCCTCATGCCGGACGCTATAATGCATGGAGGTTCGCATCGGCCAGCCTTCCTCGTAGCCCGCCGCCGCTCTCCCGGCGAGGAGGCACAGAAGGGCGAGAGCCGCTAGAGTCTTCACCGCCTACTCGAGGACTTCGAAGCTGCGCAGGACCTGCTCGAATGCCGGCAGGCTCTCGGCGGATACCACGCTGGGAGCGGAGTAAACGATAGCGAAAAAGCCTTGGTCCGTCGGGACCAGCGCCGAACGCTCGTCCAGAGGGATGGGCAGGCGCCCATGACCGGCCGCACCAAGACGCTTGACGGTGAACTCCAGCGCCTCGGCGCCGTTGACCTTGATCTTGCGCAGCGGCGTCGACTCCAAAGCCAGGACCTGTTTGGCGGCGGCGAAATTCTGCGGGCGGGCATAGCCCTTCCCCTCTTTAGCGTAATAGTAAACCGAAATCATGGCCGCGAAAGGCTGCTGCCCGCCGGCCGGGCCAAAAAATGAAACGCGCTGGGCGCCGCCCTGGTTTTCCAGCACGCGCCAGGAATCCGGTCCGCGCAAGGCGAATCCCCCCGCGGGATCGCGGTATAACGCCGCATCGTCGCCGCCTTTGGCGCAGGCGCAGAATGCCAAGACGAGCAGCAGCGGAATAACGCGCCTCACTTGGCGGCCCCCGCCTTGACCCCGCGCAGGGCCGCGATCTCTTTTTTGATCTGCATGGCGCGCGGCATGTCGCCGACGCCTTTAAGATACGCTTCAACGGACTCTAAATAGTGCCGGCGCCACAGCTCATTGACCGCGGTGCGCGCCTTGGCGAGAAACTCCTCGGCGGCGTCCCCATAGATATCGCTGTAAACGGCATTCTGGTCGACGCCCTCGGGCCACGGGATACTTCCCCCATAATGCGCATTGAGGTTCTGTACGGCCCAGGCGCGGTCCGCGCCGGAAACCTCATCCTGGGTCCGCCGGGAGGTCAGCCAGCCCACGGTGCTCTTGGCGGCGCTGGCTATGCGCTGCGGCGTATCCGGGGGCGCCCCGGCGCCCAGCGCCGCGCTCCAGCCGTGCAGGATCTTCATTTCCTTGTCGGGACGCCCCTGCTTGCGGTAATGCTCCGCCAGCGAGCCGTAGCCGTCCTGGCGCATCCGCGGGTACTCCTCGTCGGTGAATTTCTCCATGCGCCGGGCATGCGCCGTCTTCTGCTCTTCCACCGCGGCGCTCCCGCGCCCCAGCCCCCAGCGCTTGAGGGTCTGCGCCACATACTGATACGCCCCCTCCCCCATCAGCCGTTCGGCGACGCTCAGGCGCTGCTGCTGCAGCTTCTTCATAGTCGGCAAGGTCGCGGCGAACTGCGGGAACTGGGTCAGATAGGTACGCGTGATGCCGTCGCGATAGGCGTCAAAATCGGTGAGAGTGGATAGGTACTCGTAAAACTCCTCGCGCCGGACCGCGGCACCGGGGTTGCGCAGCAGCTCGGCGTGCATGAACCGCACCTCGGAAAGGTTCGCCTCATGCTCCCATTCAATGGGAATGGCGCCCGCGGCATTGCCGCGGTTTATCTCCACGCTCAGCGCGTCACGGCGCTGCTGCAGGGCATGGGTCAGCTCATGCACCGTGGGAACAATCAGCGCGTCGGCGAGGTCCCGGCGCACCTGGGGGTTGTTGTTGAGATAGCGCATCATCCGGCGCGGTCCCGCGAGCTGCTTGGCGAGCTTCGCATGATCCTTCTCCGGAGTCAGCTGCAGCAGCTTGCTGCGCAGGACCATCAGCTCAAACTGGATTTTGTCGTTGCTCGGATTATAGGTGGCATAGGCGCCGCCATAGCCCGAATCATCCCCGGCATTGGAATTGATGATTATAAAACCGGGGAACCTGGTTTTGCCCTCATTGCCCCGCAGCCCGCGATAGAGCTCCCGGCCGAAAGAATTACCGTCGAGCAGTTTGCTGAAATCCTTGCCGAAAGCGCGCCCGAGCTTGGCTTCCTCCGAATCGAAGTAGCCCGGCACCTTCTGCGGCGCATTCCATTCGCCCATAACCGGCAGCGCCGCACCGGCCTGCTTGGTCAAGCTGGTGAAGCCGTCGAAGAAGCGGGTGGAATCGGTATAGGCGCTCTCCGCCGCCTGCTGCACGGCGGCGGCTTTGAGCGTTCGCGCGCCCTGCAGCGCATCGAGCAACGCCTTGGGCAAATCCTTTTCGCGGCCGGCGATCAATTGCCGGACCTGCGACATAGCGTCCTTGGACAATGGCTTGTCCGGATCCTGACCCGCCAGCAGATGATTCAGCCGCTCCAGAGCGGCGTGCTTAACCGCCAGCTGGATCTGCCGGCGCAGCAGCATCATCTCAAAGCGCGTGACAGGTTTCTTGGTCTGCGGGGACAGCACCACCCCGGCGGCATCGTCTATACGGTAGCCGGCACCGTAGAGTTGATTACGCTGCAAAGAGTCGAAGCCTTCCTCGCTAATGCTAAACGGCTGAAAGAAGGACTGCAGCTTGCCGACCGTAAGCTCCTTGCCGTCAGGCGTCAGCAGGCGCTTCGATTCCGGGTCGACCGCATAGCCGAGCAGGCGGAAACTGTCGCGATAGGCGGAAAAATCCTGGAAGCTTTCGGTAGTGGCCGGCGCGAAAAGATCGGCGCTCTTCTTGAGCTGCTCAGCCGGGGGCTCGGCGCCGAAAACAAGCGCCGGCACCAGGCATAGAAGCAGCAAGGCGCGATAGAGGGGCATCGGAAATAGTTTACAGGTATTGCTATATTTTTCAAGGGACTTCCCTAAACAACCGATGCCGCTGCCCAATCAATTCGACCTGACGCTCGGCTGCCTGATCATGGCCGGCCTGCAGCTGTTTTTTATTTTCAGGTTCTGGCTCCGCATCCGCCGGCGAGGCGAGATCCCGCCGCCACCGGACTACCGCCCGCACGCGGCGGTAATCATCCCCTGCGCCGGGCTGGCGCCCGGTTTCGCTGAAAATATCGGCTCAATCTTGAACCAGGATTACCGCGGCGAGACGGACTATCTCTTCGTGACGCCCCGGGAAAGCGATCCCGCCTACGACGAGCTGCTGGGGCTGTTGGCGCGGTCGCCGCGTCGTACGACCCTGCTGGCCTCCGGCGCGATCCCGCGGCGCACCACCGGCAAGAATATCGACGTCCTCCACGCGCTTGAGCGCCTGCCCGCGGGTGTCGAGGTGCTGGTCTTCGCCGATGCCGATGTCCGGGTCCGGCGAGGCTGGCTGGGGGCGCTGGTCGGCGCCCTGGCCGATCCGCGGGTCGGCGTGGCCACGGCGCTGATGCTCTACGTGCCGACCAGCCTGCGCCTGCCGCCGCTGCTGCGCATGACCTTCATGGGCTTCTGCATGCCGTTTTTTGAACTGGTCAGCGGGGTCACCGGACAGACTCTGGCAATGCGCAAAGAAGACTTCGACGCCTTGGACGTCGCCGGCCTGTGGTCGCGCTGCTTCCTGGAAGACCTCGCCTTGGCCCGGCACGTGCGGGGCTGGAGCAAGAGCGTGCGCTTCGTGGCCGACGCGATCCCCATCGCCCCCGACGACAGCTCCTGGCGCGAGACCGTGCAGGTGTTCAACAAGTGGATCCTAAGCTGCCGCGTCTACGGCGCGGCCTCCTGGATACTGGGCTGGATCGTAACCGGCTTCAAGGCCTACGTCCTGGTTTGGGGCTTGGTTCACCGGGCGGTCCCGCTGCTGCTCCTGCTTTTCGCCATGGACGCCGCCGCGCTGCTGGTCATCTTCGCTCTGCTGGAGGACCGCCTGCCGGACCGCTTCACCGACCTGCATCCCGGCCTCCGGCCGCTGCCGCTGGCCGCGGCGGCAGTCGCGCCGTTATTACAGCTGCTTTTCCTGGTAAATTTCGTCGCCTCGCTGGGCCGGCGCCGGGTGGACTGGGGCCCCTACCGCTACTTTATCCGCGGGCCGGAAGACGTGGAGGCCGTGACGCGGAAGGGCCGAAAGGCCAAGTAGGCCGTCAGCTCCGACCAGAAGAACAGACAGGTGAAGCCGAGCATGGTCGCGGCGAAATAGCTGTCGCTCCACGGCATGTCGAGCTGGGTACGGCTGAACTCTAGGCGCAGCAACGCCGCCGCGGTTGCGGTCGCAAAGAACGCCATAATACGCCAGACGAGGTCCCCGAAACGCTCTTTGGCGGACGCTCGCTCCAGCATGACGGAGGCCAGCATGGTCACCAGCAGAATATCCGGGAAAGAAAGCCGCGAGGATACAGAAAGGAACATGCTGTGAACGTCGTAGGCTCCATCGCCGTAAAGCAGAAAACAGCTGGTCAGATCATGCAGCCGGCCGGAAAAGTCGTTGCCTAGTCCAAGATAGATCATAAGGCGCATTCCCAGATAGACCGCGACGACAGCCCCCATGCGCGGCTCGCCGGACCGGCGAAGCGTGCCGCGCAGCAGCAGAACAAGCAGACAGAAGAACAGGCCGGTGAATATCTCAGCCCGGAAATTAAAATAGACCAGGTTGGAAACCAGAACGCTTGCGATCAAAGCGGTCTTGTCATGCAGCCCGGGTGAACGGATTCGGAGCGCGGCGGCCAAACCGGCAATAGTAAACACCGTGGAGCCGAGAAAGAACGCCTGCCATGGAACGACCCCGACACAGATACGACTGACCAAGGTCAGCGACACGATGCCGACGCCCAACCAGGCATACGGGTTCCTCACCGGCCGGTCCGCCGCCGGCTGCAGCCAATAATAAAGCAAAGGAATAAACAAAACAGCGCCCCCCCCCGCCGCAGCGATCGGATGCCATGCGATGCCGCGGGCCAAGGAGGCCGCCCCATCGCAGGCTTGATGCAGCGGGGCCAGCCAGGGCAGAACCGCAGCCGCGCCCAGCAGCGGCAGCAGGCCGCGCCGACCGCGCAGAGCGAGCGCCAGTATGCCGAGCGCGCAGACCGTCAGCAGCGCGATCGCGCCCCGGCGAAAGAGCGCGCGGGATAGAAAAATCTTGTCTTCGGCGGCGGCGAACTGGGCGTCGAAGTCCCGGAAGATCGTGCGCACTTTCTCCTCGTCGCCGTGCAGGCGATGCCACTCCCCGGTGGAAAGAGTATTAACCAAGCCCCGCCCGGCGGCGTCGCCCGCCAGCACCCAGGTGCGCTGGCGCATGCTGCGGATCATCATGTCGGCGCGGTCCGCCGGCTTGACGTCGAAGGCCTCGACCGCCAGCCGCCCGCGCGAGGCGTAGGGCGCGGACAGGCCGAGCATCTCGGCGAAGGTGACGGCCAGATCTTTCTGCCGCAGGTCGTGGCGGACGCCTTTACGAATACCTTTACCCCATAGCAGGTAGCGCGGCTCGGCCACCTCCGGCAGACGAGTCGTGTGCTGACCGCCATCGTCCATCCCGTGATCGCCGTAGACAAACAGCGCCGTGTCCTTGGGATCGATGAGCTTGGCGATCTCGCCCAGCGCCTGATCGTAGTAGCGGACATCCGCCGCGTACTGCTCGGAAGCGGGGGAGTAGATATGCCCGCTGTGATCGGCGGAGTCGAGCAGAGTGACGAGCAGCGAGTACTCCCCTTTTCTCAGTATTTCAAGATCCGTCGCCAGCGTCTTGCGGTCGCTGTCCATGCTGCCCGGATAGATGCGGTGCGGCCAAGTGCCATCGTCGCCGGAGCTATACGATCGGAAGCTGGCGCTAACCAGCGGTCCTACCGCATGGATTTTTCGTCCCGCTTGGTGCGCTATCGGCAGCAGGTGCGACGGCGAGCGCACCGGCGCATAGAAGTTCCAGATCAGCTCCGGCGGCGCCATCGGCTCGCCGGTCATGATGCTTTGCATCGAGGGCCCGGTTGTGGTCCCCGCCGGCGCCAGCGTGATGCCCGTCACCCCTTCACGGGCCAGCCGGTTGAATACGGGCATGAGTGCGGGGTCGCCGGCAAAGTCCGGCCGCAGGGCGTCGAGGTGCACGATCACCAGGCGCTTGGCCAGCGGATGCTCCGGCGCCTCATGGCGCGCCGGGACCCGCGGCGGATTCACATTGACCGCCGCGATCGCCGCCAGCCCCAGCAGACAGCAGATGGCGGCATGCGCCAGCAGCAGTTTGGGCCCGAACTCTTCTCTCGTGCGCATCCCAGTTAACGCCAGTCGATCTCCCGCTTGGCGAAGAAGGCATCGATCCCTTGGCGCGCCTCATCCCCGGTCCGCAGCCTGGCGAGCACCTCGGCGGTATGGCGCATGGCTTCATCGAGGCTCATGCCGGGGACATCACGAAACAGCTGCTTGCACATTCCCTGCGCCAAGGGCGCGGCGTTGCGCAAGGCCGCCGCCTTCTCCAGCGCCGATTCCAACAGGCGGTCCCGCGCGACCACGTAGTCGATTAGGCCGGCCCGCTCCCCTTCAGCGGCGGAGAAGCGCCGGCCGCTGATAAAATGCTCCTTGAGCCGCGAGCGCTGTGAGCTTTTAATAAAGAGGTAGGGCGAGATGCAGGCGGGGACCACGCCGATCTTCACCTCGCTGAGGCCGAGCATGGCGTCCTCGGCGGCGTAAACGATGTCCGCAACCCCGAGAAATCCCACCCCGCCGCCCAGAGCCGTACCGTTGACGGCCGCGATAACCGGCTTGTCGAGATCATAGATGGCCCGAAACATACGCGAGAGGTCCAAGGTTTCTGCGAAATGCTTCTCGAACGGAGCTTCCCGGCCGCCGCCGAGCCACTTGAGGTCCACCCCCGCGCAAAAGGACTTGCCCTCGCCGGTAAGCAAAACCGAACGGACGCTCGCGTCGGCGGCGAAGCCGATAAAGGCCTCCCGCAGCTCGCGGATCATGACATCGTTAAAAGCGTTGTGGACCTTGGGCCGGTTGAGCCAGACCACAGCCGTCCTGCCGTCCTGTTCCACGCGGATCGTCTCACAGCTCATAGTCATCACCTCGGTTCTGCGCCGCGGGTATAGGCTAGCTAATTATCAGCCGCGCAAATTATCTAGACTGTCCCCTATGCTGTCCTCATGGCTAATAATTTTACTGCTGTCCCTCCCCGCCCCCGCTTCGGCCCGCAAGAACATCGAGGAAATCCCGGGCAAAATACTCGACAACAACGCCTTCTCCAAGATAACGCATATTATGATCATCGCCGCGCCCACGGATTTCCCCACGGAGCAGGAACTGCTGCTTAAAGAGCTTGAAAAGAACTGGCAGAACTACCGCTGCTGGGAGATAATGGGCCACAACCAGGCTCTCAAGACCATCACTTCCGGCATTGTTTACCCTGACGGCCGCGGCATAACAAGGCTGCTGGAGAACCTGCCCAAACCTCAAGCGCGGCTGGGCATCCTGGTTTACGGGGTGACCGGCTGGACAGGAACCTATCAGCGCCTGCACAAAGCCAGCAAAGAGATGGAAGCGCAGATGCTCAAGTCGCGCGACCCTCTGATCATCTCCGGCTATTGGCCGACGGAAGGAAAATTCGCGCGCAGCGCCGAAGCCCAAATGTTCGCCAGCGACACCGGCAAGCCCGTCTGGCGCGCGTCGCTGAGCCACAGCGTTTCCATGCTCGGCTCGCGGCCCAAGGCATACGAAACGGATATCGGACGGGAGGTCATGCGGGAGTTCTCCGTTTTCGACGTCTTCTTCAGCAATGCGCTCCGGCGGCCCGAGAACGCCGAACCCTGCAAATCGATGCCGGTACACCGCGTCCGCGACGACGCACCGACGCCGCCCAAAAGGCAGCACCCGAAACATACGCGCAAATGGCTGCTCCAGCTTAAGTCCAAGGACACCGAAGAGCGGGTCCTCGCCGCCCGCAAGCTGGGCGATGATTTTAACCGCGCCAGCATCCCCTACCTTCTCCGGGCGCTCAAAGACCCGGCCCCCAAGGTGCGGGCCACGGCCGCCCACTCGCTGGGCCGCCTCGGCATCACCGACGCGGTCGAACCGCTGATCGTCCTATTGACCGACAAAGAACCGCTGGTGCGCGCGGTATCGGCGCAGGCGCTGGGCGCGATAGGCGACCACAACGCCAAAGCGGAAATAGAGAAGCTGCTTAAAAATGAAAAAGACCAGCGAGTGCGGAAAACGGCGCAGCAGGCGCTGGAAGAGTTTTCGCAGGGAGCCTTCAAGCCGCGCGCCAACGTCAACAACCTGCTCGAAGACCTGGGCGCCGACATGAGCAACGAATAACCTTCAGATAAGGTGCCAGGCAGGTTTACTAAACAAACGGCCTGGTTGCGTCAGCTTTAGTAAACCTGCCTGGCACCTTTACTAGAGGGACTTAGGCGCGCTTCAGGTGGAAGGATTTGGGGCGCGTCAGGTGTTCGTAGCCGACCGCCGACAGGGTGCAGCCCCGCCCGGAATCCTTGACTCCGGTCCAGGCCAAAGCCGGGTCCAGGTAATCGCAGCGGTTCATAAACCAGGTGCCGGTCTCGACCTGGTCGCCGATCTCGACCGCCTTGTCCTGGTCGCGCGTGAAGATCGCCGCGGTCAGCCCGTACCGGCTGTCGTTCATCAGACGCACCGCTTCCTCATCCGAGTCGACCGGCATAATGCCGACCACCGGTCCAAAGGTCTCTTCCGACATAACCGCCATCGAATGGTCGACGCCGGTCAGGACCTGCGGCGCCAGATAGGCGGTTCCTTCCTCGCTGCGGGGGAAAGTCTTCTCGTCGATGAGCGCCTTGGCGCCGGCGGCGAGCGCGTCGCGCACCTGCCCGCGCACGAACTTGGCGGCGGAGGCGCGCACCATGGGCCCCAGCGTGACTTCGGGTTTTAAGGGATCGTCGAGCACGTACTTCTTGGTCAGCGCGACGAAGCCGTCGATAAAGCGGTCATAGACGTCCCGGTGCGCGTAGATGCGCTCGATGCCGCAGCATGACTGTCCGGAGTTGAAGTAGGCGCCGTCGACCAAAGTCTCCACCGCGAGGTCGAGATCGGCGTCCGGCCGCACATAGGCCGGGTCCTTGCCGCCCAGCTCCAGCCCGGCGGCGATAAAGCGCTCGGCGGCGGCGCGGTGCACCGAGCGCCCGCCTTCCACCGAACCGGTGAAGGCCACATAGCCGACGGCGGGATCCTGGATCAGGCGCGAAACGTCCTCGTGGCCTAAATGCAGGTGCTGCAGCACGCCCTTGGGCAGCCCAGCCGCTGCGGCGGCTTCGCTGTAGCGTTCGGCGACCAGCGGGGTCTGGGATGAGAGCTTGAGCAGCACCGGACTGCCGGCCATCAGCGCCGGCACCACCGAGTTGACCGAGCAGAGAAACGGATAATTCCAGGGCGCGATGACGAACACCGTACCCAGCGGCTCGCGGCGGATAAAGCGGGTAAAGCCCGCTTTCTCTTCGAGCTGGATATCGGCCAGCGCCCGCGGCGCGATGTCGATCATATGGCGGGCGCGGTCGGCGAAGCCGTCGAGCTCTTTGGGAGAGTAGCGGATCGGGCGGCCCATTTGCCGGGTAAGCTCCTCGGCGACGGCGTCCTTGCGCTTGAGCACCTCGCCGACAAAGGCGCGGAGCTGCTCCTGCTTCTCAGCGATGGGAACCCTGCGCCAGGCCGGGCGCGCCGCCTCGGCGGCAGCGACGGCGGCCGCGATCTCCGGCGCCGAGGCCTGCGGGCGCTCGACGCAGACCTTGCCGTCAATCGGCGAGATTGTCCGCTGCATCCTCGCCGCCTAGAACCGATCCCAGAGCTTGGTCGAGAGCTCCAGGGACTTGGCGGCGATCTCCTCCTCGTCAACGTCGATCTTCAGCTGCTTGTTCTGCATGAGAACCTTGCCGCCGGCGATCGTGGTGTCGACAAAGGACTGCGACAGCCCGAAGACCAAATGTCCGAGGAAGGTATTCCCGTCAAACGGCGTCGGCGGGTAGTAGTCCATGAGAATGATATCGGCGGCGTTGCCTTCCGCCAGGACGCCCAAACCGCAGTCCCAGTAGCGGCCGGCGATCTTGGCGTTGTTGAACACCAGCGGCGTCACCGACTCCATGAAGCCGCAGCTGGGATTGTCGTGCGACAGGTGCTGGGCCCACTGGGCGACGCGGACCTCCTCGAGCATATTGACGGTCATGGCGTCGGTGCCCAGGCCCACGAGCACGCCGGCTTCCGCCATTTTAATAATATCCGCCACGCCCACCGCATTGTTCATATTGGACTGCGGGTTATGCACCACCGCGGTAGCGGTCTCTTTGAGGAGCTCGATCTCCTTGTCGTTGACGTGCACGCAGTGCGCGGCGATGGTCTTGGGGCCGAGGATGCCGAAGCGGTGCAGGCGCTCGACGACGCGCAGGCCGAAGTGCTTCTCATTGTAGTCCTGGTCCGACTGCGCCTCCGCCGTATGGACGTGAAAGCCCGCGCCCAGCTCATTGCCGGCCTCGGCGGCCTTCGCCATGGTCTTCTCCCCGATGGTAAAGGAAGCATGCAGGCCGAAGAGCGCCTTAAGCTGGCCGTCTTTTTTCTTGTCGCAGCGCTTGATGAAGTCCACGTTCTCGTCGATGCCTTCCTGCGCGATCTTCTTGCCGTCACGGTCCGAGAGCTCGTAGCACAGCGAAGCCCGCAGGCCGACCTCCTTGACCGCCTCAGCGATGCGGTTAAGCGAGCCCCGCGCCGCGAACGGGCTGGCATGATGGTCGATCAGAGTGGTCGTTCCGCGCTTGACCGCGTCGACTAGGGGCAGGAGCGCGCTGTAGTAGCAGTCGTCGAGCTTAAGCTTCTTGTCGAGCCGCCACCACAGGTTGTCGAGCACTTCCTTGAAGTTCTTCGACGGCTTCGCCTTGCCCAGGCCGCGCACCATGGTGCTGTAGAAATGCATATGCGCGTTGATGAAGCCCGGCATCACGACCTTGCCGTGCGCGTCGATGACCTCGTTGTACTTGCCGTCGAGCTCGGAGGCCGGGGCGATCTTTTTGATGCGGCCGCCTTCGCACAGCACGTTGTGGCCGTAAAGGACCTTATTATCGTCCCCCAAGGTTACGATGATGCCGTTCTTAATAAGCAGCGTTTCAGCCATATTGTTCTCCTGGATCAGTCTTCCTTAAGCACCGCGAGCTCGCGCTTGGAGCGCTGCCGCATGTACAGAGCGCCGGCGAAGCACTTTTGAACGCAGATGGAGCAGCCGATGCAGCGGGACGGATCGGTAGCCGGTATTCCGTTCTTGTCCAGCCGAATGGCCAGGTACGGGCACCGCGTGCAGTTGCCGCAGTGCTCGCACAGCTCCGGACGCACGGCCGATATTTTCTTGACCGGCGTGAGGTCCATAAAGCCCCGGATGGGATTGGGCAGGGCGCAGCCGATGAGCTCGCGCATCGAGCGATAGCCGCGCTCCTCCATAAGATGGCTCACCCCCGCGTGCAGGTCGTCGATAATGCCGTAGCCGTACTTCATGACGATGGTGCAGAACTGCACGGTCTTGGTGCCCAAAGCCAGGAAGTCGGCCGCCGCCTTGTAGTCCATGGGGCCGCCGTTGCCGGATACGTGCATGTCGAGCCGGGCGGCGTTGGCCAAGGTCAAGTTGCTGATCGGCGCCACGCCGTCGCCGCTCATGCCGACGACAATGCCGTCTTCCCAAGACTTCTTCCCGCCGGCGCGGAAGGCCAGCGTCGGGAAGGTATTGGCCAGTGTCACCCCGGCCTTCTTCTTCGGGTACTGGTCCAGAACCTCCTTGATCGCCGCCATGATCGGATAGATCGCGGTCACTGCGCCCGTGAGCTTGAACAGCTTCGGGATATCGGGATCACCCGCTTCCATGATCCAGCCTACAATCTTGGCGGTAAGCTCCGGATCCTGGGACACAATATCGCCCTTGGTACCGTCGCCGCCCTGGGGGCAGGAAAGGCTGTACTCGATGCCGTGAACGCCGGCGGCTTCCAGCAGCCGGGTATTATGCTGCCAGCCCTTGCGGTCGTTCTCGTCGTCTCCGGTGACCGGGCCGCCGGTGGAGGCCATGGTCAGACGGTCCGGATACTCCTTGATAAGCTTCTTGATCTCGCGGCAGACGCGCCGCAGCGGATGTCCGGAAACATTATCGCAGTTGGCGTAGGTGTCCTGGTTGAAGGCGAACATGTACTCGCCCGGGATATGAATCGGCACATTGTCGAAGGCCGTCTTCATGACGCCGCCGGCCCAGCCGGCCTCATAGGCCAGCTTCATCTGGGCGTAGCCGTCCGAAGGCGGCGCCGCCGAGAGCAGGAAAGGCGAGCGGATCTTCTTGCCGAAGAAGTCGGTCTCCAGGGATACCGGCTCGAGCACGCGGCCGTCCAGCGGGCTGCGGCTCTTGACCTTCTTGGGGATCGACGGCTTGCGGCGGCCGTAGTTGTAGGCGTCGACCTCGAGCGCGGCGTTCTTGCCCGCGGCCACGGCCTCAACGACGGTCGTGGGTCCGTTGGCGACGTCGCCGGCGGCGAATACGCCCCGGCAGCCGGGGATCTTGAGCCCGGGCCGGCTGCCGATGGCGATGATCACGACCTCCAGGTCCCGGCGGCAGAGCTCCGAACCTTCGACCGGCTTGATCGACCGGGGATGGAACTTCTTGCCCTTGGGCAGCTCCATGCGCTGCGTACGCACGCAGTAGACCTTGCCGCCCTTATGCTTGAGCTTAAGCACCGACACGCGACCCGAGACATGCACGCCGGCGTCCATAATGCCCGCGAGCTCCTTGGCGGTGAGCGGCATCTCGCTGAGTTTCTCGAGAGCGAACATCTCCACATGCGCCGCCCCGCCGTGCGCCGCGGTCTCGGCGCAGTCCGCCGCCACCGCGCCGCCGCCGATCACGGCCACGCGCTTGCCCTTAAGCTTAAAGCGCGCTGGAGTCTTCAGGTAGTCGATCCAGCTGATCGCGGCTTCCTCTCCCGGGATGCCGAGCTGATAGGCGACGTCGAGCCCGGTGGAGACGACAACCGCTTTATAGCCTTGGCGCAGCAGCTTTTCCGGAGCCGCGACCTTCTTGCCGGACTTAAGAGAGATCGCGCCCAGCGTCTGCATGAAATCCAGATCGGTCTTGAACACCTGCGGGTCCAGACGGTCGGGCGGGATAAGGCCGATCATGCCGCCGGGCTTCTTGCCGGCGTCGTAGATGTCGACCCGGTAACCCTTCTGCGCCAGCACGCCGGCGGCGCCGCAGCCCGCCGCTCCGCCGCCGACGACGGCCACCCTTTTACCGTTGGGCTTGGCCCGGCGGAACTTGGGCATGACTTTCAGATCCTTGGCCTTCTGGACGATGGTCGCCTGTACCGGCGGGATATTCACCGCGCCGTTGAACTTCTTGTGTACGCAGGCCTTCATGCAATGCCAGTCCGGGCATACCGCGCCGCATACCCCGCCGAGCGGGTTGGAGCCCATAATAACGGCCGCGGCTCGCTTGTAGTCGGACTTGCGCCCCCCTTTGGCGGCCATAATAAAGTCCGCGGGCGAACAGTCGACCGGGCAGGCCTCCTTGCACGGTTTCTCGGCGCAGTACTCGCACTTGGCGATCTCTTCCTTAAGCTGCGCGTCGGTCAAAAACATCGTTCCTTTCTTTTTCATGCCTAAAAACCCCTCAGAGTGGAGAGCTTAACTATACGCCGGCGGCCGGCGGTTACAGTTTACTTGCGATTGGTGAAGTTTTCCCACGCCGCGTCGACGGAAGCCTGCATCGCCTGGATATTCTCATCCTTGAGCTTGCGAAAGCGGCCCTGTCTCTTTAGGTAATCCGCGATCGGCTTGCGCTTGGCCACCTTCATATTGAGCTTGAAGACGCCGTTTTCGATCTCGTAGAGCGGAAACGCTCCGGTCTGCACCGCGAGCTTGGAAAGAGCCACGGTGTCGGCCGAGTCATGCTTCCAGCCCGGCGGGCAGGGCGAGAGCACGCGAATAAAGCGGAAGCCCTTGATGCCCCGGACCTTCTGGAACTTCTTGACCATATCCTCGGGAAAGCCCGGGGTCACGGTCGCCTGATAAGGGATGCTGTGCGCTTCCATGATCTTGTCGAGATCCTTCTTGGGACGCCGGCTGCCGCCCTGGGTGGTCATGGTCCAGGCCATCGCCGGGGTACCGCCGCTGCGCTGAATGCCGGTGTTCATGTAGGCTTCGTTGTCGTAGCAGACGTAGATGATGTCTTCGTTGCGGTCGGCGGCGCCGGAAAGCGCCTGCAGGCCGATGTCGTAGGTCCCCCCGTCGCCGGCCCACACGCAGACCTGGGTCTCGGTGTCGCCGCGCTCAATCAAGCCCGCCTTGACGCCGCTGGCGGTGGCCGCGGCGGTGGCGAAAGGACAGTGAATGATCGGGGTCTCGATGGCCAGCTTGGGCGCCGGGCCGGCCAATATGGTCCAGCAGCAGGCCGGGGTCACGAACACCGTCTTCCGGCCCAGGCCTTTCTGCGCGTAGCGCATGGCCAGCATCGCGCCGCAGCCCTGACATGCCAGGTGGCCCGAACGCAGCCCCTCTTCCCGGGGGATCGACGTCTTGACCGGCTTGTCTTTCGTGGGCGTCATCGAGCGTCCTCCATCCAGACGGGGTTGATCGCGTCGGCGCGGCCCGCATGCGTCTCGTGCCAAATCTCCTTGAGGAGCTCCACCGTGATATCGCCGCCGCCGAGGCCGGCGATGAAGCCGTAGATTTCGGGACGATCCTTGAGCGGATAAAGCGCGGATTTTATCTCCTCGCAAAAGATGCCGTGATGTCCCTGCGAGTAATTGCGGTCGACTACCGCGACCTTTTGTTTCGGCTTGAGCGTCTTGCGCAGCTCATCCGACGGGAAGGGCCGGAACGCCCGCATCTTAAGATTGCCGGCCTTATGCCCCTCCTCGCGCAGCTCATTGATCGCCGCCTGAGCGGTCGAGGCTACCGCGCCCGAGGTGACCAGGATGGTCTCCGCGTCGTCGCAGCGATCCGGCTCAATAAGACGATAGCGCCGGCCGAAGATGCTCTCGAACTCCTTGGCCGCTTCCTTGAAGACATCGAGGGCGCGGTGCATATCGGCGTCCATACGCGCCCGCATCCGCATGTAGGGTTTGGGCAGCGCCAGCGAGGAGAACGCCGTCGCCTTCTTGACGTCCAAGGCATACGGGTACTTAATGGGGGGCAGGAACTTGTCCACCAGCTTCTGATCCGGCACATCCACCGGCTCGTAGGTATGCGACAGGGTGAAGCCGTCATAGGCGACCATGGCGGGAATCATAACCGCTTCAGCCACGCGGTAAGCCATAAGAATGCTGTCGAGGATTTCCTGATTGCTCGAGCAGTAGAACTGCATCCAGCCGGTATCGCGCTGGGACAGGGAATCGGTCTGGTCGGTCCAGAGTATCCACGGCGCGCCCAAAGCCCGATTGACATCCGCCATGACGATCGGCAGCCGGCCGCCGGCGACCCAGTGCAGCATCTCGTGCATATAGGCCAGGCCCTGCGATGAGGAGGCGGTAAAGGTCCGAGCCCCCGTGGTCGCGGCGCCGAGACAGGCGGCCATGGCGGAATGCTCGGACTCTACCCGGATAAAGGTGCCCTTCCATTTCCCGGTGGTCTGCAGCTCGTCAAGAAGCTCGATCACCTGAGTCTGCGGGGTGATCGGGTAGGCGGAGACGACGTCGGCGCGTGCCAGCCCCACGGCGATCGAGGCGGCATGATTGCCCATCAGCACCTTTCTCATTTCCCCCCCTCTTCCTCGTCGACCATCTCCACGCAGCCCACCGGGCAGACATCGGCGCAGATCGAGCAGCCCTTGCAGTAATCCATTTCGATGACCGGCGCCCCGGAATCAATGGTAACACACGATTCGGGACAGAACTTCCAGCAGATCATGCACTTGGTGCATTTCTCCATATCGACCTTGGGGCGGATATTGCGCCAAGTCCCGGTCTTATTGACGGAGATGGACTCGCCGGAAATGAGGAGCGCCGGTTCGGTCTCGGGATCGATCTTAAGCCGCGGCATTGGCATTCCTCCTTGCGCAAATATATTCGTACGCCTCCTTGGCGGCGGCGACGTTCTCGTCCAGCTTGACCGGCACCGCGTCACGGATCGCAGCCTCGAGTTCACCCAGGGCTACCAGGTCCAGCTGCGCACACATGGCGCCGATAATGGCGGTATTGAGCACCGGGCTGGCAGCGGTTCCCAGCTTATGCTTGAGGGCGATCTTCTTGGCCGGTATGGCGGCGGTATTGAAGTCAGGCCAACGCTTTTCGAGCTCCTCCTGGGAATGTTCGGTATTAATAAGGAGGACACCGCCCTTTTTCAGCCCCTTGACCATGGTATCGCCGGGCGCAGCATTGGTATCGAGCACAACCACGACGTTGGGTTCGTAGATTCGGGTCCGTATGAGTATCGGTTCCTTAGATATCCGGGCATAGGCCAGAACCGGGGCGCCCCGGCGTTCTACGCCGAATTCCGGAATGGCCATGCATTCGCCCTTTCCGGAGCGCAAAACGATATCCGCCAGCATCTTTGCCGCCAGTACCGTCCCCTGCCCGCCGCGTCCATGGAATCTAATTTCCAGCATAGGTTTCCCGTGCTATGAAGAGTTTTCGCAAGTACCTAGGGTATACAATAATTAGCAACGATCGCGCCAGAACGCCCGTCAATCGAAACGGCGCTCATGATGATTAAATAAGCATGCAAAGATAAAGAATATCTGTATATAATGACGCTCGTAACGCAGGGAGGCCTTCATGTCCATTATCGATATCCTGATCATCTTCGCCTTCATCGTCTACGCGATATACTCCGGCTTTAGCGCCAAGGACAAGGCATCGCAGAACCTCGAAGAATATTTCCTCGCCGGCCGCAGCCTGCCCGGATGGAAAGCCGGAATCAGCATGGCCGCGACCCAGTTCGCCGCCGATACGCCGCTCTTGGTCACCGGCCTGATCGCCACGGCGGGCATCTTCTCCCTCTGGCGGCTATGGATATACGCCTTGGCCTTCCTGCTGATGGGCTTCGTGCTCGCGGCGAGCTGGCGGCGCGCCGGAGTGCTCACCGACGCCGAGCTGACCGAGTTCCGCTACGGCCATGCGCCGGCGGCTGTTTTGCGCGGAGTCAAAGCCATCTATCTCGGCACGGTATTCAACTGCACGGTGCTGGCCATGGTGCTGCTCGCGGCCACCCGCATCGCCGAGCCCTTTCTGCTGTGGAACGCCTGGCTGCCGGCCGCGATCTTCGACCCCTTTATCGGCCTGGTCAAGTTCATCGGCACCCCGCTGACCGTCGATATCAACAGCCCCCAGGTTTGGGTGCTCTCCGCCAACAACCTGATATCCATCGGCGCCATCGTGCTGGTGACCACATTCTACTCGACGACCGGCGGCCTGCGCAGCGTGGTGGAGACCGACGTCGTCCAGTTCGGCATCGCCATGGCCGCGACGGCGTTCTACGCCGGAATTGTGATCCATGCCGTCGGCGGATTCGACGCGTTGTCGGGCAAGATAACGACCCTGTTCGCCGACGGCGGCCCGGGCGGCATTCTACCCGAGCAGATCACGGCCTTCACGCCGTCGCGCGCCAAAGACGCCGGCTTGGCCGTCCTCGCCGTCTTCGCCATCCAATGGATAGCGCAAATGAACGCCGATGGGACCGGGTATCTGGCCCAGCGCTCCATGGCCTGCCGGACCGATGAGGATGCCCGCTTGGCGGCGGTGGTATTCACGATCGCGCAGATATTGCTGCGCAGCCTGCTGTGGCTGCCCATCGGCCTGGGGCTGCTCGTCCTATTTCCCCCCGATCTCTCGATCCCGGTTGAACTCGCCATGGCCGAACGCGAAGCGACCTTCGTGCGCGGCATCGCCGAACTGCTGCCGGTCGGAGCGAAGGGCCTGATGCTGACCGGCATGCTGGCGGCCCTGGCCTCCACCGTCGACACACACCTCAACTGGGGATCTTCCTACTGGACCAACGACATCTACAAGCGCTTCATTTGCCGGTCCTGGCTCAAGAAAGATCCCGATCCGCGGTCGCTGGTCTGGGTCGCGCGCGGATCGAATATCCTGATCCTGCTCATCGGCCTGGGCATCATGACCCGGCTCTCCTCGATCCAGACCGCCTGGCAGGCGAGCCTGCTGCTGGGCGCCGGGCTCGGGGTCGTTCTGGTCCTGCGCTGGCTGTGGTGGCGGATCAACGCCTGGGGCGAGATCGCGACCATCGCCGCCTCCATGATCCTCGCGCCCATCCTGCTGGCCTACATCGAGGGCGAGGCGCTGCGCCTGATCCTCATGGCCGCGGGCGCAACGGCGGCGGGCATCGTCGTCTCTTTGGTCACCGGGCCGGAGGAGATGGAGCGGCTTAAGAAGTTCTACGACCAGGTAAAGCCCATGGGCTTCTGGCGGCCGGTGGCCGCCGAACTCGGCCAGGACGGAGAGGAGAGCGTCCGCCGGCTGGGGAAGGGCCTGGGGGCCGTCCTGGTCGCGGGGTTCTCGCTTTTCTGTTTGCTCACCGGAATCGGCTCCTGGCTTTGCGCCAGCGCCCCGCCGACCTGGTTCCCCTGGCGGGCGGTGTGGATACTGCTGCTGCTCGCCGCGGGCACGGCGACCGTCCCCGTATGGTGGAAGCTGGGCTTTCCGAAAGGCGAGATAAAGTAGCGGCTACTTGATCGAGAACTGCAGCGTGGTGCTGCCGAGCTCGATGATGTCGCCGTTATTGAGCCGCACGCTGCCGCTGACCTTATTGCCGGAAACCACCGGGTAGCCGTCCTCAACCGCGGTCAGGAAGAAGCCCTCCGGCTTGCGGCGCACCGAAGCGGCCATGTCCGGGGCGCCTCCGAACAGCCCGCCGCCCTGAATCGGAACCTGCGCGCGGTCGGATTTGCCGATATAGACGGAGGTGCCCTTAATGTCGAATTTTTTACCAACCTCGCCGCCCTTAAGCACCGTCAGCACACCGACCGACGCGCCGTCGTCCGCTTTATGCGGTCCGGACGTCGCATCCGCGACCGGCGTCATCTCCAGATGGGCGTCGCTGGCCTCCTCCTTCTTCTCCTTGATCTTGGCCGAGGTATGGGCGGCGACGGCGGCGGCCGAGTCATCCGCCAAAAAGACCAACCGATGCTTGGCGATGCCGATGACGTCATTATTCTTCAGCTCGCGCTTCTTGATCCGCTCGTCGTTTACGGAAGTGCCGTTGGTGGAGTCGAGGTCCTCGATCGTATATATGCCGTCCTTCTCCTCGATCACGGCATGGCACCCCGACACCGCGGGATTATTAATGACGATTTCGTTTTCGGATTTGCGCCCGATCTTCGCGGTCTCGCCCTTGAGCGTAAACTCGCGAATCACCGCATCATCCAGCTTAAGCAGGAGCTTTGCCATAATTTACTCGAGCGCTTCTTTAAGTCTTGCGAATAAGCCCTTGTCCTGGGGCTTGCCGCCCGGCGCGGCGGCGACGATTATGGTGACATTGTCGACGCCTCCGGCGGCATTGGACATGTCGATGAGCTTGTCGACCGCGTCGAGCGGTTCCTTCATATTGGACATCACCTTGCCCGCTTCGTCGTCGGTCACCATCTTGGTCATACCGTCGGAGCAGATAAGGAAGGCGTCGCCGGGCTGCACCTCGATATCCTGAGTATCAACCAGGACGTTCGGCTCCGTACCGAGCGCGCGGGTGAGGATATTCTGCAGGTTCGACTTATCCGCCTGCTCTTTGGTGATCAACCCGTGCCTGACCTGGTCCTGCACCAGAGAGTGGTCCTCGGTCAGCTGTTCAAAATTCGATCCGCGCAGGCGGTACAGTCGGCTGTCGCCGACATGGCCGACGGTGATGGACTTCGTGTCCCCGATCACCACGACGACCGTCGTCCCCATACCTTGGTTCTTGGCGAACGCTTTGGACTTCTCGTAAATCATGGTATTTGCGCTCTGGATGAGATAGACGATCTGCCGCGCGCGCACCGACAAGGTCTCATCTGTTTCGGGCGGCACGAATTCCCGGCTCTTGCTCAGCATCTCCCGGCCGAACTTCAGGATCGTATCGGTAGCCAAGCCGCTGGCGACTTCGCCGGAGTTGTGTCCGCCCATCCCGTCGGCGACGATATAAAGGCCGAGCTCGGGATCGAGAGCGATGCTGTCCTCATTGCGCTCGCGCACCTTGCCGGGATCCGTCTTTCCTGCAACATCCAGCAGCCGTATGCTCATGATGGTTTATCCGGGTCAGACAGTTGAATGCCGTCGGACAGCTGCGCCTCGGCCTTCCTGATCTCATCATCGAGGCTGGCGGTGCTGTCGGCCGGCGGCGCTGCGCCGGAGACGCCTTGCGGGAAAAACGCGCTGATATCGTCAATCTTGATGGTCTTCTCATCATCCCCGACGGCGGGAGGAGGCGCGACGGGTTCCGGCGCGGGTTCGGGTTCAGGCGCCGGCTCTTCCACCGTCGGCAGTGACTGCGCGATCTGCTCGGGAGTGAAGCCGCCCCGGAGCGGCGAAATAACCAAAGTCTCATCGGCGTTGAACTCTTCCGGCGGCAGCTCCAGCATGGGAGACGGCGCCGGCTTCGCGACCGGCGCGACCTTCAGCACATCCGCCGCCGACAGCACGACGGTTTCATCGGCGCCCGCAGGCTCCGGAGCAGGCTCCGGGGCGGCGTCTATGGAAATTTCCAAGGGCTGGCTATGATGGTCTACCGCGGTATCCTCCGCGGCCAGCTCTATCTTCTCCCCCAACAACGAAGAGGCCGAGCTCGACCCTTCGATATCCGCCACCGGGATATCCGCGCCGCCCAAGTTATCCCTGGGCGACAGAACGATGGTTTCATCCATAGCGGCCGGCGCCGCTTCGGGCGCGGGCGCGGAAGGCATGATCAGAGACCCCGCGATATCCTCGGCGGCGGAATCGGCCTCATCAGAAACCGGTGCGATTTTCCCCGGGGGCAGAGTGTTCTCCGCCGTCTCCTCCAAGTCCGGGCTGGCCCCCGCGATCGCTGACAGCTCTTTCGAGAAGCTTCCCGTGCTTTCGAGATCGATCTCGACGGGCTTTTCCTCGGCCGGCGCGGGCTCCGGCTCAACCGCCGGCGCGCCAAGCGTCGCTTCCATCTGCGCACGCAAGTCGTCCTGCGGCTCGGGCGCAGGCTCGAGCACGGGCTCCGGCGTCGGCTCGGGCGCAGGCTCGAGCGCTGGTTCAGCGGCCGGCGGCGGGCCGGACGCAAAATCGATAGAGAGATCGATGCTGGCGGGCGCTGCCGCTTCGACGATGACTTCTTCCGCCGGCTCAGCCTCGCTCGGGGGCGACGTTTCGCTTTCGGCTCCGCCCGTCGCTACCGGCGGCATCCCGGACGCGAAATCGACGGCCAGATCCGCCCCGCCTTCGACGGGCGGGGCCTTCTCCTCTTCCGCGGGGGCCGCCGCCGCCTCAATAGTCAGCCCCGCGGCGATCGCGGCCTCGGAAGCGCCCGTCACCTCCGCCTTGGCGCCGCCCTTTATTTCCTCGATGCAGGCCTTGATATCCTTGGCCATCTGCGCGCCGTTCTGATACCGCTCGTCCGCGTTCTTCATCAGCGCGCGGGTGATAACGGACTTAACGGCGGACGGCAAATTGGGATTAATCGTCAGGATGTCCGGCTCGGGATCGTTGGCGATCTGGAACAGCAAGGTGCCGATGCCCTCGCCGCCCTTAAACGGCTTCTCGCCGCACAGCAGCTCATAGAGCGTGACGCCCAGGCTGAACAGATCGGAGCGGCCGTCGACCTTCTTGCCGGCGACCTGATCCGGGCTCATGTAAGACGGCGTCCCCATAACGGTTCCGGTCGCCGTCTTCGAGGACGCGGTAATGCGGGCGATGCCGAAATCCGTAACGCGCGCGCTGCCGTCTTTGAGCAGCATGATATTGGCCGGCTTGATATCGCGGTGGACGATGCCCTGGGAATGGGCATAGTCGAGCGCTTCGGCCACATTGGCCACGTACGCCATGGCCTTCTCCGGCGGCAGCAGCTTGTCCTTTTTGGTGTAGCCGACGAAATCGTGGCCGTCCAGAAGCTCCATCGCGATCCAGCACAGATCATTGTCCTCGCCGGCATCGAAAATGCGAACGATATTGGGATGGTTGAGGGTCCCGGCCGACTCGGCCTCGCGGAAGAAGCGCTCCTTGACCTCCTTGGTCTCCTTGGGATCGTCCTCCCCCTCCATCATCAAGGTCTTGATGGCCACCATGCGGTTGATCTTGGGGTCCTTGCCGAGATAGACGATGCCCATGGCGCCGCGGCCGAGCTCTTTCTCGATCTCGTAACGGCCCAGCGTCGGCTTGGATGCCCCGCCGCCGGCGAAGATCGTCCCTTCCTTGGATGGTCCGCCGCCGATACCGCCGAACACCGCGCCCTCGGCGGCGGCCTGCAGCGCCTTCATCTTCGTCTGAATATCCTTGTAATCCCCCTGTTCCTTCTCGATGTACTGGTAAACCGAGACGGCCTTGGAGTACTGGCGCTTGCGCTCGAAATCAAGAGCGAGGCCGTAAAGGGTCTCCTTCATGTTATCGTCGACCGGACAGGTGCGCAGCTTCTCGAAGGCCATGTCGAGCATGCCCTGGCTCTGGAATTGGAGGCCCAGCTGCTTGTTGGTGTCGGCCTGAGTGCCCTCGACGCGCTCCTTATCCTGTTCGGTGGTGAAGAAATTCTTCACCATGATGACGACGTAGCCCACGGCCAGCAGGAAGGCGGGGTAGGTGACCTTCAGCCATATCGCGTCCTTCTTGAACAGGTAGAAGCCCGAGCCCAGAATACCGGACATAAACAGCAAGGTCAAAAACAGCCCGCTGACGACGCCCAGCCGCGGCAGGACGATCATGACGAAGAGGCCGATGAAGGCGATCGCGCCGAGCTCCGCCTGCAGCGCCCAATCGGGACGGTTGACGTACTTGCTGTTGATAAAGTTTTCGGTGACGTTGGCGATATATTCGACCGGAGGCAGCCCGCGCGAGAGCGGCGTGACCGACAGCGTCGCGATGCCGGAGGCGGAAGGCCCAATAATGACGATCTTGTCCTTGAACACCTCCATGGAGAAGTCGTCTTTCATGACTTCGTAGAACTTGAAGTAGCGGAAAGTCCGCACATCGCCGTTGTAGGTAATGAGCATCGACTGCGTCTCATCCAGCGGGATTTGCATATTGCCCACGGTAATGGACTCGCCAGGCGTCACCTCGATCTCATCAGATGCCAGCCGCATCGATTTGGCGACCAGCTGCAGCGAAAAGGACGGGTAGTAGTCCGTACCGTATTTAATAACCGGCATCTCGCGCCGCACAATCCCGTCCGGGTCCGGGATAATGCTGATATGCCCGGTGCCCGTACTGGCCCGCATGAAGGGCTCCAGGGGATACAGGACGCCGGAAGCCTCCAGCGGGGGTACCGTCCCCTCCGGCAGGCTTTTTATCCGCACCGACAGCGCCGACTTGGCCATCGTTTCCGGCACCGGGGCCGGCCGGCCGCCGGTCGCGCCCGCGGTCTTGAACATCATCGGCAGCACGACATTATACGTCGTAGTCAGCGCGGCCAGCAGGTGGGCGTCGGTGTCGAGGCGATGGGCCGCCGAGGAGAACTCCGTCTCGAATTGCACGCCCCGCTGAATAATGCGGCGCGCGGCGACCAAATCGGTATATTTTTTCTCGAGGTCGTCGAGCTCCTTGAACGCCGGGTTCTTGGCCGGCTCGGTGAATAGAACATCGAGGCCGATAACCCGGGGACCCGCCTTGTCGAGCTTCTCCAGCATCCGGGCGATAAGGGTCCGCGGCCACGGCCAGCGGCCGAGACGCTCGATGGAATCATTGTCGATCTCAATGATGACGATGTCATCCGGAACCGCGACATCGCCGTTCATCTGGGCACGCAGGTCGTAGACCTTGAGCTCCAGACTCTCGATGCCGCGCAGGGTCACATAGGACGCCGCCACGGCCAAAGTCAGGATCAGCCCCAAGAATGCATCAACCAGTCGTGATTTCATTTTCGTCCGCTAAACAAACAATAAAAAGAAACGTTCAGAGCCAAGTGTACTGCAACATAATGAGCCTGTCAATGGTGATATTGGGCATGGGCCAGCAAATATTTAACATATACCTTATACTCTTTTCATGGGACGGCTATTTTGCTAGCTTTTCGTCGATGACCACAGCGAAACTCGGTGTTCTCATATCTTTTGCCCTGTACTGCAGCGGTGCTCCCGCGGCCGCGGAAGATGCGGATCCGTTCTATTTCGTCGACGACACAATCAGCAACAGCGAACGCGACCGGGAAGCGCGCCAGGTCCTCCCCGGGGCGCGAACCTACATCCGGGGCCAGGCCGAGGACGACACTCCTGAGTACCGGAAGCAGCGCTCGCCTCTGGAGGAACTCCAATATCTCGTGCCGGGGAACTACGAAGCGAAAATTATCGGCATACTCGACAATTCGTGCACGGAGGCGGTGGTCCTGGAACTCAAAAGGTTTAAGGATATCCCTTCCGCCTCCTTCGACTTCGAGGACGGCGTCCTGCGCTTCGCGGTCGTCAAGCTCAAGAACAGGCCCCGGCACCTGCTGAACTTCAAGAGCGTGCTGCGCGCCGTCCGCCGGGCCGGCCGTAAAGCCCGGCTCAACACGCACTTCACCCTGTCGCAGATTCAAAGAGTGAAATAAGGCGGCCGCGCTTAATCGCGGTAGGCGGAGATCGAGACCTCGCCGTCGTCGACGTCGACGTCGACCGCGAAGGTGATCGGCCGGCAGCAGACCTGACAGTCCTGAATCAGCTCTTGGCCTTCGTCCTGCGGCTCGAAGGAGAGCTCGAACTCTTCACCGCAGTGCGGGCATTCGACATCCGCGGTCTTCAGCCCCCACCCGCCCTCTTCCAGCTTGGCGGCGTCATCGAATATCTTCCGCAGGTCCACCACATCGGCTTCGTCTTCCGGCGGCGCGTCCAGCGGCGCGGGCGGCGCCGCCGTCTTGGGGGCTTGGGCTTTCTTGGGAGTCTTGCGTTTGGCCATATACTCTAATCCCCACAACTATAGACGCGAAACCGCCCGGCGTCAAGATGTCCGGCCGCAAGCCCTATTTTATTTATAGAATACAGGCATGCTGGCTTTGCTTGCCGTCGCCCTGGTCATCGCGGTCCTTGCCTGCGTGTTCGCCCTGCAGAACGCCAGTCCGGTAACGGTAACTTTTCTGACCTACAAGTACGAAGCATCCCATGCGCTGATCCTGCTGTCCTCGTTCGCTATCGGCGCGGTAACCGCGCTGCTCGCAAGCCTTCCCACCATGATAGGAGGGAAGCTCGAAATCGTCGAGCTGAGGAGCAGGCTGAAGAAGCTTGAGCAAGCCTCGGCGGCGGCGCCGACCGCCCCCCCGCAGGATCCTCCCCCCGCCGATTCGGCTTGACTTTACAGCCGCCGCCAGCTATGATGTAGGCCTAAGGGCCCACGAAGTCCGTCGGCCCGGAACGCCGCAACCCAGGGGTGGGTGGTTCGTGCTGAAGCGCCGAACGTACTTTCTCTCCTTCTGCACCGCCTTTCTTGGCGCCGCGATCTGTCATGGCGCGGATTTCGCATCCCTTTACGCCAGCCCCCTGGCTCTCCCCCACGTTTCCGTAATCGAAGTCCCCGCAATCGCCGGTTCCGGCGCGGTACTGCCGGCGGCGGCACGCATCACCCCGGCCGGCGAAGGACAGAAATTCACCGGCAAGGTCATACAGGCCAAGGACGGGGATTCCCTGGTAATCGACAACGGCGGCGATTTTATGGAGATTCGCCTGGCCGAGGTCGACACGCCGGAGAAGGCTCAACCCTACGGCGACGCCGCACGGGCTTTTACGCGCCGGCTCGCGGTCGGCAAGACGGTAACCGTCGAGGTCCGCACGATCGACGCCTACGGCCGCCGGGTCTCCGTCGTCCGCTTCGCTGACGGCCGCACGCTGAACCGCGAACTGCTCAAAGCCGGGCTCGCCTGGTGGTACCGCTACTTCTCGGACGACGAGAGCCTCGGCGAACTGGAGCGTGCGGCGCGTGCGGCGGGACTGGGCCTGTGGGCCGATCCCAATCCCGTTCCCCCATGGGACTACCGCCGGCAGCGCCGCGAACAGGGCCTGCTTTCTGTCGATCCGGCCGAGCTGTAAGTAGTATCCTCTGGGGCGAACATGCCCCGCGAAAAGACCTCCGCCGATGAGATGTTCGCGCTGCTGCTGGCGCTCCTGCTAAGCTGCGCCGCGCTGGCGCGCGGCGCGCATGATGTATGGGCGGCGACCATCGTTTATATCGCCGTGCTGGCCCTCGCGGCGGGCCTCCTGCTCGTTTCCGCGTGGTCGTCCCGTTCACGCGGCCTGCGCGTCGACTTCGCGCCCCACCTGGGAGTGCTGGCCCTCATATGGACCCTGACGTTCCTGCACGCGGTGCGGCCGGGCGAAGCCTATCTGCGCTGGCTGGACTGGCTTTCCTGTATGGCGCTATTTTGGATTTCCCTGCACGTCCTGCGGACCCGACGCGCGCTGGAGATCTTTCTCGCCGGCATGGTCCCCGTATTGTGCGTGCAGGCGGCCATGATCCTGTATCAGCAGTGCGTCGGCTCGTTTTTTCGCGAGCAGCCGGCGGGGACCTTGGTAAACTCCAATATCGCGGCGGCTTTTCTCATCCTCTGGCTCCCCCCGCTGGCCGCACGCGTGCATGCGACCTGGAACAGCGCGCAGCCGCTGCGCTACGTCTGGCGGCTCGGCCTCGCCGCGGCCGGGATCGCGCTGATCTTCGTCTACAGCACCTGGGCGCTGGTATGCGTCGGCATCGCCGCCGCCGCCGCCGCGGTCCGCTATCGCGACCGCCGCAATAAACGGCATACCGCGCTCCTGCTGACGATTCCGCTGCTCTTGGCCGCCGCCGTCGGCTATAAGTTTCTCGGCACGCTGAATCTCGGCGGCTACCCGCTCGAGCCGGGAGAAAATCTGCGCCGTCTCGGCTGGTGGTGGAGCGGAATGCGGATGTTTTTCGACCATCCATGGCTGGGCGTGGGGCTCGGCAACTTTCCCAGCGCCTATCTCGCCTACCAGGCCGGCGGCCAGCATACCTTGTTCGCCCACAGCTTCCCGCTGACGCTGCTCGCCGAAAGCGGGCTGGCCGGGGTGCTTGGGCTGTCGGCGTTTCTGCTCTTATGGCTGCGCCGCATCCGCTGCCGAGAGGTTCTCGAGCAGCGCCTTCCCTACCTAACGGGGCTGGCGCTGTTCGCGCTCTTCGGCCTTATCAGCCTGAGCGTCGAGTATTGGGTCAACCTGGCGGCGTTTTGGGTCTTCCTGGCGGCGGCGGCGGCGCCCGCGGCCTCCGCGCTCTTCAAGCCGCGCCGCACAATCATCATCGCCGCGGTCTTGGCGGCGGTCTGCGCCGTCCCCTATATCGCGTCGCCGTTCTTCGCCAGCCGCAACTGCGTCTATGCCGGAGAAAGGCTGCGCGCCGGCGACCTGGACGCCGCGCTAAGCGCCTATGCCGGCGCGGCGGGGATTGATTCCCTGTCGGCTGAAGCGCGGCGCGGTCAAGCGCGTGTTCTCTACGCGCGTTTCGAGGCCGCCGGGGACACGTGGCGGCTCGACCAGGCGGTCGAGCACCAGGAAGCCGCGATCCAACTCGACCGGCTCAACGGCGTCCTGTGGTGGGAGCTCAGCAAGTATCTCCGGATGCAGGGCAAGCGGGAAACGCTGCACGCCCTGCGCAACGCCGCCCTCCTCGACCGGAGGAATCCGGAGATCCGCCGGGACCTGGAAGCTATCCAGGGCGTGCAGCAAGAGTGAGCGTCAGATCCAGCGTATGCGGCTGGGCGTCGGGGATGACTACGATCCCGGTGTATTCGTAGGCGGCGACGGTCGCTTTTATGTGGTAGCGCCCTCCCGGGACCTCGTGCAGGCGATAGCTGTCCAGCTCCCAGAAAGAAAGGTAGCCGGAGTAGAACCCCGAGCGCTCTCCGCGCAGGTAGACCACGGCCTTCACCCGGCCGCCGGTAGAACCGTCGCTGTAGCCGGGCTTGAGCACTCCGGAATAAATAAGCTTACCAACGACCGAAGCCCGGTCGTCCGGGTCCTTGATGCGGGGGAAGACGAAGTCGACGTTCTGGGTCAGGCTGCCCGCCCGGACCGTGATGCTCTCGCGCTGCCGGTGCAGCACGACGTAGTACTTGCCGACCCCCTGCTTGAGGACGGACTTCACGACGGCGGGCCGGGTCGGCGGGATATTCTGCAGCCGGTACTCCTTCGTGTACGTCTGCCAGGCGCCGCCCTTGAGCTCCCGTCCCCCATAGCCCGTAATCGGCATGTTCCGCACGTCGCCGTGCATCCCGCCCTCGCGGTGGATGAGGTAGTCCGTCTCTTCTTTATTGCCGATAACGATCGGCTCCCCGTCCTCCCACAAAAAGCGCCCGGTGATGGCGCCGGTGGACTTGCCCGCATCCTCAACAACGATATCGGGCCGCGACGAGGTTACGAACAGCCCGGTCGCGTCCGACTGGCCCATCTTGGCCAGGGACCAGGAAACCCGGCGCCGCACCTCCGCCGAGCGGTCGCGCAGCATGGGCAGCAGGTCCGGGATGGCCTTGAAGTAGATCATCTTGCCGAGCCGATGGGCGGCCTGGGCGCGAACGGAGGGAAACAGGCTCTCCAGACGTCCCCGTTCGTATTCGCCGAAGCCGTTGAGATCGAAGATGCGGCGAAAGCCCTTATGCGAGAAGCCGGTCAAACTCTCCGACCAATTGAACAGCGCATTCTCCACGATCGTCCAGTCGCCGAGCCGGCGCGCATCGTCGAAAGGCGGACCGAGCTTGCCCCCCTCTTCGTTGGCGATCGCCATCAGCAGCAAAGGCTGATAGAGCGTCTCCCGCTCTTCCACGTAGCGGGCCCACCGGCGGCGGCCGTAAAAAAACAATATGCCGCCCAGAACCGCCAGCCCTCCCAATGCCGCGAGGATGGCGCCGCTGTGGCGCGAAATAAACGCGAGATAACCAGCCATTTTCCCCTGATAGGATACCCGGTTGGCACGGGCCGCGCCATATCAAAAGTATTAACTGGCCCGCATCTGCGGCGGGATGGGAGGCTCGAGCACGCCGAAGTCTTCGGCATCCAGTACGGCGGCGCGGCGCAAAGTCCGGCGCCCGTACTTCTCGTTGATCGCGTCCATAGCGCGCACCAGACGCCGCTCTTTCTCCAGCCCCCCCAGGAGGTAGGCCTGATCCGCATGGGCGATGAGCTTCGAGACGCCGATTCCCAGCAGGCGCAGCGGCTCCCCGGCCCAAAGATCGCGCAGGGTCCGGCGCGCCGTCTGCGCGATCGCCGGCCCGTCCGCCAGATGCTCGCCGACCGTGCGGCTCATCGAGCGGGTATGGAAATCAGCGTCACGGATGGTGAGCGTCACCGTCCGTCCCTTAAGCCCGGCGCGGCGCAGGCGAACCCCGACCTTCTCCGCCAGCAGCAGCAGAAAAGCGTATATGATCTTGGGGTCGACGGTATCGCGCGGCAGGGTGGTGCTGTGCCCCACGCTCTTGACCGCTTCATCCTCGTCGGCCCGCACCACCGGGCGGTCGTCTTCGCCCCGGCCCCAGCGCCCCATCCAGTAGCCCCAGAAGCCGAACTCGCCTTCCAGGAGAGAGCGTGCAGCCGCGCCGAGCTGCCCGCAGGTCCGGATGCCGATCCGGTTTAGGCGCTCTTTAAACCGCGGGCCGATCCCGCACAGCTCCTCGACCGGAAGGTTCTCCATCAGGCCCGCCACATCCTCGGCCCGGATGACCGCGATGCCCATGGGCTTTTTCATATTCGAGCCCAGCTTCGCCAGCAGCTTGTTGGGCGCCACGCCGATCGAGCAGGGCAGCTCCAGCTTATCCCGGATCTCCGTTTGAATCAGCTGCGCTATTCCCCGGCCGTCGGTCTTAAACAGCCGCAGGCTTCCCGTCACGTCCAGGTAGCCTTCGTCGATCGAGGCCACTTCAAGCCGGTCGGTGTAGCGCTCGAGAAGGGCGATGATCTCCCGGGTCTGCGCGCGGTACTTGCCCGGATCGCCGACGACGGGGATCACTTGCGGGCAGAGCCGCTTGGCCTCCCAGAACAGCATCCCGGTCTTCACCCCATAGGCGCGGGCCTCATAGCTCGAGGTGAGCACCACGCTGCGGCGCCGGAGGTCGCCGACAATGACGATCGGCCGGCCGCGCAGCCGGGGGTTCGCCTTCTGCTCCACCGAGGCGAAGTAGGCGTTCATGTCGGCATGCAGGATCACGCGCGGCCGCATCGATCCGCCGCCTAACGGGAGTGGACCCGCTCGAGACGCCATTCGAGCGTCTTCTGGTTGAGCCGCAGCTGATAGGTATTGGCGCCGTCCGAAACGGAAAAATAGCGAACCGGGACATCACCGAGCAGGCCTTTCCACATCATATCCACGGACTCGACCGTGTACTTGCGGCGGGACCAGACGAACCACTTCGGCAGGATGCTGCTGCCGCTGAAGACGGCGCCGACCTTTACCGGCTCATCGACCTTTTCGACGCCCATAGCTCCGCACCAGTCCCACGACCTTGCCGATGATCGCAAACGGCTTGTCCCGCAGCGGCGGATAGCGGGGATTGGCCGGCTCAAGCCAACTCTCCCGGCCGCTCCGGCGCAAGCGCTTGACCGTGGCCTCGTCGCCCTCGACGCGGGCGATGACCGCGTCGCCGTTGTCCGCGGTCGCGGTCTGGCGCACGAAGACCAGATCGCCGGGCAGGAACTCGTCGGCCATGCTGTCGCCCTTGATGCGCAGCAGATAGTCGGCGTTTTTGGCCACCGCGGAGTCGAGGCTCAGATACCCTTCCACGTTCTCGATCGCTTCGGCCGGAACGCCGGCCGGGACGAAGCCGAGGACCGGCAGGCGCGGCGGCATATCCGTCTCCCGCCGCGCGGCGACCCGCAGCCCTCGCGCCGCGCCCGGCGTCCGCCGCAGGACCCCCTTGGCCTCCAACGCCCGGATTTGTTTCTGCACCCCGCCGGCCGTCACCGAAAAATGCCGGGCGATCTCACGCAAGGTCGGCGTCACGCCGGCCTCGCGCACGCTTTTGGCGATGAAGTCGAGAATGCTGCGCTGGCGTCCGGTCAGGTCTTTGGCCATATCCCAGATAGGATTACAGATGTAATCCTATCTGTCAAGCGGCCCAAAGACGCTATTCGAAGTGATACAGAACGGGCCGGACGAAGCTCATGAAAACGGCGAGCCCGACGATGTCCCAGACGATGAAGAACTTGGGCACCCCGAGCACGAAAATCATGATCATGTCGATCACGTAGAGGAAGTAGATGCCGATCACGCCCCAGCGCTTCCACATGAGCGCCGCGATCGCGAAGAGCACCAGCGACCCCGACGACAGGATATAGAGGGGCTTGCCCATCATGACGGCCCCGATGCCGCCGAGGCTGTTGACGACGATCATCATGAAAAGGATCGCCGTCAGGCAGCCCGGCCGCTGCTTCTGCGGCCCCTCCGGACCGGGGCCCAGCTCTCGCAAAGTAGAGGAGACATCCACCGAACTCCTATTCTCGGCCTCGCCGCGGATGGCCGCGACCCGCTCCTCATCGGCCTTGCGCGCCGCGTCCTCGCGGGCCTTGATCTTGGCGTAGACGACGCCGCACTGCGGGCAGTCGACATCCCCTTCCTTGCGCGGAGCCTTGCAGGCCGGACAGCCGGCGGCCAGCTCCTGTATTTTCCGCGCCTCGACCTCTTTCACCTTCTCGATCTCGGCGTAGACGAAGCCGCAGGCGCGGCACTCGCGGTCCCACTGGCCGCGTAGGCCGCCGCATTTGGGGCATTTGTTCGGGCTCGCGCTCATGCCGCGAATATATCGTTTTTTTCGCCGCCGGGCAATACTTGCCGCTTCGGCCTACCGGAGGTCGACGCCTTGCGCCGGGCCGAGAAGCTGCGGGGTCTGATCACGGTTGTCGGCGCGCGCGGCGTCGCGAACGAGGGGCGTCAGATACTCGTACAGGGCCTGCACCGAAGTCCGGCGATTGTTCAGCCCGCTAAGAAGATAGTAGGTGAACAGGCCGTGGCCCTGCTTCTCGTCGCTCCCGGTGATTTCATCCCCGCGGGAAGCCGCCAGAACGACAAGCCGCCCGGTACCCTTCGATCCGTCGTCCACTTTCATGACCAGCGGCCGCGCTCCCTTCGGCAGGACCGATCGGCCTCCGGCGCCCGAAAAGCAGGCGTCGAGAGCCACCACCACCTGCCGGGCCTGGAGGGAGTCGAGTTGCTTGTAGAGGCGCCGGAGCGGATAGGCGGTATTGCCGAGATACTTCGGGTCGCCGTCCCAGGGCAGAAGATAAGAGGAGCCCGACTTGATGTCCGGAGCGCCGTGGCCCGAAAAGTAGAACAGGACTCTCGAGCGATCATTCACCCGGTCGGGGAGCCATGACTCCACGTATTTTTCGATCGCCGCCCGGCCGGCCGCACGCCCGGTGAGGAGGACGACGTTCCTCTCGGGGTAGCCAAGAGCGAGGAGATGCGCCCTCACCGAGCGCGCGTCACGCTCCGCAAAGTCGGCGCTCGGCAGACCCTCATAGTCCTCGATCCCCACTACCACGGCGTAGCGGTCCTCTTGCTCCTTAAGCTTGTAGCTCGGCTCGTCCGCATCCGAACTGTAGCTGCGCCTGGGAGCGGCGGCGCCGGGAGCGGCGGGGGCGAGCTCCAGTCCGGCGAACGGGTCGCGAGTGGCCGGCGGCGGGAAGCAGGCGCTTAGGGCCGCGGCAGCCAGAATAATCCAGTATTTCATCGACTCACCTCAACCTTGCCCCGCGGCCCCGCAGCAGGCGCGGCGTCTGATCGCGGCCTTCGCGCCGGGCCGCGTCGGCTATTCCCTTGGCGGCCCGCTCATGCAGGTCGCCGAGTCCTGCTTTCCCCTTGGTCTCCTGCAGCGCCTTGAGAAAGTGATAAGTCCACAGCCCGTGACCCTGCGTCTGCGCGACTCCGGCGATCTCCGACGAAGACGCGGCCTCAAGCACTGCGAGCTTCTGGGGCACGGGGTCCCGCACTTCGGTGATAAGAGGACGAGCGCCTTGGGGGAGCACCGAGCGCCCCCCGGTTCCCGAGAAGCCCGCGTCCATGGCCACGACGACCTGCCCGGCTTTCAGCGCCGAGAGCTTTTCATACAACCGCTTCACCGGATAGCCGGTATTTCCCAGGAATTTGGGATCGCCGTCATGCGGCAGGAGGTAAGCCTCCCCGGTCGAGACGTCCGGGGCGCCATGGCCGGCGAAGTAGAACAGCACCTTGGCGCCGGCTCCCGCACGCTCGGGCAGCCACGACTCGACGTATTTCTCGATGGCCGCCCGACCCGCACGCGTTCCGGTGGCAAAGGCGATATTGCGCTGCGGGTAACCCAGAGCGAGAAGGTGGTCGCGCACCGCTTGCGCGTCGCGCTCGCCGTATTCAGCCCGCGGCGCATGGTCATAGGCGTCCACGCCGATAACGACGGCGAAGAGATTCTCGTCCACCGGGTGCAGGTAGGCGGGACGGTCCACGTCGGAGTGGATTGCGGATAGCCCGGCGGCCGCGGCGGCCGCTCCCTGCGCGCGGACCGACTTAGCGTAGTTCCGCAGGGTCTCGGAGGCCAGCATATCACGCTCGAGGTTGTAGCGCGCCTGGAGGTAGGCGTTATGAATCTTAACATCCATCTTGCCGAGCCGCCGATAAAGATGAACGACCCGGATGGACTCCACCTGCCGACCGTCAGGGGTGAGGAAGACGGCCCCGTTGTCCACGGTTATCTTCGTGGGTTGACCGATCGCGAGGATGAGGCAGAAGGCGGGAAAAAAGGCGAGCCACCAAGCGTAGCGAAGGTCGGCCTTGAACTTCGGCGCCCTGATGTCGAGGACGGCGACCAGGTCGGCTCCCGCGGGAGCAGCATCCGCCAGCTGCTCGGCCCGGATGACCTTCTTGAAGTCTCGCTGGAGCATGCCGGTGATGTCTTCGGCGAGTCCCTCCGGATCGAAATCAAAGCCGCCCAGCCTGCGGGCCCACTTGCGGCCCATGCGGCCGTACTCGATGGCCTGCTTGGTGTTCTCGGAGATCATGAGGGCGAGGGTCATGTCCTTGTAAGGAGAATCGGGAACCAGTCCGCCGAAAGGATCCACCGGCAGCGGGGTGGAGGCACAGCCGGGGAGCAGGAGAACGACGGAGATCAGCAGTGAAAGACTCTTTTTCATCAGCCATTATTGCAAAATATCCGCTTAACCGGATTAGGAAGGCAATAATCCGGCGGCGACACATGGCATCCAGCGGTTATATCGAAATTCTGTAATTGCCGACAAGTTACCCTCCCTTGACGGATCACCGCCGTTCTTCCATCCTGTGGATATGCTCAAAGCACTGATGGCGCAGCTGCAAAAGCTCGTCCGCACACCGACGCCGGTAGATCCCAAAAGCTTCAACGACCCGCTCGCCGAGCGGACCCAATGGACTCCCGCCAAGGGCGGCGGCGCCAATTTCTGCACCAGCAAGCTGCACGAAGCCGGGCCCGGCCGGTTCGAATTCCGGCCGACGATCGGGATGAAGCTGTTCGCCATGGTCTTTCTGCTCATGGGCCTGGGCGCCGTCACTCTGGGCATCAACCTCTTCTTCTTCGTGGAGGCTCCCGGCCACGATTGGGGCGCGCTCATCCCCGTCCTGGTAGGCGCGGTCTTTGCCGCGGTCGGAGGCGGCATGCTCCATGCGAACGCGAAACCGCTCGTCTTCGACCGCACGCGCTCGCTGTTCTATCGCGGAGCCGCGGGCGCGGCGCCGCCGAAGGACTATATCGAGCTGAGCCGCATCCACGCCCTGCAGCTGATCTCCGAACGCTGCACCGGAAAAAATTCCTCCTACTACAGCTACGAACTGAACCTCATTCTCGACGACGCGAGCCGCGTCAACGTCGCCGACCACGGTGATCGCGAGCGTCTGCGCGAGGACGCGCAAACGCTCGCCTCGTTCCTCGGCAAACCGATCTGGGACGCGATCGCTCGTTAACGGGGCGCTTGCCAGCCCCCTCCCCTGCCAGCTACAATGGGCCATGCCCAAACACGACATCTCGGACATCGACGAGCTGGAATTCCGCTACAGCTTCAAGTTCGCGGGCGGAAAAAAGAAAGACTTCGTCATCCGCCTCGACGAGCATTCTCTGGAGCTGCTGCGCGAACCGCGCGGAAAATACCCCGAGTGGACTTTACTCGACAACAGCCAGTGCCCCAGCTGCGCCTTGACCAAAACCCAGCGCCCGCGCTGCCCGGTAGCGGAAAGCATCGTCGACATCGTCGACTACTTCAAGGAGGTGCCGTCCACCGCTCTCGCCCAGATCAACATCTCGACGGCGACCCGCAAGTTCGCCAAGCGGGCGCCGGTCTCCGACGGCATCAGCGCGCTGCTCGGCCTCTACATGGTATCGAGCGGCTGCCCCGTGCTCGATAAGCTGCGCCCCATGGCGCGCACCCACCTGCCTTTCGCCACGCACGAGGAGACCATGTACCGGGTGCTGTCGATGTATATGCTGGCGCAGTATTTTCATCTGCGCGACGGCGAGACGCCCGACTGGGAGATGCACGGACTGGCCGCCCTAATGGAGAACATCCGGGACGTCAACCAGCACTTCGTCGGCCGGCTGCAGCGGGTCTGCAAAAAAGACGCGGTGCTCAACGCCATGGTGCTGCTCGACTGCTTCGCCGGCATCACCTCGCTGGCGCTTAAGTCGAGGGAGCTCAAGCAGCTGCGGCGCCTGTTCGCCGCCCACCTGACGAAAAATCCGGCGGCTACTTAAAAGAGCCCAGCACGCGGCCCTTATCGCCGCCCCGCAGCGCCGGCGTCTGCTCGCGGTTCTGCCGGCGCGCCGCGTCGGCGACCTTCGGCTGCAGGTAGTCGAAGAGCCCCTGCGCCGTGACCTTCCCCGAGGAGTCCTTGGCGTCCCCGGCCAGCCCCTTCATGAAGTAGTAGGAGAAGATGCCGTGGCCCTGGTCGTCGAGGGCGCTGGTGATCTGCGTGTCCCCGGCCGCCGCGAACACCGTGAGCTTGTCGTCGAGGATCTTGCCCGTGTCCACATTCATCACCAGCGGCCGCGCCCCTTTGGCCAGCACCGAGCGGCCGCCCGACCCGGAGAAGCAGGCGTCGAGCGCCACCACGACCTCCTTGGCCTTGAGCTCGGAGAGCCGGGCGTAGAGGTCGTTCATCGAGTAGGCGGTGCTCTTGAGGAAGTTCGGGTCGCCGTCCCACGGCACCATGAAGGCTTCCTTGCTGTCGGTATCCGGCGCCCCGTGGCCGGAGAAGTAGAAGAAGACGCGGCTCTTATCCGTGACGTTGCGCGGCAGCCACTCTTCCAGGTACTTCTTGATGCCGGTCCGGGTGGCCTTGCTGCCGACCAGATGCACCACATTGCGCTCCGGAAAGCCCTGCGCAATCAGGTGCTTCTTCATCGCCTCGGCGTCGCGCTCGGCGAATGAGGCCTCGGGAATAGAGGAGTACTGGGTGATGCCGATGACCAGCGCGAAGTCGTCCGGGCGCTCCGCGCTCTTGTATGTCGGGTTGTCGATGTCGGACTTGTAGACGCGCTCTTTCTTTTTCGCCGCCGGCTGGTTGGCCGCCGCGCTTTTTGCGGCCGCGTTGATCATGGCCTGCATCTGCGCCGCCGAGGTCGGCGCCGCGCCGTAAACCTGGGTCCGCGCCTTGCGCAGCCACCGGGCCTGGCGAATGCTGTCGGCGAGCTCGCCGGCGGCGGTATAGCAGACTTCCCATACGGCGTCCGGAGTATTGGCCTTATCGAAGGAGCTTTGCTTCCTGCCGGAATAGGTCTTGTTCTCCAGCACCTTATCGTCGGGGTTAATCAGCTTGCTGACGATAACGGCGCTGAACTCGGCCTGATCCTTGGCCAGGCCGAGCGCCTGCAGCTGCGACGAGCGCGCGGTGACCTCGAGCCGGTAGCTGTACTCTCCGGTGCCGCCGGCGCCATCGAAGATCGCCCCCGCCGCGTTTTTGAAGGATTTCTCCAGCACATGCTTGAGGGAATAGGTGTACTTGCCCCCCACGATGGGCATGCTCTCCGGCGCCTTGATCACGACGTCCACCGGCAGGGGAATCTTCTCGTCCAGCGGCTCCACACGCTTAACCGACGCGGGGGGCTCGGCGATCATCAGCGGCCGCAGGGCCGCGGTACAGCCGGCCGAAACCATGACGGCGGATAGAACGGCGATATATCGCAGGTGCGTACGCATGGCTCCCCCCTCCACTTAAACGACACCGGCCCGCACAACGCTGACGCGTTGTGCGGGCGCGGCGGCGAAACGGCTCAGACCGGCCTCAGCCGCCTTTCTGAATCTTTACGCCGGTACCGTAGACCCGGGTGCGGAACACGTGGAAAAGCATGAAGTTGTAGGTCTTGAACTCCGTCTTCACCTCGATGATCGCATCCGAGCCGGAGCTCTTCAGCGCCCTCTTCAACGCGGGAGCGATCTGCTCCTGCTCGCCGATCGGCAGGCCGAAGATGAAAACGGTAAAGGCGGAGCCGGAAACCGGTCCGACCTCGGTCACCGTATCGTTGGGCGCGATATAGGTCGAGGACGGCGACAGCGATACGGGCATGGTGGTGCAGGACGCCAGGAACGCGGCCACGGCTACCAGGCCGATGAACGGCATGAACTTCTTTTTGATCATAATAACTCCTAAGGGGAGATAACGGGAAACCCGACCATTCGATTATCCAGAATACCGCGCCCCCTGTCAAGCGCTTGCATTTTCATTGCCCTCGCGCGTCAGCGCGGGGGCGGTTTTTATATCGTATGCTTTGCGGGTGGAGGTTCTCCAATGAAGGTTATCGCCGATCTATGCGTCGTCCCCATGGGCGTGGGCGTATCGGTATCCAAATACGTCGCGGCCTGCCAGAAAGTGCTCGCTGAGGCGGGGCTCAAATATCAGCTGCATTCCTACGGCACCAATATCGAGGGCGACTGGGACGCCGTCTTCGCCGCGGTCAAGCGCTGCCACGAGAAGGTCCACGAGCTGGGCGCGCCGCGCATCTCTTCGACGCTGAAATTCGGCACCCGCACCGACCGCGCGCAGTCCATGCAGGATAAGGTCGCGAGCGTACAAAAGAAGCTCGGCTAGCGCAGGGTCTCGAGGCGCTGCGCACGCCGCGCGAAGAGCTGCGCGGCCTGCATATCTCCGCCGAAATACGCCGCCTTCCCGCGCGCGCGCAGCAGCGCCGCGTTGAGCGGATCCAGCTGCAAGCCCCGGTCGAGCGCGGCCTGGGCGTTCGTCAGACGCTCGGCGCGTCCCGACTGCACCTGCGCGAGCTCGACGATGCCGTCGATATGATAGGCATGCATGCTCTGCGGGCGGCAGGCCTTCGCTTCCCGCGCGCTCGCGGCGAGCTCATCGATGAGCGCCGAACGGCGGCTCCCCGCGGGCAAGCGGGAGGCGAGCGAGAGCAGATGATTGACCATCTTCATGCGGTATCTGAGCTCGCACCGGTTAAGCCGCGCGGCTTTTCGATAGTGCGCCAGCGCATAGTCGGGTCGATCAAGCGCCTCATTGACCAAAGCCCGCTTGAAATACCAGTCCGCGCCGGCCAGCCGGCAGGAAAGCCAAACCGACCCCGCCGTAAACAGCAGGAAGGCGCCGGCGATCGCGAAGCGCATACCGCCGGCGTCGATGGGACGACGCTCCCCATCCTCATCCGCGCATAGGAGCCCCAAATAGAGAGCGGCCAGCGTTAGGGCCGCGATATACGGCGGATTAAACTTCATGACGATAAAAAGCGCCAAGAGCGCCGCGAGAAGCGCGGGGTCCGCCCCCTCCCGGCCTCCCTCACGCCGCAAGCGCCGCCAGCCGAACAGCGCCAGCGAAAGGACCGCGAAGAGATAGGCCGCAAAGCCGAGAACGCCTAAAGTCGAAAGCGCCTGCAGCAAGTCATTATGCGCATGGGTCATATACTCTTTCGGCCGGCGGGCACGAATATAGGATTCCGTACGATGCCGGCGAAAACCCCACTCGAAGGTATCGGGGCCCGATCCGAGAAGCGGTTTTTCCCGAAAAGCTTTCCAGCCGATCTCCCACAGCGCGATCCGCGCCTGATTGGCCCGCGTGGTATCGCGCGACATAAACCGGACACCTGCCATAGACGATATGACCAAGGCCGCCGCCGCGGCGGCGAGCAGCTGCGGACGGCTGAGCTTCGGCATTTTCAGACGGCGGCTCATTATCAGGTAAGCGGCGCCGGCGCAGACGGCCGCCAGGAGAGCGCCTCTTGACGTTGTCGCGACGATTCCCGCGCCGATCCCCAGAAACCCGAAAACGGCCCAAACACGGGCCTTGCCATCGGCCGTGACCGCAAAATGCAGCGCCACAGGCAAAACAACCGCCAGATACGCGCCGAGAAATACCGCGTTCCCGATAAATGAAACCGCGCGCCCGGCGATAATATCTCCGGCGCGCGCGAAGATCTCCACACCGAGCGCCTGGAGGACGGCGTAAGCGGCGACCAGAACGGCCGTGGCGACCGATACCGTCAAAACCCGCCGCCGCATACCGCCGGAGCCCCCCCAGGCGGCGAGCCAGCTCAGCGCCGCCAGCAGGAGCAGCGGCCATAAACCGTGCGTATAGTCATTGTAGTGGCCAAGCGCGCTGGAGATCGGATCGACCGAGCGGGCGCAGGAGAGGGCGAGCGCCCCGCCCAGAACGAGGATCGGCCATTCCAGCCCCGTTCGGCGGATGACCCGTTCGCCGCGCAATACCGCGAAAACGCAGCCCCCTGCGGCGATGAGCAGTCCCGCGGTCAGAACGACAAGTTTCGGCAGGACGTACTCGGCATAGAACTTATCGCTCCAGGCAAGAGGAACGCCGACGGCGACGAGCCAAAGACCGGCTTCGATAATGCGCCGCGGCGCTAACTTCGTGTTCCCCACGAATCATCCATGATCGTACATAAGCTGTAAATGCGTACCGGCAGCAGCAGAAAGATGTGGATAAGAGCGTACAGCGGGGACAGCAGGTAGACAAAAAAACTCTCCTGCATGTAGCGGACGCTGCGCACATAAGCCATAAGTGCGATATAGCCGAAGTAATAGAGGCCGAGGATCCTGCCGCCCACAATGGGCTTAATGACAAAAACGAGAAGAACCAGGATACCGAAGAGCAGCCACAGGCATAGCTCGGATAGTGCGAGCCACCAGGCGGGCTTGGTGAGCGGGAACCGCGCCAGCAGGTTAATCGTTTCGCGGAAGAAGGACTTGTTCCAGCGAACCTGCTGTTTGAAGAACTTCCCCAAAGTGTCCGGCACTACAGTCGCGCAGCCGGCGGTCTCCTGGAACACGCTCTTGCCTTCCCGCAGCGCATAGTAGCTCAGCCGCCGGTCGTCACCGGCGACGACCGGCATGCTGAAGAATTTTTGATCAAGGTAATCCTGCAGATTGTTCTGGATCAGGCGGGTCCGCCACAAGCTGAATACGCCGGAGGAGCAGAGCACCGAATCGAGCGTGCTGTAGGCGGCCCGCTCGTAGCGAAAAGCGTTGCAGTAGCGCATATCGATAAGGCGGGTCAGCAGATTGGTCTTGGCGTTCAACGCCCGCACGTTGCCGCTGACGGCCTGCACTGCGGGGTCCGCGAAAGGCCGCAAGCCCTCTTCGATCGCATTCTCATCGAGCACGGTGTCGCTGTCGAGCGTGATGGTGATCGGGACCTGTATGCTCCGGAAGGCGGCGGACTGCGCATTGCGCTTGTTCCTATTCACGTCGCAGCGGAGGACCTGCGCGTTGTCCTTTTCCCGCAGCAGGTCCTTGGCTAAACGGTAGCAGGTATCATCAGCGCTGCCGTCGTCGATGATATAAATCTCCTGCGCCGGAAGAGTCTGGCGGAGAACGCTTTCCAGGCAGCGCTTGAGCACCCGGGGCTCCTCGTTGTAAAACGGGATGACGACCGCATAGTAGGTGCGCGTCCCGCCGCCGCTGCCCCTGTACGGCCGGTACCATGACGAGAGCAGCAGCTTGAGCAGCAGATAGCCGATGGTTATCCCACCGTAGATGCTGAGCCCGAACAGCATTCTGTTTTCATGGCGATTCATGGCCAAAAGCATGGTCATGATCGCCAGAAACACCAGCGCGGCTTCGAATTTCCTCCTCCTGCCGGTCGTTCTCATGGCCTGGGAACCAGCGCGACGGAGGACATCAGCAGATATGAGAGGACGAGGGGAAACTGCAATGGAGCGAACTGCATGCCTGAACATATCATTTTCGCATGGTCGCCGAGGAATCAGGGCTGAAACAAGATGGGACCTTCGGCCCAGGCCGGCATGGCCCCATGGGTGCTATTCGTTTGGGCCGTCCGGGCATATCATGGATTTCGGAGATGCGCCGGGATAACCCGGCCGGGAGGCTCTCAGATGAGAAAAATCATTATCCCTGTTTTGACTTCCATGCTGGCGCTGGCGCCGCTGCACGTCCTCGCCGCCGGCGTTGCGGTGCTGCCGGGCGACCTCACCCGGGGCCTAAACCTAAAGACCCTGGAGGGCACGGTCGCTGATTTAAACCGCGACATCCCCGATCCAGGCGAATACGCCGGCGAGCAATTTATCGGCGTCACCGTCGTATACATGAACGGCAACCGCACCGAAGGGCTGCTTTTTAAGGAAGACGCCGGCACCGTTACCATTGAGCTTAACGGCGGCTGGGTCGGCATCCCGCGTTCCAATATCCGGGAACTCCTCTTTGCGCGCAACACCCATGTGGAGTTCAAGGAGCGTGAAGCCGCCATCGAGCCCGGCGACATCCCCTCCATTTGGGAACTCGCGCAATGGGCGAAATCCGTGCGCCTGAGCGGCTATGCCCGCCAGTCCGCCGAACGCATCATCGGCCTGGACCCCGATCATGCCGGCGCCCGCATGCTGCTGGGCTTTGAAATGATCAACGGCGAGTGGCTCCAGGGCGACGCCTTGATGCGCGCCAAGGGCTACGTCAAATACCAGGGCCGCTGGATCACCCGCGCGGAGTACAGCCGCCTCATCGAACTGGAACGCCGCCGGGAAGAAGAGCGCCGGCGGGAGGAAGCGCGCCGCCGCAGCGCGCCCGGCATCGTCTGCGGGGGCATCCGGCGCAACAATTGCTGGGTCTACCAGTTCGGCCGCTGGGTCTATGTCCCGGCGCCGATCTACCGCCCGCCGCACCGCAACAAGCCGCCGCAGCATACCAAGCCGCCGCGCCACACCAAGCCGCCGCAGCGAGGAGATCGGAGGCATGACCGCGACGGACGAGACCGCGGGCATGACCGCGGCGGACGCGACCGCAGGCGTTAACAGGCCTGGGCCTTTGCGTCTCTACGCTTCGGGCCGTTTACCGGACCCGGCACGGGACCATGGTCCTAAGCCGGATTTGCGACGATGAGGCATAATAGAGGCATGCCTATGAGAAAACTCAATTTCACCCTTATCTTACTGGCCGCCGCCCTTATATGGACGGGGCTTGCGCCGGCCGCATCCGCCAGCAATCACTACTGGCAAACGGGCTCCGGCACGGGCAGCCGGCATTATTGGCAGACGGGCACGAATGCCGGCAGTCAATATTATTGGCAAACCGGCACCGGCATCGGCAGCCAGCACTATTGGCAAACGGGCACGGGCCCCGGCAGCCAGCATTATTGGCAGACCGGCACCGACGCGGGCAGCCGGCATTACTGGCAAACCGGCACCGGCCCCGGCAGTCAATACTATTGGCAAGCCGGCACCGGTGCCGGCAGCCAGCACTATTGGCAAACCGGCGCCGGCGCTTCCGTTATCCCCGAGTACCCGGACGGCGTCAAGTATGCGATGCTGCAGCGCCTGGGGGTATCCGCGCAATCGTCCGCGCCCGAATCCAAACTGCTGCGCAGCGCGACGTTCAAGCGCGTCAACGCGGCCATGCTCCCGGTCATAAGGGCCTGGGGCGCCGCGCAAAAGCTCGCGGTCCCGACACAGTAGGCGGGATGGAAGCGGTACTGGGAATCCTGACCGGAATAGGGCTGGCGGCAGCATGCGGCTTTCGCGTCTTTGTCCCGATGCTGGTTATGGGGATAGCCGCGCGCACGGGAGCCCTGGAGCTGACTTCCGGTTTCGCGTGGCTGAGCGGCGACGCCGCGCTCATCTGCCTGGGCGCCGCGACCCTAGTGGAAATCATCAGCTTCTACATCCCGTGGCTTGATAATCTGCTCGACACGATAGCCTCTCCCGCCGCGGTGCTGGCCGGGACTATCGTTACCGCCGGCGCGGTGGGAGATCTGCAGCCGTGGCTGAAGTGGTCGCTGGCGCTTATCGCGGGCGGCGGAGCGGCGGCCGCCGTTCAAGCTCTTACGGCCAGCTCGCGTGCGGGGTCCGCCATTACCACCGCCGGCCTGGGGAACCCGATCATCGCAACCATAGAAGCGGCAGCCTCAATAATTCTTTCCGCGTTGGCGATTTTCATCCCCGTGATCGCCGCCGTTGTGGTGCTCTGCCTGTTTCTGTTTATCGGCAAACGCCTCTATCGCCGGCTGAAGCCGGCGACATAATCTTGGTAAAATAAAACCCCGAGCGCAGCGAGGGGGCAGTGGTAAAATTTCGGGCAGTTAGCTCGATGCGCGCAGGCGTAAGCAAGCCCGGCGAAGCCGGGCGCCAGCGTCGCCGAGCACATCGCCCCCGAGCGCAGCGAGGGGGCAGTAGTAAAATTTCGGGCAGTTAGCTCGATGCGCGCAGGCGTAAGCAAGCCCGGCGAAGCCGGGCGCCAGCGTCGCCGAGCACATCGCCCCCGAGCGCAGCGAGGGGGCAGTGGTAAAATTTCGGGCAGTTAGCTCAGCGGTAGAGCACCTCCTTTACACGGAGGGGGTCACAGGTTCGAGCCCTGTACTGCCCAACCTCTTTCCCGCCCCAGAAAACTCTTCCCCTACCCTTGTCAAGACGCAAAAGTAAATTCTTCGCGCGCGGCAAATTTCCCTCTGGCGCGATTTACCTGAACCCTTTATACTTTTAGAGAGATGGCGAAGAAGAAAAAGACGGCAAAAAAGAAGCCCGCAAAGAACGGCAAGAAGAGTTCCGCGACGAACGGGGCGATCGATCCCGAGATGGACGTCCTCGAGCAACTCTTCACCGAGAGCAAGGTTGATTTTAACTCGCTCTTGGACATGGTGAAGTAGGCGTCCACCGTTCGCCGGCTTGCAGCGCCCCTTGGGGGTCCACCCCCAAGGGCGCTTTTTGTTTTACGGAGCGCTCTTTTCCATTTGCTATAATCGTTCGTCGCACTGGTCCCATGGTCTAATGGTTATGACGCGGCCCTGTCAAGGCCGAAACAGGAGTTCAATTCTCCTTGGGACCGCCACTCCCCCTCCAGTTCCGCTCTCGGGACTTGAGGGGGAGTGGTTTTTTCGGCCGGAGTTACCGGCCCATTTTCGGCAGGCGGAAATTCTTCAGCAGGTGCGCGACCACGGGATTGAGCCACTTGCGCTTTCTCGTCACCAGATAGACTGATTCGCTAAAACCCAGCGTTTTCTTGGCTCCCAAAATAGTCAGCGCCTTGGAAGGCGTGCTGTACGCGACCGTATAGGCGTTGAGCGGGGCGACGCCTCGTCCCGAAATCGCCAGCCGGCGCGCCAGGTCGGCGTCCTGGACCTCGACGATCGTATGCGGCTCGACCTTCCACTGCGCCAAGCGGTCCAGGATCTGATAATAGACATGGCTGGGCTTGAGCGGAAGGATGAACGGAGCGCCGTTGAGGTCGCGGGGGATGCGCCGGTAGCGCCGCGCGACGGCGGGAGCGGCCGCAAAAACGATGGGGACCGTCCCCACCAGACGGTTGAGGAACTTCCCTTGGCCGCGGCCGTGGACGCTCACCGAGGTCAGCAGGATGTCGACCCGCTGATCCTTCAGCTCGGAAAGAAGGACTTCCAGCTCGCCCTCCCGCACGCTGACATACGCTAATGGGAATTGGTTCAGAACATTTTCGACCAGGGCGTGGCCGAAGGCGCGCGCCGTTCCGCTGAGAATGCCCATACGAATGGAGGCCTTTTCGACCCGGGAATGATCCTTCAGGTTGTCCTGAAGCTCCTGGCCCATCTCGAAAATGCTCTCGGCGTAATCGAGGACAAACCGGCCCTCTTCGGTCAGGAAAAGCTTCCGCTGCTTGCGCTCGAACAGCGGGGTGCCCAGCGCGCGTTCCAGCTGCCCGAGCTGCGTACTGATAGCCGGCTGCGACAGGAGCAGGGTCTTGCAGGCCTGCGCGATGCTGCCCGCCCGCGCGACGCTGTAGAAGTAATACAGGTGGTGGTAGTTGAGTGGAATCATAAGTTTTCTGAAAGGTATCCCTTCGAATTATCTAGTTTATAACATTCGGCATAGGGTGTATGCTATGGGTTATGAATTGCCCGGCGAACGTCGTTTACGCGGCTCCCGGATGCTGAGAGCTCTAGGCCAGCAGCTGAAGCTGCTGGCCGCGGACCCAAGGAACCATTTCGCTTCGACCATCCGGCAGCTGACGGGGCCGCGCGAGGCGGCGCGCTACGGCCAGCCGCTGCGCCGGATGATCCTGGCCATGCCCCCCATGATCGCCCAAGTACGCCGCTGGGGCGACCAGTCGGGCCTGCCCGCGCGCGTCATCCGTATGCAGCGATTCGCCCTGGCCTACCTCTATGACCCCATCGACTTTTTGCCCGCAAACAGCTCGGGGCTCTTCAGGTACCTCGACGACGCCTACCTTATCGCCAGGATATACCAGCTCACCCTCGCGGATCACGACGGCGCCGGGGTCAAGAACCGGGGCGACGACAGGGCGCTGGCCGATAGCGTCCCGGAGTGGATCGCGCTGGCGCGGCGCCTGCTGCCTAAAGAGACCGCAAAGATCGACAAAGTGCTCGCCGAGGCGGCGCGGGGGCGAGCCGGACGCGAGGCGCATAAAAAGGATGTTAAGATATCGGCCGACCAAAGGAAGCTGCCGCCACGCAGGAAGGAGGAGAAACAATGATTGGATTTGTTCCTATTGTCGTCATCCTGGTCGTCGTGCTCTTCAGCGCGATCAAAATACTCCAGGAGTACGAGCGCGGGGTCATCTTCACTTTGGGGCGCTACTCAGGCGTCAAGGGGCCGGGCCTGATCATCGTCATCCCCGGCATCCAGCAGATGACCCGCATCAGCCTGCGCACCATAGTGCTCGACGTCCCGCCGCAGGACGTCATCACGCGCGACAACGTCACGGTGAAGGTCAATGCCGTGGTCTACTACCGGGTCATGGCGGCGGAAAAGGCCGTCATCGAGGTCGAAGACTACTACTACGCCACCAGCCAGCTGGCGCAGACGACCCTGCGCGGGGTGCTGGGCAAGATGGAGCTCGACGACCTGCTCAGCAATCGCGACAAGATCAACATGGAACTGCAGAAGATCCTCGATACGGACACCGATCCATGGGGAGTGAAGGTCAGCAAGGTCGAAGTCAAGGATGTGGACCTGCCCGAAACCATGCAGCGCTCCATGGCCAAGCAGGCCGAGGCGGAGCGCGAGCGGCGGGCCAAGATCATCCATGCCGAGGGCGAGCTGCAGGCCTCCGAGAAGCTGACCCAGGCCGCGGCCGTGCTTTCGAAGAACCCGGCCGGCATCCAGCTGCGCTACCTGCAGACCCTGACCGAGATCTCGGTCGACAAGAACTCGACGGTGATCTTCCCCATACCGCTGGATTTCTTAAGCGTGCTTAATAAGTTCGCCGACGGCAAGAATTAGCCCGTGAGCACCCGCCCCTTGAAGTTCATGGCCGAGCACGAGAACACGCAATGACGCCCCGCTGCGAAATCCGCAAGATCGCCTTTTTAGGCAACTACCTGCCGCGGCTTTGCGGCATCGCCACCTTCACCACGGATCTATGCACCTCCGTCACGGCCCAATTCCCGAAAGTACAGTGCTTCGCCGTGCCCATAAACGACGTCAAGGGAGGCTACGACTACCCCCACGAGGTCCGCTTTGAAATCGAGGAGCAGAATTTGGCGTCGTACGGGCGGGCGGCGGATTTCCTGGGCATCAGCAATGTGGACGTGCTCTGCGTCCAGCACGAGTACGGCATTTACGGAGGGCCTTCGGGCGGGCACCTGCTGGCGCTGCTGCGCGAGGTGGAGCTGCCCATCGTCACCACGCTCCATACCGTGCTTAAAACGCCCAGCGCCGAGCAGAAGCGGGTGATGCAGGAGCTGATCCAGCTCTCCACCCGCACGGTGGTGATGTCCCATAAGGCGGCGGAGTTCCTGCGCGATGTTCACCAGGCCCCCGCCGCCAAGATAGACATAATTCCCCACGGCATCCCGGAGACCTCGTTCGTGGATTCCAGCTACTACAAGGATCTCTTCGGCGTGGAGGGCAAGCAGGTGCTGCTGACCTTCGGCCTGCTCTCTCCCAACAAGGGCATCGAGCACGTGCTTAACGCCCTGCCCAAAATCGTAGCGGAGCGCCCCGACGTGGTTTACATCATTTTAGGGGCCACCCATCCGCACCTCCGACGGGAGGCGGGTGAGTCTTACCGTCTAAGCCTGGAGCTGCTGGCCGAGAAGAACGGCGTAAAGAAGAACGTGATCTTTTACAACCGCTTCGTGGAGCTGACCGAGCTCAAGGAGTTCATCGGCGCCGCCGACATCTACATCACTCCCTATTTAAACGAAGCCCAGATCGTATCCGGGACGCTGGCCTATTGCTTCGGCGCGGGCAAGGCGGTGGTGTCCACCCCCTACTGGCACGCCCAGGAGCTGTTGGCCGACAACCGCGGGGTATTGGTTCCCTTCAACGACCCGGATGCCATCGCGCGGGAGGTGTTGGGGCTGTTGACCGACGATGTCCGGCGCAACGCCATGCGCAAGAACGCCTACAAAATGGGACGGGAAATGGTATGGGGCAACGCGGCCTGCGCCTACATGCAGGTTTTCGAGCAGGCCCGCAATGAACGGGCCGGCCTGGCCCGGAAGCTTTTCACCGTGAAGACGCTCGACAAGCAGCTCACGGGCCTGCCCGAAATGAAGCTCGATCACCTTTACCGGATGACCGACTCCACGGGCATCTTTCAGCACGCCATCGCGGCGGTACCGAACTTTCACACCGGCTACTGCACCGACGACAATGCCCGCGCCCTGATTTTATCGGTTCTTCTCGATGAGCTGGGGGAAGATTCGCCCCCGCTCTTGAACGCCGCCACCACCTATGCCGCCTTCCTGCAATACGCCTTCGACCCGAAGCTGAAGCGTTTTCGGAACTTCATGGGATTCAACCGGTCGTGGGAAGACGAAGCCGTATCCGAGGACTGCTGCGGCCGCGCGCTGATGGCCCTGGGGACCTGCGTCGGCCGCTCGAAAAATCCCGGCTTTCAAGCCCTCGCGGGACATATTTTCCCGCGGGCGCTCACTCCGGTGACGGAATTCAGCTCCCCCCGGGCATGGGCGCTGGCCCTGATCGGCGCCCACGAATACCTGCGGCGTCTCAACGGAGACCGGCAGGTAAGCCAAGTGCGGGACACTCTCACCGACCTTTTGCTGGGCCTCTACCATCGCACCGCCACCCCCGAGTGGCCCTGGTTCGAGGACTCGGTGACCTACATGAACGCCGGGCTTCCCCACGCGCTGATTATCAGCGGCAAGGAAACCTCCCGTGCCGACGTGCTCGAGGTCGGCTTGAAAAGCCTGCGCTGGCTCACCGAAATCCAGACCGCCGAAGGGGGCTATCTCCGTCCCATCGGCTCCAACGGTTTTTATGAGCGCGGCGGCGAGCGGGCGAATTTCGACCAGCAGCCCATCGAGGCGCAGACCATGGTGTCCGCCTGCCTGGAGGCTTACCGGTGCACCGCGGATGAATATTGGTTCAGCCAGGCGCGCCGCGCCTTCGACTGGTTTTTAGGACGAAACGATTTGGGCCTCTTTCTCTACGATCCCAACACCGGCGGCTGCCGGGACGGCCTGCATGTGGACCGCGCGAACCAGAACCAAGGAGCGGAATCCACCTTGGCGTTCCTTGTCTCGCTGGCGGAGATGCAGCGGGCGCACAACGAACTGGCCGCCTTTAAAAACCCCCACCCTGTTAAATGAAACGCCCCGCGCGCGAACCCAAGCCCATCGACGTCCGCCGGACGGATATCCAGCTGTCCCCGGACCAAAGCCGGGTGGTCCTGCGGCCGCTGGGGCTCGCCTCCGACATGGAGTACGACAAAATAATTCGCCGCGCGCTGGCGCTGCCGGAGGACGACGTCGAGCGCCTGCTGGATCAGGTCCTCGAGGAGTTTTCCTCCCGCCACCGGCTGCTGAGCAAGCGCCTGCTGGCGAGGTTTCACCACCTGGAGCGTCATCTGCCCCCGGGCGGCGGCATTTCGCCGGCGCGCAAGCTGCTGATCGGCTCCTACTTCATGTTCGAATACTCGGCCGAGTCCGCGGCGCTCTTCAATCCGTCCATCATTCCCCATCCCGACCAATCGAAGCTGCCGCGGGGGAGCCTGCGCTTCCTGCTGAGCTTGCGGTCGACGGGTGAGGGCCATATATCTTCCATCTCTTTCCGCAGCGGCGTCATTGACGCGCACACCAGCATTTCCGTTGACCCGGCATCGCGGTATCTAACCACGCCCGAGGTCATTGAAAACTCGACTTATCACAAAGCGCTCTTCGGACGGAAAGTCGCGGAAATGGGCCTGGCCGGCGAATGGGTGGAGCGAGTGCTGGACCGCCTGGGAGACTTTTTCACCCTCAAAGAGCTCAAGCGCCGCCTCAACGAAATCCTGCGCGAAACGGCCCCCGGCCAAAAAATAATGGACAACGACACCGCCAAGGGCCTGTGGCTTTTGGCGCAGTCCAACTACGACATCCGGTTTCCCGCGGGCCAGGAGCTCTCCGAAAGGATCATCTTTCCCGTCACGCCCATCCAAAGCAACGGCCTCGAGGACGTGCGTCTGACCGCGCATCGAGACGACGACGGAAAAACGATCTATTACGCCACCTATACCGCCTACGACGGCCGCAACGTGCTTCCGCAGCTCTTTGCGACGAAGGACTTCCGGCACTTCAAGTTCGCCACGCTCAACGGCCCCGGGGTGCAGGACAAGGGGATGGCCCTCTTCCCGCGCCGGATAAACGGCCGATTCGCCATGCTCTCCCGCCAGGACGGCGAGAACATTTCCCTGATGTACTCCGACAACGTGCATTTTTGGAACAAGTCCCGGCGCATCATCTCGCCCGCTCACCCCTGGGAGTTCGTGAAGCTGGGAAACTGCGGGTCTCCCATCGAGACGGATGCGGGCTGGCTGGTGCTGAGTCACGGGGTGGGGCCCATGCGGAAGTACTGCCTCGGCGCTTTTTTGCTGGACCGCGACGATCCTTCCAAGGTGATCGGCCGGCTGCGCCGGCCCCTGATGGCACCCGAAGGAGCCGAACGGAAAGGCTATGTTCCCAATGTCCTCTATACCTGCGGCGCGCTGCTATACGGCGACCAATTGATCCTGCCCTACGGCATATCGGACCGCGTGACCGGATTCGCCGTCATTGCCATGGCTGAAATCATCGCCGCCATGGAGTGAGGAGCGGCGGCTTTTGCTACCATAAAACCGAAACCAAAAAGGAGCGCACCATGACCCATACCCTGCCCGATCTTCCCTACGCGAAGGACGCCTTGGCGCCGTATATCTCGGCCGAGACTCTGGATTTTCACTACGGCAAGCACCACAACGCCTATGTCGCCAACCTCAACAAGCTGATTGAGGGCACCGAGTTCGCCGACGCCGCGCTCGAAGACATCATCCGCAAAGCGAAAGGCGGCCTATTCAACAACGCCGCCCAGGTCTACAACCACACCTTCTACTGGAACTGCCTCAGCCCCCAGGGCGGCGGCGCCCCGACCGGCGCGCTGGCGGAGGCAATCGAGAACGACTTCGGATCCTTTGCCAAGTTCCAGGAAGCCTTCACCCAAACAGCCGCCACGACTTTCGGCTCGGGCTGGGCCTGGCTGGTGAAGAATGCCGACGGGACGCTGGAGATACTCAGCACCCAGAACGCCGGCAATCCGCTGACCGCTGGGAAAACGCCGCTATTGACCTGCGACGTATGGGAGCATGCCTACTATATCGACTACCGCAACGCCCGCCCCAAGTACCTTGAGGCGTTCTGGAAGCTGGTGAACTGGAAATTCGCGGCGGCGCAGCTGGGCTGAGCTATTCGACGCCGGTAACCTTGTAGCCCGCTTTCTCCACCGCCTCGCGCAGCAACTGCTCGGGAACATCGCCTTCGACCGTCGCGGTCTTGCTTTCAAGATCGACCTCGGCCTTGGTCACGCCCGCGACGCCTTGCAGCGCCTCGACAGCGTGGCGTACGCAGTTTTTGCACGTCATGCCGTCTATGGTAAGTTTCTTCATATCCACTCCCCGTTTCCCGACCGCCGGTCGTAACGACACGAAGCCGCGCAGCCTTAAAGCGTTGGTCACCACCGAGACCGAGCTCAGCGCCATGGCCGCCGCCGCGATCATCGGGTTAAGCGCCGGACCGCCGAACAAGGTCAGCAGGCCCGCCGCGATGGGAATACAGACGGCATTGTAGGCCAAGGCCCAGAACAGGTTCTGTTTTATCGTGCGCAGCGCGGCGCGGCTCAGCGCGACGGCGTCGACCGCGCCCCATAGGCTTTCGCGCATCAGCACGATATCGGCCGACTCTATGGCGATATCGGTCCCCGACCCCATGGCGATACCCACATCGGCCTGCGCCAGCGCCGGCGCGTCGTTTATGCCGTCGCCGACCATGCCGACTCGGCGCCCCTCACGCTGCAGCTCGCGGACCTTATCGGCTTTGCCGCCGGGAAGTATCTCGGCGTACACCCGGTCGATGCCGACCTCTTTAGCGACCGCCTCGGCGGTGCTGCGGCCGTCGCCGGTGAGCATAACGATTTCCATGCCCAGCGCGCGCAGCGCGGCGACCGCTTCACGGCTGTCGGGCTTGACCTCGTCGGCCGCCGCGATCAGCCCCGCGAGCTTCCCGCCGACCGCCACGCAAATAGGGGTCTTTCCTTCCGCGGCGAGCCGCGCATGCTCCAGCGGCGGCTCGGTAAAGATTCCGCGCTCACGCATAAGCCGAGCACTGCCGACCAGGACATCTCCGGCAGCGATTCCGTAGCCGGTCAAGGCCTGGAAATCCGTGACGGCGGCCGGTTCGACGCCCCGGCGCCGCGCCTCCGCAAGCACCGCCTGTCCCAAGACATGCTCGGAACCGCGCTCGGCGCCGGCAGCGAGCGCCAGCAGCTCCGCTTCATCACGCGCGCCCAGCGCCACGACGTCCGTAACCAACGGCCGACCGCAGGTAATCGTCCCGGTCTTGTCGAATACCATGGTATCCAGGCGGCCGGCAGCCTCGAGAGCCTCTCCGCCCTTGAGCAAAACCCCGAGCGAGGCCCCGCGCCCCGTGCCGACCATCACCGCCGTAGGAGTGGCCAGACCGAGCGCGCAAGGGCAGGCGATAATCAGCACCGCGATAAAAATCTTGAGCACGAAGGGAGCCGCCATGCCGACGGCGTACCAGCCCAAGGCCGCGGCCAACGCGAAGCCGACGACGGCCGGCACGAAATAGCCGGATATCGTATCCGCGATGCGCGCGATCGGCGCCTTGCTCCCTTGGGCGGCCTCCACCATGCGCACGATCTGCGCCAGCACGGTGGCGCCGCCCACGCGCTCGGCCCGCATGCGGAAAAATCCCTGCTGGTTGATGGTAGCGCCGGTGACGGCGGCGCCCGGCTCCTTGTCGGCCGGCAGCGGCTCACCCGTCAGCATGGACTCGTCGATGCTGGTGCGGCCTTCCAGAACCACCCCGTCGACGGGCACCCGTTCACCCGGCCGCACCAATAGTTCGTCGCCGACGCCGACCTCGGACAGCGGAATCTCGCGTTCCTCGCCGTCCCGCATCATGCGCGCGGCCTGCGGGCTCATATCCATAAGCTTTGCTACCGCGGCGGAGGCCCGTCCCTTGCTGAGAGACTCCAGGTATTTGCCCAGCAGGATCAAGGTGATGATCATGCCGGCGGTCTCATAGTACAGATGCCTGGCCATTTCGTAACGGCCGACGGCGATCAAGCCGGTATTCCAGGCGCTGTAGATGAAGGCGGCGGCCGTGCCGACCGCGATGAGCGAATCCATGCTGGGATCGAGCCGAAAAAGACGCGACAAGCCCGTGGTGTAGAAAGCCCGTCCGGCAAACAGCGCCGGCAGCACGAGCATGAGCTGCAGCAGCGAGAAGCGCAGGGGGTGTGCCGCCGGCTGCAGAGCCCCCGGCAAAGGAAGACCAGCCATCTCCGTCATGGCGAGAAAAAACAGGGGGATAGTAAAGGCCGCGGCGGTCAGCAGCCGGCGCCGCAGAGCCTCCCGTTCGCCGTCCCGGCGGGCGATATTCTCCCCCCGCCCGGTGCTGAGCTCGGCACGGTAGCCCGCGCGTCGCGCCGCTTCCCGGAAGAGCGCCAGCGGCGGCATCGCTCCGTCGGCGGTAACGCGCGCGGTCTCGCTCGCGAGGTTGACCTCGGCCGTGCGCACGCCGGCGACCCCGGCCAGCGCCCGCTCGACGTGGCGAACGCAGGAGGCGCAGGTCATGCCCTCGATGCGCAGCTCCAGCCCGGTCTCAGCCATCCCGGGCCCGCAGCAGCTTTTGGATCTCGCCGAGCTTGGCTTCGATGCGCTTCTTGTTTTTGGATTCGAACGCGGACTTCACGCAGGTGCGCATATGCGAGTCGAAGACGCTGAGCTCCACCTGCTTGAGCGCCGCGCGCACCGCCTTGATCTGCGTCGCGATGTCGACGCAGTAGCGGCCGTCCTCGATCATTTTCCGGATGCCCCGGACCTGCCCCTCGATGCGGTTGAGCCGCCGCACCTGGCCGGAATGCTTTTGTTCCATAAAGCCTCCGCCCATAGTATACCCCCATGGGGTATATGGGGTCAAGCGGCCTTTTGTGTATACCTCTCGGAAGCCTCACGCACGAAAGCGAGCTGCTTTTCGTTGGCGGCGGCGAACTTCTCATCCACGGCGCGAAAGCGCTCGGCCATCTTAGCGCCCCGCTCCTCGCCCAAGGCCTGTTCGGCCATGGGATAGAGGATCCGGTCCTCTTTGTAGATATGCTGCCGCAGAAGCTGGGCATAGCCGCCGGCGTTCTCGACAACCCGGCCTTTGTCACCGGCCGCGACGGCCTCCTCCAAGCCCCGCACAAACTTGCGGCCAGCATCATGCTCATAGAGCATCTGCTCGCGGGGATCGCAATGCATCGCGACGCCCGGCCCACTGAGCTCGGCGAAGAGGATATCCTCCTCCTTGGCGTGATGGAACTTGTCGGCATAGCTGCGGATGAAATCGACTGCCTTGGCGAAAAACACCGAATCCACCGCCTTGCCGCTATCCAGCGCGGCGCACTCCCGTTCGAGCGCATCGATCACCTGCAGAATATTCTTATGCTCGCTCGTCAGCTCTTTCGTGGCGCCCATAAAACCTCCTCACTTCTTGATCATGACCAGCAGCATCTTGAACTTCTCGACCGCCTGTACGGCATGCGGCTCATTGGCGGGCATGACGATCATGTCGCCGGTCTTGAGCAGGTGCGGCCGGCCGGAGATGCTGATTTCCGCCGCCCCGTCCACCACGTAAACCATGGCGTCGAAGGGCGCGGTATGTTCGCTGAGCCCCTCCCCCTTAGCGAACGCGAAGACGGTGACGCCGCCGGCATCTTTCTTGACGATCTGCCGGCTGGTCACCGCGCCCTCTTGATACGCCGTCAGCTCCGCGAGCGCGCACGGCATATCGAACTTTTTCACCGGGACATCGCTTGAATTCATAATATCGCCTCTCATGGATTAGGTTAGCCGGAAACGGGCGCAGCCGCCTTGACCTGAGTCAAGCCCCGGAGGGCGGAGGGGCGTCCTGGGAACCCGTCTCGGAGGGGTCGCGCTGCTTCTCTTCTTCCTCGATGCGCTTCTCTTCGAGCACCGCGTCGAAGTGCTCGATATCGCCGAGCTTGCCGCTCTTGCGGTCGTCGATGAGCGCCACCGAGGTCGCGCGGCCGTAGATGATGAGGGTGTCGCCGGCCTCAAACCGGGTATCAGTATCAGGGATGCCGCGAAAGACCCCGTCGCCGCGGCGGATGCCGAGGACCAGCAGGCCCTCCTTGCGCAGGTCCGAGTCGACGACGCTCTTGCCTTCCAGCCAGTCATCGGGCTCAATAACCAGCTCGGAAACCTGATACTCTCCCGCCAAATGCAGCAGCGCCGAATAATCCTGCACATCCAGCCGCGTATAGCGCTTGAGGAGGCCGCCTACGATCCTCGAGAGCACGCGGTCGGCCCAGCGGCTGGCGGCGACGAACCACAGCACGATGAGGCCGCCGAACAGGAAGGATATCTTGACGGCGATGGAGCCCGTGCCGTCGGAGCGGATAAAGGTCAGGATCAGCGACGACACCGCGGTGACGATACCGGCATTGCCCAGCACCAGCAAGGTCAGCATGATGCGGCGGCGCACCGGATGATTGACGACCTGCTCCGATTCCTTAGTGGTGAAGCCGGCGCCGGTGAAGGCCGACAGGGCCTGGAACCTGGCGGTCTCGTGCGACATCCCGGTATAGGTCAAGGCGATGGCCGCGATCCTCGTTACGAGGACCATCAGGGCCAGCACCATAAGCAAAGTGATTACCGGTACCATAAAGCTGTTTCCGCGTCAAATCATAGCGATTTTCCCAAGCCTGGTATAGGATATTCGAAAACCGCGCCCGCGGAGTATTGTAGAATCCCCCCTCGCCATGGAGATTCTGTACGCCACCCTCGAATCGATCGCGGTGCTGTTCGGCTTGGGCCTGCTCGGCTTCTGGATCATCAGCCGGCGGGTCATGCCCGAAACCGCGCTCGACATTTTGTCGCCGTTCGCGCTCGACATCGCCCTGCCCAGCCTGATCTTCGTCAGCATACTCAAGGGCTTCAATCCCGCCGCGCATCCCGGCTGGTGGTCCCTGCCGCTCTGGTGGTGCGGCTTTATGGCCATGGTCGGCGTCCTGACCGCCCTCGGCTCACGCCTGGCGCCCCCTCATCTGCGGCGCGAGTTCACCATGAGCCTGCTCTATCCCAACGCCATCTTTATTCCGCTCGCCGTGCTCACCGGCCTCTTCGGCGCGGAGTCGCCGCGCCTGGTCGACCTGTTTCTCTTCACCTTGCTGTTTCCCAGCCTCTTCTTCGGCTCCTACCATCTCTTTTACGGCGCGGGCAAAAGCAAACTGGACCTGAGCCGGATCTTCAACATCGTCCTCATCGCCACGGTGCTGGCCGTCGTTCTGAAGCTCTCGGGCCTGCACTGGCTGCTCCCCGCTTTCGGCCTGCAGATCCTCAGCATGCTGGGAGCGACCGCGATCCCGCTATTGATGCTGATCCTGGGCGGCAGCGCATACGCGGACTTCCGCCGCGGCGGCGAACTCTACACAGTCGAATGCGTCAAGTTTGTCCTCCTCAAGAACATCGTATTCCCCCTAACGGCGCTCGGACTGCTGCTGCTGATCCGTCCGCCGCAGCCGGTGGCGCTCTTGATCATGCTGGAAAGCGCCGTCCCGCCGCTCTCCGCCGTACCCGTGGCGATATCGCGCATGGGCGGCAACCGCAACGCGGCCAACCAGTTCCTGATCGCGAGCTTCGCCGCCTCGCTGGTAACGATCCCGGCGGCGATGACGCTATTTGCGGTATTCTTTAACTGAGACCATGCACGAAAATCTTCTCTGGGCCTTCGGGCTGACCACCTTCGCCGGATTATGCACCGGCATCGGCGGCGCCATAGCCTTCTTCGCCAAAAAGACGAACACCCGCCTATTGGCGGTCTCGCTCGGCTTCTCGGCGGGCGTGATGGTCTACATCTCCATGACCGAGATCATGAGCAAGTCGCGGCAGTACCTGAGCGCGGCCTGGGGTGATACGGCCGGCGGCTGGGCGACGGCGGGCGCATTCTTCGGCGGCATCCTGCTCACCGCCTTAATAGACAAGCTGGTCCCGTCCTTCGAGAACCCGCACGAGTCGCGCGGGATCGAGGAGATGGAAAGGCCCCGCAAAAAGGATCAGGAGACCGCCCTGCTGCGCATGGGCGTCTTCTCGGGCCTCGCCATCGCCATCCATAACTTTCCCGAGGGGCTGGCCACCTTCGTGGCGGCGCTCGACAACCCGATGGCCAGCCTCCCCATCGTCGCCGCCATCGCCATCCATAATATTCCGGAGGGGATCAGTGTCTCGGTCCCGATCTTCTATGCCACGGGAAGCCGCGGCAAAGCTTTCTTCTACTCGTTTCTCTCCGGCCTGGCCGAGCCGGCGGGAGCGCTGATCGGCTACCTCTTCCTGATGTCCGTGCTCAACGATGCGACCTTCGGCCTGCTTTTCGGTATGGTCGGCGGCATCATGGTATTCATCTCCTTCGACGAGCTCCTGCCGGCGGCGCACAAGTACGGCGAGCATCACCTGGCCGTCTACGGCCTGATCGCGGGGATGGCCGTCATGGCGGTCAGCCTATTGGCCTTCGGTTAGCCCGCCGGCCGGCGGTTAAGGGATCTTTTTCGGAATGGGGATCATCCCGAAGTCCTTCTCAATCTTCGCGTCCGGCAAGCCGTATAGATGCAGCGGCTTCGGCGGATTGGCGAGCAGGTCGCCGATCACGAAACGGCGCTGCACCTCGCTGAGGGTGCGGATCGACGGCGCCCAGTCCGCGGTATACGTTTCCTGATAGTTCGCATGCTGCAGCGTGACGATATAGCCGCCGGTCACGGCCTTGAGCCAGGCCTGGGAGCGGCCCTGGGCGTCCGCATAGGCGCCGAAATACTCATTGCTGTTCGGATTGTGGAAGACCAGAGTGGGCTGCATGACCGGCTTAAGAGTCTGGATATCGAACACCGAGCCCTTAAGCAGGAAGGCGTCGGGGATCTTGACGGCCGCGGACTTGACATGGGACGAACTGCCCGCCGCGGGATCGTCCTCGTACGGGCCCTCACCCGCGCCGGCCGTCACGGCCGCCACCGGCGGCTGGTACGGCGCCTTCGGGGCCTGCTCCTTGCGGCCGCGCAGGATGCCGCCGACGACCAAGACCGCGACCAACGGCACCAGCAGCGTGCTCAGCGAGATCTTGTAGGTGGTCCCTCCGGCCGCCGGGACGTCCGGCGTTATCTCGAGTTCCAGGCCGCAGTTGCTGCACATGTCGCGGCCCGGCCGCACGATTTGGCCGCAGCCCGGGCACCGGGGATCATGCTGGATCAGCAGCTCCATCCCGCAGGCGTCGCAGATGGAATCTCCCGCGTCAACAGCCTTCGCGCAGCGTGGGCAAATTTTCTCCATTTCGCTCCCTGCTTTAGATTAAACCAAAAAAACGATCCCGGCCTGCGCGAAGCAGACCGGGATCCTCACGCGGTTCGGGCTCTAGCGCGCGACCATGATCAAGCGCGGCCGATACGTCCCCGTCGGGCCGTCTCCCCGCTTCATCTGGGTGGGCTTGGAAATCACGCCGATACGCTTAAAGCTCCATTCCACATAATAGTTGCTCCCGGGCTTAAGCTTTTCGGAGAATTCCGCGGCGTAGGGCGCGAAATCGACCGGATAGGCGTCAGCGGCGGCGAACGTAAACTCCTTCTCGACCAGTACCGGGTCAAACCAGTTCTTGACCTCGCGCTTGAGCTTCATCGAGAGCACAACCTGCTCGCCGGCATAGTAGGAAGCCCAGCGGTCGGTAAAGGTCACCGCCAGGTTATCGCCGGTGCTTTCCGGAGCCGCGGCCTCAATGCCGTGCTTGTCGGGGTCCATCGGCTTCTTCTCGCCGGCGGTCAGCGTATAGTAGCCGCCGTTGCGCGACGCGGTGTATTTATGCGCCAGCTGCACTTCGTGGACGCTCAGCCAGTTCCCGTCCAGGCAGACGGCGACCGCCTCCTTCTCCCACGGGTAGAGCTCCTTGCGCTCGCGCAGTTCGACCTGCACCAGCTCGCGATAGGTCCAGCGCGGCACCTCGCGGCAGTACTGCCGGCCGCCGTTGCGCGGGTCGCCCTCCCAGCGGCACTCCTCGCGGTATTCGGTGCTGCGCAGCCAAACCTTCTCGGATACCGTCGGGCCATCCGGCCGGAAAACGAAGGTCACGCAGTCGCGGTCGGAACGGTAAGCGACCTGGTAGGACTCCTGGACGGCGGAGCCATCCGGTACGGCTTCTTTCTTAAGCCCGGCCACGACGTCCTTGACGTCCGGGACGCCCTGGTCGAAATCCGGCACCTGTGCGAACAGATTAGCAGACAACAGCACCGCGAGAACCGCGGCAAGATACCCCGCCATACTCCCCCCTTGCTTCCCCTTTGGGACCGAAGGTCCCATCCTGAACTAGGCCCATTGTACTAAAGGGAGTTCGCGAAAAACAACGGGCCTTCATTGACGGTCCGCTGGGGGGTTGTTAAGATATCGGCAGCAGATGAAGCCATCCCTGATCCGCAAGTTCCTAAGCGAAACGAAACTGCTGCGGCCGCCGAAAAAGACGCTGTCGACCTTCGGCGACACCCGCATCCAGTACCACCTGATTTCCGCCGTCGATCAGCTGCCCAACAAGACGCGCCTGCGCGAGGGCTGGGTGATATCGGAACGCCCCAAGATTCTAACGGCGGACGCCCTGCGGGACCGCTTCGAGGGCTTCGGCAAGAACGCGGCGGAATTCGCCGACTGGCTCGGCACCCAGTATCAGGACGTCCTGCAGGCGCTGGAATACCGGTTTAAAAACCAGGACCTGAAAACCCGCGTTCTCGCCCAAAAGCCGCAGGTCGCCGCGGAGCGGATTCTCAAGGAGCTCGACGACCTCGGCTCCCCGCAGGCCGCCGTCATCCAATGCCCCGACGCCGCCTGGTCGCTGGCTCTTATGCGCTTCACCATCGAGGAGGCCGCCCGCTCCTTTCCGACCAATGTCCGCGACCTCAGCAACCACGGGATGTTCGAGCCCGGCGCGAACGCCGACCGCCGCCGCCGCAACGAAGTAGACCGGCTCTTCACGCGGGCGCGCCGCGACGCCGGCGCCCGGCAGAGCCTGGGAACCAAGCTCCGGGAGTATGGCTTGTTCGCGGAGTACGAAGACCGCTTCCTGTCCCTCTTCCGATGAAGCTCCTCCTCCTGATCTCGCTCGCGCTTATCAGTCTGGGCTGCCAGCCCGCGGCGGAGAAACCGCCGGTAGAAGAGCGCTTCGAGCTGACGACCTTCGCCAAGCAGGTTCTGCTCAACCTGGACGCTCTTTACGATCACCCCGGCGCCGCCGGCTTCAACCGGGAACTCGACGCCGTGCCGGGCTTGCGCCCAGCGCTGCAGCAAGGCGCCGCCGAGGCGGACCGGCGCCGCCTGCAGACCGTGGTCGACAGGTTCGCAGACGACGCCGCCTTCCAGGAGGCGGTACGCAATCCAGCTCCCCCTGCAGACTCCCCGCCCTGCGCTGAACCGGAGCCCGCGAAACCGAATATTACCGACGGAAACTCCGGGCTCCTGGACGCCGAGCCGGGCTGCGCCAAAAGCGCCGCTCCCGGCGAAGAACCGGACCTTTTAGCCCCCAAAGCGCGCCCAGAATAACCCTCCCTTTAGGCCTATTTTTCACTAGGCCTTTCGGTTTTAATTATGCTAAGTTACGGCTAGTGGTGAAATCGTAATGGGGGTGGTCATGTCTCGAAGCAAACTATCTGCGTTGTTGTGCGCGGCGGCTCTTTTGGCCCCGCAAACGACTCTTCCCGCGGCCGCGGTCAACTTCGACCAGGGCGTTAAGGTCGAAGGCCTCGTCGCCAAGATGGAGCAGGCGTCCAAGTCCTCGCCCGCCGAGCAAATCCAGGGCGAAAAGGTCGCCGTTCAGGAGCTCGACGATTCGATCGAGCGGCGCATCGTCGTTTTCAAGAAAAGCACGTCCCTGACCCGGCGGATGAGCCTGGTGCGCGACACCGGCGGCATTCCCACCAAGGACCTATGGCTGGTCAACGCGGTGGCGGTTATCGTGCCCAAGGTCAAGGCGGCCGGCGTCGACCGGAGCCTGGCCTCGCTGAGCGAGGTGCTGCGCGTCGAGAAGGACTACGTACAGAACTGGCTCAAGGCGACGACGACTGAAGAAGCGCCGCCGGACGCCGCCGGTCAAAAGGTACCGTGGGGCATCAAGCGCGTCAACGCCAAGGCGGCCTGGCCCGTCACCCGCGGCAAGGGCGTCAAGGTCGCGGTTATCGACACCGGCATCGACTTCGACCATGAGGATCTCGTGGTGGCCGGCGGCTACAACGCCATCGACAACAGTGTCTCATACAAGGACGACAACGGCCACGGAACACACTGCGCCGGCACCATCGCCGGACAGGACAACGGCATCGGCGTCGTCGGCGTCGCTCCCGACGTGACCCTCTACGGCGTCAAGGTCCTGTCGGCCAGCGGCAGCGGAACCTTCGAGGGCGTCATCGACGGCATCCAGTGGGCGGTCAAGAACAATATGGACATCGGCAGCATGAGCCTCGGCGCTTCATCCGGGACGGAGTCCCTCGCGGAAGCGATCGCCAACGCCAAAAAGCAGGGGACGACCATCGTCGCCGCCGCCGGCAACTCCGGACGCGCCGTGGGCTATCCCGCGGCCTACCCGGAAGCGATCGCGGTCGCGGCGTCGGACTCGAGCGACCAGGTCGCCTACTTCTCGAGCCGCGGCCCGGAAGTGGACATCATCGCCCCCGGCGTCAGCGTGGAGTCGACCTATATGGGCGGCGGCTACCGGAGCCTCTCGGGAACGTCCATGGCCTGCCCGCATGCGGCGGGCCTGGCGGCGCTCGCGATCGCCAACGGCGCCAGCGGCTTCGACGCGGTCATGGAAGCGCTGCAGAGCGCCGCGACGAAGTTCGACGGCGTGCCGGACACCCAGCAGGGCGCCGGCATGGTGGACGCGGGCAAGCTCGTCCAATAAGCGATTATTCGGCAAAAAGGACCTCCCGGCACTGCGCCGGGAGGTCTTTTTGCTATTATGGCGCGAATGCTGCCAACGACCAAGTCGGGACGAAGACTATTCGCGGGCGCGGCCCTGCTGGCCGCGACGGCGGCGCTGGCCTGCGCCGTTCGCGGCAAATCGACCCCATACGTGCCGGATGCCCCCGCCTACCGCCAAAAGGGCCCCGCCGACGCGGCCGTAATCATCGCCGAGTACTCCGATTTTCAATGTCCGGCCTGCCGGGTTGCGGCCCCCACCGTCGGCAAGTTCGCGCAGATCTTGTTCCCCGGCAAGGTCCGCATTATATTCAAGCACTTCCCCTGGGATTTTCACGACTGGGCCCGCGACGCCGCCATTGCCGCCGAATGCGCGGGCAAGGGCGGCGATTTCTGGGGTTTTCACGACCGCCTGTTCGCCCGGCAGCACCAATGGACAGTGAAGACGAAGAAAGACGAGGTACGCGGCGTCTTTTTCACCTTCGCCAAGGAGCTCAAGCTGGATGAAGCGGCTTTTGCCGCCTGCCTGGACACCCCCGCGGTCGGCGAGGCGGTGGATGCGGAGTTTAAGGAAGCCAAAAAACGCTGGGTCGGCTCGACTCCGACTTTCATCATCAACGGCCGCCGCTTCGTCGGGGACCTCCAGCTGCGCACCCACGGCCTAAACCATATCGAAAACATCCTCAAGGGAAAATGAGCAAGCAGCGCAAAAAGAACGAGCCGCCGTCGTCTCCTGCCTGGGACATCCCGGGAGCGGCGGCGCGCACCTTGCTGGCCGCGGTCTTTCTGGTTTCGGGGCTGCAGAAGGCTGCGGCGCCGGCCGAAGAATTCGCGGTCATAATCGAGGCCTACCATCTCATATCGCCCGAAATGGCGTTAAACATGGCACGGGCGCTGCCGCCGGTGGAGATCCTGCTCGGCCTGGCGCTTCTGGGCGGCTACCTGTGCCGGCTCTCGGCGGCGACGGCGGGCGCCCTCTTCCTGATGTTCATCGGCGCGCTCGCCTCGACGCTCGTGCGCGGCGTCCCCCTGGAGAGCTGCGGCTGCTTCGGCGGCTTTCACCTGACGCCGGCCCAGGCGCTGACCCTGGACAGCGTGCTGCTATGCCTGGCATACTTAGCGTATCGGAAAGGGAGCGCGTACGCCCCGATCGGCTCCTGGATCCAACGGGGAAAAGAGGACACCGGTCATGCCTGACAAGAAACTGATACTCGCCGTCGATGATGACGCATCCGTCTGCGACATCTACGAAAAGGGACTCCCCATCGTCGGCTTCGACGTCGTCTGCGCTTCCAGCGCGGGCAAGTGCCGGGAAGCCCTCAAAAAGCACAAGCCCGATGCCATCCTCATGGATATCATGATGCCGGACCAGGACGGGATCAGCCTCACCCAGGAGATCCGCTCCGATCCGGAAACCGCGCATATCCCCATCCTGGTAGTCAGCGGCCTCAGCGACGCCGCCACCCTCAACGACGCCATCCTGTTCGGCGCCATCGACTACGTGGTCAAGCCGATCGACGTGGAGATCATCAAGAACAAGCTCGACCGCATCTTCGAGCTCATGGCAAAAGGCTAGTCTCCGCGTCTTTCTATCTGCAGGGTCAGATGGGTGAGCCCGAATTCCCGCCGCAGGAGTTCGGCGCCCGCGAGACGCACCGCCTGCTCGTCCCGTCCGGGCTCAATCACGAGATGGCCGCTCATCGACGCGCTGCCCGAGCATAACGACCACAGATGCAGGTCGTGGACCTCGACCACGCCTTCGAGGCTGCCAAGGGAGCGGCGCAGCGCACCGATGTCCACATCAGCCGGCGCCCCCTCGAGCAGGATATGAATCGATTCGCGGATCAGCTTATAGGATGTAAAGGTAATCACAACGCAAATAAAAACGGTGGCCAGGGAGTCCGCGATCATCCAGCCGCCCGCCCACATCGCGATACCCGCGGCGATGGCGCCGATCGAACCCAAGGCGTCGGAGAGCACGTGCAGCAGCACGCCCTTAACGTTGAGGTTGTTGTGGCTGTGGCGAAAAAGGAGCGCCGCCGCGATGAGGTTGGCGGCCAAACCGATGACCGCGATGATAATCATCTCCACGACACGCACGTCGCGCGGCGCATTGAACCGGCCCCAGGCCTCATGCAGCAGCACGCCGACGATGATCCACAGGCCGATGCCGTTGCCCAGCGCCGCCAGAACCTCAACGCGATGATAGCCGAAAGTTCGCTTGTCGTCCGCCGGCCGGCCCGCCGCCCAAGCGGCGAACAGGCCGAGGGCCAGAGCGACGAGGTCCACCGCCATATGCATGGCATCGGCGACCAGGGCCAGCGAGCCGCACCATATGCCGCCGCCGAACTCGAGCAGGAAGATGCAGAAGGTGATGGCGAAGGCGAGCGCGAGCGGCCGGATGGCGGTCTCCCCGCTCGCATGCTCGAGACCGGTAGGCTGGGTCGCGGACACTACCCCTTCGCCCCTTGGCGGGCGGCTTCGTAAAGCAGTACGCTCGCCGCACAGGAGGCGTTGAGGCTCTGCACGCCGCCCGCGGCCTGCGGGATGGAGACCAGCTCGTCGCAGCAGCGCCGCACCAACGGACGGATGCCCTGGCCCTCGGAGCCGATCACCAGCACCAGCGGCCGGTTAAAGCGCGTCCCGGCCAGCGGCCGGCCGGCGACATCCGCGCCGTAGATCCAAAATTCCGCCCGCTTGAACAGCTCCAAGGTCTGGGCGAGGTTCACGACGGAAAAGGTCTTGATTTTGGATATGGCGCCGGCCGACGCGGCATGCACCGCCTGGGTCAGCGGGGCGCTGCGCCGCTGCGGATAGACCAAGGCGCTCGCGCCCAGACAAACCGCGCTGCGGGAAATGGCGCCGAAATTGTGCGGGTCCTGTATCTGGTCGAGGACGACGATGACGGCTTTCGCCTTCTCGGCGGGCGACAGCGCCTCCAGGTAATCCTCCAGCGCGGCGCCGGGCTTGTCGGCGATCTTGGCCGCCAGCCCCTGATGCGCCCCGCCGTTGGTAATGCGGTCGAGCTCCTTCTTCGGCACGACGGAGACCCGGGTGCCGCGCTTGCGGACGCGGCGCAGAAGGTCGGCGTACTTGTCGCCGTCGATCGCCCACAGGCTCAGCACCCGGCACCGGCGCGAGTCGATCACCTCCTCGACCACATGCCGGCCGAAGACCCAGCGCTCGTCCTCCTTGAGCTGACGCGCGAAGTCGCCCGCCCTGCCCCGCCGCGCCGGTCTCCCCTTGTCGCCCGCCCAGCGGCGGCGTCCAGGTTTTTCCTTTCTCATAAACGCCTCCAGCTGGAACCATCCTTGGAATCCAGTACCTGAATCCCGCAGTCCTTAAGCTTGGAGCGCAGGGCGTCGGAAACCGCGAAGTTCTTATCACGGCGGGCGGCGACGTAGTCCTCGAATGCCCGCTGCACGTCGCCCGGCAGGCATTCTTCTTTAGCAGCGGCAAACAGCCCCAAAGCGAGGACCTTCTCGGCTTCCCGCAGGAAAGCGATGCGCTCACCCGCACTGCCGAGATTATCGAGCACGCCGTATACGCAGGCCAGCGCCTCGGGCACGTTCAGATCGTCGGCCAGCGTCGCGGAGAAGTCCCGCCGCGCCTGGGCCACCGCCGCGCTCTCCACGCCCGCCGCGGACTCGGCGAGCCAGCCCCGCACCCGGTCGCGCAGCCGCCGGCGCGCGGTACGCGCCGCCTGCAGGCCTTCCCAGGAGAACTCCAGCTGCTTGCGGTAGTGGGCGCCGAAGCAGAAGTAGCGGTAGTCGAGCGGGTCGATGCGCTTCTCTTCGAGATCGGCGAGCTTGATAAAGCCGCCGGCCGACTTGGCCATCTTGGCCTTGTTCATTATCAGGAACTCGGCATGCATCCAGCAGCGGACAAAGGGCTTGCCAGTCGCCGCCTCGGCCTGGGCGATCTCGTTGGTGTGATGGATCGGGATATGGTCGACCCCGCCGCAGTGGATGTCGAAGGACTCCCCCAGATAAGTCTGCCCCATCGACGAGCATTCGATATGCCAGCCGGGGAAGCCCTTGCGGCCGCGGTACTCCCACTCCATCTGGCGCTGCTCGCCCTTGGGCGAGAACTTCCACAACGCGAAGTCGGTCGAATTGCGCTTCTCTCCCATAGCGACGCGCGCGCCCTCCTGCAGGCCCGCGATATGCGCCGCCCCCGCCAGCTTGCCGTAGTCCGGGAGCATGGAGGTGTCGAAGTAGATGCCGTCCGCGGTATCGTAGGTGAAGCGGTTAAGCACCAGCCGGTCGACCATGGCCGCCTGCTCGTTGATATGGTCGGTGGCGCGGCACAGGATATCGGCCGCGCGCGGGGCATCCTCCCGCGCCGGGTCCGGCTCGGGAGCGAAGTCGATATTGAGCTTCTTAATGTCCTCGATAAAGGTCTGCTCATAGAAGCGGGCGATATCCCAGGCGGTCTTGCCTTCGCGCTTGGCGCCGAGCTCGAGCTTGTCCTCGCCCTCGTCCGCGTCGCTGGTCAGATGTCCGACGTCGGTAATGTTCATGACGTGGCGCACCGGAAGGCCGAAGAGCTTGAGCGTCCGCTTGAGGACATCTTCAAAAATATAGGTCCGGTAGTTGCCGACATGCAGGTAGTCGTAGACGGTCGGTCCGCAGGTGTAGAGGCGGACGATCCCGTCTTCACGCGCCGGCGTGAAATCTTCAACGGAACGCGTCAGCGTATTAAAAAATCGCAGCTTCGGCATGACACTCATTGTATCAAACCTGCCTCACCGCCCATTCGCCCGCGCACGAAGGAGAGGAAGGCCTTGCCCTCGGCGCTGCCGGGTTCGATCTCGAGAACCCGCTGGGCCTCGCGCAGGGCTTTGCGGAGGTCGCCCTGCGCGGCATGCAGCTGGCCGATACGTCCATGCGCCTCGGCGTCGTCGCGGATATCATAGATGAAGAAAGTGCCCGCCACGACCTTGATCGGCCGCCGCTTATCGAGCCAGGCCCAGGCGCGCAGCGTCTCCGCACCCGCGCGCACGGTCATGTACTGCCGGCAGCCGGCGCTTACCGCCAGGAGCTCCCGCTCCGGCGCCAACGGCAGCACCGTGTCCGAGACATAGGACTTGGAGACCGTTGCCAGCTGCTGCGCCTCGATGCCCCAAGCCTCGGGATCGGAGGTGCCGAAGTAGCAGAGCTGCAGCGGCGGCCGCCTCTCCAGCGTCAGGAAATCAGCCAGCGCCGGCAAGTCCTGGCCCCAGTCGAAATCCGAGTTGGCCAGGTAGCGGTGGCCCTGCGCCCGCCACGGCAGGTTCATGTAGGAAAGGTAATGCGGATAGGCCCAGGCTGCTTCCCCAACCTGCCAGGCGGCCAAAATCAGGATCAGGACCTTGCCGCGCCGGCGGCCGAAGTCCCAGGCCGCCGCCGCGGTCAAAGCCAGCAGAGGATAGACGGGGAACAGGTAGCGCGTGGCGTAGAAGCGGTTGCCGCTCGCCGCCGCCAGAAAGAGCAAAAACGGCGCCGCCACCAGGACGATCTGGCGGCGTTCCGGGGTGCGAACCCAAAAGAAAAGGCCGGCGGCCAGCGCCAGCAGGAAGGGATACGGCGTCTTGAGGAAAAACGAGACCAAATAGTACTGCGGCCAGGCCCGCTTCTCCAAGACATCCCAGAAGAAAGTCAGGTGCGGCCCCCGGGAGAGCACCGTCTTCTGAAACAGCACTCCCTCCCACAAGCGGCCGAAATCGGAGCCGTAGAGCATGGTGCTGAGAATCAGCAGCGGCATGCCGAGGACGATCAGATCCAGGATTCCCAGCATGAGCCGGCGCCGGCGCAGAACGGCAGCGGCGGCCAATGGATAAAACAGCAGGCCCGAGAATTTGGTCAGCACCGCCGCCGCCGCGAAGATCCCCGCTCCGCTTAGGTAGTGCTGATTGGGCCTCTCGCCCTCCAGCTCCCTGTCGAGCCAATAGACCGCCGACAGAAAAAACAGCGCCAGGAAGATGTCGGTCGTCGCCAAAGTCGTCAGCGCCCGGTACATCGGCCCGGCGAGCAGAAAGACCAAGGCGACCAGCGAACCCCAACCGCTGAAGCGCCGCCGGGCGAAGAGAAACAGCGTCAGCGCCAGCAGCATCCCGGCGGCGACCGCGGGCAGACGGGCGTAGTAGGCGAGCACATCGCCGGGAACCTTGTTGCGAAAGAAGAAGCGCCAGCCGGTGTCGAAGCCCCGTTCATCGGAGCCGTCGGTCAGCTGGGGAGGGTCGGCGTCGATAATCAGGAAGGGCAGGGCGGTCAGGACCTTGCCGACCGGCGGGTTCTCGGGATCGGTCCGCAGCCGCAGGGTGCGCAGATAGTCGTAGCCCGAAGCGGGGTATTTAACGGCGTCGTAGGTCAGGGAATGGCGGTCCACAGCCCGGATCGCGCAAAACCCCGAAAGGAATATCAGGAGGACCGCGGCGTAAAGGGATTTATTCGCTTCGGTCATTCAATCCCTCAATCACCTCTTCCAGGAAGAAGCTCGTCTTCGCCGGCACGCGATCCCGCGGATAGTATTTCTCGATGACGGACAAGACCTGGTCGATCTTCCGTAAACCAAGATGCCGGATCAAGAAACGGATATCGTCGCCGTCATGCGAGTCGAAACGCGCGCTGACGCACTTCATCGCCAGCAGGTAGCGCGGCTCGGGCGTCCAGACATGCAGATGCGACAGCTGGAGCACGATCTCGCGCTCGAATCCCTTTTCGATATATCCTTTGACGGCATCGTTGAGCCAGTCTTTTCCGATCCCCTTCTCTTGCGCGATCCTGGCCGCCATAGCGCGGATTTCACCCGCCGGAGCGAACACGGCGTCGACATCCCGCGTCGATTCGCGCGCGTTGTAGACAAGGCACATCGCGGCGCCGCCCACGATACCGATCTCCCCGCGCATACCCGCCTCCGCCAGACGGACATTGAGCTCGGCGAAGAGAGAGCGGATTTCCTTCGTCGTCAGCATATTAAACGCGGTGCATGAAATTCGCCAGCACGAATATATTATTCCGGCGGAAGCACAGCGGCGATTCCTGAATTGCGCAAGCCTTTAACGATCGCATCCCCGCGACGAACCATGGCTGGTCCAAAAAATATGTCCGGTCCGCCCAGGAAGGAGGCGTGAATCCGCATTCATGACAAAGCTCGCACACCATGGACGCCAGCAGCGCCCGCGGACGGTCCGCCAATTTCCGCACCGGCGGCAGCAGGACGAGACGGTAGTCCAGCGTACTGCGCAAGGCGTCGACAAGATCGAAAAAAGCGATCTTCCAATCCTCGCCGGCGGCGGTCCGCATCGAAACGGCTACCGTAGACATTTCCGCCCAGCAATCGGCATCCGGCTCCAAGAGGACGCACGCCTTGCGCCCGAATCCCTTCGCCAACTTCTCGACCGTACGCAGGGTGGGATTCCCATCTCCCGATACGAATTTTCGGACCGTTATCCGGCTCATGCCGACTATACGCGCGAGCCCTCGCTCTGACACCTCGTTCTTCTTCCTTAGGCTGGTTATTTGTTTAAATTCAAGCATAATTTGTGGTATATTATAATATACCATTAATTTATCAAGTCGTCAATACCCTTACCTGCCACGCAGGCGGTAGAGCGTAAAACCGTCCTCATAACGCGCCGCGACCTCAAGCTGAGCGCCGCCGAAGTACCGGCGCCACTCCTCAATAGCGAGCACATTCGACGTCAGGTAGAGCCGTTGGCCGTCCTGCAGCAGCCGGTCCAGTTCGCCTGAGAGCCGCTCATGCCCGGAGCTCCCCCCGTAACGGCCGAGAAGCAGCGGCCGCCGCCGGGCGAAGAAGGGGATATAGAGCTGATCCAGGTCGAGGTCGGTCGCGATCCAGGCCCGGTCCTCGGTATGGTTCCGGATAAAATCCATAGCCATGAGAGCGGGGTTGTTCTCCCGATAAGATCGCGGCAGGACCTCGGCCGAAAAGTTGGCTAAGCCTAAAGAAAGGGTAAAGACGCCGGCGGCCGCGTACTGCCGCGGCGCCGGCAGGCGCATCGCCCGCGACGAAAGGTAGAGGATGACGCAGAACGGGACCGTATTGGTGACGTGATACATCAGCATATGCGGTTCCCAGGAGAGGAATACACAGGCATAGGCCCCCACCCACAGCAGGCAGGCTCCCAGCTCGGTTCCGCTCTCGCGCCATATCCGGCGGCGGTTCCATAGAGCGGCGGCGGCGAAACCGGCGAGCATCAGCCGCGCGATCCATTGCCAGAGACCGGCCAGCGGCCAGGGAGGCGGGTTCTGATAGCCGCTCTTGAAAGAGCAGATGACATTGAGCGACGACGTCAGCCATTGCCCCAGCTTGGTCCAGCCATAGCCGCCGCGCCAATTCCATGCCCCATCGGTTCTCCCCGCACTGCCCATAAACCAACGCCTCGCCTCGTCCATGGTTTGCGGACGAACGATCACCGCCAGCGTCAAGGCATAGGCGCCCAAGGTGAGAACGGCTACCGCGGCGACATAGAGGAGTGCCGGCCGCAGCCAGTTGCGCCGGTGGGTGCGATAGATGACCCATAAAACGACCACGCCGAAAACGCCATTGACGATATGTCCCATGACGGCCAGGGCATGCAGGGCGCCCAGCAGGACGGGATGCCCCTTTCTTTGCCGCGTATAACGGACCAGAGCGAAGAAGTTGAGCTGCAGGAGAAAAGTGGAAAAGATGTAATTTTCGGCATCGATGCTCCAGAGCCAATAGCCGAGAAAGAAGCCCAGCGCCGCGGCCCACAAAGCGGCGGTGATGCGCGGCGCATCCAGCCGGCGCAAAGTCAGAAAAAACAGCCCGACGCCCGCGGCGCCGAGAAGCGCATCCAACTGCTGCAGTGAATGGACCGACAGCTGGACGACGCCCAGCATCTTGAGCAGGCCGTGGAAGCACCAGCCCACGGTGCCGTAGAGCATATGGTTGGCGTTGAAGAGCTCCCGGAACCGGCCGGCCTCGATCGGCATAGCGCGCGCCAAGCCCTCGAAGACGTAATACCGGCTTAAGAAGCTTAAATACAGCAGCGTGAAACCGGTCGCCAAGCCGGCGCAGGTCAGAGCGTCGGGGGAGACCGGGCGATGGAGCCCGGCCAATGGCTGCTTGGTCATGTCATATTATCCAGCGGAATAAGCGTCTCTTTTCCCGAAAAGTATATATCCCTGACGGAGGAAAAGATACTTGAATCGTCCTCTGTTCTTCGTGCCGATTTCTTTGCTAGCCTCAGGTGATGACGCATCTGCGACCGCTGCATCTTTCCTGGCACGCGCTGCTGGCTTGGCTCGACCAACCCCTACCCGTACTGGGAGACTATGCGTATGGCGCCAAGCTCGCGGCGCTCGCGGTAGGAGCGCTTCTCGCCTATTGGTTGCTCGACCGTGTGACCCGCCTCGCCCTGGTCGTGCGGCGGGCCCTCTGGAACCAACTGCGCCAGTTCTGGGTCACAGCCTTCCCCCCCGAGATACCCGGCGCCGACGCTGACGACCAATCCCAGCACCTCGAAGAAAGCGTCTCTTTGGTCCTTGATGACCTCGCCCGAGCCGCCGCCGCCGTCTCAGCTAAAGCGACGGAACAAGCGGGTGCGCGGGCGCAGCAGGTCTCCCGCTCGATTCTCGAAGAGTGCCGGCTTTCCGCCGACCGGTTAAAAAAGGCCTTCCGGGATAAGGAATCATCCGCCCAAATTGAACTCCTGGAAAGCGAAGCCCGCATGATAGGGCACCTCCTACTCAGCGCGGCATCCGAACATCGCCACACCGCCGCTGCGGCGCCTTTGGGCCTATCCGCGGTTCGACACCTGCGCGCAGAGCTCCTCAAGCTTGCGCAAAGCGTTCCTCTCGAATACCGGGTTCGTCAGACAAAGGAACAGCTCGGCGCCGAACCGGGAGACACCCTGTTCGTGCGTGCGTTCAAGCTGCAGCGCCGGTTGACGCTGTTTCTGACCAGCTTGACCGGCAAAGCCAGAGCCCAGGGAAGAGTGCGCCGCATTCCGCTGCGCTCCATCGTGGTCCGCATCCTGCTGGAGGACATGATCGATGATCTTCGCCCACCCGCTGAAACGCTGGACCGGGATTATGCGGAGTCCTCCACCCAGATGCGGGAGAGCGCCAAGATCGCCAGATTTAATCTGCACTCCGCGGGAGCGTTGCTTGACGGCGACGAGGGAACCGCCGCGGAACCGCCGGGCGAAGCCCTCCAGCTCGCGCTCGACGGGATCGACCGCACCGGAGCCCGCATCGAGAAGCTGCCCGAAGAAATAGAAACTCTCACCACGGCTTTCGCCGCCGCCGTGTCGACGGCGGTCGAGCGGGCAGGCAAGCAGCTTCGTCGCGATTGTGACGTCGCCGATACGTTCGGCGAACGGGTGGCGGTCGCGACCGCATCGCTTCTGTCGACCTGGCGTCTGTTCGAAGAACGGGGCCAACGCAAACTCCACTCCACCCGTTCCTGGACAGAGGCCTTGCGTGCCCGCGGGCGGGAAGCCTTTGCCGGCCTGCAAACCGCCCTGGGCATCAAGAAGCCGCAGATCGAACTCTCCCAAGCGACTCTGGAGGAGGCGACCATTGAGTTCGCGCTCAAGAATACCCCGCTCCTCTACCGCCGCCTGTTCCGCTTCGAGCCCCTAACCGACGAGGATTTCCTGACCGGATGCGAGAAATTCATGCCCGCCATGCGGGCCATCCGCCAGCGGTTCAACTCCGGCCTGTCGGCGGCCGTCGCCGTCATCGGCCCGGTGGGGCTGGGCAAGACCAGCTTCACCCGCTGCGCACTGCAAAGACACTTCCCCGACCAAAAGCCGGCGTGGATACAGCTCCAAAAACATCTAAGCTCCGAGTCCGATTTTGTCGAGCTCATCTCGACATCCATCGGATGGAGCACCCCGGTCCGGGAGAATGCCCTCCCGAACCTCGTCTCCGCGATTCGCGCCTTGCCCGACAGGCCGGTGTTCGTCATCGAGGGCGGAAGCATGCTCCACCTCCGGCGCGTCGGCGGCTTCGACGCTGTACGCTCCCTTTTCTCACTGCTCTCCAACACCGAGGGAAAGGCGTGTTGGATCATCACTTTTTCACAGGCCGGATGGGATTACCTGGACCGGACCTTTGATATCTTTAAACGCTTCGACTCGTGCATCATGCTCCGAGGCCTCGACCGGACGGAACTCGAATCCGCGCTCATGGCTCGTCACGAGGTCAGCGGCTACGATCTAGAGTTCACTGAGGGCCCCAGCCTGTCGGCCGATATCCGGTGGAAGCTGCGCCAGGCTAAAGACCGGGAGAAGCGCCAGGCGATCCTGTGCGAGGAGTTCTTCGATACTCTGCATGCCGCCGCCGGACGCAACCTGCACGCCGCTCTGTACTATTGGCTGCGCTCAACCCAGAGCGAGGGCCGGCGGAAAGTCCACGTCGCGCCGCTCTCGCCCTTCCGTAAGGAAATTCTGGGCGACCTCACCCTGAGCGAGCTGTTCGGGATGCTCTACACGCTCGAGCACGACCACCTCACCGCACCGCTCCTCTCACAGCTGCTGCGCTCGCCCCTCACCGAGAGCCGGACCTTGCTGGACTACCTGACGCACCGGCGGATTTTGTCGTGCCGCCGCGAGGAAGGCGCCGAACCGCGGTATGCGCCCAATCCCATCCTGCTGGGCCCGGTGCTGGAAGCGCTCCGGGACAAAAACTTCATCCATGCATAAAGCGCTGCCGCTCATTATCGTCCTTCTGGTCCCCACCGCTTTCGCGGCCGTCGCGACATCTCACGCCGCCGTCTCCGTGCCGACGACGGAGGCCGCTTCGACGCCGGTCACGGGGCAGCAGAAACTGGGCGAGGTCCGCCGCGGCGCGTCAAGGCTTTCCCTAAAGATCCTCATCGCGGCGCTCTTGTTCGCACTCGCCTGGCTGGCCATCTTAACCAGCACTTACCTGCTCGACCTTATCGGGGAACGCAGCGCGCGCTACCGCTTCCTCAAAAAGGGCATTCCGATCATCCGCGTACTGGTATGGGCGGGCACCGCCTATATCATCGTCCGCTGGGTATTCTCTCCGACCAGGGACGCGTTTTTCGCCGTACTAACCGCTTCCGGAGTCGCCATCGGTTTTGCCTCCCAGGACATCTTAAAGAATATCTTCGGCGGGCTGGTCATTATCCTGGATCGTCCATTCCAGGTCGGCGACAAGATCCGCATCGGAGAACACTACGGCGAGGTCGTCGGCATTGGGCTGCGCACCGTGCGGCTCGTCACATCGGACGACAATCTGGTTACGGTCCCCAACGCGGAGATCGTCAACCGCATCATAGCGAACGCCAATTCCGGAGCACTGACCTGCCAGGTCGTCACGGAAATCACGCTGCCGCCGGAAACCGACCTGCTCGCGGCGAAACGCACCGCATGGGAGGCGGCTGTCACCTCCCGCTACATAAATCTCGCCAAGCCGATCGTCGTGCTGTTCCAGGATGCGCCGTCGGAAAAGCAGCTGCGCACGACGCTGAAAATCAAGGCCTATGTGCTGGATCCGCGGTTCGAATTCGCCTTCTCCAGCGACGTGACCGAGATATTCAAGCTGGCGATGACGGCTAAGACCCCCTAAGCCGCCCGCCGTCCAGCAGCGCCTCGTCGTTGACCACTCTTAATGCGGGCATGTCGCTGTCGGACACCAGGATGAGAGATGGGTCCATTCTGACGTTGGCCCCGGCAAACACTCCGGACACCGGAAACGTCCCGACCTGCACATTGTCGCCGTCGATTTTCGGCAGAGGAAAGAACTCCTGATAGATCTGCTCACGCTTTTCGAACTGACCGCCGGTCCGGGAGACCAGAGAGTCGTCTTTGCTGAAAATACTTATATTGGCCCCGCAGCGCCCCACGATGGGCTTTGCCACGAACCCCTTTCCCCGCAACTCCGCAGTCAGCTCAAACTGTGAATCAAGCAGGTACGGGTGGCCGGGATACAGGGTCCATAGCACGGGAAGAATCGCCTTGTTGCTCGGGATCAGCGTCCAGAGGGGCTCAAAAACCAGAACATCCTCTCCCAGCAGCACGTCGACCAAGCGGGGCGCCCCCCTCGCGGGACCCCGCAGCAGGGATTGCGGCTCCCGCGTATCATCTTCGTCGCATTCGGCGCGGATTTGATCCAGCGCCGTTTCCCATGCCCACGTTTTCCAAACCCAGCGAATGGGAACGCCCGCCGAATCGATGACCCGTCCGTCCGCGTCCCAGGACAGCCCCCTGCATCCGGTGATTACCCGGCACTCGATTCCGGCCTGCTCGATCGCCGCTTTCATGAAGAGGGCATGATAAGCCTCCTCGCGATCATTATCCCGCATGATATGCAGGATGCCGTCCACTTCGCTGTCCTTCCAGGCGTCGACCAGCTCGCGGTGCAGCTTCTCTCCCGCGCACCATCCTTCCTTGCAGCCGAAGTGCTTGGACCATTTTGTCTGGATGACTCCGCATTCCATATAGCAGGCGGCGGAATCAGCGTTGTATTCATAGATTTTTATCCCGTTCTCCGAGACCGAAAAATCAAGCCTCCCGGTTATCGCCTGATTGCGGCGATTGTCCCATGACCGCCGAAGCCTGGACCAGAGAGGCCGGGGAATGCAAAACCTCTCCAGCACCGCTTCATTCTGCAGCACATAGTCGGTGGCGTGCATGAACATGGAATGCAGCTGGTTGGTCGCCCGCTTGAGCTCGCCGTACGCCGATTCGGAAATACAAAAATACTTATACTCCTTGTCCTTCCTGTCGGTCACCTTGTGACCCTGGACAGCCACATAGGCGGCCTCATCGGGATTGGCGACATTGAGCCAGGATCGGTTGGCCTGGCCGCGGTTCTTAACCTCGCGCGCCTGAAGATTCAGCAGCTCTATATCGAGGTCCGGGAAGATTTCCGCCCCCTGCGGATCGCCGGTCTGAATGACCCAGCCCAGGATGGTCGCTCCGCTGTAAAAGCACTCTATCCAGTAGCCGCCGTTCTCATCTTCTTTTGCGCGCAGCTCCCGGGAATAATTTTGTCCTGCCGGCCATAACTCATGCTCGACATTCTGCTCCACGAAACGGATTCGATCGGGAAAAACTTCCGTAACGACAGCCACATGCCCCGCATCCGCGAATTCCCCGCCCTCGTTCCATATGAGCAGGCAGCCCGGTTCGGGAAGCCGTGCCGATCCGTTGGCGAACGAGTGGAGCGGCAGAACGGCGCCGTCTTTAACCACCCGAACGGATTTGAGACGGAATATATCGTATGCCATCGCGATATCGTCGAAAACAAACCCGCGGTTCAGGTACAGCCAGCGTCGGGCGAACTCCACGCACTGCCATTTGTACCCCATGAATATCCCATCGACATAGCTCCGGAAGGTATGCCGCGTGGGAAGCCGCTCTTTGTCGACCGTACCGTAGTCCGACGAGTAAACCGGCACGTTTCCGGGAGCGCAGCCCAGAACCGTGCCGAATTTTTCCGACTTTTTATTGCCCTTCTTTTTCACCGCTGAGAAGAGCATAGCTTGCATATAGGAAATACGCTAGGGGGCCCGCCGGGTCTTGCTTCCGTCGTCAAAGCGCGGTATATTGCCTATTATGCCCGACCAGAGAATCGTCGACTATCTGCGCCAGAACATGGGCAGCTACCCCATCGAAAGCCTCAAGACGGCGCTGGCCGGCAACGGCTTTCCCCCCGAAGCTATCGAGGAAGCGGTCCGGGCCGTCATGGCACAAAACGTCCCGCCGCCGCCCGCCGCGGCGCCCATCGGCCCCGGCCGGGAAGCCGATGTCGGCGGGTTTATCGATTTCAAGCCCGGCAAGCTGATCGCCAATGCCGTATTCATGGCCCAGCAGCCCACGCTTTTCTTTTCCCGCATCAACCCCAACGGCGGCTTCGGCCCGCCGCTGGTCGTCATCATCCTGTGGGCGCTGATCAGCGCCCCGCTGTCCGCCTTCACGGTTTACGCCAAGACCCAGTCGGTCCCCTTCACGATCGCTGCCGCCACCGGCGGGCTGTTCATGCTGCCGATCGTGGCGATCATCATGAGCTTCATCGGCGCCGCGATCTTCCACGTCCTGTGCAAAGTCCTCGGCGGCGGCGTCTCCTACAACGGCAGCTTCGGCGCCTTCGCCGCCATGGCGGCGCTGATGCCTATTAGTTCTCTTCTGGGCCTCATCCCCTATGCCGGAGCGATCATCCCCCAGCTATGCGGGCTCTACCTTGCCGTTCATGCGGCGGCGGGCCTGCACCGGGTCGACAAGAAGAAGGCCTGGCTGGTCTTCGGCGCCTTAACGGTCTTCTGGCTGCTGCTCAGCATCTCGGCGGCCATAGCCGCCCAGCGCCTCAAGTCGTCGCTCGGCAACTTCCAGGGACAGATCTCAACACAGCAGAGCTCCTCCTTCGGCGGGCCGCCCGCCGTCATCGGAACGCAGCAACAGCAGCAGCCGATGAACCCCCAGCAGGCCATCCAGGCGGCCTCGGCCATGATGCAGGCGCTGGGCGACGAGCAGGCCAACAACGACTTCCAGCAGGCGATGCACCAGGCGCAGACCAATCCCATGGGCGTCATCCAGGAGATGCAGCGCTACCAGAAAATGCAGCATCCTCCCAACGAAACCCTGCTGCTCCTCGACAGCCGCACCAGCAGCCTGCTGGTGAAGGAGTGGCCGAAAATGAGCGGGCCCATCCGCCAGTCATTGGTCGAGACCCTGCCCAATATCCCCAAGGCGGACCGCGCCGGCACCGTTAAGGAGATGATCGAAGCCACGCGCGGCGTCAACGAAATGCTCGGTCAAAGCATGGAAATGCTCAATCAGGTCATGGGGCAGCAGCAGCAACAGCAAGGCGGGAACCCGCGGTGATCCGCCGCCTCGCGCTGGCCCTGTTTCTGCTCGCCCTGTTCGCGCCCCCGATCGTCTTCGCCCGCGCCGGCGGCGGCGGCGGCTATTCGGGCGGCGGCGGAGGCTTCAGCGGCGGTGGTTTCAGCGGCGGAAGTTTCAGCGGCGGCAGCTACGGCGGCTACCGTTCCAGCCGGCGCATGAGCCGGACGGAAAACGTCATCTGGCTCGCCGTCATCGGCGTCTTCGTCATGCTGCGCGTATTCGGCGCCATCAACGGGGAGGGCCGCACGCAGCGGACCATCGTGCAGGGCGCGGCGCGCGCCCAGTCCCATGCCATCATGGCCGGCATCGCGAAGATCCATCAGCGCGACCCGGGCTTCAGCACGCCCGCCTTTCTCGACCGGGTGCAGAAGGCCTTCCTGCGCATCCAGGAGGCCTGGTCGAACCAAGACATGGGCCCGGCGCGCGCCTTCATCTCCGACGGGATCAACGAGCGCTTCGCCATTTATATCCGCATGCAGCGGGCGATGGGCATCCGCAACCGCATGCACGAGGTCCGGGTTCTCAAAGCCGACGTGGTCCATGTCGAATCGGACGCGCACTTCGACACGCTCCATGTAAGCGTTCGCGCCTCGGCGGTGGACCAGGACGTGCGGCTGGACGACGACAGCGTCGTCAAGAACCGCTCCGGGAAAGAAGAAGAGTTTATCGAGGTCTGGTCCTTCCTGCGGCGCCCGGGCGCGCAGACCCTGAAAAAACCCGGACTGCTTGAAGGGTTCTGCCCGAACTGCGGGGCGCCGCTGGATATCGCCGACGCCGCCAAATGCGCGGCCTGCGGCTCCTGGGTCAGCTCCGGCGAGTATGACTGGGTGCTCGCCGAAATCACCCAAGCCTGCGAATGGCGCATCCGCACCTCGGAGGCGCAGATTCCGGGGCTGGTGGAGATCAAGCAGCGCGATCCCGCGCTCAACGTTCAGTTCCTGGAGGACCGCGCCTCGGCCGTCTTCTGGCGCTGGCAGATGGCGCACTGGGAGCCGGAGGCCTCCTCGCTGGTCCCGGTAGCCGCGGAGGCGCTGGTCGCCGCGCACCGGGAAAGCCAGTCGCGCACCCGCGCCCTGTACCGCGGCGCCGCCGTGGGCGCCGTCGATATCCTCGCGATAGAGGCGGGCCGGCCCGACGACAAGGCCCACGTCCTCGTCAAATGGTCCGGCGAGAAATTCGCGGTCCATAACGGCGAAGCCGCCGCTCAGGGCTCGGTGCTCAACCACCACGTTTTCATCCTTAGCCGCCAGGCCGCCGCCAAGACCGACGCCGGCTCCGGGCTGCGCTCGCTGCTGTGCGCGAGCTGCGGCGCGCCGCCCGCGGAGCGCCGGCAGGCCGCCTGCGAGTTCTGCGGCTCGCCGGCCAACGACGGCAGCCGCCGCTGGGTCCTGACCGGCATCATGCCCCACGGCCAGTGGCGCCAGCCGACTCCGCTGCTGGCCGCCGAGAGCGTTGCGGCGCGCGGCGCGGACGCCGGCTGGTCGGGCGCCATGCCGCCCATACAGGCGCTGGCCGTGCTCGTCGGGGCGATGATCCTCGACGGCCGCATCGACCAGCGGGAGCTGGCGTTCGCGCAGGCCTATGCCAGGAAGCATACGATACCGCGGGTCAAGCTCGACGGGCTGCTCAGCGCGGCCCGCAGCGGACACCTGGAAGTGCCGGCGCCGAAGACGCCCGAGGAGGCTCGGATATTCCTCCGCGGCGTCATCCAAATGAGCCTCGCCGACGGCGAGATATCCCGGCCGGAGATGAACACCCTGCTGGCCTTCGGACGGCAGCTCAAGATGAACGCGCAGGACATCCGCGGCATGATCGCGGCGGAACGCAAGCTCCTCTACCAACAGGCGCAGCAGGACCTTCAGGCATGAACGCGCAACCGCTTACAAGATCGCTGGCCGCATTGGCCGCCGGCCTGCTCTATGCGGCCGTCGGCTTCGCCGCCAGCCGCGGACCCGCTCCCACGACCGCCGGCAGCAAGGTTCTGGTCATCCATATCGACGGCGAGATTACCCATGGCCTCGCCTCCTATGTCCGGCGCTCGCTCGCCGGCAGGGAAGACGCGCGCGCCGTTGTCCTGCGCATCGACACTTTCGGCGGGCGCGTGGACGCGGCGCTCGACATCGCCCGCGCGGCGCAGGAGCCCAATATCCCGGTATTCGCCTGGGTAGAGGACAAGGCCTGGTCGGCCGGGGCGCTGATCTCGCTCGCCTGCGGCAAAATCTACATGGCCCCAAGCGCCTCGATCGGCTCCGCCGCTCCCGTGATGAGCGGCGGCGGCAAAACGGAGGCGGCGGGAGAGAAGCACATCTCCGCCCTGCGGGCGAAGTTCCGCGCCCTTGCCGAGCGCAACAATTACCCGGCGGCGCTCGCCGCCGCCATGGTCGACAAGGACCTGGAAGTTCATCGCGTCACCGCCGGCGGCGAAACGCACTTCGTCACCGCGCCGGAGCTGGAACGCCTGAAGAAGGAAGGGCGAATCCGCGGCGAGCCCGAGCTGGTCATCGCCAAGGGGAAGCTCCTGAACCTCAGCGCCCGCCGGGCGATCCGCTACGGGCTCGCCGAGCCGGCCGACTCGATCACGTATGCGCTGCGCCGGGAAAACATCCCGGACCCGACGCTGATCGATGCCCGCAAGACCGGGCTGGAAAAGTTCATTGATATCATCACCGGCAGCGCCGCGACGAGTCTGCTGGTATTTCTCGGCTTCATGCTGATCTCCGGCGAGATGCATATGCCCGGCTTCGGCTGGATGGGCGCCGCCGGCATCGCCTGCTTCATCGTGGTCTTCTGGGGCCATTACCTGGCGGACATGGCGGGCTGGTTCGATCTGCTGCTGGTCCTGGCCGGACTGTTTCTGATCGCGCTCGAGATCTTCGTGGTGCCGGGCTTCGGGCTCGCAGGCATCGGGGGCTTCCTGTGCCTGATGATCGGATTCTATCTCATGATCGTCCCTTTTGTCGTGCCGCACGCTCCTTGGGAGTGGGACCGCCTGCGCGAAGTTCTCTGGGTCCTGGCCGCCGCGGGCGCCGGCGGGGTCGCGGGCATCATATCGCTGCTGTTCATGATCCCCCGCCTGCCGATGTTCAATCGCGGCCCGCTCGACACCGACGCGGGGAGCACCGCGCCGCTCGACACTCCGGAGGAGGGCGAGCTGGCCGTCGGGCGCCGTGGTCTCGCTCTGGGCCCGCTCAAACCCGAAGGCCGGGTGCAGTTCGGCACCCAGATTGTCGAGGCGCTCGCCGACAGCGGCGCGATCGAGAAGGGCGCGACCGTCGAGATCATAGAGGCCGGCGACCCGCCCATCGTCCGGCCCGCGAAATAATGAGGGCTTGACAACCGTCGGACGGAGTCTTAAGCTAACTTTGCTTTTCTGCGGAGGGAATATGGCGATAATCGACAGAGTAAAATTTGACGGCCCGGCGGACATCTTGGTTTGGCGGCATCCTCCGGACGACCTGACCTGGGGCACGCAGGTCATCGTCAACCAATCCCAGGAGGCCCTGTTCTTCAAGGGCGGCCAGGCGCTTGATCTGCTCGGCCCCGGGACGCATACTCTGCGCACCCTGAACATTCCGCTCCTCCGGCGCCTGATCAAGGCCCCGTTCGGCGGCGAGACTCCGTTCGCGGCCGAGATATACTTCATCAACAAGGCCACCAAGCTCGATGTGAAGTGGGGTACAAAATCCCCGATCCCGATCCTGGACCCAAAGTACAACATCTTCCTGCCGATACGCGCTTTCGGGCAGTTCGGCGTGCGCGTCACGGACGCGCGCAAGTTCGTGGTCCAGCTGGCGGGTACGCAGAACGAGTTCACGGTCAACGCCCTGACCGACTACTTCCGCGGCATCATCCTGACCAAGGCCAAGGACTACATCGCGGAGACGATCATCCGCAAGAAGATCAACCTGCTCGAAATCAGCGCTTACCTCGAGGACCTCTCCGAAGATCTGCATAAGAAGATCGGCAAGGATTTCGCGAACTTCGGCATCCAGCTGGTCAACTTCATGCTGCAGTCGGTCAACGTCCCGGACGACGACGATACCGTCAAGCGCCTGAAGAAAGCCCTTTCCGAGCGGGCCGAAATCGACATCCTCGGCGGCCAGAACTACCGCATGAAGCGCACCTTCGACACCATGGAGGGCGCGGCCAAAAACGAGGGCGGCGGCATGATGGGCGGCGGCATGGGCCTGGGCATGGGCCTGGGCGCCGGCGCCGGCATGGGCGGGATGATGGCGGGCGTCATGGGCTCGGCCGCCTCGACGCAGCCGCAGCAGACGGCTTCCTGCACCAACGACCAGTGCAACGCCCAGGTGCCGGCCACCGCGAAATTCTGCCCCGAATGCGGCAAGCCGGTCGTCGCGCCGACAGCCAAATGCCCCGGCTGCAAGGCCGACGTCGCCGCCGGCGCCAAGTTCTGCCAGAACTGCGGCAAGGGACTCGGCTCGATCGCCTGCCCGAAGTGCGGCGCGCAAGCGGGACCGACCGTGAAGTTCTGCGGCGGCTGCGGCAAGAAGCTGGCCTAGGTGAAACCGTTCGCCGCGCTGCTGCTGCTGCTCGTTCCCGCGGCGCGGGCATTGCCGCCCGACACCTCGCCGCCCGAGGCGCCCGTCTACGCCTCCGACCGACAGGAAGAGAACGCCGATCCGGACGCGCTGCTCCTCGAACAGCTGCGGGTGGCGGAGAGCCAATACGAACAGGGGATCAAGCTCTTTCAGGAAGGCAAGGTCCGCCAGGCGCGGGCGGCCGTCAAGAAAGCCTTTGCCCTGCTGACCTCCTCGCTGGAGGAGGACCAGCTGACGATCGAGCTTAAGGCCGATTTTCTGAGCATGCTCGAGAAGGTCCGGACCTGGGAGGCGGGCGAAACACAGACCGAGTACCCCTCCGACCTGCAGGTTTCCGCTGAAGTGCTCGAGGAGACCCCGCCCGCGCCGGCCGCTCCCATTTCCTCCCAGCAGCATACCATCGAGATCGATCCGGAAAACGAGATCACCAAGAAGTTTATCCAGCTCTACACTGAAAAGCGGCCCGATTCCGTCCGTGAAGCGCTGGAACGCTCCGGACGCTACCGCGCTTTCATCGAGTCCGAGCTGCGCCAAGCGGGCCTGCCGCGCGAGCTCTTCTACCTCGTCATGACCGAGAGCGAATACAAGCGCAACGCGGTCTCCCGCTCCGGGGCCGCGGGCTTATGGCAGTTCATGCCCTTCACCGCGCGCGCCTACGGCCTGGAGGTTTCGTACTGGGTCGACGAACGGTTCGACCCGGAGAAGGCGACCAAGGCCGCGATCCGTCATCTGAGCGACCTGCACCAGTGGTTCAAGGACTGGCACCTGGCGCTGGCCGCCTACAACCGGGGGCTCAACGGCATCGGCCGCGATCTTAAGTTTTCCAACTCGGCCGACTTCGGCAAGCTGGCGGACCGCAAGGTCCTGCCGCAGGAGACGCACAACTATGTGCCGAAATTCATGGCCTGCGTGCTCATCGGCGAAGCTCCGGAAAACTACGGCATCAAGCCCAACTACGAGGAACCCGAACCCTACGACATCGTGGAGCTCGACCGCGACCTCGATCTCGGCATCGCGGCCAAGTGCGCCGGGACAACCAAGGAAGTGATCCAGCGGCTCAATCCGCATATCCGCGCCTGGTGCACGCCCCGCAACCGCCCCGGCTTTCCGCTGCGCATCCCGCAGGGCGTCAAGGAGGAGTTCCTGAAAAAACTTGCCGCAGTGAAGGATTGGAACCCCGGGCCGGAGCTCGTCCGCTACAAGGTCCGCCGCGGAGACTACCTCGGAAAAATCGCCCGCAGCTACCGGACCACGGTCAAAAATATCATGCAGCAGAACAATATCCATAACCCGCGCCTCCTGCGCCCGGGCATGATGCTTAAGATCCAGCCCGGAAAGGACTTTTACCACAAAAAGAAATGAGGAGCTTCCTCCGCTGCTCCGCCGGCCTTCTCGCCGCGTCGCTGCTGATCGCCGCCGCGCCGCAGAACGCCGACCCGCCGCCGCAGAAAGCGTCCGGCGATAAGCAGAAATCCGGCAAGCGCAAGGACAAGGACTACGAATATTCCATGCAGGACGGCCAAAAGCAGATGGACGACGCGGTACTGCTGATGCGGCAGATCGATACCCTGAAGAAGATCTCCGCCAATGAATCTCTCCCCCCCGAACAGCGCGAACAGATCGACCTCATGCTGCAGAACCTCAACGCGCAAAAGCCGATCGTAGAGCAGAAGCCCGCGGGCGACGTATCCTATACCCGCCCCGCGGGCTACAACAACCTCGACGTCAAGCCCCCGGCGCAGAGCCTCAAGCGCGACCCGCGGCCCGACATAAGCACTCGGGATCACTGGAAGTTCAGAAAATCCGGCGGCGACCAGGATAATAATCAGGACGCGGGCGCGCGCGCGACGCGGCGCGAACCCGCGCGCAAGAGCCCGAAAAGCGCCGGGGACGCATCGCCGGCGAGCATACCGGCGACCTCCTCCGTGTCGGATTGGCCGGCGTTTAAGAAATTCGCCGAACCCCCGCCCCGCCCGGCGACAGAAAAGGATTTGCCCCGCGCTGCGGCGACCAACGCCGTGCGCGGCGCCCCGCTGCGTCAGGCGGAGAAGCTGCTGCGCGGCAACCGCCTCCCCGAGGCCGAGGCCGCGGCGCGCTCCGCCATGGTCGGCGGCACCGGCGACATCAAAGCGGTCATCATCCTGACGCAAAGCCTGCTGGAGCAGAAACGCTTCGCCGAAGCGGTGGAAAGCGCAACTTATGCGACCGCGTTGGCACCGCATAACGCGGACGCCTTCTTCCTGCTGGCGCTGGCGCATGAGCAGAGCGGAGACAAAGAGCTGCGGATGCAGAACCTGCGCATCGCCGCCAAGCTGGACCCGGCTCGCTTTTTGCGCTACCTAAAATACGCCGACAGCCGCGACCTGTTCGATGCCGAAGGCAGCAGCTGGAAGCTGCTGCGCGACGAGGAGGCGCCGGCGGCGGCGACAGCGCAGGGCGGCTCGGGCACCAACGCGCTTTTCATGATACTAGGGGCGCTGCTCGGAGTCGCTCTCATGGCGGCGATCGTGATGCTGACGCGCCGCCGTAAAGACCCGAAGCAGACGAAGCTGGACGCCTTCGGAACCGTCGCCAAGCGCCTCCGCTCCTGGACGGAAAACGTCGCCCCGAAGCAGAAGACAGAAACGAAAACAACAATAATCTCACGCACCCCGCTGCCGCCGCTGAAGCTGCGGCGCAATATGACGATCGCCGAGAAGTACGATCTAATCCGCTTCATGGGCTACGACGGAACCGTCGAAATATGGAAGGCGCAGGACCAGACGCTGGGCCGCGCCGCCCTCATCAAGCGGCTCTACGCCGGCAGCAAGGCCCAGCCCGCCGAAGAGCGCGCCCGCCGCCTCGACGAGGCGCGCGCGGCGGCCAAGCTGCGCCATCCCAATATCGTCGACCTCTACGAGATTCTCGATATCGCCTCCGGACTCTATATCGTCTACGGCTACACCCCGGGCAAGAGCGTTCACAGCATCCTGGAAGAGGTCGGCGAATTCCCGGTCGGCCAGGTGCGCGACATCCTGATCCCCGTCTGCCGCGCCCTGGAGCATGCGCACCATCACGGCATAGCGCACGGGGGCTTGAGCCCCGAGCGCATCATCGTGACCAATAAGGGCTATATCAAGGTCTCGGATTTCGTGCTGGCGCGCACCACCGGGGAAGGCGCCGAACGCTACGCGGCGCCCGAGGCTAAGCGCGGAGAGACGACGCCGATCTCGGACATCTATTCGCTGGGCTTATGCTGCTACGAGATGCTGACCGGCGAACTCCCGCATATCGGCGGACGCGAGCCGGACCCGCGCCTGACCGTGCTGCTTGAGCGCGCGCTCGACCTCGACCACCGGACGCGGATGCCCGACGTCAAGGACTTCCTGCGGATGCTGGAGCAGCTCCCCGACTCGCTGGCGGACCTGCCGGCGGAAGAAGAAGACCGCTAGGCCGGCTCCTGTTCGGGCTCCTGGAACTTGCCGAATATCATCCGGCCCTGCGAAGTCTGCAGGATGGAAGTAACCACAAGATCGATGCGTTCGCCGATATACGACTTGCCGTCTTCGACGACCACCATGGTTCCGTCGTCGAGATAGCCGACCCCCTGGCTGCGCTCCTTGCCCTCTTTCATGACAAACAGCGACATCTTCTCGCCCGGCAGCACCACCGGCTTGAGCGCGTTGGTCAGGTCGTTGACGTTGAGGACCTGCACGCCCTCCAGAGACGCGATCTTATTGAGATTGAAGTCCGTCGTAAAAACCTTGCCGCCGAGCTGCTTGGCCAGCCGCACGACCTTGGCGTCCGTGTCCTCGATCTCGGGGACGTCCTTGTCGATGATCTTGAGCGGGATTTCCGGGTTCTCCTGCAGGCGCGCCAGGATGTCGAGTCCGCGCCGGCCGCGCGCGCGCTTCATGCTGTCGCCGGAGTCCGCCATGTGCTGCAGCGCGTTAAGGACAAAGCGCGGAACGATCAGCGAGCCGCCGATAAAATGGGTCTCGCAGATATCCACGACCCGGCCGTCGATAATGGCGCTGGTATCGAGGACCTTCATATTGGATCCCCGGCGCTTGGAAATCGCCAGAATATCCTTGTCCAGGGTATCGATCTCAGGCAGGATCTTGCGGATGGTCACGAACATGCCGAGGATGCCGAAGGCGAAGTAGCGCAGCGCGGAATACTTGCCCCAGGCATGATAAAAGGCCTCGTCGCCGACCTGGAAGGCCGTATAGTCGGCGAGCTTCGCCATAATGAGCCCCGCGCTCGCGCCGAGAACGCCGGAAACCAAGGTAATAAGACTGATCTTCTCAAGCAGCAGCTCAAACACCACGAGGACGACGCCGACGCCGAGCCCGATAAGCACCGCCCGCGGGTCTTTGGCGATCTGAAAGTAGACGAGAGCGGGACAGCCGACCAAAACCATTACTCGATACAGCCATGTAATCATAATGACTCCCTCATATTTTTAGTACCCGGCCGACAGCGGCGACCATGTCGTCGGCTTCCTGCAGGACGAGCCGCAGCTTTCTTTTGCCGCCGGCGAGGTCCTTGCGCGACCGGCTGGGGATGACCGCGCTCTTAAAGCCGACGCGCTCGGCCGCCTGCAGCCGCTCGGTAAGAAAAGCGACCCGGCCGAGGCCGCCCAGCAAGCCGACCTCGCCGATATAGACCTGATCCGACGGCAGCGCGGCCTCGCGCGCCGAGGAAACAAGCGCCAGGCACACCGCCAAATCAATCGCGGGATCGCGCAGCCGCACCCCGCCGGCCAGGTTCACGAAGATATCCTGATTCTCAAAGCGCACCGCCAGATGCTTCTCCAGCGCCGCTACCAGCACCAGCACGCGGTTGACGTCGATACCGGTCGCCATGCGCCGCGGCAAGGGATAGCGGGTCGGCGACACCAGCGCCTGTACTTCGACGAGCATCGGCCGGGAGCCCTCAACCGCCACCGAGATCGCGCGCCCGGGTACCGGGGCCCGGTCGAGTTCCTCAATAAAAAAGGCCGAGGCATCGGTTACCCCATGCAGCCCGTCCTCGCGCATCTCGAAGATTCCGATCTCGGAGGTCGGTCCGAAGCGGTTCTTCTGCGCCCGCAGCACGCGCAGCTGATGATGCTTTTCGGTGTCGAACTGCAGGACCGTGTCGACGATATGCTCAAGGACCTTGGGCCCGGCGACGCTGCCCTCCTTGGTGACATGCCCCAGCAGAAACAGCGCCGCGTCCCGCTGCTTGACCGCCCGCAGGAGCTCGGCGGCGCACTCGCGCACCTGTCCGACCGAGCCCGGGCCGCCCCCCAGCTCGGGATGATAGACGGTCTGCACCGAATCGATAACGATAAAGCGCGGCTCATGCTTGCGGATCGCGTCCAAAATCTTCACCAGATCGGTCTCCGCCAGCAGGTAGATGCCTTCGCCCCGCAGGCCCAGCCGCTTGGCGCGGCCGCTGACCTGGCTGAGAGACTCCTCGCCGCTGACATAAAGGACCTTGCCCGCGGCCGCCAGGCTGCCGGCGGCGTGCAGCATCAAAGTGGATTTCCCGATCCCGGGGGCTCCGGCGAGAAGCAGCACGTGTCCGGGCACCAGCCCGCCGCCCAGCAGGCGGTCCAGCTCGCTCAGGCGCGTCGGCGTCCGCGCGGCCTCCGCCGCCTGGACATCGGCCAGGGGGACCGTTTCGGAAGTGAAGTCCGTCAGCGGCCGCGGCGCGCTCTTGACCGCCGCGGCGGGCCGCTCTTCGACGACCTCCTCGACCAAAGTATTCCAGGCGCGGCAGGCCGGACACTGGCCCGCCCACTTGGTCGTGGACTGGCCGCACTCCTGGCAGATATAGATGGATTTCAGCTTCGGCATAACTTCAGCTCTTGCCCGTACCGAACGGCCGGAAGATGATCAGGAGCCGGGGCAGCAGGCTCAGCGAGGCGGCCAGCGCCATCACCATCGCCAGCGCCGTCAGCAGGCCGAACAGGATCGTCGGGATGAAATTGGACATCGACAGGATCGAGAAGCCGATCGTAATCGTCAGCGACGTATAGTACATGGCGTGACCGATGCTGGCGTGGCAGCGGTGCATGGTTTGCAGGTAGTCCCAGTCCTTAGTGATCTCGCGCCGAAAGCGGTGCAGGTAGTGGATGGTATTATCCACGGCAATGCCGACGCTGATGGCCGAGATCGTGATCGTCATCACGTCCAAGGGCAGCCCGGCGAGCCCCATAACACCCAGCACCGTCATCGAGGCGAGCAGGTTGGGGAAGATCGCGATGAGCGCGATCTTGAGCGAGCGGAACAGGACCAGGAACATCAGCGTCAGCGCCAGGACCGTTAGCCCGATGGTCTGAATCTGGGAGCGGAACAGGCTCTGCAGCATATTATTGTAGAGCACCATCAGGCCCGTAACGCGAAACTCACTCTCCTTAAGGCCGTATACATTGACGAGGTCCGACTTGATCTTCTTGATCAGGGCGTCGCGGCGAAGATCTTTCATCGAGTCCTTAATGCGCGTGGTCAGGCGCGCCTGGCTGTTCTCGAGCGAGACGTACGGGGTCACCAGTGCGCCCTTGAACTGATCCGGCATCTGTCCGAACAGGATGGCCAGCGTAAAGTTATCAAACTCCCGCCCCTGATTAAGTTCGCCGGCCGTCCTCCACAGCGTCGCCAAAGACAGGACTTTGCCGGTCGCCGGCAAGCCGTCGAGATAGTCGTGCACTTCGCTGATGCGTTGGAGCTTGGATTTCGTATACCAGTACTTCGACGGGTCCTTCTCCGCTTCCTCGAACTCCCCGAAATCGTCGAAGTCCTCATCCTCAGCGCCCGCCGCCGGCGCCGTCTTTTCAGCCGGCTCCTCCTTCGAGAAATCGAGCATGATGTCGAGCGGCGTCGTTCCGCCGAGCTCCCGGTCGATGAACCGCATCCCTTGGTAGATGTCGGTCGACTCCTTAAAATAATCGATGAAGCTGTTTTCCACTTCCAGCCGCATAATGCCGGCGACGACCGCCACCGCCACACAGCCGCTCACCACGAGTATCGCCCGCCCGTATCTCTCCGTTAAACCGGCGAAGAAGGCCGTCAGGGGGAGGCCGAAATCCTTTTCCGTTGCGGCCGCATGCTTCGGCATCAGGACCAGACAGGCGGGCAGCAGCAGAAACGTGACGAGCAGCGAAACGACCAGGCCCAGCGTCATCATCCAGCCGAAATTGACGACGGGCAGGATGTCGCAGACGACCAGAGAAGTAAAGCCCGCGATCGTCGTCAGAACCGCATAGAGACAGGGAATGAAGGTGGACGCGACGGCATCGGAGATCAGCCGGCGGTTGGCGGCGTCCGGGCTGATCTTAAGCAGTTCCCGGTAGCGCACGACGATATGGATCGCCAAAGACATGGTGAAGATGAGCTGCAGGGAGATGAAGTTCGAGGAGACGACCGTCACGTCCCAGCGCAGCAGGCCCAGCAGTCCCATCATCGAGAGGGTCGAGGCGGCGCAGCAGAGCATCGGCAAAAACACCCAGCGCGGCTTGCGGAAGATGACGCTTAGCGCCAGCACCAGGAAGCCGAGCATCCCCGCTCCGAAAATCTTGAGGTCGCTGCGGATAAACGACAGTATATCGTCGACGATCATCGGCACTCCGCCGAGGAACAACCGGGCGTCGGCGCCGTAGCGCTTGATAACGCCGCGAATGCGGGCGATATCCTCATGGCGCTGCGCCCGCCGCTGGTCCTTGAACAGCCGGTGCTCCAACTCGATGCGCGCCAGCTCTTCGCGCTCGGCCTCGGGCAGGGGCCCGGCCAACTTCTTTTCGAGGAGCTCCGAGCGGCGGATCAGGAGCTTCTCGTGGTCGTTGTCGGACTGAAAGTTAACCTGCAGCACGGTCGTCTTCAGATCCGGGCTGACGAGCATATTGCTGTAGATCGGACTGTCGCGAAATTCAGCAATCGCGAGCCGCCGGTCGGCGCCCGGCGACTCGAGCGTCTTAATATTATCCTTGAGCTCATTGAGCAGCCCCGGAGGATTCTTCAGCAGCGGAACGTCCAGGAGGGTAACGACCGAGCTCACGCTCTTGAAAGCGCGCAGCTCGTCGCGCAGCGCCGTCAGCCGGGCGAGCGACTGATCGGAGAAAAGATCCGCCTCGGGCGCATAGGTAATAACGACGGAATCGCCGCTCTCATAACGGACGTTGATCTCGCGATAGTAGCGGATATCGTCGTCGTGCTCGAGAACCAGCGAGTCGCTGGAAGCGTCGAGCCTGAAGTCCTTGATCCAGTAGGCGAAAAAGGTAAGGCAGGCCAACAGCACGAGGAGCACGGCCTTCGCGCGCTGCAGGACGATGGATTCGTAGATGGAGATCAGGGTTTTTTCTCCTGCGGCTTATCGCCGTCCTTTTTCTGAAAAGCTGCGGGCGCCGCCAGGGACTTCTCCTTCATCTTGACCAGCAGCTCCTGGGGCGTGCCGTCCCTGAGAAACTGTTCGTACTGCGACCGGTAGGACCGCACCACGCTGATCCCCTCGATCTCGACGTCGTAGGCCTTCCAGCCGCTGCCCTTCTTGTACAGCTTGTAAATCATCTCGTAGCGCTTGTCCTTCGACAGGATGAAGGCCGACATATGGATCTTCTTCTCCTCCCACGCGGGCTTGCCGAACTCGATCTTCTCGTCCGACAGGAGGTCGACCTTCTCAAAATAGGAATCCTTCAGCAGCCGGACAAACAGCTCCGTAAACTGCGCGCGCTGCTTCTCGTCGAACCGCTTCCAATTTGTCGGTCCCAGCACCAGCTTCGCCATGCGCTCCATGTCGAAAAGCCGGTCGACTTCCGCCATGACCGGCTTGCGCTTGGCTTCGCGCTCGAGCGTCTTGTCCTTGAGCGCCGCCAAGATCTTGTTGGCGGAAGTCTCGACGAGAACGGAGACCTTCTGCAGCTCTTCGTCGGCGAAAACCGGCGGGCACAGCAGCAAAAGAGCGAGCACGGCGAATATCATCTTGTTCATGGGCTACTCCTGAATTTTCTTGTCGCGATTCTGCTCGTAGGCGTCACGGAGGAAAGTATACGGATCGAGCGCATCTTTTTTCACGCTCTCATACTCCCCGAGATGGAGCGACGCATAGTTGAATTTTTCCCCCGCCCTGGCGGCGACGCTCATCGGCAGCTCGACGGCATAAGACAGGGGGTTGAGCAGAGCGTCCGGCGCCAGCGCCAGGCCGTCGCGCACATTGCTGGGGCCGAGCAGGGGCAGGACCACCGGGAAGCCGCCGCCCATGCCGTAATGGCCGAGAGTCTGGCCGAAATCCTCGTCGCTGGGGCGCCATTTCAGGTAGCGGCCCGCGGGATCAAACAGGCCCCCGACGCCGACGCTGGAGTTTACGACAAAACGGCCGAACTCCATCCCGGCCTTCTTGAATTTCAGCTGCAGCAGCGTATTGACGAAGCGTACCGGGAAGTACAGGTTATGGAAGGACTTGCTGACCGCGGTGCGCGCCTGCTTCGGAACGGCGAAACGGTAATGCAGCGCCAGGGGCCGCAGCAAATAATAATAGAACTTGTCGTTCACCTTGAACATGAAGCGATTGTAGCCCCGCAGCGGATCGAAGACCTTCTTTGCCTCCGCCGCGCCGCCGAATTCGTCCTCAAAGTCGCCGAATTCCGCGTCCTCCGCCGGCGCGGCGGCATCCGAGGCGGCAGCGGACGCCCAGAGGCAGGGAGCGAAAACAAAAACCAGGGAAAGTGCGAAGGCTCTCATGTGATGCACACAGCATGCTGCGCGGTCTTTTCCAATGTTACCATTTTCCTTAATAAGCGAAAAGGAAGAAAAGTATATGTTTTTTATACGTTTTCCATCTCGGCGCCGCGACAGCGCACAAGACGGCTAACGGATATATATCCGAGGGAGCCGGGGCTGCAGGCCGGTAACAATCTCGTAGGGAATGGTTTGAGCGGCCTGCGCCAAGTCGCCGGCGGACACCATCGCGCGGCCCTGACGTCCGATCAGAACGATCTCATCACCCACCGCGGCGTCCGGAACGCCGGAAACATCGACCATGGTCATATCCATGGTGATGGCGCCCACGATCGGGCAGCGTCTTCCTTTCAGCAGCACGCCGGGCCGGCCGCGCCGCGCCAGCGAGATCAGCCGCGGCAGTCCGTCGCCGTAGCCGATGGGCAAAGTCGCGATCCGGGATTTGCGCCTGGTCCGGTACAACGCACCGTAGCTGACGGGCGTCGCCCGCGGAACGCTTTTTAGGAAGACGATCCGCGTTTTCAGGCTAAGCGCCGGCGCGAAGCCGGGATACAAACCGTAAGCGGCCAGCCCCGGCCGGATCATATCCCAGCGGCTCTCCGGAAAGCGCATCGCCGCCGCGGAGTTCGCGGCATGCCGGCAGGGAATCTTTCGTCCCCGCCGCTCGATCTCCCGCACCGCCGCCCGGAACTGCCGGAGCTGTCGGCGGGTCGCCGGGACGTCGTTCTCGGCGCAGGCCAAATGCGTAAACACCCCCTCCAGCCGCACGCCGGGAGCGCGCTCCAGGTAATCGACGACCTCGCGGCCCGCGGGCCAACGCACGCCGACCCGGCTCATACCGGTATCGATCTTCAAGTGACAGCTCAACGGCAGGGCCTGGGTCCCGTCCGCATGCAGACGCTCCATCGATTCCGCCGCCTGCTCGATCAGGCGCGCGCCTTCAAGCGACGCGACCGTGGGCGTCAGGCCGTAACGGATCGCCGCCATGGTGCTCTCGAATGGATAGAGCGAGCCAAGGATCAGAATGGAGCGCCGGATGCCGGCCTCGCGCAGGGCGATACCCTCCTCCACCGACGACACCCCGAAGCCGCGAACCAGCCCGGCTTGTTCCGCCGCGCGCGCGACCTCCACCGCTCCATGCCCGTAGCCGTTCGCTTTGACCACCAGCAGCAGCTCGGCGCCGCGGACGCGGCGCTTCAGCTTTCTCAGATTGGCCAGAATGACGCCGAGGTCGACCTCGGCCCAGGTGGGGCGGTACAACCGGGGGAACTCGACCACGGGACGGCGCCCCGCGGTCACGAAAATACGACCTGGACCTCTTCCTCGCCTTCAGGTTCGGCAACGGAGGCCACATCACTGAAGCGCGTGATGTTCCGATCGAATACGGCGTGGATAATGCCGGTGGGGCCGTTGCGCTGCTTGGCGACGATAATCTCAGCCTTGCGCTGCAGCTCGGGATCCGGGTCCTGCGGCTTGTAGTAGCCTTCGCGGTAGATGAATGCCACAAGATCGGCGTCCTGTTCCAACGCCCCGGAGTCCCGCAGGTCCGACAGCTGCGGGCGGGCGTCGCTGCGCCCTTTCTCCTCGGTGCGCCGGGAAAGCTGCGACAGCGCGACCACGGGGATGTTCAGGTCGCGGGCCAGCCCCTTGAGGCCGCGGGAGATATCGGACACTTCCTGCTGCCGGCTTTCGCTGCGGCGGCTGGAACCCCGCATCAGCTGCAGGTAGTCGATCACAATCAGCCCCAGCTCCCTGCCCTGCGACTGCAGCTCGGACGCCAGCCGGCGCGCCCGCGAGCGCAGCTCGAGCACGGACAGGACCGACGTGTCGTCGATGTAGAGCGGCGCTTCCGAGAAGCGCGCCGCGGCATTGGTCAAATCCGTCCAACGATTGCGCGGGAAAAAACCAGTGCGGACCTTGTGCAGGTCGACGCCCGCCTGCGTCGAAATAAAGCGCGTCATGATCGCATGCTTGGACATCTCGAGGGAGAATACGGCGGTGGGCGTCGGACCGTCCTTGCGCAGGACCGCCTGCCCGGCGATATTGAGGGCCAAAGCGGTCTTTCCCTGGCTCGGGCGGGCGGCGATCAGAATCAGGTCGCCCTTCTGAAATCCGGCGGTGATCTTGTCAAACTCGGCCAGGCCGGTAGACACGCCGGTGACCGCATTCTTGTTCTGATGCTGGCGCTCGATATCCTTGATGGCCTCGTGCGAGAGAGTCTTGATATCCGCGAACGAGGTGGTGGCCTGCTTCTGGGCCACCGCCAGCACGCGACCCTGCACGTCGTCGAGCAGGTCGCCCGGCTTCTTGATCTCGCCGTAGCACTCGCCGACGATGCCGGTGCAGACCCGGATCAACTCGCGCAGGACGGCCTTATCGCGCACGATGCGGGCATAATGCTCGACGTGCGCCGCGGTCGCGACATGCGCAACGAGCTCGGAAAGATAGGTTGTGCCGCCGATTTCACCGATCCACTTCAGCTTTTTAAGCTCTTCGCCGACGGTAACGATATCGACCGCCCGCCCCTGCTCGAACAGGTTGACGGCGGCGTGAAAGACCTTGCGGTGGGAATCCTTGTAGAACTGCTTCTCTTCGAGGAGCTCGATAGACTTTTCGACCGCCTCGCCTTCGATGAGCATCGAGCCGAGAACGGCTTTTTCGGCATCAATGGCCTGCGGCGGTACTTGCAGCGTATCGGTCGGCATACGGCGATCCCGGGCGGGAAGCCCTTAACAGCTTAGGTGCGCGCTACAACCGCGACTTTGATCTTCGCGCTGGCTTCGGGCGCGAGACGGACTTCAACCTCTAGCTCGCCGAGCTCTTTGATCGCCGCATCCAGGAGGATGTCCCCCTTCTCAACGGTGTAGCCGGAAGATTTCAGGCCCTTCACGATGTCGGTCTTGCCGACGGAGCCGAAGAGCCTGCCTCCCTCGGCGACCTTGCGGTCGAATGTGAGCTTGACGGCGGCCAACTTCTCACAGGTCGCCTTGGCCGACTCCAGCGTCTGCGTGCGGGCCTTTTCCCGCCGCTCCCGGCTCTTCTCGTACTCGCGGACGGCGACCGGAGTGGCCTCCATCGCGAGGCCGCGAACGAGGAGATAGTTGCGGGCAAAACCGAGCCGGACATTCTTAATGTCCCCGGCGCGGCCCAACTTTTCGACATCAGATTTTAGTATGACCTTCATGGCGAATTACTCTCTTAGCTCAAGTAGAAGCGAACGGCAGCAGCGCCAGATAGCGGCAGCGCTTGATTGCGCGCGTCAGCTGACGCTGGTGGCTCGCGCAGTTGCCCGTAATGCGGCTGGAAAGAATCTTGCCGCGATCGGTAGTGAATGTTTTAAGCACGTTGACCTGCTTAAAGTCCACATTGCCCACTTTGTCCGCGCAAAAACGGCAGACCTTGCGGCGCGGTGTAAAGCCGCGACGGGGGGGACGTCCCCCGGGAGCCGGCGCCCGGCGGGGTCCGCCGCTGGACTTTCCGCCGGGACGTGAAAAAGACGACGATTGCGGTGCGGTATTAGCCATTAAAAGGGAACCTCTTCTATATCCGCCGCGGCCTTGCCCGAGGAAGACGACGCGCCGGAATCACGCTTCTCCAGGGCCTGCACACGGTTGGCGACTACCTTATACATAGTGCGCTTCTGACCCTGCTTGTCCTCATAGTCTTCGGACTTCAGCCGACCCTCGACGTGCACCGGGCTGCCCTTCTTCAGCTGATCCTTCAGCCGCTCGGCCGCCTCGCGCCATACCTCGACGTTGATCCAAGTGGTTTCGTCCTTCCAGTCGCCGGTCTTGCCGTCTTTGAACCGGCGGCTGACGCCGACGCGGAAATTGCATACGGGGGCGCCTCCCGGAGTGACTCGGAACTCCGGATCCCGCGCCAAATGTCCGGCGATCAGTACGATATTCTGCTGCAGAAGTCGGATATCTTTCATTAGTCCGCCGCCATAATTTCGGATGGTTCCGCCGTCACCGTCGCCGCCGTCGCCGCCGTCGCCGCCGCCGTCGCCGCCGCCGTCGCCGCGAGCTTGGCCGCTTTTGCCGGCTTGATGCGCACCCTTTTGGGTTTCTGCGAGACGACCGTCAGGGTCCGGAGCACCGTCTCCTGGAGACGGAAGTTTTTATTCATTTTTTGGACGACGGAACCCGCCGCCTGAAACTTGAAGTAAATATAGAAACCTTCCCGCACCTTCTTGATCGGGTATGCCAGCTTGCGCCGGCCCCATTTATCCTCGCTCACGACCTCGCCGCCCCCCGATACGATCTGCTCCTTGACGTTATCGGAGAAAACACCGACTTCAGAATCAGTAAGACGCGGATGTGCGACAATTACAGTCTCATAGGTTTGCATTGTTCACCAATTTTAACAAAACGTAGGCGACGCCGACAATCCGAAAAAAATACTCTTCCGGAATCCAGGACGTCAGCCTCCGGCTATCCGTGTCCGCCGCCGGCTACCGCCGCGCGGGGTCCAACTAGATGCAAAATTGTACCATAAAAATTGCTATTCGCAACCCCGCGACGACAGCAACTATTGACAGAATATAACACAAACTGTAACCTATTATTAGAACAAGCGGTTAATCACGCAGTAAACGGCGAATTTATGCCAAAAAAGCGAAAAAGAAAGAGTTCACGCAAGCAATTCCTGGGGCCGCCGCCCGAAGTGATGGACATCAAAACACTCGCGCAGTACCTGGGAATGGGCCGGTCCAAAATTTATAACCTCATCCGGCAGAAAAAGGTTCCCGCATCGCGCATCGGACGCCAATACCGCTTCTCGAAAGACCTCATCGACAAGTGGCTCAAGGAACGGCTGATTACGCGCCCGGCGGAGCCGCAGATCCCGCTGTTTAAAACCAAATAGCCCCGCCTCCTATTTTTCTCGTCGGGAACTCGACGAGAAAATACTTGCATTCCGACGAGAGATAATGTATTCTGAGACCCGATGGAGTATCCTCCGTCGACCGACGGGAAATGCCGCATCCCCCGTCGAAGATATTAAGTCGTAGCGTGCTTGAACACAAGGCGCTGCACAGGAGAAAAGAATGGCTGAGAAAGTACAGAAGGTCGGCGTGACGCGTGAGTCGGGATTCCTTTACTACATCGACAAGCAGGGTGATGTGTCCCGTGCGATCATGGCACGCGGCGGCAAGAAGGGCGGCAAACCGAAGAAGGTCGCGAAGGCCGGCATCACGAAGGAGAAAGGCTACCTTTACTTCCTCGACAAGAAGGGCGACATCTCCCGGGCCCAGATGGTCAACGCGAAGAAAGCGAAAAAGCGCTAAGACCGTACGTTCCGCAGACAAAACCCGTCCAGCCATGCTGGGCGGGTTTTTCTTTGCGGCGATAAATAGTACATTAGCGCGATGCCGCGAAAACATACAAACGCTTTTACGGCCGTCGTCGGTCCGGGCGCGATCGGGGGCACGCTCGCGGCCAGCCTGCGCCGCCGCGGCGACCAGGTGCTGCTGGTCGCGCGCAGCGCCGCCCGCGCGGCCGCTCTCAAGCGCAGCGGCCTAACCATCACGGCGCCTCCCCGCCGCCGGAAGCTCATTCGCGGCTGGCTCGACATAACCCCCCGGCCCGCGCGCCGTCCGGGATGCCGGGCGGTCTTCCTCTGCGTGAAGGCCGCCGGCTTAAGCAAGGCGCTGGCCGCCGTCCGCGGCATCGTCGATCCCGCGACGCCGATCGTCAGCCTCATAAACGGAATCGGCCACACCGGACCGATCCTGCGCGCTTACGGGCCCGCGCGCGCCGTCTTCGGAACCTGCTATATCGCGGCCATGCGCACGGGCTCCGCGACAATCCGCCATACCGGCGGCCGCGAGATCGCCCTCGCCGAGACGCCGGCCAACAAAACGGCATGCCGCGCCGCCGCAGTCCTGCTGCGCGGCGCCGGGTGGACCGTCCGGATCGTGCGCTCGCCCGAGCGCCTGCTGTGGACGAAGCTGATTCACAACGCCGCGATCAATCCGCTCGGCACGCTGGCGATGCGGACCAACGGCGAGCTGGCCTCCGAACCCGCGCTGCGGGAACTCCTGGTGCGCGTCGTCAATGAAGCGGCGGACATCGCCAAAGCCGCCGGCTATCCATCGCTGGACTCCCGGCCCGCCGCGCGCGTAGTTCGCGGCTGCGCCGCGGCCCCCGATCAAGTCAACTCCATGGCTCAGGACATCGCCGCCGGACGACCGACCGAAGCGGACGCCATCCTAAAACCACTGATCACGGCGGCAAGACGCAACGGCCGCCCCGTCCGTTTTATTGAACCGCTGTACAAGATGCTGCGGGTACTGGAGGGACGCCGACCATGAGCGCGGTGCTGCTCAAAGGGAAGAAGGTCGCGCAGAACCTGCTCAAGGACCTGCAGGAACGCTCTTCATTGGTCCTGGAAAAGCGCGGCAGCCCGCCGCATCTCGCCATCCTCTCGATCGGCGGCGATCCGTCATCCCAGATATATCTCAAGCATAAGCTCAACGCCTGCAAGAACGCGGGCGTCGAGTGCACCGTCGAGGCACTACCGCAGTCCATCAAGGAAAAAGATGTCCTGCGCATCCTCGGCAAGCTCGACCAGGATCTCAATATTGATGGGATTATCGTCGAGCTGCCCATGCCCGAACACTTGGACGCCCGCCGCATTATCGAAGCGATCCCTCAGGAAAAGGACGTCGAGGGAGTGACCTCGGCGAACTTCGGCAAGCTGTTCCGGGAAAAGTCCTTCCAGCAGCTCAAGCGCGCCGACACCCTCATCCCCTGCACGGCAATCGCCACCATCCAGCTGCTGCTGGAGACCGGAGTAGACCCGCGGGGCCTGGCGGCGGTCATAATCGGCCGCTCGAATATCGTCGGCAAACCGACGGCGCACCTGCTGTCCTGCCTCGACGCCACGGTGACCTTGTGCCACTCCCAGACCAAGGACCTGCCGGGCCTCGTCCGCCGCGCCGACATCGTAGTCTCGGCGGTCGGCAAACCGCGCTTTATCCACGGCGACTGGCTCAAGCCCGGCGCAATCGTGCTGGACGCCGGCGTATACAGCAAGGGCAATGAGATATGCGGCGATGTGGACTTTGAATCGGCGCGCCAGGTCGCGGGATTTATCACTCCGGTCCCGGGCGGCATCGGCCCGCTGACCGTCACCTTCCTGCTCTACAACACGGTGATTTCCGCCGAACAGCGAACCCGGCAGATTCTCGGCGACTAAACCCTAAAAGAGAAACAGCGTCATGAAAGAGTGCACGACGCTGCCGACCGCCCGCGGCACCGACCGCAGGTGCGCAAGCCAGCCGCCCGCGGACGCGGGAGCGGCGGGCTGCCCGTAATCCGCCGCGGCCCGCCGGATCATGGCTTCCGACTCGGAGCGGACCTTCGCCGGGTCCGTGAGCGCCTTCTCAAGGGCCGCCAGAGCGGCGGCCTCGTCTATTAAGCCCGCCCCGACCTCGTTCTCGCCGTTGTCCTTCATGCGCGCGGCCGTCGCTTCGACGAGCTTTTCAATATAAAAGAGGTAGCCGGTCGGCAGGCCCTCGGGGAAGGCTTTGCGCATGCCCTCGACGAGCACCGCCAGCTTGCCCGTGGTATGCGGCGCGGCCATCGACGTCCCCGACATGGTGTGGTACAGCAGCTTATCCTTCCACTTTACGCCGGTCGGAGAATCCGCCATCTCTTCCTGCAGGCGGGTATTGAGCGCCGAGACGATATCGTAAAGGTTCGGCCGGTCGAAGAACACCGCGCCGCCGAAGTCCACCCAGGACAGCTCGCGTACGCCTTTCTCGCTGCGTGAGGAATAGTCGGCGAGATGCTTCGCCTTGTCCACCGCGCCGACCGAGATGGCCAGTGCCGCGTTCGCCGGCGAGGAGACCGTGCCCTCCATCGGCCCGGAGTTGCCCGCCGCCGCCACGACGCCGATATTCTTCAGCCGCAAGCGGTTGACGAGACGGCTGATCGGACTGTCGGCCGCACCGGGACCGCCGAGACTCATATTTATAATCACCGGGTCCTTCAGCGGATCGGCCGACAAGCTGGCCGCCCACTCCATGCCGGCCATCACCGTCGCCTCGCTGCCGCCGGTGGCGCCGAGGACCTTCCCGATCGCGAACTCCACGCCCGGCGCCATGCCGACGTAGGGCGAGCCGTCGACGCTTTCGCCGCCCACGATGCCCATACCATGGGTCCCATGACTAACGCTCTCACGCTCGACTTCGCCGGACCTGCCGTCCGTGGTAAAATTCTTCTTGACGCGTATGCGCTTGGCCGGGAGGGCCGGGTGCTGGGTATCACCCCCCTCATCGAGGTAAGCCACCAGAACCCCGTCGCCGGTCAGCCCGCTTTTTTCGCGCAGCGCCGGCATGCCGGATAGCTCGCCGGTCTCGTGCAGCAGCCGGTACATCGGCGCCGCCCGGCGCACGCGGTAGCCGCGCGATTCCATCTCGCTGGCGAACGCCACCACCTTGGCGTCCGGCACGCTGAACCACAGCGACTGGCTGTGCGGCATCGCGACCTGGAGATCGGCCCCATGCGTGCCCACCATCTCCGGCGCCAAACCGAGCTCACCGAGCGTCTGCGCAGCGCGCTGCCGCGACTGTTCGCCCCGCCTGCTTACATCGGAGTAAGCGCGAAAATCTTCGAAGCGCTGAATGCGCGCCCCCGCAGGCGCGTCTTCCGGGAATTCAACGATCAGATCGACCGGGCCGAGGTTCGGATCGACTCCGGGCACCCCCTCGCCGCTGGGGTTGGGCAGCGGCGTCGGAGAGTCCAGCGGCACGTTCAAAATCCGCGACAGCAGGCGCACCATCTCGCCGAGGGCGCCGGGCCGATGCACGGCGTTCTTGTATTTATGGATAAAGCGGAGGATGTCTTCGCGCAGCGGCTTTTCGGCCATACGATCGCGAATAAGCGAGGACTGCGCAGCGACGGCGAAGAATTTTGCGATCGTGCGGGTGAGCGCGAAGTTCTGCGGGCCGGAAGAGTAAAGGAGATTCAGTATCGTCTCATTGGTGAGGGATTCGGGCCGGGCGCGCGCCACTTCGGTTAACGAGGCGACGGAGAGGTGGCGAATATTTCCCCGCTCATCGGTATCGATAACGCGCCGGGCCAGGACATCGGTGACTTCAGGAGGCGCCCGCCGTCCCAGCTGCCCCAGGAGCCAGACCGCCGTAAAGCGCACTTTCTTGTCCGCGTTGCGGGCATGGGCGCTGATGCGCGCGATCCCCTCCATGACGCCGTGGCGCGCCAGAGCATAGGCGGCGTACATTTCGACATCGGGGCGGCCATCGTTGAGCGCCTGACGCAGGGCTTCGTCCGCGGCGTAGCCGGACGTCTCCGCCAGCGCGAGAAAGGCCGTCTGCCGTACCCGTCCGTCGGCGTCCTGCAGCGCCGCATCGGCCAGCGGCAGGACCGCCTCGGGCGCCCGCAGATTCAGCAGCGCAAAGGCCGCGTACATCCGCACGATCCAAACCTTATCCTGCAGCGCCTCGATCAGCGCGGGGACCACGTCGCTGCGCACGGCGTCGAAGTCCTTTTGCATCGCCCGGTTGCCGGCGTCACCGAGCTTCCGCTTGCTGACCATGTCCGCTTGCGGGCTCTCTTCTGGACCGTCGATATTGCCGCCGGGCGCCGCGACCGCCTTGGCCTGCAGGTTCTTAATGGCGCGCTGCCGCGCCCGCTCGCCCGCCGCGAAGGGACGATCCTCGAGTTCCCATACCGCTTTCGCGCGCACGATCCAATCCCACGACCGCGCATCGCTGTTCGCGGCGGCTTCGCTCACCTTATTGGTCGAGCGCCCCAAAGACCGGACGGCGCGGACGGCGCGCCGCATCCCGCCGATCAACTCGCCGCCGAACGACCGGACCGCGAGCTGCACGGCGGCCTGCGCGTCAACGAAGCCCCCCTCCTGGAAGAAGATAGGGACCCGCATATCCTCGGCGGAACGCATGAGGATCATATTGACGGCGAACGGCAGCTCGGCGGTGAAGAAATCGTACGCCTCCGTCCCGGATTTGACGACGCTCTGCACCGCCTGCTTCACCAGCAGGGCGATGCCCGCGATCATCGGGTTGGACATCGACGTGCCCGACATCCGCGTGTGGCGCCCGTCCGCGGCGTCCGACGGACCCGCCGGCATATCCTTGGACTTGACCGACTCGATGCCGTCCGCGTAGACGTCCTTGACGCCGGGCGGCGTCGTCACGTCGCCGCCCAAAGCCGTCAGCCCCAGCGGCCGCCGGTAGCGCAGCCGGCCGTAGCGACGGTCGTAGGCGGGCCCCACGGAGGAATAGAAGGAAATCTCCGGCACGCCGTCATCCAGGCTCTTCGCCGCGGCGGTGATGGATGCCACGTTCTCGCCCACCGAGGGCTGGCTCTTGGTGCTGTTGAACGGTCCGGAGTTGCCGGCCGATCCGGTCACGATCGGATATTCGCCCTTGGCGTTCTTCTGCTTGGTCAGGCGGGAGAAAAACTCGGCAAGCGGCGACTCAACGGCCCCGGGGCTGCCGAGGCTGAGGCTGATGACGTCGGCGCCCCACTGCATGGCATCCACGGCGGCCGCCATAATCTCTCCGTCGGAAGCGCCCATGCCGTTCTGGGCGAAGACCTTGCCCATGCGTCCTTCGGCTCCCGGAGCCATGCCTCGATAAATCGTGCCGTTGGCGTAGGAGATGCCCGCCTTATGCGTGCCGTGCCCGATCCAGTCTTCCGGACCTTCATCGACGAAGTCCACCGATTCCATGTGCCGGTCCGCAAAATCCGGATGGCTCGTATCAAGCCCGGTGTCGATATCGTAGATGCGCCCGCCCGCGCCGGTAAAGCCCAGCTTCCACACCTTATCCGCTTTCTGCAGCGGGCCGCTCTCCACCAGATGCAGGGCGAAACGCTCAGAGCTCTGGAACTGGATGCCGGCCTCCACCGCATACTGCTTGAGCAGCTGCGCATGGCTGCGGCGGACATTGACGTAAATGCGGTTATCGCCGACATCGGCGCCGAAAACGTGCCGCACCTCCATGTCCGCGTTCTTAAAACGCTCAAGGTCCGCATCGTTGAAGCCGGCTTCGCGCAGGATATCCTCGGGGCTGGGCGTCTGATTGCGCGCCGTGTTCACATTCGTCACCGACTTCTTTATCGCCTTATCCGCCGCCGGCCGCAGCCACAAATCGACCCGCGGCTCGCTCTTGCGCGCGACGAGGACATGCCCGCCTTCGGGCAGGTCGACGCGCATAACATTAAAGCGTCCCCCGTCCTCCGCTCGCCAGTACCGCATGACCCGCTCGACCATATCGAGTCCCGGCTCGCCCGGCGCGAAGGGCAGCAGCAGAGAGCCCCGATGATGCAGCGCATCATAGACGCTCTCCAAAGTCTGCACGAAGGCGTCGTCGCTCATGACGTCGCGGGACGCACGGTAATACATTTCGTTGATCAGCTGTTCGAGATGCTCGGGGCTCATTCCCGGCTTCCAGGCAATGCCGAGCGAATTGATCAGCCGTTCGATCTGCCCGATCCGCCGAGTCGGGACCGTCTCGATGCGCTGCAGAAGCGGCATCTGCCGCGACAGCATATACACCCGGTCGAGACGCTGCAGAGCGCGGCGCAGCTTGCGGCCGTCATTGGAGGCGGCTGCGGGCAGGGCGCCGAAAGACTGCGGATAGACGATCAGGCGGAACCGGCTGTCGTTCTCCTCGCGCTGCAAATAATCCCGAACGCGCTTCCCATCCGGCGTCCGGTCGCCGCTCGACAGGCGCTGGATGCCGGCCTCGACATCGGGCGCGAAAGCGTCATTTTTAATCTGCAGCGCCGCCTTGTCGCTCTGATCCTTGGTATAGAGCTCGACGACATTCGCCAGCCCCCCGGAAAGCTCGGCATAGGTCTTGGAGTTGCGGGATTCATGGTGGCCCGGATGAACGATGAGCATGTCATAAGGCTTGCTGCGTTTGAGCGAAAGCCGCGCGGCGCTCAGGACGCGGTGCAGAACCGGGATGCGCAGGCTGCGCAGCTTGCGAATCGAGCGCCATTCCCCGAATCGCGCACCGAGTTCCGAAACAAAAAAGCGGGAGATCCGATGCAGCCCGGTTAACCGCTCCGGCGGGCCGCGGGAGAAATGCCTGTTAAGGTGCACCAGCTCATGCTTGAGCACCCAGCGGAACAGCCACGGCGTCCGGATCATCTCCGGCCGCAGGTAGATCGCCCCGCCCGCCGTAAAGCCGTAGGCCAGACCGCCGAAGCGTCCCGGCGGTCGATAAGGCTTGAGCATCCCGCGCCCCGGCCCCGTCCCCAACAGGCTTTCCCGGACGCTGGGATGCAGGTCCCAGCCCTTAAGCTCCTGGCGGATAAAGCTCCAGAATTCCTGGTCGGATACCGGCTTGCGCACCGCGACGCCCAGCGCGAAAGTGAACGCCTCCCACAGCGCATACGCGGCGCTCAGCGCGGTCGTCGCCGCGATGACGTCCACGGCGGCACGCAGGGCCGCGCCGAAGAATTCGACGCCGGCCGATGCCGACAGCGACTGCAGAGCGGCGCTCGGCAGCAGAGCGGGAGCGATCGTCTGCAGCAGCGCCGGCAGGCCGAGGGCGAGCCCCAGCACCGCCGCCGAAACCATGGCGACGGTCAGCGGGAAATAGGCCGAGCGATATTCGCGTACCGGCGCGCCGGACTCCGAGCCGTTCTCTACGGAAAAAGATTTCTCAATCGCCGCCGCCGGCTTAACTCCGCTGGATCCGGACATAGCCGGCGCCGCTTTTCCGCCCGGCACGATTGCCTCCGCAGAGACGTCGGAAACAGTGTTCTTTTCGGCGACCGCGCTGTTTTTCAGGACCGCGCTCCCGCCCGCCGAACCGGGAGCTCTTCCCGCGACAGAGCGGATATTCATGGATTTAACCGGTCCGTCGGGAGTGTGCAGCTTCAGCACTCCGGAAGGGAGCCCCGCCGGTCCGCTGCGCGCGAAGAGCTTGGCGAGCGCCTGCCAGCCCTGACGGATGCCCGATGCTTCGCCGGGAACCGCGGTGTGCCCCGCGCCGGAAGGAGCTGCGAAAACCGCGCTTCCTTTATACGGCGTCGCGCTGACGGCGCCGGAACCGCCGCCCGCACCGGCGCCGGCATGCAGGCGGAAATCGTGTTCAGCAGTCCGCGACAACTCCTCCCCGCTCATCTGTGAACTATCCTTCAGACGCGAGGGCAGCCGCAGCGACTGCAGCAAGGTATTCTTAAAGGCGCCGCGCGATGGCTGGGCCGCGTAGGGTGAAGCCTGCCGCAGCCGGCCGGTCTTCTGCGCATCCCCCATATGCGTGCCGGGCTGAACGGGCATAACACCCGGGACGCCGGTTACGCCGGAAAGGCCCTGATGACTGCGCCGCAGCGCGGGGGAAACGGGAAGCGTGAGGGAAACCGGAAGCTGAAAGACGGCACCCTGAGAAGGCGTCCTGTCCATCCCGGGCAAAACGCCCAAGGAGAGCGCGGGAGCGGCGCTAAAGCCCGCCTGCATGCCCGAAGCAAACTGTGCCCCGACCGGCACCGCGACGCCTCCCGAAACCACGGGCGCGGCTCCGGTCTTCGGTATCACCACCTGGGCGGCGCTCGCCCAGCTCCCCGGGCCGGGAGCGGCCAGGATCAACGACGCCGACAGGATGACGGCACAGTATCTTCTCACAGGTGCTCCTACTATAGATGGTAGCCGCAGAACCTCGGGAGCGGATGGGTCTTTTAGGGATTTTTGCAAAAGAAAAAGGCCCTCCATATGGTGGGCCCATCGTCCCAGAACCGTGCCGTCAACTGGGAGTTTAGTAGATGAAGATCAGCTCGGGAGGCTCTCGACGAGCACGCTTGGCGCGCTTGGCGCTCTTCGATTTCTTCGGCGCCTGCTCGGCCGCGGCCTTGGCTTTGCGCATATCGCGGTTGCGGCCCCAGTTCCAGTACCGCTCCAGCCGGCTCTTGCGGTGAGAGACGCGGTCGTCCCCGCGGCTCTTCTTACGGCGCGCCCGGCTGCTCGACGTAAAGCGCGACGGCTCGGGAAGCGACGCGTAGCCCTTGGGCTTATTGCGCCCATAACGCACAACGCTGCTTCTGGCCCCGATACGAAACGGCGCCGCCAGCCCGGTAGACACGATATAGGACCGGCCGGCATGCACGCCGCTGGTCTTGAGCTCGCCGTTGACGAATAGGCTAAAAAACGAGCCGTCGCGTTGAAAGCCGAGAAGCAAGCGGGTGTTATGGGGCTCCGGGCGACCGCTCGCCCGGCCGACCGTAGTGGCGATCAGCGGCGTCTCCCAGACCGCCTCCATACGTCCGTCCACGATGCCCGAAATCCGATTGTAGCCGGCGCCGATAAACGGCGTCCACTTGCCGTACACCTGGCTGACGACAAAATTGACGCCGATGCTCGTCACGTTCCAGTCCATCTGACCGAACACATTGCTGCTGGCCGTTAATACGTTCGGCACCAGTTCCATATCATTGAAACGGGTTTTGAAATTGAAGTAGCCGAATACCCGGTTATACGCTCCCGAAACCGTCAGCAGCGGCATCCCGCGGCCGAAGAAGTGCTTGCGCAAGCCGATGCCCATGGTATTGCTCTGGCCGTTGCCGACCATGGTTTCCGACAGGCGATAGTTTTTGGGGACCGTCATATTAACGAGCCGAATGCCCATATCCATACGCCAGGGCAGCCCCATGCGGGAATGAAACGTCAAGTTAGGGAACAGGACCTTGCTGGGCATGTCGTCTTTCAGCCCCTTCTCTGCCAGGGCCTCGACCTGCATCTGAGGGAAAGCGTTCTTGTCGAACGGCATCAAGCCGAGGCCCAAACTGAAGTCCGGCTGAATACGCCAAGCCCGCATCTCGTTGGGCGGATCAAAGGTCGAGCCGGAGTTGAACGCCAAGCCCTGCGCCGTCTGCGCGGTCAACCAGCCCACGATGGACGTAAAATCATCCTCCATCGTGGGATTCGCGGCATACAGGGGTCCCGCCGCCAATACTGATAGACCTAGTATCAGGAGAGCACGTCTCACCCCGGTATTATAACCCAGCCCCAAATCGCCCACATAGGCCCTTGGTCCTATTTTTTGTTGGCCTTTAGGCCTACGGATTTGGGACCAAATTCCGCCATAAAATAACACCGGAGCCCGCGATACGAGGGCTCCGGTGCCGCACTTTAGACGTTTAGGGAGTTCGTCTTTAGGGATTGTCGAAAATCTTTACCCTCTTTTCGCTCGCCGGTGCCAGACTTAAGAACTTAGGGTCCGGCTGCCGTCTCGGCAAATTATTCTAGCACTCAATATCCGGAAAAAGCAAGGCCCCGCTCCCCCTTCCGGGGAGCGGGGCCATGTCGCCTTATCGTCCGGCGGGAAGCCTAGTCGCTGTCCTCGGGCGATATCATGCCGATCTCGATGGCCTTGACCACGGCCTCGGTCCGGTTGCTCACGTCCAGCTTCTGAAAGATGCTGTTAAGATGGTTCTTGATGGTCTTGACGCTGCAGCCGAGACCTGCCGCGATCTCTTTATTGGCATTACCCCTGCCCAGCAGCGCGAGCACCCGGATCTCCGTCTTGGTCAGCGCCACCAAAGTCGCCTCCGCGGTCGAAGAGGACATGGACCGCAGGCCCTCAAGCAGCTTGCCCATAACAGGCTGTGGGATCATCAAACCCTCATTGGCGAAGGTCTTTAGCGCGTTGACCAGCTCCGCGGCGGGGAGCATCTTGGACAGATAGCCGTTCGCGCCCGCCTGCACCGACTCCATGACATGCGCCTCATCCTCATAAGACGACAAGATCAGGACATTGGTGTCGGGACATTCCTCACGCACCTTCCGCGTCGCGGACACGCCGTCCAGCTTCGGCAGCTTGATATCCATCAGCACGACGTTGGGTTTGAGCTTTTTAGCGAGCGCGACAGCCTCCAGCCCGTCCGCAGCTTCCCCGACGACGGTGATGGATTTTTCATTCTCCAGCAGATCCTTGATTCCCTCGCGAAACAGCGTTTGATCGTCCGCGATCAGCACCGTCAGCTTCTTCGCCTTAATTTTAATCTTTGCCTTTGCCTTTGCAGCAGCCATCGTCCCTCCTGGAACGCTCGTGAATCTATGCGCCGACAACGTCTTGATCGCTACGACTTTGCGGCCTCAGGGATCGTAAACAAAAACGAGGCGCCCTTGCCGTGGCCTTTGGATTCCACCCATATCTCCCCGCCATGGCTATGGATGATCTCACGAGAAATCGACAGGCCCAAGCCCAACCGGCCCTGCGATCCCTTCCCCGAGGACTGATAAAAACTCTCAAAAATCCTCTTCAGGTCCTGGGGCTCGATGCCTTCGCCCGAGTCCTGCACGCTAAATAACAGTCCCCTCTTGTTGCGGGCCACACAAACCCGCACCGATCCCTTTTTCTGCGTATGACGCAGGGCGTTCTCCAGGAGATTGCCCAGAACCTGCGACAAGCGCCTCTTGTCGACATTGATTTTCGGCAGGTCCTTCTCGACCTCATGACTGATATTGACCCCGCGCTGCGCCGCACGCGCCGAGATCGCGCCGACCGCGTCGGTGACGATGCTGCCGGGGGCATGGGGCTCACGCTCAAGGCGGAACTTGCCCTGCTCGATCGACGCCCAGTCGACAAGGTCCTCAATCAGGCGCGCCAACTGGGCGAGCCCGTTGGAGATATAGCCCATGCGCTTTTTCTGCTCTCCGTCGGGAGTCATCGACCCCGACAGCATCTCAAAGGAGACCTGCAGCGTCATTAACACATTGGACAAATCATGGGAAGCCATCGACAGGAACTTCGACTTCATATTGGACAGATACAGCATCTGCTCGTTGGCCTTCCGCAGATCATCGACGAGGCGCCTGTTTTCCTGCTGCAGTGCCAGCCGATCCACGCTCTTCGCGATGACGCGCTTGAGGTGGTCGAAATCGACGGGCTTAACCAGGAAATCGTAGACCGCCTCCTGGATCGCCTTAAGCGCCGTATCTAAAGAAGCATGGGCCGTCAACATAAGAATCTGACTCTCGGTGTTGATCTCCCGAATCTTGTGAATGGCGTCGATCCCCGTCATATCGGGGAGATTATAGTCCATCAGTATAACATCGAAGGACTGCTTCGTGACGGCGGCGACCGCGTCGCCGCCCATGCCCGCCTCGACGACCTCGTAGCCGTCGAGCTCGAGGTTGTCGCGGATGCTTTCGCGCAGATTCGCATCATCGTCGCAAACAAGGATATGGGCTGCCATTGAGCCTATCGTACAAAAAAACAACGGTATTTCGACCCGGCGCGCTGACGATGGACGGCTTATCAGCCTTTGCCGACGATGTTCGGATCGACCGGACGAATGGCCGTCTGAGGAGGGTTGGCATCCTGCGAGGTGGGCGGGGGAGGCAGCGGCGACAACGGCGCCGCCTGCGCCGGAGCCGCCGGCGCGCCGGCCGCGTCCTCGGGGGTCTTGTCCAGCGGCAGAAAGACGCTGAATGTCGTCCCCTGCCCCTTGGCTGTCCGCACATCCACCTTGCCGCGGTGGCGGTCGATGACTTTGCGCACAACCGCAAGACCGAGTCCGGTACCGCGAGCCTTGGTCGTGAAGAAGGCGGTAAAGATCTTATCCAGCACGTCCTGCGGAATACCCGGTCCCGTATCCCCGATATCCAACCGCACCCAATTCTCATCGACGATCTCGGTCTTCACACTGGAGTAGCCCGACTTGGGCATGACTTCGACGCCGTTGCCGATCAGGTTGCGGCAGGCCTGACGCAGTTCGTCGGGGTCGATCTGGACCATGGGATTGCGCGGATCGAACTGCTTGATCACCTCGACGTGCGGCGGATAGGGGTAGATCGATATCAAGTCTTCGAGGAAAGCGTTGAGCGATGCCCGCTCCGGCTTGAATTCGCGCGAGCGGGAGTAGGTCAAGATCTCATCGATAATGCCGTTGGCCTGCTTAACCTCGGACTGGATAATCGATATGTGGCGCGCCACCTTGGGATCGCTTTCCCCCTCTTTGGCCAGCTTGGCCTTAATGAAAAAAATCGAATTATTAATAACGGCCAACGGGTTGCGAATCTCGTGGCCGACGACCGAGGCCATCTGTCCGATAGCCGCCAGCCGCTCCTTTTTAATGAGCTCATCCTGCGCCGCACGAAGCTCACGCGTGCGCGCCTCGACACGCTTCTCCAGGAACCGGGTAAACTTCTCCAGCTCCTCCTTCGCATGCATCAGCTCACCCGTCTTCTCCTTGAGGGAATCGCTCATTTGCAGAAAAGATTGCGCCAGGTCGCCGATCTCATCATTGGTCATCGTCATCTCGGGCAGGTCTTCAAAGTCGCCCGTCGTGATCTGATCGGCCGCTTTTTTCAGCGCCCGGATCGGCTGCGTGATATGGCCGGCAACGGCCAAAGAAAGCAGCAGCGTCACCACCACCACCCACACGAATACCTTGGCGATCTGCCGGCGCATCTGGGTGGCCGCCAAATAGGCCGTCTCGATGGGCTGCTGAACATAGACGATCCAATTAACGCCCTTGACCTCGGCAAAAGCGCCGAGTACGCTGGTCTTGTCTTTAAGCTCAATGCGGCCGCCGCCCTTCTTGTCGCTCTGCGTCAAGATGACCTTGAGAATCTCATCGGGCAGTGCCGCATCGACGCGGAAGACCTTGCTCGGGTCGGAGTGCGCGACGAGAAAACTCCCCTGGACCTCCGGCGCGACGACGGCGGCCTGGCTGCGCCCCTCCTTGGGGAATTCCTGGTGCAGCATTTGCGTCAAGGCATTAAGGCTCACCTTGCCGATCAGGACGCCTTTGCGGTCGGCGCCCTGGGTTCCCGCGTCGACGATCGCCACCGCGATGGTCAGCGTGGGGTAAAGCCCCCGCAGCCGCACCAGCGAGCCGGTGTACTCGCCGTGCTTGAGCGCCAGCCGGAACGGCGGACTATCATTGAAGTTCCGCATCTCCGGCTTGCTGGGGATGAAGCGGCCCAGCCGCACCAGCTCCTGTCCCGCATTATCGAAAACCGAGAGCTCCAAAAACGCCGGATGCTGCTGCATGACACGCTTGAGATGGCGTTCCTGATGGACCGAGTCCATACCCGAAAAGCCTTCCAACCGCGAAGCCACCGCCAGCACGTTCTTGAACGTAGTGATGTAGTTGTTGGCGGTATCGGCGAAGCCGATAGCCAGAGACTCCTGGTTGCGCAGGGACTCATCCTTGAGGACGTTCTGGGAAATGTCGACCAGATGCCACCCCACCACCCCCATGGGCGCGAGGGAAATGAGCAGGAACCAGAACAGGAACTTATACGCGAGTTTGCCGCGGGTCGGCGTACTCATAGTTGGCACCGGTTATTAACTTTTAACTTAATTTAACCGATATTCTTTGCCAATAAATTAAATTAAGTTAAAAGTTAAAACCCGGTACCGGAATAAGCCGCGGCTCAGCCTGACCGGCTCCGGGTCAGGAGCTGTCGGATGCGGATGGAAAGCTCCTGCAGGTCGAAGGGCTTGGTAAGGTACTCATCGGCGCCCAACTCGAACCCTTGGGTCTTCTCCTCAGCCGAGAGGAAGCGCCCGGTCATCATAATAAGGATCATCTCCTTCGAGTACCGGCGCAACTCCTGGCAAATCTGGAAGCCGCTTGAATCCGGCAGCTGAATATCCATGATCACGACTTTGGGATTATTCTTTTTTGCCGAATCGATGCCTTCTTTTGCCGCGCCGGCCTGCAGGCATTCAAAACCATCGAGCTCCAGGACTTCCGCCAGACTCTCGCGCAGGTGTGCGTCGTCGTCGATGACCAACAGTTTAATCGCTTGATCTGCCATAGGACCCCCGTGCTATCCCAGTGACCCGGGCGGGATGAGTTTGTAGCCGACGCAGGGCACCGTTGTGATGTAGCGGGCGGCCTTGCCGAGCTTCTCGCGCAGGCGGCGGACGTGCACGTCCACCGTACGCGGCGAACCGAAATAATTATATCCCCAGACCCGCTCGATCAGGTACGGCCGGCTGAGCACGCGGTTCGGGGAACTGAGAAATACATAGAGCAGATCGAGCTCCTTTGACGTCAAGGGGACGTTCTTGCCGCCGACGCGCAGCGTGTAGCTCGTCAGATTAAGCTCGATCGGCCCCATCTTCAGGATCTCTTCCTGCGGCTTCGACATCGTCCGGTGCAGCACCGCCTTGATACGCGCCAGACACTCCGCCGGATCCTGATCCAGCGTCAGGCACTCATCGGCGCCCGCCTGAAAGAACTGCAGCCGGACCGGCGGCTTACCCACCGCGGCGCCGGAGGCCTGCCCGGCCGCCGAGGTCCGGATCTGTCCCGCGGCGGTCCCGAAACCGGGATAGCGCCCCCGTCCCGCACTCAGCGGGGCGGGCATCTGATGTTCCAATAAAGCGACGATAGCCAGCTGTCGCGTTGGCCCCCGTTGGCGCAAGGATTTTACCAGCGTCAGCCCGTCGCCGTCGGCGAGCTGCTGGCCGATGATCAGTAGGTCGCAGCCGCGCTGCGCGAGAAGGCTGTGCGCCTCCTTGCCCCGCTGGGCGATATGCGTCATATAGCCGTTTCGCGTCAGCGACTCCAGGAGTACCCCGGCCCGGTTAGGGTCGCGCATGACGCAGAAGATATTGACTCTCAAGACCGCCCCCTTACTCGCCTTCGACCGCCGCCGCTTCGTCCTCTTCGATATCCAACTCGAGGACCTTCAAATTCAGCGTGCCGCCGAAAAAGTTATACAGCCCGCAGACGACAAGAATAAGCGCGTCCATCAGGACCATGTACAGCAGAGCGAAAAACAACGTAGACACCAGACGCCAGCCCATCGGCGTTGCCGCCAGCTCAGGGTTCGGCAGAATGACGAAGGTCAAAACTCCGCCGATCAAACCCAGCGCCCCCAGCACGGCCGATACGGCATGCTTGGTCGCGATCAGCACGCCGCCGCCCATAAGGACGCCGCCGACGATCTGAATCGCAATATTGCCTTTGCTGTACCCGATGAGCGCCAAGACCACTCCGACGACAGCCACGGCGATAACGCCCGGATGGGCAATCCAAAATGGATCGATTCGTTTAATGCGATAGCTCACCTAATCCCCCCTTGCCCCGAAAAAGGACGCGAAACGCCTGAGGCACTCCCTTATGTAGCAATAATCTCGCTTTTTCGCAAGTTATTCAAACCTGCGGCGGACCGGAGGCGGAACTGCGCTTGGGCTCGAAAAGGATCAGCGTTCGACGCAGCTCTCCTTCCTCCTCCAAGTGCACCGCACGTACGTGGTGGGGTTCCTGCTGGAACATAGTATCCGTTTCAACCATCTGGTTAGGCCGATCAAGAGCGACGCCGACGAGCCGCAGCACGTCCTGCTGCTGGCTATCGATAACGTCGAGCAGATGCAGCGGCGCATCGGGCCGCGCCTGCTTCTGCACGGGGAAATTAGTAAACAGGACGGAGTTGTCTTCGTCGACGACGATGGCGCGGTGCTCGGACGTGACGATGGTACTGAGGATGGACTGCCACCAGCGCTGCTCAGCGACTCCCCGCTGCTTGTCCTTAACCAGAACGTTGGCGCGCTCCGCCTTCACCTTCTGCATAAAGATGCTGAGCACCTCGGCTACGTCGCCGATCTCATCCTTGCGCGGCGGGAACTTCAAGTCCAGGTTTTTAAATGAGATGGCCTCAACCGCGTCACGCAAGTGACTGAGCGGGCTGAGCACGAAGTGATGCAGGAAGAAATAGAGCGGTATGCCGAGCAGGAACAGCACGCCCAGCGCGCCGAGCACGTATTTATGCATCGCCTTGGCGATAATCTCCTGCACCCCCCGGCGGGATATCTGCAGGTCGATAATACCGACAACCTCACCGCGCACCGCCAGCGGGATGGCGATCTCGTACAACGGTTGGTCGGGCACGGCGCGCACCTTCGGCGTCTTGGTCACAAACGCCTGCTCGACCGCGTCGGTCGGCAGCGGCACGATCTTGGCGAACTCATCGTAGGATTTGCCGATGACGCCGGGGTCCTTGTACCAACGGACTTCGCCGTAGCGATTGAGGTACAGCAGCGACGCGACCCGCTCGTCTTTTGACAGGGCGTTGTTGACGACGTCGTACTCATCCATGCTGATAGACTGCTGGTTGCGCGACAGCCCTTTGATCAGCTGGAAGGCGTGGACTTTGACCAGGTCGATCGATTGCTGCTTAAGCTTCTCATCGAACGTCCACTTGAAAAGGTTGTAGTAGAAAATACCGCCCAGAAACATCACATAGACGCCGATGCAGAGATACCATAGGAACCATTTTGTCGCAAGCTTCATTATGCGCCCTGCTTATTCTCTACGTGAGAGCTCCTCTTGCGTGACGCTGATCGCCTGATCCTCGAGGTGCTTCACCGAATCGGCCTCGGATTGCGTTCGCCCGAAATGCAGCAGCGCGGCCAATGAAACCGCCGCCAAGAGCACGAACAGCGCGGTACCGGCGATCAGTAGTTTAGGCAGCGAACTCTTTCCTTCCGGCGCGGCCGGCACCGTCTCACTCACGGTCCGCCGCCGTACGTATTATCAATGCGCTGCAGCCCCGCCTGGCAATCCGTATTCTTCGCGTCAAACTGCTTGCACAAAAGCCATTCATCGCGCGCTTTGGGGTAGTCGCCCTTCTGAAAAAAGATAATGCCGTTATTCCAATGCTTGAGCGCCCGGCGCCGGTTCTCCTCATCACTGGGCTCCGGCTCGACTTCCGGCGGTTTGGCATCCAGCTGCTTCTGCTTCTCGAGCTCGGCCAGACGACGCGCCTCCTCGTCTTCACGGGCGCGCTGCTCAGCCTCGCGGCGCCGGCGCTCATCATCTTCGGCGCGCCGCTGCGCTTCCTCCCGCTCGCGGCGCATCTGATCCCGCGCCCTAGCGATCAGGACATTGGCCCGCCGCGGATCGTAGCCGTACTCTACCGCCTTGTTCCACTCCGCGATGGCGCCGGTGTACTTGCGTTGGCGGTACAGACCGCGGCCTTGAGCGACGTGCTGCGTGCCGATCTCGAGCCGAATCTCGGAGATAAGCTTTTCCGCCTTCTTCTCTCCCGGCGCGATCTCGAGCACCTCGTCGAGCACCTTGAGCGACTCCGTGGTATTGCCCTGCCCGTAAAGCTGCAGCGCCCGCTGCAGTTTCTCGTTGGCCTGCTGGCGGCGTATCTCGGACTCCGCTTTGGAGATCACGTCCATCAGCCGCGGGTAGCGCGGATTCAGGATCAGCGCCGCGTACCACTGGTCCAGAGCGTCGCGCAGGCGATGCTGGCGGTAGGCCCGCTGCCCGCGGCGAAAATGCTCGTCCGCGAGCTCGCGGCGGACCTTCTTAAGCCAGTAGCGCGCCTTGAGGTTGCCGGGCGCAAGCTTGACCGCCTCCTCCCAGCGCTTGGACGCCTCAACCAGGCGCCCTTGACGATAGAGCGACAAGCCTTCCTCAAACCGCGACTCGACCAGCTTGCGTCCGGAGACCATAGGCTTCGACGACCCGCGCAGTTCGGCCGCGGCCCGGTGCAGAATCGCCGCATCCTGGAAGCTCGGGTCCATCTGCAGAATTTTCGCCGTCAGCTCGCGCGCCCCGTCGTAGTCTCCCTGCCGGTAGAGGTCGTAGGCGTTACTGTAGATCGTACGCAGCAGCGAATGCGACAGCCGGGACTTCTCGAGCTGGATGGTATAGAGGTACTTGCGCTTGGCATCCTCCTTGCCGATGGGACCGAGATGCGTCTTGGAGAAATCCAAAAACAGGCTCTCCATGCTCGGTCGCTTTTCGTCGGCCGGGATCTTCTGCGCCCCGGCCGGAGCGGCCGCCAGAAGCAGCCCGGCGAGAAGAGTTGCGGTGCACGTCCTCATAAAACTAGAAGCCCATCCCTCCGCTCTTGAACATATTGAAAACCATCGGCGACAGCATCAGGATAAATACCGTCGGGAAGATGAAGAAGAAGATCGGAATAAGCATCTTGGTCGCCGCCTGCGCCGCGGCCTTCTCGGCCTGGTTGAGACGGCGGAAGCGCATATCGGCCGAATAGTTGCGCAGCAGGTCCACCAGGCTGGTACCGAGTTCGTCCGACTGCACGATAAGCCCGACGAATGAGCGGATATCCTGCAGGCCGGTGCGCATCGCCAGCCGGCGCAGCGCCTCGCGGCGCGCGTAGCCCAGCGATATCTCAGAGAGCATGCGTTCGAACTCCACTTCCAGCTCCGTCTTTTGCCGGGCCGCCTGGATGATGCGCTCGAAGGCCGTCATATAGTCGAGGCCGGCTTCGATGGTAAGCGCCGCCAAATCGACGAGTGCCGGGAAGTTGCGGATGATTGATCTCTGCCGCTCGTCGATCTTGCCCTTGAAGTAGAAGTCCGGCAGGAAGAAAGCGATCGGGCCCAGCAGCAGCGCCAGCTGCCAGCTCTCGAGCATAAAGTAAACAAAGGCTGCGACCCCCGCGGCGGCCAGCTCCTTCATGTGCAGGATATTGAGCGGTGTCGGCTTCTTCGGCTTGCCGAGCAAAGTATGCAGGGTCTCAAGCTTGTCGCCCATTCGGCAGTTGTGCACGAGGAAGATATCGATGCGGTCGATAAAACCCCGATTGGGATTGAGCGACTCCCAGGGAGAGATGTCCCCCATTTTCTTGCCGCCGCCGATGCGCGTGAGCGAGGTCGGCGCTTCTTCCGGCGGCTTGATCATGCGCTGCACAAGCGTGAACACGGCCATCGAGCCGAGCACGCCCACGGCGAAGAGAAATATCGTCCCGAATTGTCCAGTCATCATGGCTATACCTGTATATCGGCGAGCTTTCGTACGATGCCCATGCCGATGCTCATCCACACCACGCAGAAGATGATCGTCGCCATCCCCAGCGGGCTAAAATAGTACGCCGACATCACTTCCGGCTGGAACAGCCACATCAGCACCAGCATCGCCCAGGGCATGAACCCCACGACCAGCGACTGGATGCGCTGCTGCGCCGTCATCGCCTGCGCCTTCTCCTCGAGCTTGCCTTCCTCGCGGATGTTATCGACAATGCGGTCGAAGATCTTGGTCATATTGCCGCCGACCGCGCGCTGGATGACGATGGCCTTGATCATGTACGACAGCAGGCGGCTTTCGATGCGCTTCTCCATCCCCTGCAGCGCCTGCTCAAAAGACGTGCCGAGCGAGTAGTTCTTGATAACAAGCCCATACTCCTCCGAGATCGGCGGCACCAAATCACGCTGCACGAGCTCGAAACCCTGAACTATGTCGAGCCCCGATTTCAGGGCATTGGACATCAGGATCATGGCATCCATAAGCTGGGCCTCGACCTTGCGGCCGCGGCGGTAGCGCACGACATTGAGAATCCACTCCGGCAGCTTGATGCCGACATAGGCGCCCACGAAGGTGCAGAATAGCAGTCCCCAGATATTGAGCGAGACAATGCCGAGCAGCAGCCCGACACCGACCGGCGTCAGAATCATATACTGCACCTTAATCTTGAGAAACTGCTTATTGAACTCATTGGCCCAGTTCTTGGCCTCGGCGACGCGCTCCTCGAACTTGTCGTTGACCCACTTGGCGTTGAGGCTGCCCCAGCTCCACAGCGCGATAAAGATCAGCACCATGCCGATAATCTTCAAAAACAGCGACGCCGAGGCCGGGAACTTCTTGGCCGGGTCCTGCGGCGGCTCGTAGCCGCGCGGATCGTGGTGCATGATGCCGTAGACCTGCTGCGTGAGCCGCCCTACCGCCATCACCGAATCGACATAGCGCTTCGGGTCCTGGCTGGTCAAAGCGTCAAGAACGGCGTCCATCTGCTTCAAAATAAGATCGAAGTTGGACAGCACGGAGCGGCCGCGGCCGCCCAGGGAATCGCCCATGCGGGCACGATAGAGCCGGTCGAGCGCCATCTGGAAGCGTACCCGGCTGTCCTCATAGTCCTTTATCAGCGTGTACGGCGGCTGCAGGCTGCCGTTGAACTCCTGGGGGAAGGTCTTGCGCGTATGCTCGAAAAACTCGTAAAGCACCGAGACCGGCGCCTGCCACAGCTGCGCCTCATTGAGCATGCCCTCCTCGGGGTCCTGCCACACGGGACGCGCCAACATGGGGTCAAGAACCTCATCGACCCATTTGGGGACCTGCAGGTTCGGATCGCGCTCCTTCTTGAAATAGTGGTAGATGTACTGGGCACGCGCCTCGGCGCCTTTCTGCTGATCGACGAGGTAGTGGATCTGCTCCCGCGTAAAGCCCTGCGCCGCAGCCGACGCGGCGCCGGACAGACAAAGCATGAGGCCCGCCAGAATTGTTCTCATTTTCCCCCGAATTGCGCAATCGCCTCGTCGAAGCCTTCCTTCTTGTGGAAGAGCGTGAGCGGCACATCGATGCCGGCGAGTTTAAAGTCCTCGTAAAATTTGGGCGGCACGCCGCAGCCGCTGAAAAATCCCAGAGTATTCCCCTGCTCGTCTACGCCGGTCTGGGCGAATCGCATAATATGCTGCGTCAAAATTGTATTGCCGTCGCGGCCCGTTAACTCGGTCACGTAGGTCACCCGCCTTTTTCCGTCCGTAAAGCGCGTCAGCTGGACGATCAACTGCACGGCCGATGAGACCATCTCGCGCACCGCCCAGATCGGCAGCTCCGCTGAAGCCATCATACACATGGCCTCCAGGCGGGTCAAGGCGTCGCGCGGGGTATTGGCGTGAATGGTCGCCATCGAGCCTTCGTGGCCGGTATTCATCGCCTGCAGCATGTCGAGCGATTCGGAGCCGCGGCACTCACCAACAACGATGCGGTCGGGCCGCATACGCAGGCAGTTCTTGACCAGATCGCGGATCGTTACCGCACCCTTACCTTCGACATTGGGGGGGCGGCTCTCCAACCGCACCCAGTGCTCCTGCTCCAGCTTGAGCTCGGCCGTATCCTCGACCGTAATAATGCGCTCGCCTTCCGGGATAAAGCTCGACAGCAGGTTTAAGAAAGTTGTCTTTCCGGTACCGGTACCGCCGGAGATAATGATCGACTTGCGCACCTTCACGCAGTTGCCAATAAATTCAAGGAGCTCCGGGCTGATCGACCCCATCTTGATGAGCTGCGTGCCTTTGAAGGGCTTCGAGGAGAAGCGCCTAATTGTGATCGTCGGCCCGCTGACGGCCAGGGGCGCGATAATGGCATTGACGCGCGAACCGTCCTTCAGGCGCGCGTCGACCAGCGGTACCGACTCGTCGATGCGCCGGCCGATCGGCGCGACAATGCGCTTAATAACCTGGACGATCTGCTCGTCGTCGCGAAAGCGCAGCTTGGTCAGCACCAGCTTACCCTTGGCCTCGATAAAGACCTTGTCGGTGCCATTGACCATAATTTCGTTGACGCTCGGATCGCGCATGAGAACTTCAAGCGGGCCGAGACCTAAAATCTCGTCGATAAGCTCGATCACGAACTGACTGCGCTGGTCGCGGGTCAAAGGGAGATTTGCTTCACGCTGCAGCAGGTTCTCGATGATGCCCGCCACCTTCTCCCGGACTTCTTCGTCGCCCGACGCGCTGTCGTCAACCCGGATGCGCTCGGTCTCCATGGCGAGAACCACGTTCTTGTGCATCTTGCTCTTGAGCTCGTCCCAAAACACCGGCACATCGGTGCGCCCGCTCTTCTTGACCTTGCCGCCGCTTCTATCCTTCGACTTCACCAGCGCTTTCGTACCGCCGTCGCCGTCGCCGCCGCCGCCGCCGCCGCCCGACGCGCCCGCCGCCCCGACGCCGAAGCCGACTTCAATCTGATCGACGGCATCCGTACTCCATTCCTTGCTTTCCGGCTTCAAGTCATGCACCCGTCCCAGCAGCGGCCGCAGCGACTTCACCCAGTCCGAATGCGGCTGCTCGACGACAAGGATCTTCGCCGTATTGGCGAACTCGGGCAGCAAGTCTTCCCACGGCATAAAGCTCAGCACGTTCTTGCCCATGGTCTGAAAGAAGCGCTCGACCTCCTTGGGCGCCAGCGCTCCCGGCAGGTTCGCCTCATTAATCACGATCTCGAATTTCTCCAGCGCGAAGTGCAGCGTCTTCAGCTCCTGGAAGGTGTTATAGGTCGCTTCAAAATGCGCTCGCTGGGGCAGGCAGGTCCACAGAACAAGGTCGGCGATATCAAACGCGAAGACCTGCATCGGGAAGAACGGATCGACGTCGATAAAGATGTCGTAGGACTCGCTGAGTGCTTCCAGAATCGGCATCGCGATATCGGGCGTAACGTCCACCGCCTCGGTACGCGTATTGCCCAGCGGCAGCACTCCGACTCCCCATTGGGATATCGGGACGCGGCCCTTGAGGAGCTTGCCCAGCATCGACGCTTCCTTACCCACCAACTGGGCGAGGCTCGCTAGAGTCGGCGGCTCCAGGTTCAGCATGAAAGGCAGTTCGCTGCGGCACAGCGGGTCCAGGTGGACGATGATGACGTTGCGGTCGCCGGTGCCCGCCCAGGCCAGAGCGAGATTAACCGCCAACGTCGTTTTACCCACTCCCTCCTTGGGCCCAGTGAGCACCACCACCCGCCCGGACGGCTTCCTGGAAGCCGTTACGGTCTTGGGCTCAGCCATCTCAATAGGAGCGAGCGCTCCGGGCGGCGCCAGCACGGCCGGCGGCGACGCCGGAGGCGCCGCGCCGGGAGGCGGCATCCCCGGCGGAGGGGGCGGCGCTCCCGCCGGAGGGCCGCTCGGCAATCCGGGAGGAATAAACGGCGCCCGCCCCGGCGGCGGCGCACCTCCGGGAGGAGGATACGACGCGGGAGGGATAAACGGGGCCAACCCCGGCGGCGGCGCGGGGGAAGCCGGCGGCCCCGCCGGTTTCGGCGCCAGCCCAGGCGGCATGAATATCCCGGGGATCGGCTTGTCGTCGGCCATGGCTACTCTATGATCTCAAAAGTCACGAACAGAAACAGCGACTTCTGCTCCTCGATGATGCTGGTCGTCGTAAACAGCTTTCCAATAATAGGCAGATGGCCAATAAACGGCACGCGCGTCTTGGTTTGGTTCTTCGCGCTCGACTTCAACCCGCCAATGACGATCGTCTCACCGCTCTTGATCTCCACCTCCGTTTGGATTTGCCGCGTCACGATCGCGGGGACCGTCGTATTGCCGACCGTCACGGGCTTCGAGAAATCCGGATTGGACACCTCCAGCTGCAGCTGCGCGTCGATATAGTTCTTCTTGTTGGGGTTCACCACCGGCAAAATGTTAAGGATCACCCCGAACTTCTTGAATTCCACTCCCACCCCCTGGTTATTGGTCACGGGGTAGGGCTGATCGCCGCCGACAACGAAATTCGCCTGCGTTGCGTTCTTGGTGATGATCTTGGGATTCGACAGCAGCTGCGCCTTGCCCTCCGTTTCGAGCATCTTCAAAGACGTCTGCAGCTGGGTCAGCCGCTCAAAGTCCGCGATGTCGATGAGGCCCGGTATCGGCGCCTTCTCCGCGAAGTTGATTCCCGTTGTGAACGGCGTCCAGCTGAAACCGACATCCTTGGCGATCGAGCCGCTGATCTCAACGACGTCGGCACTGACCGCAATCATCACCTCCGACTGGTCCGTCTCCTCCTCCGCTGCGCTATCCTCCTGAGCCCAAACCGGCAGGCCCGGGAACTGCAGAAGAAAAGCCAAGAAGACCGCGCCGGCAGTACGCCGTTGTTGTCGAATCATGATGTCTTACCGTTGACGCCGAAACAAGTTACGCCTTGATTTTTGCGACCGACCTAGCGGAATAGTTTTCTAAAGCTCGCCATCTCCATCGGATGCATTTCTATATCCCCGAGGCCGCGCAGGATAATGGTGATATCTCCCTGCTTCATAGCCAGCCCCAGATACTGGGCTTCGTTCGGATTCAGGGCGCAGCTGAGAATGCCCTTTTCCGCGAAAGCGGAGCTCTTCTTCTCCTCTTTATTCTTCTCCTGCCACTCCTTGGCCGTCTGGCCCTGGCCGAGATCGCTGCCGACGCCGAGGACGAGAACATTCTGCAGGATAGTGGCCGTCACCTTTTCCTTGCGGTTATCGGCCATCAGCGCGTCAAAGGTTACCAGGATATCCACGCGGTCGCCCGGCTTGACCAGTTTCATCAACGCCGAGTCGATAGGCACCACGGCGCCGCGGTAACCCGGCGGGATCTTGACGCTCAATCCCGACGTGGGCGACAGCGAGGTCAGCGCCGACTGCGACACCTGATTGCCCTTGGGAATGCGCACCCGGGTGACCAGGTTGGTGATCATCTTCACATCGGAAGGAGTCTTGATCTCGATCGAATCCTGGGCCATAAACTTGCGCGGCACGGCCTTGGTGACGACGAGATCCTCCTTCAGCAGCGTGCGTTCAGGAATATCCACGCGCGCGACGAGCACCGTCGCATTCTCGTAGGACTGCGACAACGCTTTTTCACGGGTGGTGAGAGCCATGAGATACAGCACGGCTGCCCCTATTGCGAGAACCATCGGAACTAAGACGCCTTTCTTTTCCATCGCTGTCTCCTTAAGTACTCCGATTACTCTCCGGCTCGCTCAGCAGGAGGTTCCCCCGAACAGCGGACGCTCGATCGGCATGCGCACGGAGGCCCTGAGGGCGCGCGCGCTCTTGCCGTTGGCGTTGCCGAGGACCATTCCCGTCATGGGAAAGATCATCGGCACGTTGTCGGTCAGGACAACCACGAGGTCGAAGTTCATGCAGCAGTCTTGAGGGTCCCGCATCCCCGGCACCGGCGAGTACTGGCCGGACGACGCCGGCAGGATTTTCTGCCGCACCTCGTCCATCGCGTCGCTGTCCAGGTTGGGCGTCAGGCACGACTTGGACGCCACCGGACCGACCGCCGTCAGCGACCCGATACGGGCGACCTCGTACGCCGCATGATGCAGCAGTATCGTGCGAAATGCCAGGTGCCCGATCTCCATAATCGTAAACACCAGCAGCATGAAAATGGGCAGCATCAGCATGACCTCGATGAGGACCTGCCCTTTCCTGCATTTACATCTTCGCACGTACCCCTCCTGTTGACTGCCGCGCTCGGCAGTCGCTGCTACGTATATCCTGCGATCGGCGGCCTGCTGCGTCTAGCCTTGGCCGACCGTATTGGCAGCGCCCGAGATCATTCCCATAATCTGGTTAAAAATGCCGCTGATCTGGGGCTTGAACATCTTGCCGATAACCAAAATGACTCCGACGATAACGGCCAACATCATCAAATACTCGACCGTATTCTGGCCTCGCTCGCTGCGGGCCCGAATCGCGAGTTCCATGCACTTCTCCCACACCCGGTCTGCCATGTTCTGCATAAGTCCTCCTCTCAATGTTTCAACCGTACAGCGACAATATTGGTTTGCGCGGCCCGCTCAGTAATACGCAGTCAAAATAGCAACTCCGGCCCGGCCAAACAAGGTCTTCAGCTGTCCCTGCAGGACCCGATAGAGCCCGGTGAACAAAAACAAGAGCATCAGCGTCATCAGTAAATATTCGATGAGCGCCTGGCCGCGTTGAGCGGCTCTTTTCCTGCGCACTCCGATTCTGTTTTTCCAAGAGAAAACCGTCATTTTCTCGTCTCAATCCCGTTTTTTGGGCTGTCATCCTTAGTCTAACAGGCTATGCACATTTCGTCAAGTAACGTTAAAATTTCACCTTAAGCGTAAGCATGTCCGCCGTTCCCAACGCGCCTAGAGATATCAGCGCATAGTCGAACTGCATGCCGTAACCAAAAGTCTGAGCGCTGAATACGCCGATACCGTAGCTCAGCGTCGGAGCGCCGACCAGCGGATAGACCATATGACGGTTGTCCTGCTGCACCTCGCCGAGATCATCCGTACTGCGAAGCCCCACCCGCAGGTAGACCTGCCCCACCTGCAGCAGATCTTCCGGCAGCAAAAACTCCCCTCCAATACCCATATGCACGGGGCCGTCCGCGTATTTATTTACCTCCATCGACGTGGTCAGCAGGCCGATACGAACCGATGCGCCGCCGCGGGTAACGCCGGCGATGCGTCCCGTCCCGGCGCCGAAGTTCTGCGAGGAGAAGCCGAAAGTCACGAAGGAGTTCGGCCGCAGCAGGGCGCCAAAATCAGCCGCCATAATATTGTGCGTCGTCCCGCCCAGACTCTCGTATATTGTCCGGATGCTGCCGCCGATGAAAAGCTTCTCATACCAGAAGGAGCGCGCCATGGTCGCCGTAATAAAACTATTGGAAACCCGCACCTCGCTCGACTCCTGCGGCCGGCCGAACTCGTCGCGCACGTCGAAACCATCGGCGCCCATCATCCCGAAGTTGACGCCGAAGACCGTCCGGCCCAAGGGATGGGCATACGCCAAATAATAGGGAGCGTCGATGTCCTGGATGTAGCGATAATAGGAGTAGACGAACTCGCGCTGCTGAGCCATGGCCAGGCCCGCGGGGTTCCAGTTTATCGCTTCGGTCCCCTCGGCCGCGGCGACGGCGGCACGCCCCATGGCCAATGTCCGGGCGCTGCCGATACCCATCTTCATGAAGGCCGCGCCGCCGGTGCCGGCGCCGGGGTCGACCGCCCAGGCAGGCGTTCCCGCGGTCGCTGCCCCGAGGAGGCCGGCGAGCATAAGAGGTATATGACGTTTAGCGTTCATCTGCGGCTACGGAATAATAAACTTCTTGACCGTCTGAAACAGCTGCGAATCGCCCTTGTTTGATTTCTGCTGTACGATGTAGAAGTACATGCCGTGCGCCAGCGGCCGCCCGGCGTCATTGCTCTTATCCCACGTGAACTCCACGTAGGAATCCGCTGCGCGCTCGCCGAAGTCCTTGTTCATGACCAGCTCGCCTACGATGTTGTAGATCTTCATGGACACGATAGACTGCAGCGGAACGTAGATGCGGAACTTAGCCGTCGAGCTCCGCAGCGGATTTGGATAGACGAAGGTATTGTTGATGAAATCCTCTGCCGGCGCCGCCGACCCGCCTCGCACCACGGGGATCTCGGCGATGACCAAATCCTCGGCCAAAGCCGCTCCGGGGACGACATCCCCGGTCACTGAATTGATCGAGTTTATGTCGGTGGACGCGACGATCTTAAACAGATAGTTGCCGTCCGTCACCAGGCTCATCGTCTCGTCGGTGCCGTCCCAGTTCTCGCTGATTTCCGTGCGCGCCGCGCGCACCCCGACGATGCGTTTAATGAGGCTGAGAGTCTCCGGCGGCGTTGGATTTCCGTTCGGATCAAAGATCGTACCCGGCTTATAGATCTTGATCGCCACCTTCATCGTCTCCGATACCTGATAGGCGACCAGCGCGGTGCCGAAATCCGCGCGCAGCGGACTAATGGCCACGTCGTATATGCGCAGCGGATCCGCCGATACCGTCTGCTGGGCCGTCGAGCCCGACGACAGCACTGAGGCCAAATCATCCGCCACCGCCCGCACCGTATAGAAGCCGGCCGACACGAAGTTGCCGTTGTTGTCGCGCGCATCCCAGAACTCCCGGTTCAGGGTATGGGCGTCGCGCACCTGGCCCGAGATGAGCGTACGCACCACGCGCGGACTAAAGTCCGTACTGAGCACCTGAATCGTAACCGACGACTGCCGGGTCAGCGAGTAGTCGACCTCGTAGGGCGGCAGCGAGATAGTCTGGCTCGAGTTAAACAACGTCGGGAAGGTCGGCGTAATATTGAATATCGGGAAAACAATGGAGCCGCGGGCCACCGTCAGCGTGCCAAAAACCTTGTCGGCGGCGAAATACTTGGGGGTCGTCGTCGACTGCGCGGTCAGCGTATAGACATAGTTGCCGTCGGGAACAAACAGGCCGTCGCCGTCGCGCCCGTCCCAGAACTCCGTGATCCGCAGCCGTTCCGGACGCAGCCCCTTGACCGTGGCGATCGGCAGGGCGTTGGCGCTGCCGTTGGTGATCTGCGAGCACGATCCCGCGGTCATCCGCGCACAGGGCGGCCAGGTTGTCGACGACCCCGAGATGACCGTCCCCGGCTGGTAGATGTTCCACTGCACGTTCATCGGCTGAGTCAATTGATACGTGATCGTGACCACATCCGTCGTGCCGGTCAGCAGCGGCGACGTCAGCACGTCGGTTATGCGAAACAAATTGACGGGAAACAGCGCCGAAGTTGTCGATACTTTGGCCGGAAAGAACGGGTCCTGCGCCGTCAGCTGCACCAGGTAGTTGCCCGAACTGACATACAGACCGTCGTTGTCGGTCGGCATCGTCCAACTCTCGCGATTGAGGAAATTACCGGGCCGCACCTGGTTCTCTACCAGAGTCTTCACCAGCCGCGTGCCGGTATGGTCCAGAATCCTCAGCGACACAAAAGCCTCACGCGACAAGGAATAGGTAAACGAAAATGGATTAAGCCCGGCCACCGGCGGCGACGAGCCGACCACCGTCGAAGACGGTCCGACCTGACTGATGGTTACCTGCCCGCGGGAAATTGTCAGGAAGCCGCTGCGGGCGTTCGACGACCAGATACGCCGGCTGCCGTCGACGTAATCGAAGCCGTTCTGCGACGGCAGCGCGGCGTAGACGACAAAAACATAGTCGCCGTCGGGCTGCACCAGACCGTTGGTATCGCGTCCGTCCCAGAAGGTGATGACCGACTTGCGAAACTCCTTCTGCTCCACAAAATGCCGCACCGGCAGGACCGGATTACCGTTGAGGCGCGGCGCGAAATATTTCCGGACTCCGGCGTTGTAAAGCGCCTGCTCCTCGGCGCTGCCCCCGTTGGCGATCGGCCGCGCGTCCTGCATCTGATTGAGGTTGTTGAGCCCGTTTTCAAAATAGGTTCCCGGCGGATAGATATCGACATAAGCGGTCGCCGGTTCGGTCAGCATATAGCTCAGGACCGCCAACGAGGTGGACTGGGCGGTCAACGACTGCGTGCGCAGATCCGTGATCAGCAGAGTATCGAGCGACACCTGTCGGGTGACCGCCTGGCTCAGGTCGAGGCCGAACTGATCCACCCCCACTCCCTGGATGGAAGCGAGGTAGACTCCGGGAGGACCGAGCGCTCCATTGTCAAAGCGGCCGTTCCAGGAGTCGCCGTTCTGCAGCGTCCCGTCGGGAATGCCTTCGCCTACCCGCGCCGAACCCGGCACAATGGTGCGCACGGTATCACCCGAACCCTGATGGATTTTGACATAGGTCGTCGCATCCTTCGCTAGCCGGTAAGTAATATTGTAGGGCTGGGCCGCGACCCCGGTCAGTGACCCCACGACCGTGGGCGAGGTCCGCACCACGTGGACATTAACGACATCGACCTTGATGGGTTTCTGGTCGACTTCATTGTCGTTGCGGTCCTTAGTGAAGCCGCCGGGATAAGCCCGGGTCTGGGTGATATTGATATTACCGCTGGCCCCGGTCTGGTTGGTCGCGACCGTCGCGCGGAAGCCGTACTGGCCGTTGGACTTGCCGAACTCCCCCTTGATGTTTATATCGCCGTCCCAAATAACGCAGACCGGCACCAACGGCAGCGTCGAGGAATTCTGACCGCCCGGGATAATACCCGGGTTATCGACGAAGAACGTCCGCAGGGGCGGCGTCGAGCCGGCATCGAGCGGGTTGGCGCCCTCCGTAAACTTGAACAGCTCGAACGATATAAAGTCCAGAGCGAACGGCGTGGCCCCGGCGTCCTGCTGGTTGGCGTAGCCCACCTGCGTGCACAGGGCGACCGAGTTATTGCAGACATTATTGTGGTCGTCGCCGGTAGGGAGCATCCCCAGCGGCAGCGCTTCGCAGGCCGGATCGACCGTGGTGTCGAACTCGATGCGGGGGTCGTTGGAGATGTTGCCGTGATTCACCGGCTCGATCGGCGCGGTGCCGGGTATGCCGGACCAGCAATTAAACTGATCGTTGGTCGCCGTGGCCGCGCAGTTCTTGCCGCGGTCGTGCACCCACATGCGCTCAAGAAAAACCTGCTGCGCATAGGCGCTCGACGCGAGCACGGAAAGGAGGCCCGCAGTGAAGAGCACACGAAGCTGATGCGATATCATGTTGTGAATAAACCCTGGCGCGACTCTCTACATAATGAGTCTAAGTCCCAGGAGTTGCTTAATTGTTAATGGATAGTAAAGAAAGTGTTGCGGAACGGGATTAACTGCTTAGCCGCCGCAGACTGTGACGGGCGTCACCCTGCTTGGAGTTCCAGCGCAGAGCGCGCCGATAATAACGGATGGCTTGGCGCTCATCGCCCCGGCGCTCCTCGACCCGACCGAGGTTATTGAGCACGTCGGCGCCGATAGTGGCGCGCTCCCACAGTTCGACGCAGTCCAAGGCGCTTAGGTAGGCGGCACGCGCACGGTCCAGACTCCCTGCGGCGGCAAGAACCCAGGCGAAAGTCAAGCGCGGTTGGGCGCGCTCGGGAGCCGCGGCGACGGCACGTTGCGCCGCGGCCTCGGCCGCCGTAAGGTCTCCCCGGCGCGCCTGCACGTAAGCCGTCATAAGGAGCGCGTTGACGCAGTCGGGAGTCCGGGCCAGAGCGCGCTTAAGCTCCGCCAAGAGCGCGGCGGCCGTCGCCGGCTCCCGGAGCAGCGGCTCGAGGTATTGGTGTGAGCCCATCCCGGGCCTGAGCAATAAGTAGCCGTGCTCGCGCAGCAGCGCGGCATACGCGCGCTTCACCTTGAGATAGACCAGGGACTCATCATCCCAGTAGACCAGCCGCCAGGATGGATCACGGTCGAGCGCCTGCGGTGTATACCAGCCCCGCGTATGCCGGCGCACCAGCGCGTAATCGAATTCGTACTTGGCGTCCAGCTGCGCCCAAACCTCAGGTCGGAACCAATTCATCGCGGCGCGTACATGCGCCGAGCCGTATTCAAGACTGCGCCCGTCTACGAACACCTTCCGGCGCGGTCCCGCGTTCCAAATAATGGGCCCCCCCGACTCATACTCATTAAACATGCGGCCTTCTATCCCCACCTCATCGAGAAATGCGAGCGCCTTTACGAACTCCGGCTCGGCGCCGATTCCCAAATGACGAAAATGCAGGACATTGGCATAGCGCGTATGCGCCCACAGCGCGGCGGGCATCAGCAGACAAACGGCGGCCGCCGCAGTCCGGCCGGCAAGCCGGCGGCCGGCGAAAGCCCCCGCCGCATCCACAATCGCCGGAACCGCGGCGATGAGAAACAGCGGGATATTCCTTCTTATTAGGAGAGACGACGCACCCAGAACCAGAAGCCAGGCCGCGGCGAAAGGCCGGCGCCGCGCCATCGGCAGCCAGGACGCGGCGGCCGCGACGAGAAACGCCCCGTACAAGCCCCGCAGTTCCCATGTCGGAGCATGCCATTCCGTAATAAGCTCCTTGGCAGGAAAATCCACCGTCTTCCAGAGATGCGCGATGATGGCGATCCCGTGCGGATTCACCGCGAGTGCCGCCGTCGACAGCGCCGCGGTCTGCCCCCAAAAAACAAGCGGCACCCGGCGCTCCCGCAGCCATTCGGCGCCGGCCGCCGCCGCGATGAGCACGGGCGCCAGCACGGCGGCGCCGCCGTGCAGGTTGGCCCATAGCGCCGTCGCCAACGGCAGGCTCCAGCGCAGGTGTCGAGGCGGCTCACGGAAGCTTATGCGCCAAAACGCCGCGGTCAGCGCGGCGACAAAGAGAAAATCGAAAATCCACGGCCGCTCCACAAAGGAATTCCGACAGGCAAGAGCCGCGACAAAGATCACCGCCGCCGAGAGGACTGGCCGTTCTCGATGCACCAGCCACAACAGCAGAAAAGCCGCTCCCAGCACCAACGTCTTAAAGCCGGTTAGGGCGGCCGCGCCGCCGAAGCGAAAAAGCGGGTAGAAGATCACCTGGCTGAGCCATTCGAAAGCGAGCCAGGGACGGCCGCCGATGATATAGGAAAATGGGTCGGTGCGTGGGATGCCGCTGCGCCAGATCAGCTCCCCCGTTTTGAGATGCCACCAGGTATCGGCGTCGCGGATATGCGTTAGGCACAAAAACGCGACACAGAGCAGCAGCACCGCGCCGACCGCCGCCGCTTCCCGGCGGGAAACAGGAACGGCGTCATTCCCCGTCGGCGGCCTGTCGGCAGCCGGCTTTACGCGCCTGCGCTTGGCCATGGAAAAGACTAGCGTTTTATGCGGTACTTTTTAAGCGCCGGCGGCTCCGCGCCCTCGGTCGGAGCATGCAGGCCCCAAAGCTCGAGGTGCTGCTTGCCTTCTTTGTCGGCGCGGTAGGTGAGCAGAATCGACTGCAGCGGCGTCGCCAGCTCTTTCGAACGCAGCAGATCCAAATTCTTGCCGTCGACCTCAAACAGCATGATATGGCGGCTTTTCGCGTCGTAGACCCACAGCTCATCTTTAAACCAGGTAATGGCGCTCGGCAGGATATCCAGCTCGAGCTTATAGGGTTCTACTTCAGAGTCCTTGCCCTCTCCCAAGTGCCGGTACACTACGCGCGTAGCGGCATCGTAGGACCAGAGGTTCTGTCCGTCATGGGTCAGCGTAACCGGCGCCGGCCCCGGCGCCGGCCAGGAGAGCGCGATCTTGGCCGGGGAAGTGAGAGGGTGGCGGAGGATGCGACTCTGCGCCGCGTCCAACGTATACAGCGCGTCGCCCCAGATCGCGGCCGCGTTGGGATGATAGACTCCGGATTCTTTCACCCTCTGCTGGGAAATGATATCCGAGGGCTCTTCCGGGTCGAGTGAATAAATGGTGCCGCTCCAGTCGGACAGCATCAGGACATTGCCGTCGTATGCCATCCCCGTCGGATTATCCGCCGGCAGCACATGCGACTCAACCAGCTCAAAGCGCAGCCGGTGAGCATGCTGCCACAACGGATAAGCGGACAGCAGCACGGCGACGACGACGGCGGCGGACAGCATCTTCTTCCAGCTCATCGGCCGCGGCGGCGCGACCCGCGTCGCGGCCATCCCCGGCACGACGGCGGCGCCCGAGGCTCCCGGCTTGGACGAGATGACGTCCACCGCCTTGGACGCGGCGAACTGCAGCATGCTGGTAATCTTCTCGCCGACAGCGGAGGACTTGCGCAGGCTTTCCGCCATCGTCTCGTGGAACTTGGACTCGCGCTCACGCAGCGAAGAAAGCGTTTCATGCCATTCCTTACGCTCGCTGCGCAGCGTCCCTTCCCACTTGGCGTACTCCTTGCGCTGCGAGTCCCAGGTGGAGCGCTCACGATCCCACAGCTCCTGCCACTGCGAACGCTCTTCATCCCACAGCTGCTGCAGCCCCTTCATATGGTCCTCAATCTCGCGCACCCGGCCGAGCGCCTTATCGCGCTCCCCATTGGACTGCTCGCGCTCCTTGCGCTCCTGGAGGAGCTCCGCCAGCGTCCGCTCAATAGCGTTTTTCGCCTCCCGCAAATCGTTGAGGGCATGGCGGCTGCGGCCCTCCTGCGCGGCGGCTTCCTCGGTCGAGCGCTCGGCGCGCGCCTGGAGCTCACGGATATCGAGCAGATACTGCTGCTCGCGCTCATTCCACTGGCGCTCCAGCTCGCGCCAGCGCGCCGTCTCCGCGGCCAGCTGTTGGCGCGTACTCTCCGCGACGCCGCGTAAAATCTTCTCCTCTTCGGCGAACCGCTCATCCTGGATCTGCAGCATCTTTTTGGCATCCGCCAGTTCGGCGGCGGCGCCCTCCATATGCTGCACGATCGCGGCGTCACCTCGCATGGACTTCGCGCGCAGGCTGGAAATCTCCTGTTCCGCCGCCCGCAGCCGATCAGTCAGCTCGCGGACCGTCCGGTCTTTGAGCTCGGAGAATTGCCGCAGGCGAAGCAGCTCCGCATCGTGCTGGCGCCGCAGGTAGGAGACGGCCTCGAGCGAAGCATCGCGCGTCATCGACGATATATCCCCGCCGCTGATCGGCACGGGCGGCAGCGCGCCCGCCCCCAACGCCATAGGCACGGGACCGGAGCTGACGCGCTTCCATAGTTCGTCGAGTTCGCTCTGGAGATCTTCCGGCTTCATATATCTAAACGAGCGCCGTCCCCTGCGGGACGCCGCTCGGCTTCATCATATTAACAGACCGCGGCGTAAAATCTATAACGGAGTTGTTACAGAAACTCAGCCGCCCTGATTTACTTTAATAGCCGTAAGCTATGAAGCGCGCGCTCACCAAGCTAACGCTGTACCTGACGTTAAACGCCGCCATCTATGCGGCCGCGGCCGCCTACGTCGAGCATGGCTACACTCCGGCGGAGCCCGGCGCGTCGAAGCAGGTGCTGTATTTCGTGCCCCGCGACACCCGGACCGATCTGGTCTTTCTCGGCTCCTCGCGCGGACGGGCCTTTTCCCAATACGGCAATCACGGCCGGGTCGAGAAAATCCTCGACAAGAAAATCGTCAACCTATCCGAAGACGGCGCCGGAATCGTTCCGGCGCGCATCCTCCTATCCTACTTCTATGCCCGCGGCAACCAGGCGGACAAAGTCCTCATTTTCCTCGACTTCTTCAATCTCCTCGGCCCCGAAACCAATGAGGACCACAATTTCCTGGAAGACGAACCCCTGCGCCTCGGAATCCTGCCGCACGCGCTGCGCGCCGGACTGCGCCCCCGCCGGCTGCTCGGCTACTTTCTCAAGCGTTTCGCGCCGCCCTACCGGCGGCGTCCATACCTGTCCGGCCGCGACGACGAAAAAATGACCGCCATCTCGATAGCGGAAATCGAGACGCGGCTGGGCAGCCTCACCTTTCCCGGCCCCATACCGCACTTTGAGAGGTACGTCCGCGAGCTGGAGGAAACGGCCGCCCTGGCTCAGCGCCACGGCTCCGAAGTTCATATCGTGCTCCTGCCCGCCGCCTATAACTCGCACATCGAACTCGCGCCCGGCGGTCTTGACCGTTGGCTGGGCTTCCTGGAGCTGTTTCGGATGCGGCACAACGTCCCCTACCACGATTTCCGGACAGCGATGCCCGATCTCGAAAGCTACTCAAATCCGGAGCACCTGAATACCGCGGGGGTGGAGCTGTTCAGCGCGCGCTATCTCAAGCCCTGCCTCATGGAGTCGCGGTAGGATGCTTTTCAACTCGCTCCTGTTCGCCGTTTTCCTCCCCGCCGTCATCGCCATTTATTTCCTGCTGCCGCCGCGCCGCCGCTGGATTCTGCTCCTGGCGGCGAGCTACTACTTCTACATGTGCTGGAAGGTCGAGTATATCCTCCTGATTCTCGCTTCGACTCTAATTGATTACTTCGCGGGCCTGAAGATGGGCGCGCTGAAGAGCAAAAGCGCGCGCCGCCCCTATCTGATCTTCAGTCTCGCCGCGAACCTCGGCCTGCTCTTCGCGTTCAAATACCTCAATTTCGCCTGCGCCTCGCTCGAGGCGCTGTTTAGCCGGGGGAACCTGCTTTACGATCTGCCGGCATTCGACGTCCTGCTCCCCATAGGAATATCGTTCTATACCTTCCAGACTCTGAGCTACACCATCGAGGTGTACTGGGGGCGGATCAAGCCCGAAAAGCACCTGGGGATGTTCGCGCTCTATGTCGCGTTTTTTCCCCAGCTCGTCGCGGGGCCGATCGAACGTCCGGAACACCTGCTGCCCCAACTGAAGAAGGAACAGGTTTTCGACTATGAGCGCCTGCGCGCCGGCCTGATCCGCATCCTCTGGGGCTTCTACAAGAAGCTCGTGATCGCAGACCGGCTGGCGGTTTTTGTCGACACGGCCTTCGGCGCGCCGGCATCCGCTTCCCCGGCGGACTTGCTGCTGGCGGCCTACTGCTTCACTTTTCAAATCTATTGCGATTTCTCGGCCTACACCGATATTGCCATCGGCTCGGCCCGAATTATGGGCTACGATCTGACCGAGAACTTTAATCGGGCCTACACCGCGCGGTCCATCTCGGAGTTTTGGCGGCGGTGGCACATATCGCTGTCCACATGGATACGCGACTATCTTTTCGTTCCCTTATACATACGCTGGGCGGCGGCCGACGGGGCAGCCGCCAGGGCGGCCCACACGCTGATCCTAATGGCGGTGTTTTTGGCCAGCGGGCTATGGCACGGCGCCAATTGGACCTTCGCCGTTTGGGGCGCCTACCACGGACTGCTGCTCGTTCTGGACGCCAAGATCGAGCTAAAATCCCTCGGTGATTCTTTTGCGGCGCGCGCTTTTAAGACGCTGTTCACCTTCCACCTGGTCGGTGTCGGCTGGATACTCTTTCGCGCCGAGAGCTTGCGCTCGGCCTGGCTGATTATCCGCAAAATACTCAGCGCGCCCGCGGCGCTCGTGCGAGGCTTCTCATTCGGCCCGGTCTGGAGTGAGCACGACTTTACGACGGTCCTCTGCGCGCTCGCCGCGATGGAAGCCGTCTACCTGCTCGCCGGACGCGAGGACATCGAACGCTCCATCGCGCGGCGCGGCGTCCTGATCCGCTGGAGTTTCTATCTGGCGGCGACGTGGGCGGTGCTGCTGCTGGGCGAGTTCACGTCCCAAGAGTTCCTTTACTTCCGGTTCTAAGACGCGCCTATCTCCCCATCAGCCGGTTAAGCTCGCGCTGTACCTGCCCGAGGTCCACCCCCTGGCCCTTGAACTGGCGCAGGATCTTCTTGAGGCGATCAATGAGAACGAGCTCGGAGACACCCTGCTCTTTAAGCTTCTGGTAGGCGATCCACTCATCCTTTAGGCGATTGACTCGATCCTGCTCGCGCAAAAGCTTCTGCTGTTCCTTAAGCCGCCGCAGACTCTGCGCCGCCCGCTGACGCTGCTCCTCGAGCTGCTTGACCTTAAGCTGCTGCTGCGCCCGCTGCATTTTCTCCTTGGCTTCCCCGGTCTTGGACGTCTGGACCGCGAGGGCCTGCTGCAGATCCTCGATCTCGCCGCGCATGATGCGAAGTTCTTCCGCCAGTTTCCACTGCTTAATTTCCGCCGATTCGAGCGCCTGCGTCAGGTCGCCGCGGTAGCGCATCTCGTCGCTGAGGATCTTCTCGTACTCGACCTCCGGGTCCCACTCGCCGAAACGATAGGAGAGAGTCACCATATGGCTCCAGCGCGAGCCGCCGGAAAGCGGAATACGCACCGCGTAGTCCACATGCGTGCCGAGGGCGTTCCATCCCCCGCCCAAACTCCAGGAGCGCACCCGCGTCGACAGGATTAGACCGGAACGTCCGGTAAAAGAACCGTACTTCGCCGTACCCCAGCCATGCTCGACGCCCGCCGAAGCGGACGAGGTCGTACCAAAACCGCCGCTGGGACCGCGCCGCGAGAGATCCAGGGCGACGGTAAAACGCCGCACCCGCTGAACATAGCCGAGCTTGGCGGTGACGGGAGCCTTGTCGGTATAGCTCCCCTGCGGCGTCTGCAGGTTGGTCTTCGGGCTGTTGAGATTGAGCAGCGAAAAACCAACCGCCTGCCGCTCGCCCCAGCGGTAGAACGTCCCGGCGTCGACAGACACCTTGGAGAAGCTTCCTCCTATTTCCCGTCCCCCGCGCTTGAGCAGCTTCGCCGTGAGACCGATATCGAACACGCCGGGGCCGAACTCCCGCCAGGATTTGGAAGCGTAGGTCAGCCCCAACACGCGGTCGAGCGAGACGGGGCGGACCGTGTCATGGCTCCAAGACAAGCCGACCGCGCCGGGAATTCCATAGGACTTCAGCGACGACGCCGCGCCGAAGTTCATCCCGTTGATATCCGTTCTCCCGGCCGGGATGTCGAACAGCCGGCGGATGCCGAAGGCGATCTCGGCGCGCCGCAGCTGCCCGATCGTCGCGGGATTGAGCGTCAAACCCGCCAGCCCCCCGGTGTCGGCGGTCAGCGCGTCGCCCATAGCCGTCGAACGGGCGGTAAAGCCGACCTCTTCCAGCGCGGCAAAAACCTCCGGCGCGGCGGCGTGCAGCAGCAGCATCGCGGCAACGATAACCCTTTTCATTCTCTATCCACCAAAGACGGACTTTCGGCGACGGCCTGCCGATACGTCGAAACGCCATCGCGCCCCCGCGACTTAACCCAATAGAGCGCTTCGTCGGCTTTCTGCAGCAGCTGTTTCTGGCTGCGGCCGTCCGCCGGAAACGAAGCGAGGCCGACCGAAACCGTCACCGACAGCTCCTTTTGCCGGGAAAACGGCACCGGAATACGAATCTCCTTGAGCGACTGGCTGAGCCGCGTCATAATCGCGAGCGCCTCATCCTCGTTCGCCTGCGGCAGCAGAATAAGCACCTCGTCGCCTCCGTAGCGCGAGGGGAAATCGATCTTACGGAGGTTCTTGAGGATGATCCGCCCGATCTCCTTGAGCACCTGGTCGCCGATTTGATGGCCGAAAGTGTCGTTCACGCTCTTGAAATAGTCGATATCAATCATCGCGACCGACAGCGGCTGCGTTGAGCGCTCGACCCGGTAAAGCTCCTCCTGGAAGCGCTGGTCAAAAAAGCGGCGCACCGGCAGGTTGGTCAGGCTGTCATAGAGCGACAATGCCTGAACCTCATCAAACAGCCGCGCGTTGTCGACCGCGAGAGCTATCTGGCCGGCGAACGATTTCAACAAGCCGATATCCTGCCCCTCGATCGCCTGCTGCGAGATCAGGTTGTCGACAATCAGCAGCCCCTTCTTCTCGCCCTGCACCGTCAGCGGCAGATAAACGACGCGTTCCTGATAACGCTTCATATGCTCGTCGAGCCCCTCGCCGCGCAGGATCTTGGCGAAGCGATGCTCGCTGGAGGCGAGCGGGATCTCGACCGAACGCAGTCCGACGACCCGCCCGCGGATGTCGACCGAGAGCTCGCCGCGCAGGACTTCGCGGCCGTGCTCAACGAGATAGAGGCGTACGCGATCGAGCTGGAAATGCTGCGCGATTCCCTGCAGGATCAGCTTTAGGCCGTCTTCCACGCGCAGCGACGTCGCGAAGATGGCCGTCAGGTCCGTCAGCGTCTCCATGCGCTTAAGCTGCCGCTTGCGAACATTGGTCGCCTGTTCCATCTGCAGGTTCTGCGCCAGTTCGGCCGCCAGTCCCAGGGCGAAATCCCGCTCAGCAGCGGAGAGCGCCTGCTTGCCGCCGGTGCGTTCCAGGCGCAGGATGCCGAGCGTCTCGCTCTCCTTGCCGGGAGGCCAGCACAGCGGCAGGTAGAGTATCGGATGCGGCTTTACGAAGCCGACGTAGGCCGCGCGCCCGACGGCCAGCTTGTGCAGGTCCGAACCTTCCGGAAGGTATATCTCCTCGCCCATCTCCAGCCACAGATCGCGGTTGAGACAGCAGCGCCGCGCCAGCTCCCGGGATTCGGGCCGGTAGTCGAACAGGCTGATCCGATCAACGCGCAGCAGCTCCGCGATGCAACGCAGCCCGCGTGACAGCAGCTCCTCCGGTCCCGAAAAGGGCCGGTTGAGCTCCTTATGGAACCGGTACAGTTCCTCTTGCTGTTTGCGCACCGGACTCATATCTTTCGCGCGGCTCTCCCCCTCATCCGCCGTACAGGCTCAGCACGTAGTCGATCTCAGCGGCCGCGTGAATCAACTCGCGCCGCAAAACTTCGGAATTATAGTCCCGGTGCAGGACGTCGCTGACCAGGCGCTCCATGCTGCGATTAAACACCTTCTCCAGCGTGCCCATTACGCGCATGTTCGGATAGGTGCGCATGACGCCCATCGCGCCGCGGAACACTTCCTTAAACTCCGGGCAGGCATCAAGGCACTTAGCGAGCTCCCCCTCGGTCGCCGGCAGCGCGCCGATCGTGCGCGCATAGCCCGCCGCCGCCGTATCGCGCGTGAGCTCGCGCAGCAAGGCATAGACCTCGCGCGGGCTCTCCACCCCGCGCAGCATCGCCAAATTTTCAACCTGCAGCGCCGCCGACCCCCGGCCGCTCCCGTCAGGATAGGGCGCCACCCCGATATCCTTCGGCAGGCCGTCCGCGGCGCGCGTGCGCCGCGTCGACGGCGGGAGCGGGAATCTTCCGGCGAGCTCAATGGCGCAGTCGTCGGAGAATAGGGTTTTCCGCACGGAGCCGCCTTGTCCCTTGAGCGGCATCCAGCCGCGGTCCACGAGATCAAAATAGTCGCCGATCGCCCGATAGGCTTCCTCCCGTTGAAAACGGGAGCGCGAGCCGTCGGCGGAGAAGAAGTACCCTCCCCGGGACCATACGCTCGGCGCCACATCGGTCAGCGCCACTGATTCGCGCGGATTGGGATTAGCCACCGGATACCGGAAGCCGGCCGCGGCCAGCGCGGCACAAGCCTCCTTGAATCCCCTCCAATCCGCCAGCGCTTCAGGCTCAACACCGGCGCGCTTCAGCTTGTCGCGGTGATAGAACACGACGCGCAGCTCCATCCACCACGGCAGCGAGTAGATGCGTCCCGATCCTTCGAGACGGCAGTTATCCTGCACCGGCGGGAACCACTTCCGCAAATCCAGCTGCCCATCAAGGTCGCGCAGGTCCTGCAGCAGCCCCAGGTGCGCCAAAGACGACGTCCAGCGCGCGGGAATCTGAATAATGTCCGGTCGCGGACGGTGATGCGGATTTTTTATCAACCGGAAGAGATCCTCCCACAGGGAAATCAGCGTCCGCACCTTGGCGAACGCGGACACGGCGGGATGCTCGCGCAGGTAGGACGCCAGATGATTCTTAAAGTTCGGAACCGTTTCATAGCCGTTGTTCGGCAGCAGCCAAATCTCGATCTCCCTCATGCCCAGCTCCGAATCTGCATGGAGGGGTTCACCCCGCTGCGGCGGGGCGGGCGGCCGCGGCGCAGCCGCTGTTCCGCGGCGAAAGCGATCATCGCCGCGTTGTCGGTGCATAAATCACCCGGCGGGAAATAGACGCGCATCTTGCCGGCGCGCTGGGAGAAGACCTGTCGCAGACGGCGATTGGCCGCCACGCCGCCGCCCACGACAATCGTCCGGATGCGGTACCGGCGAGCCGCCGCGAACGTCTTTTCGACCAGCGTATCCACCACGGCTTCCTGAAATGATGCGCAGAGATCCGCCGTGAACTTGCGCGGCAGACGGCTTCGCGCGGGGACGGCGGGACGGACGCGGCCGGCCTCCGCGTAGCCCGCGTCGCGCACGTAGTACAGCACCGCCGTCTTCAGACCGGAAAAGGAGAAATCCCAGGTCCCCGGCATGAACGGCCGCGTAAAATCGACGGCACGCGGGTCCCCCCTCCGGGCGCAGCGATCGACGGCCGGCCCGCCCGGGTAGCCCAAGCGCAGGAACTTGGCGACCTTATCGAAGACCTCGCCGGCGGCGTCGTCGCGGGTGCGCCCGAGCACCCGGTAGCGTCCCGGCGCCCGGACGAGAACCAGTTCGGTATGTCCGCCGGAAACGATCAGCGACAAAAACGGCGGCGCAATGCGGCGAACCAGCCCCATCGCCAAGGCGTGTCCCTCGAGGTGGTTCACCCCGACCAACGGCAGGCCATGCGCCTCCGCCAGCGCCTGCGCCGCGACCTTGCCGATGAGCAAAGCGCCCATCAGGCCGGGCCCCTGCGTAAAGGCAACCGCATCGACCCGGCGCCCCAGATCGTGCAGCCCCGCCCGCCGGCCGAAGGCGCGCGTCAAAGCGGTCCCGATAACGGCCGGAAGCAGCTCCATATGCATACGGCTCGCCAGCTCGGGTACTACGCCGGCGAACGCCGCGTGCGACTTCACCTGGGAGGAAACGACGCTGGAAAGGATGCGCCGTCCCCGGACCACGGCCGCGGATGTCTCGTCACAGGATGTCTCGATGCCGAGTATGGTCATAGACGCCAATAGAACGAATGTCTCGCGTACGCTCAGCCGTCGGTCGCGCTGAGCTGGCTCAGAACCTCCCTTGCGCGCAGCAGCTCCGCGGCACGGTCCAACGCCTCGTCCGCCACGCGCTTATTCTTCTCGATGACGGACTCCGGGGTCTCCCCCTGCTTAAACACCTGCTCGGACTGAATCTGCAGCTTAACCTCGGTCTCGTTGCTCACATTGACGGTGATATCCGGTACGATACCGCCCTTACCGTCATCGTCACGGTGGATCATTCGGCCGGTCGGCGTGTAGTACTTGGCGACCGTAAGCCGCAGGCCAGAACCGTCCGACAACGGAATAACGGACTGGACGCTGGCTTTTCCGAACGTCCGCTTGCCGACGACCACCGCCCGCCGGTGGTCCTGCAGCGCGCCGGCGACGATCTCGCTCCCCGACGCGGAACCGCCGTTGACGAGCACGACCATGGGCAGCTTGCTGAACGCCGCCTTGGCCCCGGCCCGAAATTCCTGCCGGTTCTCGGGGTTGCGCCCCTGGGTGTATACGATGAGCTTGCTGTCGCCGAGGAAGAACGCGCTTACGTCCACCGCCGCCGTCAGCAGTCCGCCGGGGTTGTTGCGCAGATCGAGAACCAGCGAGGTGGCGCCGTCCTTGATCCGCTCCTGCACGAGCCTCCGCGTATCATTTGAAGTATGCGCGCTGAACTCAATAATCTTTACGTAGCCGATATCGTCGCCGACCATGCGCGACTGCACGCTCTGGATTTTAATGATCTCCCGCATGATCGAAATATCCTTCGTAATCCATTCCTCGTGCTCCTTGCCCTCCTCCTCCGCCTTGGCCTCTTCCGCTCCCGCCTGCCCTTCCTTTTCCAGCTGGCGGGCTACGGTAATCAGCACTTTAGTATTCGGCTTGCCGCGCAGCTTCTTGACCGCGTCGATAAGCGAAATACCCTTGGTCGACTCCCCCTCGATCTTTATGATACGGTCGTTGGGATATACCCCCGACCGGAACGCGGGCGTTCCCGGCAGCGGCGTAATAACCGTCAGCCAGTCGCTGCGCATGCCGATGCGGATACCCAGCCCGCCGAACTGCCCTTCGGTCTCGGTCTTGATATCCTTATGCATGTCCGGCGTCATAAACTGGGAGAAGGGGTCGAGCGTCTTGACCATCCCGCGCGCCGCGCCGTAGATAAGGTCCTCGCCTTTCACTTCCTCGACGTAGTTTTCTTTGATGTAGTCAAGGATATCGACAAGCAGCTTCAGCTGTTCGTAGGTGTTGTCGACCGCCGCCCGCGCGCGCGGCGAGGCAAATCCGGTAAAGAGTATCAGACACGCCGCCGCCAGCAGGGTCCGTCGTTTGTTCCGTTTAAAGCCGTTCATAACCATTCTCCTAAGCTACCGCTTCTTGAGCCACGCGCTGGGATCGAGTGAGCCGGGACCTTGCCGCAGCTCGAGATAGAGCAGGCCTCCATCCCCATCCTTTCGACTACCTACAGTGGCGAGCGCGCGGCCCGGAGCGACGCGCTCACCGTTCTTCTGATGGATCTTCCCCAACTGGCCGTATATGCTGACAAATCCCCCGCCATGATCAACGATCACAACCCGGCCGTAAGAGCGGAACTCTCCGGCGTAGATCACCTCACCTCCCGCTACCGGGAGCACGGGGCTTCCCGACGAAGCGCCGATCTCGATACCGTTCTGGATCACCCAAGTATTGAGTTTCGGCACACGCTTCTTGCCGTATGTCGAAAGGACCTTCCCGCTCGCCGGCCACGGCAGCGAATGGCGGGCGAAGGCCGGAGTGCTTGAAGCCGGTTGCCGCGCGGCGGTCGCCCGCTTGCGCAGCTTCTGAATCAGCGCCGCGAGCGCCTTGGCGTTTTCCTCAAGCTCTTGCAGCCGCCGCCGCTCAAGCTCCGCTTTCTCTTTCACCTGCGAATAGGCCCGCTGCGCCTGCTGCAATCGCTGGGCCTTGCCTTCCAGGTCGGCCAGCGTCCGCATTTTCTGCGCGCGCAGCACGCGGCTCTCGTTCTGCACCGCCAGATGGCGGGACGAGACCTGCTGAGAGAATGCGCCGAGCCGAGCCAGATAGATGGTCTTTTCCCGTATTGCCGCACGGCGCAGAGAGTCTTCCCATAACCCGCGGCTGCCGTAATAGTCGGTCTGTTCGGCGCGACGCTGGCGATAATCGCCGACCTCCTCCGCCTGGACCTCCAAGCCCTCGGCGCGAGCGGTATCCAGCGCATCCAACCGAACGCCGAGAGCCTTCCAATCCTGCTCCTTCTTGGCGTTCCGGTTCTCCAGCCGCCGGAGCAAATGCTGGGTGTGCTCACGCTGGCGCTGCTTCTCCTTGAAATCCCGGCGCAGAGCCGCTTCCTCTTTCCGGGTTTCATTCAGCGCCTGCTTGCGGCGCCTGAGCTCTTTCTGCACCTGCTGCAGTTCTTTCGTCTTCGCCCGCACCGTGGCGGCGCCGGCCGTGGACGCGGGGGCGACGAGCGCGAACGCCAACACGGCGGCGACCAGGCGGCTAACGCCGCGCGCCGCGCTTTCACGGCCGCGCGTGCGGCCGCCGGATCCCGGTCCGCGGAAGAACAGGCCGACGCCCGTTCCGGCCGCGGCCAGCAGCAGCTGCAGACCCCAAGACGGCCAGGCGCGTAAAGCTTCACCGGCCATCCCGGGCAGGGCGAGCGCCAACGCGCCGGCCATTCCCGCGAGCGTGCCCGCGCCGGCGGCGGCCACACGCCGCCGTATTTCCTGCGGGGCGTCAAACACCTTCAGCAGACCGAATTCGCGCCAGCCCGCGGCGACGATAAGGCTGATGGCGGCACCGGCCCAGACGAGAACCGCGAGGCAAACGATCAACGTCAGAAAACCCGCATAGAAGCGGATCTGCATGACGGCCGCCGCCTGCAGGTGCTTATAGCGGATGTCGCGCACCTCGGGAATAGCGCGGACTTCGCTCAGCCATGCGTCCAGCCCATCCAGCCGGCCGTCCTCGAACTTGACCTCAAAGGCTCCCGGCAGCGGGCTGCCGCTAAACAGCGCCACCGTGCCAGCGAGGTCCGGGGCTTCCTGTTCTATCACCGCCAAGCTGTCGCGAGAGGACACATAACGAGCTCCGGCCGTGGCCGGCAGCGCGAGAATCTTCTCTTGCACGACTTTACGGCGTTCTTCTCCCACGCCGCGATCAAGAAACACGATCGCTCGAAAATCATCAGCAAGCAGCTGCTCCACCTTGCGGCAGTGCGCCCGCATAAAAAGGACGCTCTCTCCCAAAAGCCCTCCTACGGCTCCAAGAAGGAACAAGAACAGCAGACTTTTCTCCGGAATTCTCATACAAAAAAAAAGGCGCTCTCAACACCCGGCGCCCCACTAAAGATAACCGCTAAATCATACCGTGTCAAGACCGCACACGTTACATATTCCTTTATAACTACCGGGGAAAACGGGCCGAACCTGCGGAATTAGTCCAAAAATAAAGGGAGTTTACCGCGAGCGCCGGCGCAGGCGCAGCTGGAGGAATATCATGATCCCCAGCATCGTGAGCAGCACCCAAAGAACCGGGTTCCCGGCCCACCGCAACGGCGCGTCAAGCCAGGCGGGAGAAGCAGCGACGGGCGGCGGCGCGGCACTCCCCGGCGCCGGCGCGACTTTAACAACGGCGGGGTCCGCCATAACCCGGGAGAGGCGGCGGACCGGCACGCGGCCGGAAACAATCAGGACCATTTTACTGGTTCCCGGAATGCGCTGATAGCCGATCGTTTTCTTGAGCTCGAAGCCGGCGCTTTCACTCAGCCGGGCGACGGCGAGCTTAAGCGCCTCCGTCGGGGAGCTTTCCGGCGGGATGCGCACCCCGACGAGGATCTCCGTAAACCCCCGTTCGAGCGCCGACGCGGCCTTGGCGACGGCCCGGTCCTGCTCCACGCGCAGCACTTCCGGACGGGCCATCACGTCGGTGAACTGTCGCGGATGAATCCAGCCGCGCACCGCCACGCGCTCCTGCTTGGCGCCGAGAAACCGCGGCGCGAAGCGCTCATCCCGCGAGAATCCGCTGACGGCGGACAATCCGGCAACGGCATCCCGAAAATCCCCGGGAGCCGTACGCACATCCAATTCCACTACGATCGGGACCCGATCCTGAATATTGGGGGCTTCGACCTCGACCGCGGGAGTGAAACGGCCTTCAAGGACATGTTCGCCGGCCACCGCGGAAGCGCGCCGCTCGGGCATACCCGCGGCCAGGATATGCTGCTCGTAATCCCGGCGTCCCAAGGACTTGGCCTGATCCATAGAGATGCTGCCGGTATCGGCCGCCGGCAGCAGCAGCGGCGTGCTCAGGTTATTCCACAGCGAATACTGCACAGCCGAGGCGGGCGCATCGCGCAGTTCCTCATCCTGCCCGACGATATCGGACGGCGCGGCGACGGCTGAATTCTGCGGGCTGGACCGTCGCGGTCCCGGCCAGCGGCGGGGGATATTGCGCACGTCGCCGGGAGCGTAGCGAATCCGGACATCTTTCTCGAAAACCGGTTCGACCACGGGACCGCCAGGCGGCAGCACCGGAGGCTGCACTATACCGGCGTCGCCCTCTTGCGGCGTCTCCGTCTCTTCAGCGGGAACCTCGGACGCCGGCGAAGTCCCGTCATTCGGCTGCGCGGGGATGTCGGCGACGCCCTCTCCGCCCTGCTGCCGGGAAATCGTTTCCCAACAGTCGCTTTGATCCGGAGTTACCGTCCCCAACCCGCCGCCCTCGCCGAAGAAAAGAGGATTAAACGTTCCCTTTTTCACGGGAGCTTTCGGAGTCCTGGGCTTGCACTCGACCGCGCCTGCCAACGCCGCGCATAACAGCAGCACCACGACCGAGGACAAAAGGCCTATTCGCCGCATAGGACTTTATTATACCACAGACCGACGTCGGCCAAGACGCCGATTTACAAAAGATTTACCTTTATAAATCAGATATTTTTACCAGGCGGCGAAGCGCGCCATGACGCGCGCCCAGCAGCAGCAGCCCCAGCGGCAGGCCCGCCAATGCACCCTGCAGGGAATGCGAAAGCAAGGTGATAATCGGGGTATGCGCCGCGGCGAGCACGCCGGCCAAACCGGTCGGTGCGAACATTCCAAGCAGCAGCCAGCCGCGCGGATCAGGAGCTTCCAGGTCCTTATGCCGCCGCGCTGCGAAGCGGCTAAACAACAGGCATAGGCCGACCAGCAGACAGGGATAGCCGACGAGCCACTCCCGCCAGCGGGCCGCCGCCCACCACAGCGACTCGTCCGCATATCGCAGCCCCGCCAACCAGGCCTCCGGCCCCCAGTCCCTAAGCCAATCCGGAGACAGCAGCAGCAAAGTAGCCGCCGCTACCGGCAGCGCGACCCGGAGTTCCGAGGCGCGGCCGACCTTCTTGCGGAAGAACAGCGACAACGCTCTAGGGTCCGGGTCGTACAATGCCAGCGCCGCCAAAACAAAAGTCAGGCCTTCCGCCCAGGGGAGCCAGTCAAACCGCGTCGCACCCAGACGCCAGGCGGAAAACGACATGCACGCATAGGACGCCGCGCCGAAACCCGCGGCGGCCGCCGCCGCCGTGCCGGCCGCCGCCAGCACTTCGCGGAACGGCGACGCTTCCGGCAGCCTCCCCGCCTCCTGCATGCCGCGCAGCACTCCGATCCCCCAGCGCATGGCGAGGAGCGGTCCGAGCACCGTCAGGCAGAAACCCGCCGACGAACGTACCGCCGCGGCGGCGCGCCCGCCGCCGGAAGCCGTCAGCAGCCCCCCTTCCAGGCGCGGCGCGTAGCCATTCCGGCGCAGCTCCTTCAGCAGGCCGCGCAGCGCCGCGAGATTATCCTCCAAACTCCGATCCATATCCAGGCGGGCGACGACCAGCGCATTGCCGCGGCGCGACGCTTCCCGCAGGAAAGCCCCCAGACCGTCGGCGACTCGGGCCTCGCCGGCCGCGGCCAGGCGCGCAGCAGCGGTGCCCGCCGCGGCGAGAAATTCCGCCCGCACCGCCCGCCGCGCACTTCCGAGCGGCCCCGCGGAGCCGGGCCCGGCGTTGGCGAAGGCGACGATGTTGATGCCGGCCGGCACGCCGGCCTCCGCCGCAAAGCCCGGCGCCAGCAGCGCCGCGGCCGCCCGGCCTTCCGCCAACCGCAGTTCAGGCATCGACCGCACGAGACAAACGGTCTTGAGCCCATGCCGCCGCACGCTCGCCGCCAACAGCGGATCGTAGCCCACGGAAAAATTCTTGCCCGCCTTGCCCGGGGCCAGTACCGCCACCTTCTGGTCGGCGAAGGTGCGCAGAGTCATCGGCAGGCGGTGCGCCGCCGCCGCGTCCTGGACGCGCGCCAGCATCGCATCGTCGCGGATCCACAACGCGCCCGGCTCCAACGGCGCTCCGGCCGACGCCACCTGGGTAGCGCGTAGCTTGCTGATCTCCTGTTCCGTATAGCGAAGGATGTCGCCGGCACGAATCCGGCTCTCCAGGGACTGCGGGTGCAGCAGGACGCCGGCCGCGCCCATAGTGTGCAGGCGCTCCAGGACGCCGGTCTCCGCGCATACCGGGGCGCACAGTTCGCCGAGCTCCCGCGCGTCGACGATCACCGCACAGGTCGGCGCGCCGCGCCCGAGCCACAGCGTCCAGATGGTAAATGAGGCGAGTGCCGCCGCAAGCGCCCGCCGCCAATGCTTAAGCAGCAGGGCCATTGCGTTGCGCCGCGGTGCGGTACAGTTCCAAATATTTTGCCGCCGAAGGGTCCCAGGCGAAATTCCTGGCCATCGCGGCGTCGACACGAAGGCGCCAGCCCTCCTCGTCCTGGTAGCAGCGCAGGGCCTCGGCCAGCGCGGCGGACAAGGCCGCGGCTGTCGCCGCGCCGGCCAGGAAGCCGTGCGGCAGCACGGTATCGGCGAGGCCCCCGGTGCGCACGGCGACCGGGAGCGTTCCATAACGCATCGCGATCATTTGCCCCAGACCGCATGGCTCGAAGCGGGACGGCATCAGAAACATATCGGCGCCCGCGTAGGCGCGGCGCGCGAAAGGTTCCTCAAACGTGCCGTCATAGTGCACCTTGCCTGGGAAACGCCCGACGATCTCCCTGAACTTTCGCTCCAACTCGGGATCGCCCGTCCCGGCTATCACATACTGCGCGCCGTTTTCCATCAACCCCGGCAGCACCTCGAGTACGGCATCCAAACCCTTTTGATAGTCCAGGCGAGTGACCGAAGAGAGCAGCGGCGCCCGCGGCGACGGTGCGAATCCGCATTCCTTCTGCAGCGCCGCCTTGCCGGCCGCCTTGCCCTCCGGGAAATCCTCGCGCCGGTAGCGGCGAACGAGCGCTTGGTCGGCGGCGGGATCCCACAGTTCAAGGTTGAGCCCGTTAAGCACGCCGTGCAGATCCGCACGCCGGGCACGTACGGTGCTTTCGAGCCCGCAACCGAAGGCTTTAGTCTGGATCTCCTCCGCGTACGTGGGGCTCACCGTGTTAACCACGTCGGCGTAAACAATCCCCCCTTTCAGGTAGCTGACCTGATTGTAGTGCTTGAGCCGCTCATCGGCGAACAGAGCGGGAGGCAGTCCGGCCGCGGCGAGCGCGCCATAATCGAAGTTCCCCTGATAGGCGAGATTATGGATGGTGAGGATGGTCCCGATCCCGCCCAGATCTTTATCGCGAGAGTAGAGCGTCTTTAGGTAAACCGGGATCAGACCCGTCTGCCAGTCATGGCAGTGGATAACGTCCGGCACCCGTCCGAGATGCCGCGCTCCTTCCAGCACCGCGCGGGAGAAAAAAGCGTAGCGCTGCGCATTGTCGCCGAAGCCTCCGGCGCGGCCGCCGTAAATCCCCTCGCGGTCATAGTAGCGCGGACAAGACACCAGGCAGACGACGGCCTCGTTGATCTCCGTGCACAGCAGCTCGGCTTCGATATCCTCGCCGTCGATCGGGACGCGCACCTTGCCCGCGGAGCGCAGCGCCAGGCCTTCCGTTTTGACTTCGCGGTAGCAGGGAAGAAAAAGCGTCACCTGAACACCGAGGCGGCCGAGCGCGCTCGGCAGCGCACCGACGACATCCGCCAAGCCGCCCGTCTTGCAGAACGGAACGGCCTCGCTGGCGGCGAACAAGACCTTCATTCAAGCCCCCGCGGGACGCTGTCGGCGACTCGGACGTCGGACGGCAGCTGCAGCGCCGCGGCGGTCGAGAGCTGGACGGCGGTAGACAGACCGCGACGCGACGGCACGACACTGATCGGGGTGATTATGCGGTACCGGCGATAGCGTCCGAAGGCGAAGCCGCCAATGACCGCGAGCGCGACAAGTATCCAGCCGATACGCGCAGCGAGCATCAGTCGGCGTCGGCGGTCTTTTCGGGTTCGTTCCCGTCCTGATCCTGCGGCCAGGAAGCCGCATCGCTCATATCATGGGAAAGGATGGAGTCGTCGTCCAGCGGATCCGCGGGCTTTTCCGCGACCGCTTCAGCGGCCGGGTCCGTTTCGGTCATGGCTTCTTCAACGGGCTCTTCGGCGCCGTTGCTGGAAGGAACGGCCACGACCTCCTCCGACGCACCCTCCGGGGCTTCTCCGCCGCCGAAGGAATCCAGCGGCGGCAAGTCGCGAAGACTGCGCAGGCCGAAACGGCGCAGAAAATCCGTCGTCGTGCCGTAAAGCAGGGGCCGCCCTACCGATTCCTTGCGGCCGGCGACGCAGATGAGGCCCTTTTCCAGCAGGGTTTCCAGCGCGGCGATCACCTCGACGCCGCGGATAATCTCGACCTCGGCACGCGTCAGCGGCTGCTTGTAGGCGATGATGGAGAGCGTCTCCAGCGCCGCGGTCGACAGACGCATGGCCATGCGCTCCTTGAATAGATTGCGCACGTATTTGGCGTTGTCGGGGCGGGTGGCCATTTGAAAGCCTTCAGCGATCTCAAGCACCTGCAGCGCCGTCCCCCGGTCCTCGTATTCGCGCTGAATCTCGGTGACGACGGCCTCGATCGCTTCGCGATTCTTCTCGCCCACCGTCTGCGATATTTTGGTTATCCCGATCGGCTGGTCGGTGATGAAAAGAAGCGTTTCGACGGCCTGTTTAAGCTGCGTTCGTTCCATGGCTCTCTTCAGCCTCCTTATCCGTATCGTCGGCGCTTTTCTGAGATTCGTCCATCGCCCATACGGGCTCGACGGGCTCCTGCTTCTCATAAATCAATATCTCGGCGAACGGCGCTTCCTGGCGCGCGAACGCCTTCTGGGTCTTAATAAGCTCGAGCAGGGCGATAAAGCAGGTTATGACGGCGCGGCGCGTGCGCTCGCCCGCGAAAATGTCGCGCAGCAGGACATAGGGCTTATTCTTCAGCAGCCCGAGAATTTTCTCGATCTTGTCCTCGAGGCGCACCTCTTCGGCCGCCACCACCCCCCCCGCGAACTCGGTGCGGTCCAAGACCTCGCGCAGCGTGCTGAGCAGATCGAAGATGCGGACATTCAGCGGCTTGTCGCGCTCGGCGAAGCGCGGCATCCCGCGGTAGAAGACGTTGCGGAACTCCTCGCCGCGCTCGTCGAGGAAGGAGGCGGCCTCCTTGAACTTGCGGTACTCCGCGAGCTTATTGACGAGCTCGGCGCGAGGGTCCGGCCCCTCCTCGTCGAGCAGCGCCTGCGACGGCAGCAAGCTCTTGGCCTTCACCTGCATGAGGGTGGCAGCCATCACCAAGAAGTCGCCGGCGATCTCGAGATTGAGCTCCTTCATGAGCTCAAGACACTCGAGGTAGTCTTTAGTGATCTCGGCGATCGGAATATTCTCGATATCAAGATCGTTCTTCTTGATGAGATGGAGCAGCAGGTCGAGCGGCCCCTCGAATACCTCTAAATGGACTTCGTACGCTTTCGCCGCCATAGTCAGCGCAGATTCATCGCCTTGCGTACGCGGCACATCGTGCGCTCGGCGGTCTCCTCGGCGCGGGAGCTGCCCCGCTCCAGCATTTCCTCGACCAGCCCGGGCTGGTCGAACTTCTCACGGTTGCGGCGGAACTCTGCAAATGTCGGCGCCATCGACCGCAGCACGTCCTTCTTGCAGGCGACGCAGCCCAGCGCGCCGGCCCGACACTCCTCCTCGCGGCGCGCGGCGAAGTCGCTGTAAAGCTGATGCATGGCGAACACCACGCAGCCCTCCGGATGCCCCGGATCCTTCGCCCGCGCCTTGGTCGGATCGGTGTACATCTCCATCACTTTCTGCTTGAGCGTCTCCGCGGATTCAAAAAGGTCGACGGAGTTCCCGTAAGACTTCGACATCTTGCGCGCGTCGATGCCGGGGACCTTCGGCGTCGGCGTGACTTTCGCGTCGGGCTCGATCAATATTTCGCCGTAAATTGAATTGAAGCGCCGCACTATCTCACGCGAGATCTCGATATGCGGCAGCTGGTCCTGCCCCACCGGCACGTAGTGCGCGTCATAGAGGGCGATGTCGGCGGTCTGCAGGACCGGGTAGCCCAAAAAGCCGTGCGTCCTGAGCTCGCGCCGGGTCTTCTCTTCGTCGATCCCGATCTCCTCGAGCTCCTGCCCCGCGATCTTCTCCCGGTTCACTTTCGAGAACACGCCCTGCTTCTCTTCCAGCGCCTTGGACAGCTTGGTCCGGCCCAGCTCCTGCAGCTGCTCCTTGTAGGTCGGGTTGTTCTCCAGCCATGAAATCGGCGTCACCATCGACAGCAGCAGCGCCAGCTCAGCGTGCTGGGGCACGCGCGACTGCTGGAAAATCGTACAGCGCTCGGGATCAAGACCGGCGGTAAGCCAGTCGAGCACCATCTCGCGCACATGCTCCTGCAGGCGGCCGGATTCCTCGTAGCCGGTGGTAAACATATGCAGATCGGCGACGCTGAAGAAGCAGTCGTGCTCATCCTGCATGACGACCCAGTTCTTAAGGGCGCCCCAATAGTTGCCCAGGTGGAGCCGCCCCGTCGCCCGCATTCCCGACATTACGGTTTTTCTAGCCATAGTCACCCGAGCAGGCCGATCTTCACCCAAAAGCCGAGCACCAACCGCATCGGCCACAGGACGAAGGCGCTGAGCTTGCGCGTCAGCACCAGCATCAGGATTATGAACATCCCGTACGGCACATGCCGCCCGTAGGTGCGCCGCGCACGCTCCGGCAGCAGGCCGAAGATCACCTTCGATCCGTCGAGCGGATGGATGGGAATAAGGTTAAAGAACGCCAGGATCAGGTTAATGGAGACCGCGAACAGGAGCGCCTGCCGGATGGTTTCCTTGTATGCGGGAGTGAACATGCCCGAAATGGTCACGAACTTAAACAGGATCGCGGCGGCGAAGGCGATTAACAGATTGGCTCCCGGCCCCGCGAGCGCGACGCGCATCATGTCGCGGATCGGCTCTTTGAAGCGTTTGGGGTTGACGGGAACGGGCTTGGCCCAACCGAACATCGGACTTTGGGTAAAAAAGCAAAGCACCGGCAAAAACACCGTACCGAAAGCGTCCATATGAGCCAGTGGGTTAAGCGTCAACCGGCCGGCTTTTTCCGCCGTATCGTCACCATGACTATAGGCGACCCAGCCATGGCAGAACTCATGGATAACCACGGAAAAAAATAGCACCGGCAGCTGGATGATCCACTCCACGGCGGTATTTTATCATTGTTTACGCTGCTATTTTCGGCTCAGGGCCGGCGCAGAACCAGCAGCGCCGCCTCAGGCGGGCAGCCGAAGCGGACGCGGGGAATACCATGGCTCTCACAGCCGACGCCCTGAGTGACGAAAGCCGCCTTCCCGTTTTTTTGGAACAGCCCGCGCGCGTAGCGCCGATCCGCCCGGCAGGCGGTGATGAGCGCGCCGATCAACGGCAGCTGGATCTGACCGCCATGAGTATGCCCGCACAGCATGAGATCATAGGGCAGACGACCGACCTCGGGCACCAGGTCCGGATAATGGTACAGGCAGATGGAATAGCCGTCGAAGTTGCCGCCGAGGCGCATCACCGCGTCTTCCTCACCGGGCACCACACCGGTAAGCCGCAGCCGCGTGCCGCGCGCCTCGAGGTCCGCTGATTTATTGACCAGGCCGATAACCCCCGTATCCCGCCACAACTCGGTGAACAGCGGCTCGCGTGACTCGGCGTTGCCCAGCGACGCGCAGGTCGGAGCGACCTCCGCCAGCTCGCGCAGCAAGCGTCGCGCGTCGGCGAGGACCCAGCGATGCGCCGTATAATCGCCCGTCAGCACAATCGCATCGGGCTTAAGCTCGCGCGCCGCGGCGACCAGCTTGTCCTCGAGCCGCCCCCAGCTTCCGACATGCATGTCGGAGAGGTGCAGCAGCCGCACCGGTTCCGGCCCGACCTTGGGACTAACCAGCTCCACCGTTCGCACCGTTAGACGAAACGGCTCGACGAACCTTCCGTAGAGCACGCAGGCCCCGCCGAGCGCCGCCGCCGCCAGCATCGCCGCACGCAGCGCCGGCGGCCAGGCGGGGAAGGGGTCGACCGCGGCGATAACGCCGAGCGCCGGCACGAATACCGCGGCCTGCAGCAGGATAAAGAGAGCGACCGCGGCGTAATGGTCGTACCGGTAATGTCCGAGCCGACGCCGGTTGGGGAAGCGGCGTCCTAAGGCTTTAATGACTCTTTCAGCCATGCCCGCGCCTCGAAGCGCCGCCGGTCGGCTCCGCGCCACTGACGCCGCGCCGCGCGCTCAAGCCAACGCGCATACGCCTCGCCCGGAGCGAGCCCCGCGCGCCGCAAGTCCGCCCCGCCGACGAACAGCGGGCCGAATGCCGAAGCGGGAAGGTCCGGGAACTGCGCGCGCAGCACGCCCAGCGCCAAGGGCGGCGGCGCCTCGCGCGGCGTGCGCCGTGCGTGCCGCAGATCGACCGCCAGCGCCAATGCCGCCTGCACGGCGCGCGCCAGCGGCAGGGAGCGTAAAAATTCCCGCCCGTCTTGGCGGGAAAGCGCGCAGGCACACAGTCCCAGGCGCACATGCGCCGAAGCCGGGGCCTGCGCCTTCCGCGGCCAGCGAAAGCGCGGATGCAGAACAGGCAGCATGTTCCAGACCCGCAGGCGCCGCATAGCCGGCGCGGGCGCCCGCTCCTCCAGGATGCGGACCAACTCCTGACGAACGCGCTCGCGCGAAAGCCGCCGGGGCAGGCCCTGGTGCACGGCGGCCGCCAGCCGCTCGCACGTGCCGCGCTCTATGGCGAAGCCCAGCCGCCCGGCGTAGCGCGCGGCGCGGAAAATACGGGTCGGGTCGTCGCGGAAGCTGGCCGGATGCAGCGTCCGCAGGCGCCGCGCTCGCAAGTCGGACGCGCCGCCGTACGGATCGATCAGCTGCCCGGCTCCGCGCTCGGTCAAAGACCGCGCCATGGCGTTGACCGTAAAATCCCGCCGCCGCAGGTCCTCCGCCAGGGATGCCGGCCGCACGACAGGCAGCTGCGCCGGCGCCGGATAGACCTCGGTCCGCGCCCGCGCGATGTCGACGCGGTACCCGCCCTTTAGCAGCAGCCGCACTGTCCCGAAGCGGTCGAATATCTCACAGCTTCCGCCGGCGCGCCGCACACAAGCGCGCGCCAGCGCCCGGGCGTCGTTTTCAACCACCAAATCGATATCGCGCACGGGCGCGCCGCGCAGCCCATCGCGCACGCAGCCGCCGACGGCGTAGAGCGTGATGCCGCGCGCGGCGGCGAGCTGCGCCAGCGGCCGCAAACAGCGGCGGAATCCCGCGCCGATATTCACGCGACGTTCTCCCGCCCGACCGGCGGCAGGACATCGCTCTCGCCCAGCAGCGCCAGCCAGCGCCGAAAACCCGCCAGCCGGTCATTGGCCTTGAGCAGCCGCATCAGGCCGGCCAGCACGTCTTCGCGCGCGGCTTCCCCGCTCTTGGCGGGCGGCGCGTACGGCAGGATCCGCGGCAGATCGCGCAGTCGGGCATAGCTGCGCTCGACGGAACGAACCTTGAGCCCAAGCTCCCCGCACAAATACTCCGCGACCTTAACCTCGTCCTCAAGATCTTCCTCGTCATTCATCTGCCGTGACGCCTCCGCCAGGCCGAAAAAGAGCAGCGGCTCGCCGGCGGTGAGGACTTCCGTGCCGAGAATCGAGCGCATCTTGCTGTAGTCTTCGCTCATTTTGCCGCGCCAGCGCTCTTCTTCGCCGCGGTAGGACTCGGGAAAAATAAAGGCCAGCAGCATCCGTGACGGATCGTAGTACACGACCGTCGCTTCCGGAGAAAACATGCTGCCGCAGGTTTCGCAGCGAACAAAATTCAGGTCGCCGGCGAGGAGGCTCTCCCGCAGCGCCGCATCACGATCGCCGCGAATATAGCTCCATACTTCGACTTCGACCGACTCGCAGCCCTTGCCGGGACACTGCGCACTGACTAGTCCTTTTATCGCCATTATCTCGACATCCTCTTCAGGTATTCGTTGATCGTTTGGTCAAAAACACGCGGCCGCCGCTCCTTGAGCGAACGCTCGATCTCGCGGCGGATCTCGCGCGGCGGCTGGTAGTCGTCGGCACCCGGCAGCGGCACGAAGCCCTTATGGGAACCCGCGCGGCCGCCGCGGCCCACGGGCCGCACAATCCCGCGCGGCTGACCGAACGGCCGGGTCGACCCCTGCTGGATCGCCGTCTGCTGAGACAACGCCTCATCCATTCCTTTCTGGCCCTGCGTCAAATGCTCAAGCGCCCGCTGCTGGTGCCCGCGGGCCTGCGCGCTGCCGCGCTGAGCGAGCGCCCCTTCGGCCGCCTGCTGCTCCTGCTGGGCCGCGGCCAGCGACTGCAGGGTCTCCGCCGGCAGCATGCCCGACTCTTCGGCGATGCTCCGCATTTCGCCGTCGAGTTCCGCGGTCTTGCGGCGCGCATGTCGCTGCACGGCCGACGCCGCGATCATATCACCCAGCTGCGGTTCAGTCAACGGCGGCGGCGGCGCGCCGCCAAGCAGCGCGTCGAGGATACTCTGCTCCTGTTCCGCCAGGCCCGTCAGCGCCGCGGCGTCCGGCGACGGCTGGCCCGCACGCTGGGGAAAGCGCAGCGCCCGGAATTTCATGCTCGCGATCAAGCTTTTAAGCAGGGTGGGTGCGTCGCGCACGCGCGACGCCTCAAACTCTCCCAGGACTTTCCGCATCGCCGCCAAGGACGGTTCGGTAATCATCGCCGCCCGCTCTTCGGCGCCGGCCACGACCTTCCGTTGCGCCGCGGCCAGCTCCTCAAGCAGGCGCTTTTGCGCCGCGGCCAGCTCCGCCAGCTTGCCGTCTTCAAGCGCGTTGACCAGCTGCAGGCTGCGCGACTGCTGTTCGATGACATCCTCCCACAACCGCTTGGCCGCCTCCATACGCTCCGTCAGCTCTCCTTGGCCGCCGCTGGCCGCCGACTCCGCCGCCTTAACGACGGCTTCGCGCACCTGCGCGAGCTGCTGCGCGAGCTGCTGCGCGATGCGCGCCGCGGCCGCGAAATCTCCCCGCTCCAACGCCGCCTGCAAAGCGTCGGCGGTCCGGCGCGCGGCATGCAGCGGCACATGGTAGATCTTGCGGTGCTTCGCCGTCTCCGATGCCGGGTCGGCCTTCGGCATCGATTGGATCGTCTTGGACAGCGCGTCCATCTGCTCCTGCAGCTGGCGCAGGGCCTGCTGCAGCTTCTCGCGTTCGGCGGCGGTGGGGGCCTTGCCGCTCTTGGCGATCCGCTCAAGCTCGCCGGCGATTTCGCCGCCGGCCTGGTCCATGCGATGCGCTTCGCCCCAAAAATCCTGCATCGACTGCATCTCGCGTCCGGCGCTCAGCAGGTCCGCCGCTTTGCGCACTCGCGATTCGAGCGCGGCGTGCTGCTCCTGCGCTTCCCGATACCGGCCGGCCGCGGCCTCCTCCCGAGCCTTGGGCAGCTCCTGCTGCCGAAACGCCTCCAGCACCTTGGCCAGCATCTCGGCCGCCTCGGTCATCCCCGGATTAGCGTATGGGTCCTGCCGCATCGCCCGCGCAAAGTCCTGCATCTCGCGAACCGCATCCGCCCACTCCTTAGCCAGCGCGGCGTCTTCAAGCGCCAGCCGTTCGAGCGCCCGGCGCAGCCGCTCCCGCGCGGCGGGGTCTTCGCTCTCGCGGTCGCGGCGGATCCCGCTGAGGCGCTCGCCGAACTCCGCCTCCTGCTGCGCCAGCCGCCGTAAAGCCTCCTCCGCTCCTTTCCACATCCGCTCCGTCTGCGCGTGGACGGTCTCGAAGTCCACGAGGTGCAGGACCCCCTCATTGGAAACCGCGGTCTGCGCGTGCGGGCTCGCGTTATCCATCACCCGCACACGAAACGTCACCCGTGAGCCGACCGGCAGCCGCTCCAAGTCCCAGGCGAAATCTCCAAGATGCCGCTCGACGGAACGCCGAAACACTGCCAGCGGCAGCACGCGTTCGGCCCCGCCATTGACCCGGTACAGGAATGACAGCGAGCGCAGGCCGAAGTCGTCGCGCGCCTCATAGGTAATGGTCAGCTTCTCCCGGCGGCTGATCTCAAGCTCAAAGGTCGGCGAGAGCAGCTCCACCTCGGGCTTTGCGTCGTCAAGCGCCCGCAGCGCATAGGCCGTCGGCTGCGGGTCGCGCGATCCTTCCGGCGAGGCCGCGTCGATCTTGAGCGTCCCGTTTTCGTTGAGCGGGAAGCCTCCTTCCCACGCTCCGTCCGCCAGGCGCTTCATCTCGACCGGACGGCTCAGGTAGGACACCCGCAGGCGCGCGGTGCCGACGCGGCCGGCCGGCATACCGCGCAGCGTGACCCAGCTGCGGCGCAGCGCCGCGATCTCGCCCTCGCCCTCCAAGTCGAGCGCGCGCGTGGCGGGCCCGCGGCCGGGCAGATGCACGCTGACCGTAAGACCGGTCAGCCGGGGGAAGGGAATCGGCTTAAGCCGGTAGACGCGCGTACGCAGATCTTTGTACCCCACGCGGTAATAGAACTCGCCCGTCAGGTTGTCGATGCGCAGGGAGCCGGAGTCGCCCTCCTCCCGGTCCCAAGGAACCTCCCCCCATCTGCCGCCCGGCTCGCGCGCGAACAGCCGCAGGGGTCCGTTGATGTGCGCCGTGCGCCAGCGGGCGCTGATCTCGACGGGCTCCGCCCAGGCGGTCTCGCGATCGCCGGGCCGCACCTCCACCTGTGCGTCGAGGCGCGCATCCTGCCAGGGCGCCAGGACGCGCTGGAAGTTCGCTTGTCCATTATAGAGCCACGGCATCGCGATGCCCCAAGCGGCGGCGGCAAAGACCGTACGCTTGGCGGCGGGCCGTGACGGCCGCGCGGAGAACATAATACCGCGCGACAGCCGGGCCAGGAGCGTGTCGGTACGGCGGAGGTGTTCGTCCGCCAGCTCGCCGGAGGTATGTACCGAGGGCCCGCTGCGCCCCAGCTCCCAAGCCGAGCGCAGATAGGCGGCGAGCTGGGGACAGCGCCGCGCCACGTCGCTGAGCAGCCGGGCGGGCGCGAGCAGGCGCAGCGGGCGAAGAAAATGCAGATAGATTCCGGCCGCCGCCGCGGCCGCGCCGACGGCGAACAGCCCCCAGCGTGCCGCCTGCGGCAGCGCCGCGAAACGGTCCGCCAGCAGCGCCGCCAGCAGCATGATCGCCGCCGCCGAGACGAAACGCAGTCCGCCCTCGGCCCATTGCGCGCGCCAGCGCTCCAGGCGCCAGCGCCGGATACGACGATCCAGCTCACCTTGCATCGGGTTTCATTGTAACAGAAGGGACTTGGCCCGGCCAGAGTCGCCGGTAGCGAGCGCGACGAGACGCGCCAGCAGACGTCGCCCCTCCGCGTCCTCCGTCAGATCGTACAGGAAGATCGAATGGCCGAGCACTTTTTCCGGCCGCCGGGACTGCAGCCAGCTGAACAGCGATTTGTCCGCGAAATAAACAGCCTGCAGGTTGGTGGCCGACACCGCGAACAGAACTTTGCCGTCCGCCGCCGGATCGACCGCATCGCCGCCCCGCGTAACATTGCAGCACATCCCCGCCGGCACGTAGCGTATCCCGTACGCCGCGGGGTCGGCTGAGCCGAAGTAGGCGAGATAAATCGGCGGGCCGCCGCGCGCGCGCAACTCCGCGCCCAGAGTCTTCAGGTCCTGTCCCCAGTCCAAATTAGAGTCCACCATCCAGCGGTATCCGTTCGCCGGCCCCCCGGCCGCTTCATTAAAGTAGGCGAGCTGGTACGGATGGACGTTTAGAACCGAGAGCGTCAGCCACAACGCTCCGGCGGCTGCGGCCCAGCGCTTTTTGCCTCCGGCCTCCCACAGCCGCGCCGCGCCGCAGCCGGCAAGCAGAACAAGAAAGGGCATTATCGGCAGCAGATGGCGAACACCGATCTGCACTTTGGCCGTCAAGGCCACGGCAAAATAGCCGAGCAGGGGCCCGGCAATCCATAGCGTCTCACGCCGCAAGTTCCGCAAACGCCGAATCAGGGATACGGAGGCGAAGAGCAAAGTGGGGAGCGGCGTCTTGACCGCCAGCGCCGCCGGAAAATACAGCCAGAAGCCGGTCACCGAATAGGCGCCCAGCAGGAATGCCGATCGGCCCTTATCCAGACGCTGGATCGTAGCCGCCAGGCCCTTGAAGTAGTAGGGCAGTTCGGTGACGCGGTAAACCAGCACCAGTGCCGCCGCGGCGCCCAGCGCCGCCAACGCGCAGCCTGCCCAGGGGAACTCAGGACGCCTCTTCCCCTCAGCGCGGGACTCGCGGCCGCGCAGCCAGAAATCCGCAGCGACCAAACCACCGGCCATGGGCAGCAGAATAATCATATTGAACTTGGCGGCCAGCGCCAGTCCGGCACAGAGCCCCGCCGCGACCCAGGTCCGGCGTGAACGCTCAGCCGGAGACAATAGGCGGAAAACAAGAAAAAAGAATACGCTCGAAACGCCGTCGGTACCCGCCAGCGCCAGATTCGAAATCAGAACGGGGCAGAACGCCGCCGCCGCCGCCGCCCCCACCGCCGCCGTCGGCCCGCCGAGGCGATAGGCCCAAGTCAGCAGACCCCAGGCCAGCAGCGCCGATAGGGTTAGAAATAGAAAGGTCCGCGCCGCATTCATCATGCGCTCGCCGCCCACGGTATTCTGAAACAGGAAGGCATCCGAGAAGTGATACAGCCGCGCGTTTTTGAAGTCGCGGTGCGAGGTCATCATGCCGGGCTTCATGAAGCGCAGCGGCAGCGCCGCCCACATCTCGGCCAGCGGAGGGTGATCCATGATATTCATCCGATAGCGGCCGGTATGCCAGTAGGAGTAGCCGCTGGCCAGATGCACGGACTCGTCGTAGGTAGGGGCCGCCGAACGGATAAACGACAAGCCCAGAAACGCCTGCAGCGCGAGAATCAGCGCCAAGGCGAACTTCGCGGGGACGGAGAACGGAACCTGCTCTTCCCGGAGCAGAGCAGGACGGGACTTCCGACGTTTTTTCCCCACGCCGGATTATAGAAATTATCGCTCTTCCCGCAGTTCGCGGATGCGCGCTTCCCAGGCCGGGTGCGTCGACAGCAGGCCCCGCCAGCCGGAAGCGCGGGCGCCCGGGCTCTGGTGCCGGCGGAAAAAACTGATGAGCCAATCGGGCCGGGTCAGCCAGCCGGCGAAATCATCGGCGCGCAGTTCCTCCTGCCGCGTCACCGCGATGCCGCTGAGCAGGCCGCCGGCGGTCAGGGCCAAGCCGCCCAGCGCCCACAGCGCGCCGGCGGCAAAAGTTTCCGGCGCGACCGGCAGCGCCCAGGCGCCAAGGAAGAACTGCAGCGCCAGAACCAGCGCCGCGGCCGACGCCGCCAGTGCTCCCGGACTCCATAATTTTTCGCCGTAGAGCGGTCGGAGTTTTTCGCGCACCGCCAGCAGCGCCCGCGCCGCCGCGGGGCGCGTCTTAATCATGACGCTAAACGCCGCGAGGCCCGCGATCAAAGCCGGCGCCAACAGGGCGGGCGCCAGCAGGACGGAAGCGACGTGGATCAGGAAACCGTAGGCCGCCGCCTTTTTAACGAACTCCAAGCCCAGTCGCAGCCCCAGCCGGTTGCGCAGCAGGCGCAGCATGCCGAAGTCGCCCGCGACGCCGTGGCCCAGCTCATGCGCCAAAACGGCGGTTGTCTCCTCGGCGGGAATCTCCGCGAAGCCTTCGCCCGCCGTCAGCGTGGAGGCGGAAGCGAGCCCGCGGCCCGAGACCGCCGCGCCCAGACGTCCCCGCCGGTTGTTTATCGAGACGCTCGGTGAATCCGCGGGATCAATACCCAGACGGGAAACCAGCTTTTTGAGGCTGGTTTCGATATAGGCACGGTAGTTCTTGCGCTCGGAGGTCGACAGAGTGGAATCAAAAGCGTACATCCCGTCGTCATGGGAATTGGCATAGACCTTCTCCTGCCAATATAGATCGGCCAGCAGGATGCCCGATGCGGCGATAAACGGCACCGCCCCGAAGGCGAACGCGGACGCCGCGAGCCCGGCGGCGAGCAGGCCGTAATGCGCCGCCAGATAAGCCGCCCGGCGGCGGGAAATGGATTTTTTTACTCGGTAGGCGGACAGTTCGCGCCGGCCCGGCAGCGCCGGCGGCGCCAGTTCGTCGATGCGCCAGACCGGCTTGGTCAAAAATTCGTAGGTGCCGCGTTCTCCGATATCGGCCGCGCCCAAAGCCAGCGCCATCGACGCCGCGTCCTGCCGGACCGCCACCCGCTTGTCGCCGGCGGCCCACGGCACCCGCCGGGCAGCGGGCGCCTCACCTATTGCGTTAGCGGCCGGCAGGCCGGCCAACGGCGAACGGCCGCGGACCGCCGCCGCTCCGACTTCCGACTTCTCGCGCGCGACAGCGCCGTCAAAGAAGCCGCGCCAATGCGCGAAGCTCCTGCTGAAACCGGTGCCCGCCTTCCCCTTGTCGTCCTTCTTGCCGATAACCCCCGCAACCCGGCCGACCATCCGGGTCGCCTGCTCACGCAGCTGCGAAACCGCTTTCGTCGGCACCGGCTTGGCGGCATCCGGCACGGGGACCACGAAAGGATAGACCGCGGACTTCGGCAAAGACACCGCATTCAGGTTCGGCGCGGCGAATGCCTGCGGCGACGCCACCGAGCGCAAGGTTGTATCGAGCCTGATCGCCGGGATGAGCGAGCCGAAAACCGGACTGCCGGCGAGGTGTCCGGCGCCGGACAGCGCCCCGCCCCCCGCGGCCGCCGAACCGGGAGCGCCGACGGCGCCGCCCGTCCGCGCCACAACCTGGGCCAGCGCACGGGCGGGGCCGGGACCGCCCGGCAATGCCGCCAGCGCGGCGGCGAGCAGGATAATCAGCGCCCTTTTCATGACGCTAATAGGGTAAATGGGGAACCAGCGTATCAGCAGGGTCGAATGGGTCCGTCGTCGGAGGGATACGGCCTAACCGGGAATGGGACGAATTACCTAGGCGTCGTGCGCCTGGAAGACGAGCTCGGCCTTGCGCCGCATATTGAAGGCCTGTCTGCCGCCGCCGCCGAGGAACTCCTGCTCATAGGAGCTCTGCTTGACCCGATACTTCTGAAGGTTCTCGATGTGGACGTAGCGCCGCCGGTCGCGCAGGAACAGCCGGCGGAACCAAAGACGCAGCTCCGCGAACAAATCGATATCGCAGAACAAGGTATCGAGCATGGTCATCAGAAACAGAGAGACCCCGGCGAGGCCGAAGGCGAGGCAGAAGGCGAAGCGGAGGTAATTCATGGTTCTATTGTACCTTGCTATAGTGTAGACTGGCTGCGGCATTTTTCGGAGGGCCTTCGGGACCTATTTTCGGGGTCATGAGACCTAGGCATTTTTAGGCCCAAAGACCTATGCCGAAAATCAGCAAATCACAACCTTTGGTACCGTTTATTAACATTAACTTATTCCATCTTTTCGTATATAAAACAAGCATTTTTGCCACAGGCAAAATAAGTTAATGTTAATAAACGGTACCAACGTTTTATAATCTATATTACATGGCGCATTTTAAGCTCGTATCCGACTTTAAACCGGCCGGCGACCAGCCCGGCGCCATCGCCCCATTGGCCGCAGGCATACAGGAAGGCCGGCCGCACCAGATTCTGCTGGGAGTAACCGGATCGGGCAAGACTTATACCGCGGCCAAGATCATCGAGCAGCTGAATCGTCCCGCGCTGGTGCTTTCACCCAACAAGGTCCTGGCCGCTCAGCTCTACGCCGAGTTCAAAGCCTTCTTTCCGCATAATGCGGTTGAATACTTCGTGTCCTACTATGACTACTACCAGCCCGAAGCCTATGTCCCCTCCACCGACACCTATATCGAGAAGGACGCCTCGATCAACGAGCATCTCGACAAGCTGCGGCTGAAGGCGACCACCAGCCTGCTGTCGCGGCGCGACGTGATCATCGTCGCTTCGGTCTCCTGCATCTATAATATCGGCTCGCCCGAGAACTACAAGCGCTCACGCATCCTGCTGGAGCGGGGCGGGTCCCTGCGGCGCCAGGACCTGCTCGACGCTCTCGTCGCTTCCTACTACGAGCGCAACGAAGTCGAGTTCACTTCCGGACGCTACCGCATGAAGGGCGGCGTCATCGACGTCTTTCCCGCCTACCAGGACAAGGCGCTGCGCATCGTACTGGATGCGGAACGGATCGAAAAGCTGACCGAGATACATCCCCTAACCGGGGAGACGCTCAGCCGGCTGGACCGCGCCTGGATCTATCCGGCCAAGCACTTCGTGACCTCGGAGGAAGATCTCCAGCGCGCGCTGAAGACCATCGAGGTTGAGCTTCAGGAGCGGCTCGCGGTACTGCGCCGAAAGAAGAAGACGCTCGAAGCCCAGCGCCTGGAACAGCGCACCCGCTACGACATGGAGATGCTGCGCGAACTGGGCTTCTGCAACGGGGTCGAGAACTACTCCCGGCATCTGACGGGCCGGCCGCCGGGCGCCCGCCCCCACTGCCTGCTCGATTACTTTCCCCAGGACGGGCTGCTTATTATCGACGAAAGCCACGTCAGCGTGCCCCAGGTTCGGGGAATGTATGAAGGCGACCGTTCGCGCAAGCAGACCTTGGTCGATTTCGGCTTCCGGCTGCCCTCGGCGCTCGACAACCGCCCGCTGACGTTCCGAGAGTTCGAGGACATGGCGCGCCAGCGGCTGTACGTATCGGCGACCCCCGGGCCGTACGAGCTCAAGCGGACCGGCGGCGAGTTTATCGAGCAGGTCATCCGTCCGACCGGCCTGGTGGACCCCAAGGTGACCCTCCATCCCACGGAGGGGCAGATACCGCACCTGATCGGTCAAATCACCGAGCGGACGGCGAAAAAGGAAAGAGCCCTGGTCCTGACCCTCACCAAGCGCACCGCCGAGGACCTGTGCGATTTTCTGACCACCCGGGGCCTGCGCGTACGCTATCTGCACTCCGACATCGATACCTTAACCCGCATCGAGATCCTCCGCGACCTGCGCCAGGGCAGCTTCGACGTTCTGGTCGGCATCAACCTCCTGCGCGAAGGCCTCGACCTGCCCGAGGTCTCCCTGGTCGCCATCCTCGGCGCCGACAACGAGGGGTTTTTGCGCAGCGAGACCACGCTGATTCAGATTTGCGGCCGCGCCGCCCGCAACGTCGGCGGCTCGGTGATACTCTACGCCGACCGCATGACCGGTTCCATGCGGCGGGCCATCGACGAGATGGACCGCCGGCGCGGCAAGCAGCTGGCCTACAATAAGGAGCATGGCATCACGCCGCGCACAGTGCGCAAAGCGATAGTGGACCTCAACGAATTTCAGTCGGCAGCCAAACGCGAGAGCCTCAAGATCATGCAGGACGCCTCGCATCATAAACCGCTGACAAAAAAGAACGTCCCGTACCTGATCGATACGCTCGAACGGCAAATGCGCGAGGCGGCGGACGCTCTCGACTTCGAGCTCGCGGCGCTGCTGCGCGACCAGGTCGCCGAATTGCGGGAGATGACCGGGATAAAGCCCAAGCCCGGCCGGGCGAAAAATCGCAAAAAGAAGCCCCGGAGGACCCGTGCGCATTGACCCCTTGACCGACAAGCTCATCGTTCTCTCTCTGCGGGAGGACCTCGGACGGCGCGGCGACGTCACCACGCGCTGCTTTCTCCCCAAGAATACGCGCTTCAAGGCGCGCATCCTGTGCAAGAGCGACGGCGTGCTCTGCGGCGTTCCCGTAGTCAACGCCGTGTTCCGCCGCGTCTGTCCCCGGGCCGTTATCGCCTGGCGGGTCAAAGACGGAGAACGCGTGCGCAAAGGCGCCGTCGTCGCGCGCGTGACGGGGCCGCGCGAGATTCTCACCGCGGAACGAACCGCGCTCAACTTCCTGCAGCAGCTCTCGGGGATCGCCACCTTGACCCGCGCCTTTGTCGAGCGGGCGGGCGGCAGCCGCACCCGCATCTACGACACCCGCAAGACCCTGCCCGGCTGGCGGACGCTGGCCAAGTACGCGGTGCGCGCGGGCGGAGGCGCCAACCACCGCATGGGTCTCTACGACATGGCGATGCTCAAAGACAACCACATGGACGGCCTGAGCGCCGAGGACCTCAAGCGCCGCATCCGCGCCTTCCGCCGCCGCTACCCGCGCGTGCCGGTCGAGATCGAAGCCCGCGACCGCGGCGAGATCGACAAGGCCCTGGCTGTACGCGCCGACGTGGTCCTGCTCGACAATATGCGGCCCGCCGCCCTGGCCCGCGAAATCCGCCATATCCGCCGCGCCGCGCCGCGCACCCAAATCGAGATTTCTGGAGGGGTCGACCTGCGCGCCGTACAGCGCTTGGCGCGCCTGGGCGCCGACCGCATCTCGGTCGGCCGCCTGACTCATTCGGCGCCGGCGCTGGACATCAGCATGAAGCTGGAGGGCTCATGAAGACGACGCAGTTCCCCGGCATCGTGGACGTCAAGCGCCTAAAAACCACGGTTTCGACGCAGAATCTGGCGCGGCGCCTGGCGGAAAAGGACGCGCCGGCCTGGACCCTGGTCTGGGCGGACCGGCAAAGCCGCGGGCGCGGACGCCTGCAGCGACACTGGTCTTCCGGCGGCGGCGGACTCTATTTCTCCGTCATCCTGCGACCGAAACTGAAGCCAGAGAAGTTGGCTCAGCTCAGCCTTAAGTGCGGACGCATCTGCGCCAAAGCCCTGCGCGCCGTCACCAAACTTAACATCCGCATCAAACCCCCCAACGATATCCTCGCCCGCGCCACCGAAGGTCCCGCGGTTTATAAAAAGATTTGCGGCATCCTTATTGAGGCCTCCGGCTGCGTCCATGCCGTGGACTGGGTAGTAATCGGAATAGGCGTAAACGTCGAGAATCATATCCCCCCATCCCTGCCGCAAGCGGCATCTATCCGGGAATTATCCGGGCGCCGGATCAAGCGCGAAGCGATCCTGGATGCCCTACTGCAAGCCTTGCGAACAAGCTTAAAATAACGTATTTAAATACATACTTTTTTCTGACATTTATTGACTAAGATCATATTGACTCTGGGCCGATTCCTGTTATAATAACTGTGCCCCCTGAGTATCTACAGGGGCTTTTTATTGGCTAATTCCGAGGTGCTGTAATGAGCGCAACATATATTTCCCGTGCCGGGATGCAGAAGCTCCATGACGAGCTCAAGGAGCTTAAGAAGCAGAAAACGATTTTGTCTGGAGAAATCGGCGAGGCCCGCGAGAAGGGCGATTTGAAGGAAAACGCCGAATACCACGCCGCCAAGGAACGGCTCGGCGAAGTCATGAACCGCATCGGCAAGATTTCCGATGCCTTGGCCACCTCCCGCTTAACCGATGACATCGAAATCAAGAAGGATACCGTACAGATCGGCGTCAAGGTCACCCTCCAGGACCAGGACGACATGGAGCAGCACGAGTGGATATTGGTCGGCCAGGCCGAATCAGACCCCTCCGCCGGCAAGATTTCGGTCGACTCGCCGCTGGCGCAAGGGCTCTTGGGGCATATGGTCGGCGAGACGGTCAAGATCGAACTCCCCGCCGGCAGCACGACTTACAAAGTCATAAAAACCGAGCCTGCGGTCTGAATTGCTTTCCGCAGAACTGCGTGAGCGCGCCCGCTCCCTGGGCGCCGACTTGGTCGGCATAGCCCCCGCCGTTCTTCCCCCAGCCGCCCAGGAAGGGCAAAAAGCCTACCATGCCTGGATCGAAAGCGGCATGCACGGCGAGATGGGCTATATGGCGCGCGAGCCCGAAAAGCGCGCCGACATCCGGCGCTGGTATCCCAAAGCTCGTTCGGTCATAGTCTGCGCCTTTAGTTATTACAGCGCGGCGGCGCCGTCCGCCGCGAGTCACGGCCGCTTGGCGCGCTACGCCCTGCCCCCCGACTATCATGACGGGCTCAAGGACCGGATGGGGCGCCTGCTGGCGTACTTCCCGGAACTCAAAGGCAAGGTCTTCGTGGACGCGAGCCCGGTGCTCGAACGCCTGTACGCCCGCTATGCCGGGATCGGCTGGGTCGGAAAAAACACCATGCTCCTGTCGCGCCGGCTTGGCTCCTTCTTCCTGCTGGCGGGACTGGCGGTAGATCAGGACCTCGACTATGATCCGCCGGGCGCCGAGCACTGCGGAACATGCCGCCGTTGCCTCGACGCCTGCCCGACCGGCGCCTTTCCGGAACCTAGAATGCTCGACGCCTCGCGCTGCATCTCATATTTCACTATCGAGCAGCGCAAGCGCCCGGTCCCCGAAGAGTTCCGCGCCGGCCATGGCGACCGGCTCTTCGGCTGCGACGCCTGCCAGGACGCCTGCCCTTGGAACAAGTTCGCGGCCGCGGGCGCGATTCTAAAACCCGGGCTCGCGGCCGCGCTCGATCTGGAAGAACTCGCACGATCGACCCCGCAAGAGTTCAACCGGCGCTTCAAGGGCACCCCCCTGCGGCGCACCGGGCATACGGCGCTGGTGCGCAACGCGCTGCTTGTTATGGGGAACTCCGGCGACCGCCGGTTTGTCCCGCTGCTCGAAGAGTTCACCCGGCACGCGAACCCCCTGCTCGCCGGGCAGGCGCGCTGGAGCTTGGCCGAGCTCGCGGCCGCAATTTAATAGAATGAGCCTGTGAAGACCCATAAGTTCGCCGCCCTATTATTGTCCCTGTTTCTCACCCTCCCGGCAGCGGCCGACGAAAGGCCGCTCGACAAGATCAAGGCCTATAAAAAGGACTCGGGGCATCTCATCAAGAAAGAGGGCCGGGCGCAGCCGCCGGATAAGATTCCGCCCGGATTCACGCCGCCGGCGGCGCACAAGCCGTGGCTCATGCGCATGATGATCCACGACATCCGCCGCGGGATGTTTGTCGGCCTGCCGATTATCGACACCGACCCCAACCGCGGCGCCACCTACGGCATCATGCCGATCTGGGTCATCCAGGGACAAGACGACGACCGCATCCGCCACATCCATGCCCCGTCGATCACCTACAACGACATCTTCAAGTGGGTGCCGACCTACCGCTACTACTTCTATCCGACCGAAAAATCGAACTACTTGTTCCGCGCCTCCCTCGCTTCGACCGAAAACCCGGACCTGGTGGGCGAAATGGAGGACCTCGACCTTCTCGGCCGCGACATCGCGGTCAATGCCCGGATCATGTACGACGTAGACGGCTCATACCGCTTCTTCGGACTCGGCCCCTTCAGCCAGCAGGCGAACGAGACCAACTACACCAAGAAGTTCTTCGGCTACTACTGCCGGCTCGGCCTGCCGCTCATCCAGGGCAGCCGGTGGAAATGGAACATCGCCCACCGCCTGGCGGGAACACGCATCGCCGCCGGCGCGGTCGACTCCCTGCCCGATATCGGGCGCGACTTCCCCGAGCAAACGCCGACGCACTGGCACCAGGACGCGGCGCTCCAGTTCTTCATGGACTACGACACCCGCGACAGCGCCGTGACCACCCGCACCGGCACCTACGCCAAGGTCATGATCGAGAACGCCCAGCGCGAGTTCGCCAGCGAATACGCCTTCACCCGCTACGGATTCGACCTGCGCCACTTCTACAAACATGCTCCGGACTCCCGCTTCGCCACCGCCGGACGCGCCCTGCTCGAGCAGGTAATCGGCGACGTGCCTTTCCATCTGCTGCCCGCGCTCGGCGGCAAGACCATCCACCGCGCCTACGGCGAGGGGCGCTATGTCGACCGGGGCATGTTCACGGCCACCGTCGAGGAGCGCATCCGCGTCTTCGAAATCGAGACCGCCGGCGTCATGACCGAGCTGGAGATCGCGCCGTTCGTCGGCGTCGGCAACGTATTCCGCCAGCCCGGCAAGGCCAAGGCCAAGTACCTGCGTCCGGTCTTCGGCGGCGCCATCCGGGCGATCGCCCGTCCCCAGGTCGTCGGCTCGATCGACTTCGGCGTCGGCCAGGAAGGCCCCGCGATCTTCATGGACATCAACTACTCCTTCTAGTGGAAAAAGTCGATATCTGCATCATCGGCGCCGGCGTTCTGGGGTTGGCCGCGGCCGCGCGCCTTGCCCGCGGCGGCCGCAGCGTAGTGGTGCTGGAGAAGGCCCCGCGCTACGGCACCGAGACCTCAAGCCGCAACAGCGAGGTCATTCATGCCGGCATCTACTATCCCCCCGACAGCCTGAAGAGCCGGCTATGCCATGAAGGACGACGCCGGCTCTACCGTCTGGCCGCGGATACCGGCATCTTCGCGCAGAGAACCGGCAAGTTTATCGTCGCGACGGACGAAGAAGAGACGGGCCGCCTGGAGGGCATCCGGGACAATGCCGCCGTCTCCGGCGCGGAAAACCTGGAGCTCGTCACCGGCGCGGCGGTGCGTAAAAAAATACCGAAGATCAAGGTCAAGGCCGCCCTGTGGTGCCCCGACTCCGGCATCATCGACAGCGAAGAGCTCATGGGCCACTTCTTTCGCCGGGCCGAAGACGGCGGCGCGGTATTCCTTTTTCAGAACGCCGTGCACGGCATCGACCGCCGCGCCGGCGGCTACGCGGTGACCTTCGGCGAAAATAATGAGAAGCTGCATGCGCGCTGGCTGATCAACGCCGCCGGCCTCTACGCCGATAAGATCGCGCAGCTGGCCGGCGTCGATATCCGCGCGGCCGGCTACCGGCTGTTTTGGTGCAAGGGCCGCTACTTTCGCTACAACAAAGAGTTCAAGCTGCCCCATCTCATCTATCCCGTGCCGTCCAAGCACGGGCTCGGCGTACATCTAACCCCGGACCGCCGGGGCCGCGTGCGGCTCGGGCCGGACACCGAGTTCACCGACGAGATCGACTACGACGTTCCGGCTGAGCTGGCCGGAAAGTTCGCCGCCGCCGCGCGGCGTTTTTGGCCCGGCCTGCGCGAGCAGGACATCTCCCCCGACACCGCCGGCATCCGGCCCAAGCTGACCGGACCCGAAGGGGGCTTTCGCGATTTTGTGATTCAGGAAGAGAGCGGCCGCGGACTGGAGGGCCTGATCAATCTGATCGGCGTCGAATCGCCGGGCCTGACCGCTTCGCCCGCCGTCGCCGAACGCGTCGCCGCCATGATAGAATAGGCCATGCTCGGAGAACGCCCCTACACCTTCGACCGGGTATTCCGCCTGGCGGCGACCGCCGGGCTCCTCTACTCCGCGATTCTTACCGTCGGCTACCTGAGCGATGTGCTGTTCCCCTTCGCCGTCGCCTTCCTGCTGGCCTACCTGCTCAATCCCCTGGTGGTAAAGGTGCAAAAACGCATCGGCAACCGCCCGCTGGCGGTGTTCGCGACCTTGGCCGCTATCGCGGCGGTGCTGGCGATCGCCGGCTGCTTCCTCGTCCCGATGATCATGCGCGAGATCGCGCATATGGGCAAGCTGCTGGGACGGCTGGCATCCGACGCCGAGCTGGCCCGGCGCGCGGCCGAAAAGCTCCCTCCCAACCTATGGGAATCGATTCGCGAATATATGACCAAACAGCAGTTTATGGAACTGGTGCGGCAAAAAGACTTCTGGAGCCTGGCCCAATCGACCGTCGGCAAGGTGCTCCCGGGCGTTTGGGGACTGGTCGCGGGGACCACCAACTTTCTGCTCGGCGTCGTCGGCCTGTTAGTCATCCTGCTCTACCTTGTCTTCCTCCTGCTGGACTACCAGAAGGTCAAGCGCGACTGGCAGCAGATGATCCCCGAGTTCTACCGCGAATCGATCGTAGAATTCCTGCAGGAGTTCGATTCCCAAATGAGCCGCTATTTCCGCGCCCAGGCGGTCGTCGCGGGCACCGTCGGCCTGCTCTTCGCCTTCGGCTTCACTTTGATCGGCCTGCCGATGGGGATTCTCCTGGGGCTCTTGGTTGGACTGCTCAATATGGTGCCCTACCTGCAGATTGTGGGGCTGATCCCGGCCTCGGTCCTCGCCATCATCATGGCTCTGGAGACCGGGGGCAGCGTGCCGACCATCGTCGGCCTTACCGTCGCGGTCTTCGCGGTGGTGCAGGTGCTGCAGGACACGCTGATCACGCCGCGCATCATGGGGAAGGCCACCGGTCTCTCTCCCGCCATGATCCTGCTCTCGATCTCTATCTGGGGCAAGCTCCTGGGCTTTCTCGGCCTGGTAATTGCGCTCCCCATGACCTGCCTGGTTTCGGCCTACTACCGGAGAATGCTGGCCGAACCGCCGAAATAAGACGTTTTTTCTTCGTTTTCCCTCAATAATTGCGTTATCGCCGACCTCGGCCTTCCTGCTATTCTTAAAGCATGCATATGCATTGGCGGCGGACCGCCCTCTGGGCGGTCGGCCCGGTTCTGCTTGCCCGACTCGTCTTCGCGGCGCCCCTTTCCTCCGGGGCTACGAGCGCGCTGACCTTGCCCGGCCTCGAGGACGCCGTCGCAACTGCGACCGGCACCTATGAAACCAAACGCTACTCCCTGCGCATCGCCGAGGGCTGGTGGGGCCCGATCACCCTGCCGCACGGCGAGAGCTTCGCCCGGCCCAATACCAGCGCCTCCTTCACTGTGATTTACCGGCGCCGGCATGTGGGCAAGTGGGGCGGCCCCGCCGCCTACCGCGCCCATCTGCGCAGCAAAGGCACGATAGCCGACACCCACGTCCTATCGCCGGTCAAAGTCGCCGGACGCTACGGCAGCCGTGCCCGCTACCGGACCGTGGTCTACGGCCAAAAGAAGCTTTTCGGCGACCGCTCCTCGACTTACACCAACGAGGAGATCGTCATCCCCGATCCCGATGGGCTCTACGTCCTGCACTATAAAGCACTCGCGGAGGAATTCGACCGCCACCGGGACAGCTACCTGACCTTCCTGCGCACTATGACTTTGCGCGCCGACGAACGCTACCGGCCCGAGGAGTTCTACCTCGACCGCGACGGCATGATCGAGGACGTCTATGCCGGCCGCGACGCCGCGCTGCCGACCCGGCTTTCCGAACGGCCCTCCTATGTCGGCACGCGTTTCGCCGTTGCCTTCTCACCCGGCTACTCCCGGTTTACGGGGAAGCTCGGCGGCGTGGACGCCAAGGAGAAAACCGGCGCCGGAGCCAACCTGCGCTTCCTGTTTTATCCTTGGGACTGGCTCGGCTTCGGCCCGGAACTGGGCTACACCCAATACTTCAAGGAAAAACGGACCGTGGACGCCCCGCCGGCCACCGGGATAGACACCACGATCAACACTTTGGCGTTCTCATTGGTCACGCGCATCAATCCCATCGGCAAACAAAAATGGACCCCGTACTTCATCGCCGGCTTCGGCCAGCATGACACCGCGATCAAGCTGCAGCTCAAAGGCGAGGCGCCCTTCGCCTGCTTCAACAACAAGGGCTTGGCCCAATGCGACACCGTAACCCTTAAATCAAAAGGCACGGTGCTGACCGCGGCGCTCGGTCTCGAGGCGCGGTTCTCCGACGTCGTCGGCATGTCGCTGGAAGCGCGGGCGCAGCGCCTCGGCCTCAGCGGCGGCGCCGCCGACGTACTCACCGGCCACCTGGGAATGCACTGGCGATTCGGCGTCTACCGCTTCTACGAGGACATCAACGCCTCGCGGCGCGCGCACCTGCAGCGCCGGGACAAGGAAGAGAAGAAAGGCCAAGAAGACGTCCCGGTCCCCCTGCCCGGCTTCGACGACAAGGAAGCTCCGGCGCCGAAGAACCGCCGCTACTCCCACCAGGTCCCGCTCGGTTGGAGAGGACCGGTCGCCATCCCGGGCGGCGAGCGCTACGCGGCGCCCGGCGGCCAGGCCTCCTTCTCCATCACCTATCAGACCGAAGGCTCGGACGACTGGCTGGCGCCCGATGAGTTCCGGCGCCGCCTGCGCGCCAAGGGCGCTATTTCCGATCGCCGCACGCTCGACACCGTGATGCTCGGCGACCGTTTCGCCAGCCGCGCGCGCTACACGACGCACCTGTACCGCGATCACTGGCATATCGGCGAACGGCACGAAGCCTTCTACACCGAAGAGATCTACGCGCCGGAGACCGCCGGCCACTTCCTCATTCGCTACCGCGCGCCCAAGGACATATTTCTCACCCACTACCGCGGCTATCAGGACTTCCTGCAGTCGCTCGAGTTGGCCAAGGACGAGTACTATGCGCCGGAGAAGTACTACCGGCTGCGCGATCACGTCCTCAAAGACCTCATCGAGGAGGATCTCCGCATCGACAACGCCCAGAGCATCAAGCGCCGCATCCTCTTCGCCAAGCGCCTGCAGACGGGCTTCGCCCTAACCAAGCCCACAGGCTTCACCTTCAATCTGTTCTACGCGCTAAGCGACAACTGGTCTGGGGGAATCTACTACGGCCTGGCCAAGATGAGCGGACATAAAGGCGTCGGCATACGCGCCCGCTGGCATCTGCGCGACGTAGTTTCGACCGGACCCTACCTGTTCGGAGATGTCGGCGCGGTAACGCCCAAGGACGCGAAGACGCAACTCTTCAACTCCGTCGCCGGCCTCGGCTGGCTGCATCTGTGGAACCACTTTTACGCCGATGCCGGCTACGGCTACGGCCCCAAGCGGGACACCTTCCAAGGGCTGCTGTATCTGTCGGGAGGAATGCGGTTCTAGCGGCCGCGCGCTCAGCCGTACTTGTACTTGACGCCGTGGCCGGCCGGGGGCCAGTCGCACTCAATATTGTCGAACGGACACAGCATGCGGCAGGCGCCGCACTCGATGCAGTTCTCATAGGCCACGAGAACCTTCTTGTGCTCCTCTTCCCACTCATAGACCTTGGCCGGACAGATGGCCACGCAGGGCTTGTCGGCGCACTTGGACGCGCAGGGCGCGTTCGCCGAGGTATCCTTAAGCGTGATATGGGTCTCGGAGTACTTCTTGTAGTCGAGAAGGCCGAGCTTCTCTTCCACGGTCTCCTTGTCGATCTTAATCGTGCTCATACCGCCACCTTCCGCAGCGGCCATAGGTCGCGCGCCATGCGGATAAAGCCGCGCTTTTTAACCATGCCGATGGCCTTCTTGAAGTGTTCTTTCTTGGGCTGCCCGTCGCACGAGAAGCGCATATGCGCCATGGCGCAGGCCAAGCGGGTGTAGAAATCGAGGAAGCCCTCGCTGTTCTCGATATGGTTCTCCAGGTCCTTGACCTCTTCGAGATCGGGCAGCACGTAGGAAGCCTCCAGCTTGTCGATATAGGACGACAGCTGCGCCTCGCTGTAGTCTTCCGCCTTCTTGGCCTCAATGACGGTCTGTCCGGCGAGCATGCCGGAAGTCATGGCGAGGTTGGAGCCTTCGCGGAAGGCGGCGTTGACCATCTGCGCGGCGTCGCCGGCGACCAGAAAGCCGTCCTTGGCCAAAGGCGGCATCGAATGGTAGCCGCCCTCGGGGATCAGGTGCGCCGAGTACTCGAGGGGCTTGGAGCCTTCGATGAGCTTCTTGATATAAGGGTGCTTCTTGACCAGCTCCAGATGTTCGGACGGCCGCAGGCCGGTCTTCTGGTAGTCGGTGAGCTTGCAGCCGACGCCCAGCGCCAGAGACTCCTTGTTGGTGTAGAGAAAAACGTAGCCCAGCATCTCGTAGGTGGTGGAGCCGAACATCTCCATGGTAGCGCCTTCGCCCTTCTCCAGGCAGAAGCGCTCCTCGATCTTCCCGGCGTCGAGGGCCAGCACCTCCTTGGCGCCCAGGGCCACTTCCGCGGGCTTAAGCTCCTCGCGGAAACCCGCCTTCTGGGCGATGATCGAGTTGACGCCGTCGCAGGCGATGACCACCGGCGCCCGCAGGACCTCGTCGTCGGTCATTTTGACGCCGCAGATCTTGCCGTCCTCACGCAGGACGTCCTCCACCTTGACGCCGGGGTAGACCTCGACGCCGGCCTCCTCGGCCTTGCTCGCATACCACTGATCAAACTGGGTACGGATGATGGTGTAGCAGTTGGGTACGCCCTCCAGGAACTTCTTGGAGTGATAAGCGGTCGTCAGCCAGGAGTCCTCGGTGGTGAGGCATATCTTCTGCTCGACGATCGGCCGCTCCATGGCGGACTTGGGGTCCTTCCAGAATTCGGGGATGATCTCATGGAGCATCTGCGAGTACAGCACCGCTCCCTGGACATTCTTGGCCCCGGGATACTCCCCGCGCTCGAGAACGACGACCTTGAGCCCGCCCTTGGCCATGGTAATGGCGGCGGAAATACCGGCGGGTCCGGCGCCTACGACGATAGCGTCGAAATCATATTCGGGCATAGTGTTTGTGGTAAGGAACGGGGATTTAGGCCGGCGACTGCGTCGCCTTGCCGATGACCTCCTCGACTTTCGCGAGGAGATCGTCCGTCTTGAAAGGCTTGGTCATGAAGCCTTTCACCTGCTCGAATTTCTTGAACAGCGTCCGCGACGGCTCAAGCGCCGTTAGAACGATAATCGGAATGTGCTTGGTGGCCTCGTCCTGCGAGATCTTGATCTGCAGCGAGTAGCCGTCGATTCCCGGCAGCATAACGTCGAGAAGCAGGAGATCGGGTTTGTTGTCCATTATCGCGGCCCACGCATGCCGGCCGGTATCGCAAGTCACGATATCGTAGCCGCCCTGTTGCAGCGTGAACCGGATCAGGTTGAGCATTTCCGGTTCGTCGTCGATCACCAATACTTTCTTCGTCATGAAGCCATTTTATAATAATCTGGTCGGAAAAAAGCAATCATTTTGTACGATTTAGCATGCCCGCCCCCAAGCGACTTTTGTCACATCTGGCGGTCTTCGACCGGGCGGAGCGGCTGCTCTCTTCCGGCGATAGGGTCCTGATCGGGGTCTCCGGAGGCCCGGATTCGGTCTGCCTGGCCCATCATTTGGCCAGAATCGCCGGGCGGCGCTCCCTAAACCTGGCGGTGCTCCACATTAATCACGGCCTGCGCGGCAAGGAGGCGGTCCGGGACGCTCTTTTTGTGGAAAAAATCGCGGTCAGGCTAAGCCTGCCTTTCATCCTCGACGAACTGCCGGTGCGGGCTTTCGCCCAGCAGGAAAGACGCAGCCTGGAGGACGCGGCGCGCTTCCTGCGCTACCGGGCTTTCGGTTTCTGGGCCGGAAAGCTCGCCTGCAATAAGATCGCAGTGGGCCATAATGCCGATGACCAGGCCGAGACTCTTATTCTGCATCTGTTGCGAGGCAAGAAAGCGCGCGGGCTGGGGGGCATCCCTCCGAAAAGACTGCTGCGCGCAGACTCGAAGGTTAAGCTGATCCGACCCCTTATGGCTTTAAACCGCCGGGAAATTTTGGCCTACCTAAAAGCCTTTGGACTCACATACCGCACAGACAGCACGAATAAATCAGAGAAATTCACCCGAAACTGGGTGCGGCGGCGCATCCTGCCCCTGCTGGAGAAGCGCAATCCCGGGGTGCGGGCCAACCTCTTGGCGATCGCGGCGGACGTACGGCGGCTTACTGGTCGGGATCCTCGGAGCGCTTGAAGCCCAAGCGCTCCAGCAGCCCGGCGTCTCCTGACTGCACAAAGTAGTAGTACAGGGTCTCGTCCTGACCGCGCTTGGTCCTTCGATCCCGCACCCTGACATTGCGCTCCAGCAGCAAATTGGCGGAATCGATATCCCGCACCACCCACTCCCAGCCGGACTGCTGCAGCGCTCCGGTATCCGTGAAGTGGCCGACCATTCCTTCCGTCTTGGTAGTCTGCATCCTGGTGGCCGGCGTCGCCGCATCCTGCATGATCTCGCCGGGCGGCTGAGGGGTCATCTTGGCGCGCTGCATTTTAGCGGCCCGCTCCAGGGCCGCCCGGGAGCCGACCATGGTCAGCATCATAAGCAGGCATAGCCCGCCGAAGGCGAAAACGGCCCTCTTTTGCGGCACATGGTGCACCTCAACCGAAGCCGCGATATAGAGATAGGTGGTGTAACCGAGCACGGCGAGCGCGGCATAGAATCCGATGACCGGGATAATCTCCAATGACAGCGAGAACGGCATGACGGCGGCGGTATAGGCGCCGCAGCGAAACGCGGTCTCGTAGTTTTCCCGCGAGCCCAGCAGCTTCCATATCACCATGGCGATGCCGGCCCCGATGAAGGTGAAAATGGGGATCACGATCATCGAGGCGAGAGCCATACCGATAGTGCCGAAGATGACCACGCTGAAGGAACCGGTGGAGGCATGGCCGGGCACATTGGCTACAGTGAAGACGATGGTGAGAACGACCTTAATGGCGAGACCGGTCGCCGCCATTACGGCGAGAAATATCAGGGGCGGAAAATAGCCGCCGTCCTTGGGCATGGCGCGGTAGAATTCCCTGGGACTAAACAGCACCTTCTTGGCGATCGCGATAATGGTCTTGAAATCGGGGTTCCCTTCGGGCTCATGCTGCGGTTCTATTTGCGGCTGCGGGGCGCTCAGGGGCGGAGCGCTCGCCAAGCGAACGGCTTCTTCGGCCTGTTCAGGCGTCGCCCCCCCCTTAATGAGCGCCGCCTTGAGACCCTCGATGGGGTACTTGTCCATATTGGTGCGAATATAGTCGACCCATTGCTGACTAATCATGATTCCCCGCTTAAGTTTCGAACCGGCCTTCGACTTATTGTACTTTTTGTTTTCATATACTGGGGAATCGCCGTACGGGGGCATGCCTGGCGGGATTCAGCAGGTCGGGGCTTGACGCCATTCCTTGAGCAGATGTTTCTCTTTTTGCGCATCTAATCCGACACCGTCGGGATAGACCGGATGCTCCTTCTTGAACCATTCCCAGGTATCGCGAACGGTCTCTTCGAGACTGCGGAATTTCAGCCCGGCCTTGAGCGCGCGCTCATTGGCGACGTGATGGATGCCGAGGCTGTCCTTGGCGACCCAGACCGGAAGCTCCATCCAGGGGAGGACTTTCTGCTGCGCAAGAAATTCCTCGTCGATCCAATGCGGCATGCCGTTGGATTGCACGCCCTGGATGCAGCAGTCAATCAGGCCTTTCATCGTCATCGGAGCAGCGGGTCCTACCGCGTTATAGATCCCGCCGATCTTATTCTCCAGGGCCGTTACTATCCATACGGCGAGATCACGAGCGTCGATATATTGGATCTGGAGACTGGGGTCTCCGGGGGCGAGGATCTCCCCGCCCCGGGCAGCGCGGTCGACCCAATAGGTGAAGCGGCCGGAAGGGTCGTGAGGCCCGACGATAAGGCCGGGACGAATGATGAGAGCACGGTCGCGGAAAGCTCCTTCAATAGTCTTCTCACAAAGATATTTCCTGGCGCCGTAGGTTTCGGGGCGATTTTCGTCAGGATCTTGATCTATGGGCAGTTGAGCGACCGCGGAATTTTCGTCCAAATACTCCTGAGAGAAGTCCTCATAAACCGAAACAGTGGAAATAAAGCAGTAGCGGCGTACCTTGTTCTGTAATACTTGCGCGGCTTGGGCGGTTTGCCCGGGAAAGTAGCCGCAGGTGTCGATGACGACGTCCCATTTCCCGGCTGCCAGTTTCGCGAGGTCGCGATTGCGATCACCGACGACGCGTTCAACGTCTTGGAACAGCTCCGAATTAGTCATGCCGCGATTGAACAGGGTTACTTCGTGGGAACGGTTAAGGGCGGATTCGACGATATGACGGCCGAGAAATTTGCTGCCGCCGAGCACCAGGAGTTTCATTGTATTAGCCGCCCCACTCCTTGAGCGCATCGGAAATAAAGCGCATGACCTTTTCGTTGGCGTCCTTACCCGTACCGGTCACCTCCAGCGGCTCGCCGAAGCGAAAGCAAACCGTCTTGCTCCGGTCGAGCCCGCCGATATCCTTAAGGATGCGGCCGTTGCGTTGGAAGTCGGTCTTAAGCGCCAGCGGGACCACCGGAACGCCGGCCGACTTGGCCAGTTTGACGCCGAGGCTGTTGAAGGCGGAGGGATCAAATACCGCGCTGCGCGTGGCCTGCGGGAACAGCACCACCGAGCGTCCTTTGGCCAAAGACTCCCGACCTTCGCCCAGCACGGTCTTGAGGTCCTCGCGGGGATTTTCCCGTCCGACCATGATCGGCTCGGTGGCGCGGGCGAAGGCGCCCAGCACCGGATAGCGGCCCAGACTCTTCTTTATCACCGCGGTGACCCAACCGCCGGAAAGCAGCAGTCCGGGAAGCAGAAAACTCTCCATCATGCTCATATGATTGCCGACATAGACCACCGGACGGCCCGGCCTGAGCGAATGCTCGAGTCCGGAGATATCCAGCGTGCCGCCGCAATCCTCGATAATCGATACGTAGCTCAGCGAATGCGCCGCCCAAGTCTCGGTATTGAACTCGCCGCGAACCGCCAAGCGGTTGCCCTCATAGATAAGGTGCGCGACCCTTAAGACGTACCAGAAATCAAAACGCCCAAAAAACGGGCGGCGGCGCGCGGGATCGGTGCGGTAGGAACCGGTGGTGCGCAAGCGTTCCTGGAACGCGGCGCTTTCCGTCAAGCTCTTCATTTCAACGGCACTTGTCGTTGGTGCCTGGGGGCATCCGCAGACAGCCCCCGGCGCAGCGCTGCGCAGCGCTCAGCACGCCCCCCGTGCAGCGGTACAGCATATCCGGACGGCCCAGGACCTGATTGTTGCCGCAGTACAAGCCGTTGCCCGAGGGGCAGGCCGCGCAGATGTCATGCCGGCCCGGACGCTGCGGCAGACAGCCCGCGGCGCACGGCTGCCGCACCACCTTCCCTTTTTCGCAGCGAATCCGGTCGCGGCGCGCCGGATCGCAGTTCCAGATATTATTGAGGCCGCGGCGGCAGGACATGCCGAGACACTGCGGGCCCAGCGGCGGCGGCAGCTGAATACAAGGGGCCGAACCGCAATCGCTCGGGCACTTCGCCGTATCTGCGGTCCGCTTGATCACGATGGCCACCGGCGGCGCGCGCCCTGCGCCCGCGCTGTCGACGTAGCCGCGATCCTTGATCCACATCTTTGCGGAGCCGCCGCCGTCCAGGTGGACAGCGTCCGCCGCCCCCGCCCCCAGCAGGACCTTCTGCAGACCTTCCCCGGTACATACGCGGTTGCCGCCGACGACAAGCACCAACTTCCGGCGGTCCGCGCTCAGACCGGCGGCGGTGCAGGGCCGTTTCTGCGCGAACTTCCCGCGGTTCCATTCGACCCGCAGACCGCCGCGCAGCAGGTAGCCGCCGCCGGTCACGACCTCGGTGAGCTCGGGCTTGAACTTGGGGTCGGTCTCGCGGCCGCCGCTGTGGAATACTTCGCCCCCGCCCCGGCCCCAGCCCAGGCTGGTCTCGCAGTTTTTCGCCTCGCCGTAGATGCCCGGATACTGGATGCCGTAGCCGCGCGCCGCGCCGCAGGGATGGTTGTCGGAGCCGCCGAAATAGTTGGCGTTGACGGCGACCAAGGCATCTTCGGCGGCGGCATGCTGCGCCACGGTACGCTTGTTGAGCTTGGGATCGGAATGCGGCCGGGCGACGCGGACCTCCAAGGCCTTGGAAGCCAGATCGGCGATGATCACGTGATAGCCGCCTTTATCGGCGTAGACGAGGCCGGAGGATGCGTCCTCCGCGGACGCCCACGGGGAGCAGAAAGCGAAAAGCGCGACGCCAACAGCGACTCGGCGAGAGGCGGCCATAACGGGATAGTTTAACCCCGTTCCTCCTGGTGGTCAATATATAAACAGTCGGCTTCCCCTAATGCGGAATGCCGCGGCGTCTTGCTCTTCTCTCCGCCGCGCGCTACACTTTCCAGATGCGCTTCCTGGCGGTCCTGGCGTTATCCATCATGGCACCGGCTCCTGCCGCCGCCCATGACGGCAGGCTCGATCTCTACGGCTGCCACCGCAGCCGCCAGCGCGACAACTATCACTGCCACAGCGGACCGTTTAAGGACGAGACTTGGGAGTCGCGGGAAAAAGGCCGGTCGATGATGGATGCCATCCAGAAGCGGCACCGGGAGCGCGACCGGCAGCACGACCCTCACTTCAAGGAACAGAAGGAAGGCGGGAAGGCCTGGGGCGCCAAGGCCTACTACGGCCGCCTAGAGAAGGACTGCCGGGGCCACACGGAGGACTCCTGCTGTCTGGCATCGGTCGCACGCATGCGTACCAACGGCTGGGAGGAGGCCGAGGAAGGAAAGTGCCCGGACGGCCACCAGCGCGACATGCTCAAGTGCGAGAGCTCTTTGCGCTGGTGCGTCCCGGTCAAGCAGAAAAGCACGGACCGGGGGCATCATCAGGAACCGGCGCCGAAGAAACCGCAGCGCGCAGGCGAGTGCGCTCTCGCGCGCGCCGCGGCGATCGCCATCGCCGCCGAGGCCATAAAGGGCAAGGTGTCCTATCCGCCGGACACGCCCATCAAGGTAACGGTCGAAAAGGGCTTACGGGTCGTGACCTTCGTGATCCCGCCGACGGAGCCGCCGACTCTTCAGGCGGACTACCATGCGCAAGTCCATATCGACTGCCGAACGCGGAAGGTCACCGGCGTGCTGGTCGGCAGCTGAGCGAGAGGAGCAGTGGTGCCGCGAACTGCCGCCAAGTGGACCAATCCCGATCATACGGCCGACGGCAAGACGCGCGCCGCCGTCGGCCTAGGCCGCCTGAAAACACTGTGGTTTAACACCGGCACGCGGTGCAATCTCGCCTGCGCCAACTGCTACATCAAATCCTCCCCCCGAAACGACCGGCTCGCCTACATCACGAAAGAAGACATGCTCCCTTTCATCGATGAGCTCGCTGCCGGAGACTCCGGCGCCGCGGAGATCGGGTTTACCGGGGGAGAGCCTTTTCTCAACCCCCATCTCGCGGCGATGCTTGAAGAGTGCCTGGCTCGCGGCTTCACCGTCCTCATCCTGACCAACGCCATGACGCCGATGATGCGCAAGACTGGAGCGCTTATGGACCTGCGCGGCAAGTACCGGAAGCGCCTGCGGTTCCGGGTCTCCTTGGACCACTATACCGCCGCCGTCCACGAGGCCGAGCGCGGTCCGGGCTCCTGGAGCAAGGCGGTAGAGGGCCTGCGCTGGCTCGCGGCCAACGGGTTCGTCACGAGCGTCGCCGGGAGGTCCCTGACGAAAGAGAAGGAGCCGAACATGCGGGCGGGCTACCGGCGCCTGTTCGCGGGATTAGGCATCGAGCTCGACTCGTCGGACCCCGAGCGGCTGATCCTGTTTCCCGAGCTCGACGACGCGGCGGACCCGCCTGAGATATCCACCGCGTGTTGGCGCCGGCTGAACAGGTCCCCGGCTTCGGTGATGTGCGCGTCATCGCGCATGGTCGTGAAAAGAAAGTGCGAGGACTCCGCGCGCGTCGCCGCCTGCACCCTGCTGCCCCACGATGCGCGGTTCGATCTCGGGCGCACGCTGCGGGAGTCAAGCCGCCCGGTCAGCCTAGCCCATCCCTACTGCGCCTCGTTCTGCGTACTCGGCGGCGCCTCCTGCGCCCCCGGATGATCTCCGTCGTCATTCCCGCCGCCGGCGGCGCCGGAGACGCCTGGCTTCCCCGCATATTCGACCGGCTGCGAGCTATCGCCGGCCTCGAGGTTCTCTGCGTCGGGACGCCTCCGGCCCAGGATGGCATCCGCGCCGTCCGCCTCGCCGCCGCCTCCCGCGCGGTGAAGCTGCAGGCCGGCATCGAGGCCGCCTCGCACTCCCTTATTCTGCTCCATCACCCGCGCAGCCTCATCGACGCCACAGGGCTGCGTTGGCTCTCCGCCAACGCCGGCGACGTCTCCTGGGGCGGGTTCACCCATGCCTTCGACTCCAGTCATCCCCTCCTGCGGCTCACCAGTTGGTACTCCAACCGCATCCGCGCGCAGCGGCGCGGCATCGTGTATCTGGACCACTGCATATTCTTCCGCCGCGAGCTTCTCGTCCGGCCCATCCCCCCGGTTGAGATTTTCGAGGACACCGAGTTATCGATGATCCTTCGCGAGAGCGGCCCCCCGCGGATTCTGCCCTTCCTCTCCACCACCTCCTCCGTCCGCTTCCGCAAAAACGGAATATGGAGGCAGTCTCTAATGAACCAGCGGCTGAAGCTGGAGTACCGCATGGGGCGCTCCGACCGCGCCATGAATCGGCGCTACGAGCGCGGATTGGATCTGAATTGACGGCGCGGCCTCCGGCGCGGAGGACCTATTACTTTGATAATATTTGGAATACGCCCTGCTTAAGGTTCATATCCCGAACCGCGCTAGAGAATCGCCGCCCAAGAGAGGAAGCATAAAGATGTCAAAAGGAACGGACCTGTGGAACAAAGCGAAGAGAATTATTCCCGGCGGGAACCAGCTGCTGTCCAAGCGCGCGGAGATGTTTCTGCCCGATCAATGGCCTGCCTACTATCAAAAAGCAAAGGGCGCGCGAATCTGGGACTTGGACGGCAATGAATTTATCGACATGAGCATCATGGGGATCGGAACATCCGTTCTGGGATACGCTAACGACCAGGTCAACGCCGCCGTAATTCGCGCCGTTGAGAACAGCGTTGTTTCGACCCTTAACTGCCCGGAAGAGGTCGAGTTGACGGAAAAGCTGCTAGCGCTTCACCCCTGGGCCGATATGGCACGCTACTCGCGCACCGGGGGAGAGGCCTGCACCATCGCCGTCCGCATCGGACGTGCCTTTTCCGGAAAATCCAAAGTGGCCTTTTGCGGCTACCACGGTTGGCACGATTGGTATCTGGCGTCCAACCTCGCCGACGGCAACAATCTCGATGGGATGCTCCTGCCGGGGCTTGAGCCCAAAGGCGTTCCGTCGCAACTCCGGGGCTCCTCGCTTCCCTTCGAATACGGGAATTCCGCGGCCTTCCTGGCTTTGGTGGAGGCGAACCGGAACGAGCTGGGCGTCATCATCATGGAATTCGCCAAGCAGAAAAAGGTGGACCTTGATTTCATCAAGCTGGTCCAAAAAACGGCCAGGGAAATCGGCGCGGTCCTAATTATCGACGAGGTTTCTTCCGGCTTCCGCTTGAATATCGGCGGCATGCATATGCTCTACGGCATCGAGCCCGACATCGTCGTCCTCGGGAAGGCGCTGGGCAATGGGTACGCCATTTCGGCTGTTTTGGGAAAGCGAGACGTAATGAATGCGGCCCAGTCCACTTTCATCAGCAGCACCTACTGGACAGAGAGAAGCGGCTTTGTCGCCGCACTTGAAACGATTAAGTTTTTTGAAAAACACAACGTCATCGAAGCCATTAAAAACACGGGGGGAATTCTCAGATCGGAGCTGGAGAAGATTTTCCAGAAGCACGACCTGGACATCGAACTCCTGGGCCTCCCCACCATTATCGTGATGGCGATTCGGGGTGATGATGCCCTGGAGATAAAGACTTGTTTTACGCAGGAAATGCTGAAGCGGGGGTTTCTCGCATCCAATGTGATTTTCGTGTCCTATGCGCACACGGAGGACCTCGTCAAAGACTATTTGAAAAATGCGGATGAAGTCTTTTCTTTGATTCGAGAATTAAAAGCAAAAGGCTCCCTTAAAAGCTCTCTTAACGGCCCCGTTTGCCATTCCGGCTTCAAGCGGCTCAACTAGGGCATGAAAAAAAAATACTTAAAATTAGCCAGACACTATGAGTCCTGTCTCGAGAAAAACGGCGACACTTATTTAGGCGCAGGATGGCCCGACGCCGACGACGCCGAGCTCCGCTTCAAAATCATGCTTGAAGTTATTAATTCGCGGAACGGCGACCCGAAGACACTTCTAGATTTTGGCTGCGGCACAGGCCATTTGTGCGGATACGTCAAAAAGCATGCCGGCCGATCGATTAAGTACTCCGGTCTTGATATCTCGGAGAGCCTTCTGCTGCTGGCAAAAGAAAAATATCCCGACGAAAATTTTTATCAACTGGATATCATGGATGGGACGGATGAGCTTCCCCTCTTCGATTACATCGTCGCGAATGGGGTGTTTACGCAAAAACGGGAACTCAGCCTTGACGATATGCTCGAGTTCATGAAGGACTCTGTGGAGCGCTTATTCAGCAAAACCCGAAAGGGACTCGCCTTTAACGTTATGTCCCCATTCGTGGACTGGGAAAACCCGGGGAACTTCTATCTCCCCTTTAATAAACTAACGGATTTTTTGCGTGAAAGCATCAGCAGAAATTTTGTCATTCGACATGATTACGGGCTGTACGAATACACGGTCTACGTATACAAATGAGAGCGACGCCGAACCCGTCATGAAAACAGCCGTTATTATGCAGCCGACCTACCTTCCCTGGCTGGGATATTTCGACCTAATGGACCAGGCAGATGTGTTCGTCCTATTGGATTCCGTACAGTTTGACAAACGCTCCTGGCAGCAGCGCAACCGAATCAAAAATTGCCGTGGCGAGCAGAGGCTCACGATCCCCGTTCTGACAAAAGGGCGACGAGATCAAACCATCCGGGACGCGAGAATTGATCCCACCGCGAAATTTCGCGAAGAGCATTTAAAAGCGCTCGAAATGAGCTATGCCAAATCCCGGCACTTCAGACAGTACGCAGACCGCTTTGCTTCGGCATACAATAAGCAGCACGTCTTGCTCGCCGACTTAACCATCGACCTAATTTCCATTATTAAAGAATCTCTCGGCGTCGGCACAGAGATGGTAAGGAGCTCCGCATTAGAAGCGAACGGCGCAAAAACTGAACTTCTGGTAGAAATCTGCAGGAAGGTTGGAGCCCGACGCTATCTAAGCCCCGTGAGGTCGAAAGAATATATCGGCGAAGGAGCTTTGTTCAGGGACCACGAAATAACGCTCGAGTATCATTATTACCAGCATCCCAAATACACGCAGCTTCACGGAGAATTTATTCCCTATTTGTCTGTGGTCGATTTACTATTCAACCATGGGGAGGAAAGCCTGGCGATTATTCGCTCGGGGCGGCGGACTAATGAGCAAACCCCCTAAATGGCGCAAAAAGGGCTTGATTTTTGAGCCCGCAGGCCGTGTCGACTGGATCAAATCCTATGCCTGGGTTCCCGTCGTGGAATCTCTGGATGACCGGGGACACTACCGCATGTATTTTTCCGGCAGGAACGAAGCCAATATGAGCCAGCCAGGAGCCTACACCTTTCATATCGATAAGCCGAAAGAGATACTGGACTTTACTGCCGAGCCCGTTTTATCCCTTGGCGCCCTCGGGACATTCGACGATAGCGGAATTATCCCCAGCTGGATCCTGAATCACGCCGGGAAAAAGTACCTTTATTACAGCGGTTGGATGCAGGGAAAACGAGTGCCCTTTTACTCTTCACTTGGCGCGGCGGTCAGTGAGGACAACGGGAAGACCTTCAAGAAGCTGTCCAGCGCGCCGCTCTTAACACGCACTGATATCGACCCGCTATTCACGGCCTCGGCGGCAGTAATCGTGGAAAATGGAATCTGGAGGATGTGGTATACCTCGAATACCGCCTGGCGCATCGTGGATGGGAATCCCCTGCCCCGATACCACCTCAAGTACGCGGAGTCGACGGACGGCGTTTGCTGGGACCGGCGGGGGAGAGTCGCAATCGATTTTCTCAACGACGACGAGTATGCCATTTCACGACCATGGATCGTAGTTGAAAACGGCGTGTATAAAATGTGGTATTCGTACCGCGGCCCGAGCTACCGCATCGGCTACGCCGAGTCTCCGGACGGGATCGCTTGGAACCGCATGGACGAGTTGGCGGGAATCGACGTATCCGCAGCCGGCTGGGATTCGGAGATGATCGCCTACGCCGCCGTCATTGAGCACCAAGGCGGCCGGTATATGTTCTACAACGGCAACAATTACGGCCAGAACGGCATCGGCATAGCGGTAGAGGAATAAACAGATGAAAATAGCGATCATACCGGCACGGGGCGGAAGCCAGCGAATCAAAAGCAAGAATATCGTTGATTTTCTAGGCCGACCCATTATCGCCTATGCGCTTGAGGCGGCCGAGCAATCCGCGCTGTTCGACAAGATCCACGTCTCGACGGACTCCGATGAGATCGCGGAAGCAGCGAAGAAACTCGGCTTCGCGATCGACTTCAAGCGCCCCGACGAACTGGCCGACAACCACACTGGACTTGCGCCCGTTCTCAGCTGGGTCCTGGAGCGCTATCGCAAAGACGGCCTGGAGTACGAGGACGTCGCCTGCATCATGCCGGCGGCGCCGCTGCTCGAAGCGGAGGACCTGAAGGCCGGGTATCAGGCTTTCCTGGACCAAGGGAGGAAACACCCGCTGCTCGTCGTGGCCAGGCTGCCGGTGCCCGCCGAGTGGGCGTTTCGCCGCGACGCCGCCGGGACGTTGACCCCCGCTTCGCCCGCGGCCTTAAAAATCCGCTCACAGGACCTGCAGCCCGCGTATTACGAGGCCGGGCCATTTTCGTATTTTGCCGCGCACCACCTATTGGCCCCCGCCGAAAATCAGGAAGTGAAATTCACCTCTTACGAAATCGCGCCGCACAAGGCGGTCGACATCGATAATCCCGAGGACCTTGAGTTCGCGCGAACGCTGTATCTCGGACAGCGAGCGAAAAAAGAGCTTGATGCCGGATAAGGTTTTGATCCGGGCGGACGGGTCGCCTCGAATCGGGATGGGGCACATCATGCGCTGTCTGGCGTTCGCCGCGACGCTTCGAGATCACGACGTTCAGGCCCAATTTATTGTCCGCGATCCAAACCAGGCCATCATGGACCTTATCCAAACGCGGGGGTTTGCGGTCTTCCCGCTCGACAAGACGGCGGATTTCGACCATGATGCAGCCTTCACCGCCGCGGCCGCGAAACGCAGTGCGGCAAAATTTGTACTGACTGACCTAGGCACCGTCGACAACATCAAGCGCAAAGCGCAGTTCGAAAGATATTTTTCCCTACTCCAGAACGCCGGCCCAAAAACAGTCGTCATCGACGACTTCGACAAGGTCGACGTTCCCGTCGCCGCGCAGATCGTGCCTTATTTCGGGGCGGAAAAGATCGACTACCGCCGGTTCGCGGACACACGATACATGCTTGGCGCGGATTACTTTATCTGTGGACCGGAGCAGGCCGCGCGCGGCAGCAGAGAGCGGCCGATCGCCGAAACCGTAAGAAAGATATTTATCTCACTCGGAGGCAGCGACCCGACCGGCTTGACGGTCGACGCAATCGACGCACTTGAAGCGCTCGCGCTTACAGACACGACGATCAAGGTGGCGGTTGGGGCGTGTTTTTCTAACGATCTAAAAAGCACGCTCGCACGCATGGCGAAGGATTCGACGCCGGCCGTTGAGCTGTGCGCAACTGCCGACGTTCCTAACTTGCTATTGTGGGCGGACCTGGCGATAACGGCAATCGGCCTGACGCGCTACGAGGCCGCATTAGCCGGAACACCCAGCATATGCCTCACGCGTGATGACTTAAAGAAATATAATAATGATCCTTTCATCCAGGCTGGCACTTCGAAACACCTAAGCATCCCAGACGACACTCATCAGGATTACTTGGCAAAGGGAATCAATGACATCCTGGGGGATTACACGCAAAGAAGAGATATGTCTACTACTGGAAGGAGATTGATCGACGGCCGGGGCGCTGAACGGATTATCAGCGAACTAAAAAAAACAAACCTGCTATGAACAGAAAAGTCAAAATTGGCAATCGACTCGTGGGAGATGGCGAACCCGTATTTATTATCGCAGAACTGGGAGCCAACCACGACGGCAAGCTATCACAAGCCCTGGAGCTAATCGATATCGCAGCCGAAAGCGGCGCGGACGCGGTTAAGCTTCAACTATATTATGGTTCAGGCCTATGGCCGAAGAGCAGCAAAGCCTACCCCATACTAAAATCTTTAGAGACAAATCGGGGCTGGATGGACCAGCTTCTCGAACATGCCAGAAAGCGGAAAATTATTCTTTTTGCAGCGCCCTTTGATAAAGAAGCCGTAGACCTGCTGGAGCGATATGATACGCCGGTGTACAAATGGGCGTCATCAGAGATATTCGATATCCCACTCATTAAGTATGCTGCTGCGAAAAAACGCCCCATGATTATGTCTACGGGGGTCTGCGATTTGGCCGATGTGCAAAGGGCTGTCGATGCCGTCCAGAGCGCCAATAATGAGAACCTCATTTTGCTTCACTGCGTCTCGTCCTATCCCACCAAGCCGGAGGACACGCACCTGCGAATGATGGAAACGATGAGAACCGCCTTCCAAGTCCCGGTTGGGTTTTCGGACCACTCATTGGGGATCGCCATTCCGATAGCCGCCGCGGCCCGGGGCGCCTGCGTCATCGAGAAGCACTTTACGCTGTCACATGCCTTAGAGGGGCTGGACCATGCCTTCGCCCTCGAGCCGGATGAATTAAAGCAGATGGTAAAGAGTATTCGAGAGGTGGAAAAATGCCTGGGCTCGCCGATAAAAACAGCGGTCAAAGGCGCGGAAGATACCGAACGCATTGTGCGCTTGTTTGCGGCACAGGATATCCCGAAGGGAACGGAACTAACCAAAGACCTGATCACCGTTAAAAGAGAGGCCTTTGGAATTATGCCTGAGCATTACGAGATGGTCCTGGGCCGTGAGACTAAGGGCGACATAAAGGCCGACACCCCCATCACCTGGGACTTGATTTAGACTGATAAATTTTTAAAAACCACTAAAGCTTTTAACAGGAATCGCGAACATGAACGAAAAACTAAAAGAAATTCTAGAGCGCGTACTAGACGAGAACATAGACAGCATCCGGGAAGCCGACAATTTTAGGAGCCTGGAATTCTGGGATTCGATCATGTACGTCAAGCTAGTCGGAGCCCTGCAGTCAGAGTTCAGTCTGACATTCAGCAAAGAGCAAATCGCGCAGCTTCTGACGTTCTCGGGGATCGTAAAAGTTTTAGCGGAACATGGAGTGGGACGATGAGCGCTGACAGGCAAATACTGATCACCGGCGTTAGCGGTGCAATCGGCTCAAAGGTCGCGGAGTACTTCCTGGCCAAGGAATGCCGGGTTTTCGGAATGGATATCACGGACCGCGCTCCGGAAGCCTGTGCGAAAAACGACCACTTCACATACGCCCAATGCGACTTGAGCGACGGCGAAGCCGCGGCCGGGGTGATCGACGCGCACATCAAAGACGATGGTCCGGTCACCCATGTGATCAATAATGTCGGTCTAATCTTCAACAGCCCGCTGGTTAAATTTGAGGACGGGCAGATCACATGCCATGGATTCGAGGAATGGAACCGGGTATTGTCGGTATCATTAAGCTCAGCTTTTTACGTGTCCGCGGCCTGCGTAAAACACCTTGTGCCGGACGGGATCAAAGGGACGATCATAAACATCAGCTCGATCTGCGCCCAAGGGAACCCCGGGCAAGCCGCCTATTCGGCCGCCAAGGCCGGACTCAACGGACTGACCATGGCCCTCGCCAAAGAACTGGGACCGCTAGGCATTCGCGTGGTCTCGATCGCGCCCGGCTTTCTTGACACCCCCTCGACCTTGCAAGCGGTCCGCGAGGACCGCCTGATGCGCATCCGGAGGAGCACGCCGCTCAAGCGGTTGGGGACGGTTGACGACCTGAACCACGCCATTCAGTTCGTATTCGACAACGAATTCTATACGGGAGCGGTATTAAATCTGGACGGCGGCCTGAGAATCTAAATGACGGACCAGGCTCAAGACCTGGGATCGCGCTTTTCGCAAGTCGCGCAGCGACATCCCGCGCGCACGGCCCTGCAGTTCACAGAGGATGGCGCGATGTCTTATCAAGACCTGGACCGCCGCTCCAACCAGGCGGCGCGGTTCCTGCTGGATCACGGGATCGGACAAAGCGACCGGGTCTGCATCAATCTCGACAAAGACGCCACACCGTACTGCGTGATCCTGGCCTGCCTTAAGCTCGGCATCGGGTACTTCGCGATCGATCCGTCCAGCCCGCTCAAGCGGACAGAAAAGATCTTCGCCCAGTGCTCCCCCGCCCTGATTTTTTCCCACACCGAGCTCGCATCGCCGCAGTGGAAGGATAAGACCATCGTCTGCCCCGCCAGCCACGACAACCTAGCGTTTTGCAGCGACTATCCCACGGCCGCCCCTGAAAGACAGGCCGTTGTTCACCCCGAGAATACGGCCTATATCATGTTCACGTCGGGCTCTACTGGAGTCCCGAAAGGCGCCGTCATGAGCCACGGCAACCTGGATTTGTTTATTGATTGGGCCGTCAGCGAGTACGGCTTCACTCCCGAGGATACGCATACCCATTTAAACCCCATATATTTTGACAACTCTGTTTTTGACATCTATTCGACCTTGTTTTCCGGCGGCACGCTCGTCCCATTTAAAACCGCCTGGCTCCAGGAACCGCAAAAAATCGTCGATCACATTGAAAAGACCCGATGCACGACGTTCTTCTCGGTACCCTCCATGCTGATGTTTCTACAAACCACGAAGGTCATTGAGCCGCAGGCGCTGCGCTCCCTGAGATGGGTGATATTCGGCGGCGAGGGATACCCAAAGACCCGGCTAAAAGAGCTGTATGACCAACTGTCGCCGCAAACAAAGTTGGTTAATGTTTACGGGCCCACCGAATGCACCTGCATATGCTCCAGCTATCAGATCGGACCGGAGGACTTCGAAAACCTTGAGGGTTATCCGCCGATCGGTTCGCTGACGAGAAATTTTCACTACCGGCTGCTCGCCGGCAGCGAAGAGGTGCCTCCGGGCGAGTCCGGGGAGCTTTGCCTGGGCGGCCCCTGCGTCGGACAGGGATACCTGGGCCAGACGGAGCTCACGAAGAAGGCGTTTGTTCCGGACCCCCGTTCCCCGCACGAGGGAGAACTGCTTTACCGCACGGGGGATTTATTTCGCCTCGACCCAAGCGACCAAAAGCTATGGTTTGTGGGACGGAAAGATTTTCAGATCAAGCATCAAGGGCATCGCATTGAGCTCGAGGAAATCGAACACGCCTTAATGAGCCTGGAAGGCATCGACGAAGCCGTGGCGCTGCATTCGATCGACGGAGAAATCAGCAGAATCATCGCGGTTATCGCCTCGCGAAAGGATTTCACGGGGGCGGAGATCAAGCGTCGAGTCGCCGACTGGGTTCCGAAGTACATGGTCCCGAACCGGGTTTACTTGTTGAAGAACATGCCCAAGAACGCCAACGGCAAAACAGACCGCAAGTTTTTACGCAGCGAATTCGTAAAAAACCAGCAGCAAAGGGCGGCACAATGAGCAAAGTGATCATTTTCGGGGCGGGCGGCGGCGCCGATACCGCTTTTCGCTATCTCTCCAAGGACACGGACCATGAAATCGTCGCATTTGCCGTCGACAAGCCCGAAGGCAACCGCGAATATCACGGCCTGCCGGTTGCGGACTTTTCCGATCTCGATAAAAAATTCCCTCCCGACCAATACAGGATGTTCATCCTTTTGGGATTTCAAGGATTCAACGAGCTGCGCATAAGAAAATACGAAGAAGCCAAAGCAAAGGGATATTCCCTTATCAGCTACGTCGCCTCCGATATCTTCCGCATCGAAGATATCGACGTGGGTGAGAACTGCTTTATTCTGGATCGGCAGACGATAAATCTCGACGTCAAGATCGGCAACAACGTCGTGATGTGGTCGGGCAATCACATCGGCGACCGAACCGTCATCGAAGATCACGTATGGATATCATCCCAGATCGCTATCGGCGGTGATGCCGTCATTGGGCGGGGGAGTTTTCTCGGCATGAACGCCACCATCACGCATGACGTCAAAGTGGGCAAAAGGAATTTTATCGGTGCCGGCGCTCTCGTGGCAAAATCGACAAGGGACGAAAAAGTCTACATTCAGGAACAGAAAAAGCCGCTAGATATCGACAGCGGCACCTTCGCTCAGATGTCCGGCCTGTAGGGAGGATTTTCGAGGTCGCGGCCTAACCGTCCTTTTTTCCCACGTAGGTATAGTGGAAATCTATTCCCTCGTCTTCCCTGAAACGCTCCGAATGAAATCCGACATGCAGCTTCCTAAACATATCGAACTTCGCGCATAACTCATTTTCATCCTCAACGAAATTCACGTAATGATAGTCAATCTGACTTCGCTCATTCTTCACTTCGAACCTTCTTAAGCCGTCTTTCATGGACGCGGAATGCTCGAAACACCAACATTTGGTCCCGATCATCGTGGCATAAATCAGCGCTCCCGGCTTCATTTGGCGATGCATCGAGTTCAGCGCGACTCTCAAATCTTTGTTGGAGAAATAGTATAGAGATTGGATAGCGACCACCAGATCATAATCGCCGTCCCAAAAATTTCCGCCCGCATCGGGAGCGGCGTCGATGACCGCGAAATGGTCGGCGATCTCGGGCATCCGCCGCTTGCAGCATTCAATATTCGCTTCCGAGATATCGACCCCGTAGACAGCGAACCCTTTAGATAGGAAAAATCGCGCGGGGGCGCCTGCCCCGCAGCCGAAATCCAAAAGCTTTCGCGGCCCAGCGCCGCGGTCGCCGAGCTCCTTTTCGATGATTCTGCCGTAAGGACGAAAAACAAAACTTTCGATATGCTCGTCGGCGTACCCCTTGTAACCTCGTCGCCAATACGCCTGATTGCGCTCCAAATACGCCGACTCTTCGCTCCCTGTCATAATCTCCGCCTGTTTCGTTCGCTAACGGCTCCTGGCTGTCTTATGAATTTCTGTCTCAAAAAATTGGATAAATGTACGCACCCGCATCTTTTGTTTCAAAACCGCCGCCTCGCAGCAGTTCGGGCCGGATAGAACAACGCCTTCCGGCCAAGACATCTCCGGCGGCTTCTCCGATCACCTCGGCATAGCGTCGATGGGCGTCCTGATTCGGATGGTTGTCAAAAGGATAAAGAATCCACCGGAACCGTCCATCCTTGGTCAGCTCGTTGGTGTCCACCCCGGTCACGCACCATGAAAAACCATTTTTATTAAGAAAGTCGTAATACATCCTTGATTCATCGAGACACGCCACGATCAATTTCGCTCCATGCCTTTCACAAAGGGCTCTCATCTGTAGGAGCAAATGCTCCATCGTTTTCTGAATCACGGCCTTCTGACCGCGCCTCCAAAACAACAGCCGATTCATGTAGAGCTCCAACGATTTCGCGACCCGGAACCCGGAGTAAGGCAATCCCACGTAACCCCGAGGGGGATAACGATGCAGTTTACCCTTACGGGAAACGCAAGAAGGGATCCGCCACGTATCATTGATCCGGTGAGCCCAGGCAAAAGAGCTGGTATTTCGCCACCCTAAATCGGGATGGAATCCGATCACTACGACTTCCGGGCCGTCCTCTTTGATCGTTTTTTCTAAAACCAAAAGACATTGATACAGGGAGTACCCGGCAACGCCATAATTAATAACCCGTTTCTCTGGAAACTGCTCCTGCAGAAGCCACGCATAGGTCTCTTCGTCATTTAAGGAGTGCCCGTAAGTGTTGGAACATCCTAAAATGGAAATAACCGGACAATGTTTTTTGCTCTCGGCAGACGCCGAAGATGTTCGGCGCGAACCGTTTTCAATCGTGTTATAGACTAGGGAATGCCTCAACCCAAGTTCAGGAATTGCGATATTCATTGCGAGCCGCGTATTAGGCTTCAGCCTCCACCCAAGCTCGGCGTCGTGCTTCCAGTTTATTTTCTCTTCCGAATTCTGAAACTCATACTTTCGTTCAATCAACAACTTGGGAATCTTTTTGACATTCAAATTGCTTTCTTGCAGAAAATTATCCAGGTTGTCTGTTAGCAAAAACTCCAAAACGATGATTCCGCCATTAATAATTAAAATACTCCACCAGCCCCAAAAAACAAAACCCAAAAGTTCTACGCCGACAACCAAAGTCCAGAAAACAGCTTTAATTGCCATTAACCCCGCTCCTGCGTGATCGAAACATCTGCTTTAGCCTCCGCTTTTCCGTCCCATTATAGCCCCAATCCCCCAGGGATGCTAGGGATCAATATGTGAACAGACGCGTCTAGGACCAATGGCACGCGCGCGCTGTGACTTATGCTCCTAGGTCAAAATCAGAGTCCTTGTTAGAATTAGGATTATGAAACGACTGCTGTCGCTCCTAGCCTCCCTCACCGTAGCGTTTCCCAACTTTTCTTCCGCCGCCGTTAACGCCGTCCGCCCGGTCCTCCATCCCGGCGGCGCGGCCAATGCCGCGGTGGCCGGCGCCGTACCGACACATATCAGCATTTCGGTAACCGCCTCCGCGCTCCAGCCGGGAACCGGCCTCGCTCTACCTTCCGTCCTTACTCCGTCGCCCACGCTGAACAGCGCTCTCCCCGCGATGAAAATACAGAATGCGGACAAAAGCATCGCCTTCGCGGCCCCGGCCAAAGAAGAGGTCGCCGGCCATCCCGTACTCTGGACCAACGCCGCTCCCTCCTCGCAGGCCAAGACGCAGTACCGCCGCGCCCAGTGGGAGACCTTCAAGTTCTTCTTCGGCTCGCGGGTAGCTTTGCTGCGCCAGTGGGTCAAGGAACAGGAGCTCGAAACCAAGGGCAAGGAACGCGCGGTAGCCGATCTCGAGGGCATGTGGACCGCCTGGCGGGTGAAGGGCTATACCGGCGGCGTACAGACCGCGGGTTTTACCACCGCCGACCGCAAGACGGTACGCCGCGAAGCCGAAAAGGTCTACGATAAGTATTTCCCCCAGGATCCCGAAACGCGCAAGGCCTTCCACAACTACCTCGATCGCGTCGACGCGTACGTCTCGCCGCTGCGCCCGAGCAATTACCGCAAGCATGCCTTCGGCATCTTCTTTGAGACCGTAACCAAGACGCCGCGGGAAGTCAAAGCCTACATCGAGGCCAAGCTCGGCCGCGCGGAGGTGGAAAAAGTCGAGCGCCATCGCGCCGAAAAACAAGCGGCGGTCGTCGCCTCATTTAAAGAAGCGGTCAACAAATCCATCCTCGAAGTGAATGTGCGCCTGCCGCAGGGCAAAAAGATCGTCGCTTTAATCCTGCTGGGCAGCTACGCCATCGGCGAATCCACCCCCAAAAGCGATATCGACTATCAGCTCGTAACCCAGGACGGCAGCCTCGACGCCATTATGCCGTTCACTGAAGTCCTGGATCGCACCTGGGTTGAGAACAAGCTCGACGTAATTGAGGCCTTCCAGTTCACCTTGACCCCCTCTCCCGAAGTGGTGCGCGAGAGCTTCCTTGAAGGCTACCAGGTGGTCTCGCCCGATCCCGCCGCCGTCCAGGCGCTGACCTTCCCCGTCAGGCCGCATGAGCCCACCGCCTGGCTCAAGCTCCGCGGCAAGCTTTTTGAGTGGGGTTATGCTGCCTGGGTGTGGGCTTGGTTTCGCGCCGCCGACATCCGCGACTACTTGGCCGAATAGCCGGCTAGCTGCTGCGCCGCCGGGCCTGCAGCGCCTCGATGTAGCGGAAGGCGCCCCCGCGCAGAACCGGACCATGGCCCGGACATAGGATGTCGGTATCGAGCTTGGCGAGCTCCTCGATGGTGCGGCGCAGGGCCGAGTTGCTGGCATTGTAGCAGGCGGCAGGCAGCTGCAGGCGTCCCCGGAGATTACTGATCGAATCGCCGCATATCAGCACCTGCTTGGCGGGATTAAACAGGCTCACCGAGCCCGCGGTATGTCCGGGCGTAAGCAGAACCTGCCACTGCGACAGCCCGCGCACCGGGCTGCCCGGCTCCAGCGGAAATACCGCCTCTACCGGAGGCCAGGGAAACCAATGCTCCTGCACAAATTCGGAGATAAATCCCCGGATACCCTTGAGAGGCTTGGCCAGCTGCTTGCCCTGCAGAATGGGGATCTCTTTGGGGTGGGCGAATATTTTAACCGGATGCCGGTCCAGAAGCGCCGCCAGCCCGCCGACATGATCGGCGTGGGTGTGGGTCAGCACAACGCGGCCGATGTCGCGGACCTGGAAACCGTTGTCTTTGAGCTCACCCAGCAGCGCTCGCGCCGCGCGCGAATGCCCGCTGTCGACCAGAGTCAGATCGGAGACGCCTTCGATCAAATAGGAGTTGACGAACCCTCCCGATTCCAGCCGGTAAAGCCCGTCCATGATCCGCCGCACTCTACTTTTCCCCCTCGATGCGGACCGTCCGCAGAACCTGCGGCATGACCGGACGGTCGCCGCGCAGCGGTGCGGCGGCGATAGCCGCCACGACATCCATGCCCTCGACCACTTCTCCGAAGATGGTGTGCTTGCCGTCGAGCCAGGGCGCCGGAGCCAAGGTGATGAAAAACTGCGAGCTATTGCTGTCGGGCGCCGAACTGGCCAGCGCCACCAGGCCGGCCCGGTCGAATTTCCGCCGCGGATAGAACTCGTCGGCGAACGTATAGCCCGCCCCGCCCTGGCCGGTGTTTAACGGATCTCCTCCTTGAATAATGAAGCCGGGGATCACTTTAAAAAAATGCGTGCCGTTATAGAACGGGCGCTTGGACTTCCCAGCCGCCAGGCTGGTGAAGTTCTTGACCGCCAGCGGCGCTTCGTCGGCCAGCAGCTTAACCCTGATCTCGCCGCGGCTTGTTGTCAATACGGCGAAACGGCCGCTGTCGGCGGACGTGGAAGGCGGCAGGGGTTTAAGCGCCGCGGACTTCTTGGGCGTCTGCGCACAGGCGGCCAGCCCCGCCGCCAGCAGAACGGCGGCGAACCGAATCAACGCATCCGCTCCGCGGCGTCGACGACCTTACGGATCAGGTCCTCGGGAAAGCCGATCTCCAGAATTTTAAGCTCGCCGACGAAGCGGCGTGCCGCCGTCGCCAGCAGGCCGCATTTGGGCAGGCCCAAGGCGCAGGTCATCACCGCGGTTACGACCACGCCGCTGTGATAGCCGGTCTCGGGATTAAGGCCGGTGGGCACATCCACGGAGATAATGGGCTTGCCGGCCTTCATCAAGCGCTGAACCATGCGGTGCGTATAGCCGGCGGGCTTGCCGCTGGCTCCGGTGCCGAGCAAAGCGTCGATATTGATCGCCGAGGAGCGCAGGCGGACGTCAAGCTCGACCAGCTCTTCCGAGACCTGGTGCACCGAAACGCCGACTTCGTTGGCGCGTCCCAGATTCTTATGCACCTCGTCCGGGTAGGGCCGGTCGCGCTTGGCAGGCGCGATATAGACCTGCACCTCGTAGCCCGCCTCTTTCAGATAGCGCGCGACCACCAGTCCGTCGCCGCCGTTATTGCCGCGGCCGCAGCAGACGGTCACCATGGTATCCTCGACCGGCATGGTCGAGTGCTTCTTGAGATACTTGATCGTCTCATCGGCGATGGCCCGCCCGGCGCTTTCCATCAGCTCAAGCGAGGGGATGCCGTACTCCTCGATCGCCCGCCGGTCGATCTCCTGCATCATCTTCGGAGTGACGACTGGATAGCCCTGATACTCCTCGGGAATCGCTTCCTTCACAGCATCAGGCCTTTAAGGCCGCGCACCAGATCCCATATCGCCGCCAGGAATATGAAGGCGCAGGCGGCGGCGACCGCCAGGTACGGGAACAGAATCGAGAACCAGGCCTGCAGCGAGCCGAAGCGGTAGTTGAGACGAATGCAGCGAACCTTGAGAAAAATGCAGATTACGCTGACGAAGAAGGACACCACGGGCAAACCCCATCTCGAATCGGGGAAGAAGGCCTGGACCACCAGGACGCCGGGCAGGACCAGCGCCCAAGCGAGCTCGCTGAGACCCAGCATCACAAACAGCGACACCGCCCGCCCCTTTCCGCCGCAAACCTCCGCCACCACGTGCACCAGCCCGGTCTGCAGGATGCCCATGCCGACGCTCCATACGGTAACGAAGCTGATCGACATCCAGGTCAGCCCGAACAGGCCGGTCTTGCCCGAGATCGCCTGCGCCAAAAACAGGCTGAGCGCCGACAGCAGGTAGGCGCCGATACCCAAAGTCAGCGGCGCATCCCGGCGCGCGGCCTCCGCCGCGCGCGGCGGGTCTTCGATAAAGTCGTAGAAGACGCCGATGCTCTCGCTGACGGTAGTCACCAGCGGTACTCCAGCCCATGGTAGCCCCACTGCTTGAACTCCTGCAGCGCCGCGCTCCGGGCAGAGAACAGGCCGCCCCAACGCGAGTCCAGCAGCTCCATAAAGTTCGAGAGGCCGTCGGAGCCGCGGATGATCCGGGGTTCAGCGTCCTTGATGCCGCCCAGCTTGGCCGCCAGCATAACCGCCGCATGCGAGTCCCCGAGGCTGTCGATGAGGCCGAGCTCCAGCGCCTGCTGGCCGGTGAAGATACGGCCGTCGGCCAGCGGCCGGATCTTGCTGGCCGGCTGCTTGCGCCCCTTGACCACGGCGCCGAGAAACTGCGCGTACGCGTTGTCGATAAGCTCCTGCATCAGCGCGCGCTCCTCTTCCGTCATCGGCCGGGACATCGAGCCGATATCCTTCATCTTGCCCGACTTGATGACCCGCGACTTGATGCCGACCTTCGTGAGCAGGCCCTCGACGTTCACGTTGCTGAAGATGACGCCGATCGAGCCGAGCAAAGTCCCCGGATGCGCCACGATATGGTCGCAGGTAATGGCCAAGTAGTAGCCGCCGGAAGCCGCGACGTCGCCCAGATGGGCCACCACCGGCTTCTTATGCTCCTTCTTCACCCGCAGGATCGTATCGTAGAGCTCCTGCACCGCCCCCACGCTGCCGCCCGGGGAGTTGATGCTGATGACGATCGCCTTGACCTCCTTCTTCTTGGCCAGCTTCTCGATGTGGCGCCCCCACTGCTGAACGCCGCGCTCGAACATGCGCCCGCCCTCGGAGCGGTAGATCGGACCGCTGATCGTCAGCATGCCGACGGCATCCTTGTTCGCGAGCATGCCGGCGACCGGCTTAAGGTCGATGCCCTTGCCGTCGCCGCCGGAGCGCATGCTCTGTGAGCGCCACAGCACCGCCGCCGCCGCGATCACCGAGACGGCGTAGAGCCCCACCAGAGACATCACCAGCCGGCGCTTGATGGGATGCAGGTCCGAAGCGCGGCGATTCATCAGCCGGGGCTCCGGCGGCTTTTCAGGCTCGGCGCGCCGGTCGTTCTCCCCTCGCGCCCCGGCTTCATCGGGGCCGCTTTCTTTTGCGGCCGCGGCGGCGGTGTCCGCCGCCGCGTCGGGAGTTTTTTCAGTTTCGTCCTTGGGAAATTCTTCTTCGTTCATTTGTCGCCCCGCGTCTGCGAAATATCCACCGTCCGGTTGCGTCCATTCTCTTTAGCGTAGTACAGCGCCTGGTCCGCCTGCCGCAGCACGGCCTCGGCGGACTCCCCGTCGCGCGGGAAGTGCGCGATGCCGATAGACATCGTCACCCGCAGCTTCTGCATCGCGATCTCGAAGGTCTCGGCGGCAACGGCATGGCGCACCGACTCCGCCTTGCGCAAAACCCCGTCCATCTGGGCACGCGGCATCAGCACCGCGAACTCCTCGCCCCCATAGCGCGCGACGAAATCGGTCTCATAGAAGCTGTCGCGCAGCACCTGCCCGATGCGGGCGAGCACCTGGTCCCCAAAAGGATGCCCGTACTTGTCATTCAATGATTTAAAGTGGTCGATGTCGAGCAGCATTAGACAGAACGTGGTCTTGAAAGTGCGGCCGCGGATGACCTCTTCCTGCAGCTTGCGGTCCAGCTCGCCCCGGCGGTAAAGCCCGGTGAGGCCGTCGGTCACGGAATAGCGCTCGACCTCTTGGAACAGCCGCACCCGCCGGAAAGCGAAAGATATCTCCTCGACGAAGTTCTCGCACTTCGCCAGCAGCCCCACCGCGTCGGTCTTCTCGGGCGCGCGGACATAGAAATAGCCGGAGAGCTTCTCGTTCTCAAAGATCGGCACGCCGACGGCCTGCTCCGTAAAGTCGAAGACATGAGGCACGCGCACGGGAATCTTATGCTCCTGCAAAAAGCGCTCGAAGGTTCCCCAGGCGGCGCCGACGGAAGCGCTCATCTTGCGGGCGGCGATCAGCCGCATCTTTCCATCCTCTTCGACATAGAGCGCGAAGGATTCGACCCCGAGGTACTGCTGGATCGCGATCTCCAGCTTGGGGCGCATCTCCTCCCACGACAGCGCCTCCGACAATCCCTTGATCATGCTGTAAAGCGCCGTGACCTCGCGCTGCTCGGTCTCGATTTTTTGAATACGGGCACGCGCCGCGCTGACTTTGCTGCGCAGCTCCAAACGGCTCTTTTGCCGCTGTTCGAGCGCGGCATCCAGGCGGTCGTATTCGTCGCTGTTGCGCCCGACCACATAGGAGGCATAATAGCAGGTTCCGATGCTGAGCAGTCCCGCCAGCACCCAAGGCGCCGCATAGGCGCCGCCGACAAAAGCGAAGCCCAGCACCCAGAAGACAACGGCGAGGCCCGCGGCGATGCTGGATGCCCGCCGCCGCCGGGGATAAGCGCCCCACAGCGCGGCCGCCTGAAACATCGACAGCAGTGCGACCATCACAACGAGGCTCATCCGGTCACCCGGTTGCGCCCTTGCGCTTTACTTTGATAGAGCCGCTCGTCGACCGAGCGCACCAGCTGGCTCTGCGAGGTCGCATCCTGCGGAAAGGAGGACACGCCGAAGCTCGCCGTGACCCGGGTGCGCTGTCCCTGGAATATCAGCGGCTCCGCTTCAATCGCCGCCCGGAGATCCTCGGCGACCTCTCGCGCCCGGGGGGGGTCGACGTTCGGAAGGATGACCATAAACTCCTCGCCCCCATAGCGCGCCGCGCAGTCCACCTGCCGGATACGGTTGACGAGGATGCGGGAAACCGTGCGCAGCACCTCGTCGCCGGCCTGGTGACCATAGGTGTCGTTGTAGCGCTTGAAGTGATCGACATCGAGCATAATCAGGGATAACGGCATCTGGGCGCGCCCGGCGCGCAGGAGCTCTTCTTTCAGCCGCTGCAGAAAAGTGCGCTGGGTGACCAGCCGGGTCAGGCTGTCGTGCGCCGCCATGGTCCCCACCTTGTCATAGAGCTGGATATTCTCCAGGGTCAGCCCGGCCAGCGTCGCGAACAGATCCACCGTCTTGAGATCATCGTTGGAATAGGCATCGGGCTGGCCGGTCTCAACGCGCACAAAACCGTAGGGCTTCTTCATGACATTGAGCTGCACGACGAGCGACGAGCGCAGCTCGGCGGCGGGCGTCCGCGGGCCGAAGCGGACCTCCTTGCGCATATCCTTGACCAAAACCGGCGTTCTGCTCTTGAGGACGTACTGGGCCACCGGGTCATCCGCGCGGCCCGGCAGAATGCTCACCTTGCTCCCCTTGAATCGCCCCTCAAGGATTCCGGTCAGGCGGAGCTTGACCTCCTGAGAGTCCATGGTGTTGCCGAGGCTGCGCGCCGCCTGCGTCAGATCGCGGCGCAGCCGGATCTGGGTGAGCGCGGAGGATTCATAAGCCTGATAGAACTTATGCTCGCGCTGATGATCCCGGATATGGAGATCCAGCTTCTCGACCTCGGAACGGATGCGGTGGCTTTCACCGCCGAGCCGGCCGCGGTGGATGCTCAGCCCCGCACACAACAGCACAATACCGACCCCCTCGGCGACCAAGGCGGCGACCACAACGACATCGGCGAGACGAGTCGATACAAGAAAACCGGCGATGAAGGTCAAAAACAAAAATATGATGTGGGTTTCTTCCTCGTTGCGGAGGTCGTTCCACAAGTAGATCAGGCCATAGGCGGGAAACAGCACGGCCTCCCAGCCTTGCAGGCGGTAGAGCGCTGCGGATACCGCGGCAAAGATGAGACAGCAGACGATGAAAGTGACGTTGCGTCTGTTCAGCATTGCTGCCAATAAAATGGTGGAGGTGGCGGGAATCGCACCCGCGTCCACGGAACGCTGTCTGAGACCACTACAGGCTTAGTTCGGCTTCAGTTTCGCCCCGGAAAAACCGCCGAACGAGTATCCCGGGACTAGCCTCGTTTTGTCTCGGGACCGCGGCGACGACGCTCGCGCCGCGTTCCCCAGCCCGCTTCTTGGCGCCGGACTCCCCCTAGCAGGCATTGGAGGACCGACGTGGACTTACTGCGGTTTAGGCAGTTGCCCAGGCCAACGGTGAGTTGGCAGTTGTTGTTTGGGCGGATTTTATCCTGGCTCCGACCAACCAGGGCCTGCGACCGTCAGACGAAACGACCCATGTCGAACCTATTCACCCCCGTTTATCGCACCCTTCAGCATACCACCGGACTATTAAGGAAGGATTGCGGACGCGATAAACGCGAGTGACAGGCCCCCCGCAGTATATCAGAGAAATCCCGCCCAATCAACAAGAGCGGCGCACTCAGCGCGGTATCGACAGCGCGTCGAGGCTGCTGAGGAACTCACCGGCCGTCTTCCAACGCTTTTCAGGCTCGGGCTCCAACGCCCGATCCAGCGCCGCGTCAAAGCCTGCGGGCAAACCGGAAACCACGCGACCGGCCGGCACATAGGTCTTATTGAGCTTGGCCATGAGCATGCCGGCGCCGACCCCTTCAAAGGGCAGGCGCCCTGTCACCATCTCGTAAAGCATGACCGCGAGCGCATAGATATCGGATTCCGAGCAGACCCGGCCCTGCTCCTGCTCCGGCGCCATATAGGGCGGCGTTCCGACGACGGTGTTGGTGCGCGACACGCGCGAAAGCGAGTCCTTGGCCATACGGGCGACGCCGAAGTCCATAACCTTCACCCGTCCCTCTTTACTCACCATGATATTGGATGGCTTAAGGTCGCGGTGCACGACACGGCGGCTGTGCGCGTAGTCGAGAGCCGCGGTCACCCCGCGCAGGACGCTGACGGCTTCGGTAAAGGTCAACCGCTTCTTTTTGTGCAGGACCTCGTTAACGTCCTTGCCGTCGACGAATTCAAAGATCAGGAAGGCGTCGCGGCCGTCCTCGACGATGGAGAATATCTCGACGATATTGGGATGATGCAAAGTGGCGACGGTGCGCGCCTCGACCAAAAAGCGCTCGCGCTCACGCGGATCGGAGCGGATTTCGTCGCGCATTTTCTTGACCGCCACCCGGCGCTGCAGAGCACGGTCGACGGCTTCATAAACGATGCCCATGCCGCCCACGCCCAGCTCCCGCCGCACGTCGTAGCCGCGCGACAAAATTTCGCCGACATCGCGCGAAGCCCCGTTGCCGCCGGGCAGTCCGGCCGCCGCGGCATGCGTTTCGAGCCGCGGCGATTCGCGTCCGAAGGCCAGGGCAATCCGATGCATGAGCGCCTTCCAGCGGCTGGAGAACGACCGCAGCAAGCCGAGGGCGATAAGAAAGCCGCCGACGATGCTGGTCAGCCCCAAAGTCAGCAGGCGGCGGTTCTCAAAACCCTTGCCCCAAACGCCCTTGGCGGCCTGCTCCTTGGGCGGCAAATTCTCACCCGCCAGCCAGGCCGCCAGCTCCCCCTCGTCGAGCTCGTTTACCTTCTCCCATACCTGCTCGTACTTCGTGCCGGCGCCGCCGTACTGACGAGCGAGCTCCAGCGCCTGGTTGCGCTCGAGCTTGCGGCCCATGCCGTCGAGCGCCCACGCCTTCTGCAGATAGGCCTCGGGGTTCTTGCTGTCGGCGACGATCGCCCCAGTGGCGGAAGCGAGCGCGTCCTTATACTGCTTCATATGATTGAAGGCGCCGGCCCGCATCGCCAGCAGCATCGAGTTGTTGGGGTGATACCTGAGCGCCTCATTAACTGCATAGAGCATCAACTGATGCCGACCGGTCTTTTCCAGCGCCTTTATGTAAGCGACACGCGCCCTGAGGTTGGTCGGATTGGCGCGCAGCGCGGCGACGGCGGCCTGGGCGGCGGCCTTGGCATCGCCCTGCTGCAGCAAGGTCATCGCCTTGTTGGCGTAGAGCTTCGAGGCCAAAAGCTGCTCGGAGGCCCGCCCGTCGGCCGCGGCGGACGGCTGCGCAAACTGACGATAAGCCGGAGCCGTCCGCATGGCGGAGGCCGCCTTCGCCGCGACCACCGGAACGGCGCCGGCGTCGGCCCGCGCGGTATCGCTTCGATCGCCCAGCCGCTGCACCGACAGGCGGTTGATCGTCCGCGCGCGATAGTCCCGGGGGTTGATGTCGAGGGCCCGCTTGGAGAACTGGTAGGCGTCCTCATAGTCCCGCAGCTCATAGCTGGCCTTGGATACTCCGACATAGGGCTCCGGATGCTCGGGATTAAGCTGCATGGCCTGCATCCCCGCGTCTTTCGCATCCTCATAGTTGCCCGCATCGAGCTCGGCGTTCATCCAGTCCCGCTGCGCCGGCGCATAGTTGGGCGCGATCTTGGCGCCCGCCTCCGCGATCGCCGCCGGACCTTCCTTGTCGCCCTGCGACTTGAAGTATTTGCCCGCCAACCCACCATAGCCCATCTCATCGAGCTGGCTCGAATAGTGCTTCATCTGGTCGCGATAGTAATTGCGCACCTGCTTGCGTGCGGCGCGGTCGAGAAGGCCGTTACCGGTTTCCTGCTGGTACATCTGCCGCATCTTATTACGGGTTTCCTGCAGGGCGAGAAAAGCGTTTTGCGCCGCGACCCTCTTTTCGGGATCCGGCTCATTGGCCAGCTTGTTTGCCTCGGCTTCGAACTGCTGAATGGACTTCTCATCTATTACTGTTTTATTCCCGCCCTTTCCGACCTCCTGCCCTTGCTTGGATTCGAGAAACTGCTTGGTTTTGGACACCGATTGCTGAAACTTCGCTTCCGCGACTTCCGGGGGATAGCTGGGAGGAGGATCGGGCGGGACAAAAACCGATTTAAAGGAATTCCAGGCGCGGCTCCAGAGACCGGGCGATTCGGCTTCCTGTTTCTGCTTATCCGAACTCCCACGCTCGCCTCTGGCCGCCTGCGCCTGGAGCGGGAGCCCAAAAACAATTAAACTGAGAATAAGATACCTAAGCAGGATCATGCGGACTCGCTTAAATTGCGTTATTAATTAATGATTTTTGCGAATTACGTCTGCCCTGTCCCTTACCTAATTGTAGGGCGGCACTCCCGTACTGTCAAGGGTCTTCGCAAACGCTATAATTGCGGGATGAAGAAGCTCCGCCTGGACGCCCTCCTGGTCGAACGCGGCCTCTTTGCCAGCAGGACCAAAGCGCAGGCCGCGCTCATGGCGGGCAAGGTCCTGCTTAATGACCGGCCTGCAACCAAAGCGGGGACCCCGGTCAAGGCCGACGTCCGCATCGAAGTGCTCAAGGACGCCGTCCCCTACGTTTCCCGCGGCGGTCTCAAATTGGCCGCCGGCCTTGACGCCTTCCGGCTCGATGTCCGCGGCCGGACCGCCCTGGACCTCGGCGCCTCAACCGGCGGCTTTACCGATTGCCTGCTCCAGCGCGGAGCCGCCAAGGTCTATGCCGTGGATGTGGGGCACGGCCAGCTCGACAGCCGGCTGCGCGAAGATCCCCGTGTGATATGCCGGGAAAAAACCCATGCCAAAAATCTGACGCCGGAGCTCCTGGGCGGCGCGAGCGAGCGGATCGATCTGGCGGTGATCGACGTTTCCTTCATATCCCTCACCCTCGTTCTGCCGCCGGCGTTGGCCTGCCTGCAGGCTCCTTGCGAGGTGGTCGCCCTGATCAAGCCGCAGTTCGAGCTCGAACCCAAAAAGGCGCCCAAGGGCGTGGTGCGCCAGGAGAGCTATCGCCGCGAAGCGGTGGAGAAAGTGCGCGCGGCGGCGCGGGGCCTGGGGCTGAAAGAGCGCGGCCTCATGGAGAGCCCCGTGAAGGGCCCGAAAGGCAATGTCGAGTTCCTGCTCTACCTCGCGTCTACTTCCTCTTGAACACGCAATTGCGCGAGGTATCGCCCCGGCGAATGGCTTCGCCGTCGGAAGTCGCCGCCAAAACGTAGCCGCATTCCGTTAATAGCTTGGGAATGGGGCTCGCGCTCTCGCCCTCGATCTCGCCGTTGATCTCAACCATCAGGCTGCGGATCTTTCCCGACCCCAACAGCGATCGCATGCCCTTAACGATCTGCAGCTCATGTCCGTCGACATCGAGCTTGAGCAGGCTCGGCGCCGGCAGGCCCAGCTTCTCCGTCATGTGGTCAAGCGACGTCGCCAGCGCGCCTTGCTCGAGCACGGAGCGCACACCATCCGATCGTTGGGTCGAGGGAGCGTGCAGCGAATGGAAAGCGGTGCCCGCCGCCATATCGGTCACGTGCAGCCGGGCGAACTCTTCCCTATCGGACAGCGGCACACAGACAGGAACGATCTGTGTCAGCCCATTGCGATGGATATTGCGGCATAGGTGCGCGAAGTTCTGCGCCTCCGGCTCGAACGCAAAAACCGCGCAGCCCGGCGCCCTCTGGGCGGCGTAGAGCGAATATAGGCCGATATTCGCTCCGACGTCGTAGAGCACGTCGCCTTCCCGCAGCTCGGCGTCCAGCCAGTCCAAGGTACCCGGCTCCTTGGAGGCATAGGTCTCGGCGCGATAATGCTCGATGCCGCTGGTCACCAGCAACTCAATCGCCAAGCCTCGCACCGCGCACCGCTCGAAACGGCTGCCGAAAGCGAACGGAACCGCGCGCGCGGCGTCATGAGTCTTGCGCAGCCCCACCAGGACCTTTTCAGGAAGTACGCGGCGCAGCCATTCGGGCAATATCCCCATCCCTATTCCCACCTCCCTATCCGCTTCAGCTCTTCCAGATACTCGGCCAAGGCCCGCCGCCAATCGGTCATGCGGCACAGCCCCAGCGCCTCCAGCTTGGCGACCGACAGCACCTCTGACTTTCCGCGGGGCGCCGGCAGCGGGAAGCGCTCGGCGCCGACCGGCACGACTTCGGCCGAGCTCCCAATCAGGCGCACGATCTCCTGCGCGATGTCAAAACGCGAGACTTTACCCGGATTGGCTGCATGGAAAACGCCGTAATGCTCGGTGGCCAACAGCGCCTTGATCTGCAGCAGCAGCTGCCTTCCATAGGTGAGCGTGCCGTAGAGATCACTGACGACCTCGATGCGATCCCGCTCCCCCAGCAGACGCAGGATCTTGGCTACGAATTTCTTATCGCGCTTGCCGCCGCCGATCAGCCAGCTGGTGCGAACGATAAAGAAGCGCTCCAGCTCCCTGCGCACCGCCTCTTCACCCGCCAGCTTGGATTCTGCGTAAACGTTGCCCGGCGCGACGGGGTCAGACTCGACATAGGGCTCGTCCTTGCTCCCGTCGAACACCATGCCCGTGCTGACATACGCCATAACCGCCCCGGTTTCCCGGCAGGCCGCCGCGACGTTCGCGGCGCCATCCGCGTTGACGCGGAAGGCATGCGCGCGCTCCTTCTCGCAGCGATCCACGTCCGTTTCGGAAGCGAGATGCACCACCGCCGCCGGCCGCAATTCGCGGCATAGCGTCAAAACCTTATCCGGGTCGGTAACGTCCAGCGTCTCCAGCGTCCCGAGATGCAGACGCTCGCCCGCAAAGACCTCCTCGGCGTAGGAGCCGACCGCGCCGTCGGCCCCGGTGATGAGAATCATTTACGCCGCCCATAGTACAGAACCCGCCGCTCGCCGGACAGCGCCTGCTGCCGCACGATCGTAAAATAACGAGACAGGCAGGACTCGAAACAAGAACGTTCATAATCCGCGTACTGATCCGCCTTATTAAGCAGCAGCCGGCGCACCATCGGGTCCTGCTTGTCGATAAATTCAATAACCAAGTCCCCGCCCAGCTCAGCCAGCCAGGCGACGAACTCTGCGAGCGGAATATTATGGGTGATGACCATATGGTGCAGCAGGGCGAGACAAAGGACCAGTCCGGGCCGCCCCCGCTCCGGCAGACTCCGGCGCTCCGCGCCGCGCCAACCGAGCCCCGGCGAGGCGTCTGCGACGTTCATCACCAGCGGCAGGATATTATCGCGGCCGTCCTTCTTTAGTTCCTGGTACAGACGCTCTACGACGAGGTGATCGGCGTCCATGGCCAAGACACAGTCGGCATGCTCGGCGGCGAGACGTGAGAAATCCCCGCGGTTGGCGCCGAGATCCCAAACCAGCGTCCGCCGCTTCTCCGCCGCGGCCTCCTCAACAAACGCCTTTTTCGCCGCATGATCTTCCGCGGCATAGCTATGATCATCTCCGTACTCCGACCACTCGGAGCGCGCGGGCCGCCAATGCAGCGACTCCACCAGGCCGCGCAGAGACCTCAGGTTCGCGCGAATAAGCTTCTCATCGAATCCCACTCGCTCAAGATCACTCCGCGCGTCGCGGCCGGCGCCGCCGCAGCGCTCCTGCAGCTTCGCCTGCAGGTAGACGTGGGTAAACACTCCGGGGCGCAGCAGGTCGCGCAGCGACAGCAGGCGGCGGCATTGTTCGGGGGTGATCCCCTCTATCGCGCCGCGCGTCCAGGGATGAAACGGCACATCGCGGTACGCCTGCAGGAACAGCGGGTAGAGAAACATCTGGCAGAATTGGCGGTATCCCGCCCAGGGCGCGCCTTTCCGGTACGGCGCAAACGACAGCATATCGATAAACACCGGACGCGCGCCGCGCCATTGGATATTGAATGCGGAAGCGTCTTTAAGCGTCAGGCCTTCCCGCAGGGCGGCGAGGAGGATATCGAGCTGCAGCAGAGCGGCGTCGCGCAGCATGCCGAAGCTCCACTCATACGGGTAGGAAACAAACGGGATGACGTCATGCTCCAGCAGGCCGATCCAATCCCCCGGCGGCATCAGCCGGCTGCTTTTGTCGGCGTCGGCTTCGCGGGTACCCACCAGCCGTCCGTCATCCGTCATGCGGCGAAAGAAGGCGGTATCTTTCAGGCGGTTCCAATCCGCGAGGGCTCCGGCGCTCAGGCAGCGATAGACGGCGCCGTCCGCGAGCAGAACGCGGCCGCTGCGATCCCGGAAGGAGGCCGTATCGTATCCCATGCGCTACTCGGCCTTGCCGTCGTCGTCCTTCCTGCCAAGGCCGAACATCTCCAGGATATTTCCCCAGAATATCTTAAGAACCAGGCCAATGCCGGCGAGCCCGCCCAGCAGCAGCTGCAGATACATGCTGCCGGAGCCGGGATCGAGATAGGCATGCGCGGGAAGCGCCCCGGCCAGGAAGATGGACACGGCAAGCCCGGCCATCCGCATGCTTCTCATAATTTCCTCCCTGCCATAATCGACCGCACCGCGGCGACGATATCATCCGTCCGCGGCAGGAGCATCTTCTCGAGATACGGAGAGCCCGCCAGCGGGCAGGCCGCCGCGGCGATGGCCTTGGGCGGCGCGGCGAACGCGGCGCCGCGCTCCAGCAAAGTGCAGACGACCTGCGCGCCCCAGCCGAAGCCCTCCGTCCCCTCCTCGACGACGACGAGCCGGCCGGTCCGCCGCACGGACGCCATGATCGGATCGAGCGGGAAAGGCTTAATCCGCGACGGGACCACGACTTCCGCTTCGACCTCATCTTCAACAAACAGACGGCGCGAAGCCTCAAGGCAAAGGTCGGCCATCGCGCCATAGGCGACCAAGGTCGCCTGCGGCGCGGCGCCGTCGGCGATCGCAATCGTCGCTGTCGGAAAGTCTCCAGTAGTCATCGTGATGCGAAACGCGCCCAACTCATCGGCGGTTTCGTCCAGCAACTCCCTGCCGTAATGCAGCTTATGTTCGATGAAGAGAACGGTCCGGTCCAGCCGGAGCGCCTGCGTGAGAAGATCGCCGGGATCGGTCAGCAGATTGCCGGCGACGACATGCACAAACGGCACGCCAAGAAACATTTTCTCAAGGGACTGCGAATGCGTCGCGCCGTAGCCGCGGCCGCCGCCCATCGGCGTGCGAAAAACCAGCGGCACCCCGCGCTCGGGATCGCGGTACCAGCCGAGCTTGGCCGCGTGGTTGACTATCTGATCGGCGCAGTGAGTGATGAAGTCGCCGAACATAATCTCGACGACGGGCTTGAAGCCCTTAAGCGCCAGGCCGACCGCGACGCCGGTAAAGCCGGCCTCGCTTACCGGGGTTGAGAATACCCGCTCGGGGAAGCGCGTAGACAGGCCGCGGGTAACCTTGAAGGCGCCGCCGTAAGGATCGGCGATATCTTCGCCCAGCAGCACGATCTTGGGGTCATCGGCGAGCAGGCCGGCCAAGGCCTCGTTGAGCCGCTTAACGTATCTCATCGCTGGTAAAATAGGGATCAAGATGCCGCGCGGTGAGCGCCGGCTCCGGGCTCTCGCTGGCCGCGCGCTCCGCCTGTTTCAGGCGCTGCTCGATCTCCTGTTCGGCCCGCTCGAGCTCGCCGGCGTCGACAGTTTCCCGCAAGGCGTCGACGGGATCACGTTTTTTCCACCGCGCGACCTCCGCCGGATCGCGCGCGTCATCGTTCTTGGAATGGTGACAAAAACGGTAGGTACTTATGAGTAAAGCCGCCGGTCGGACACGCCGCCGCATATCTTCCAGAAGCTTATCAGCGGCGCTGCGAATCTCCGCCACATCGAAGCTCTCGATCTCCTGCGCCGCAATCCCGAAAGCGTCGAAACGCCCGCGCAGACTCCCCGCCAGGTTTTTCATGATCGGCGTCGATTGTGAATAATGGTTATTCTCAACCACAAAAAGGACCGGTACCCCCCACAAGGATGCCATGTTAAGCGCTTCGTAGAGAACCCCTTCGCCGAAAGTCCCATCACCAATAAAGCAAACTGTTGCCGCATCGGATTTTTCCAGTTTATGCGCGAGCGCGGTTCCGACCGCGATAGGCGTGCCGCCGCCGAGGATTCCATTCGAAATAAAGTTCTCTGCGTGCAGATGCTGAGACCCCCCTCTGCCGCCGACGACCCCCGCCGACCGTCCCATCATCTCCGCGAGCAGCCCCTCCACATCACCGGTGCGCGCCAGATAGTGTCCATGGCAACGGTGGTTGCTGACCACGAAATCACCCGGCCGCAGGCAGGAGGCTATGCCAACGGCGTTGGCTTCTTGGCCGATACAGCAGTGTGTGGTGCCGAAGATCTCGCCCTGCCCAAACATCCGCAGCAGGTTCTCTTCAAAGCGCCGGATCAACAGCATTCGTCGCCACAGCTCACCGACCGGTAAACCCTCTTTTGCTATCATGCTCACGCCTTCATATTCTACATGACTTCAGTCCGCCATCGCATTGGACGCATTTCCCCCGCCGCCGGGGCCGCCGCGGCCGTCATAATCTGCTGCGCTATCAATCTGTGGTATTTTCACGCCGAAACGCACCCCCCGACCTTCGACGACGCCTGGTATCTTGAAATCGCCTGCAAGCTCTATTACGCCCTGCGCGATAACGGGCCAGCCGCGTTCTACCGCGCTTACGCCTCCGCCTTCCTCTTCAAGGCTCCCCTGATCTCGGTTCTGGCGCTGCCGCCCTTCTTTCTCTTCGGGCCATCGCACGATACGGCGCTTCTAGTCAACCTCGCCGCGACCATCATGCTCGGCGGCTATGTGTTTCTCCTCGGCCGGCGCCTATTTTCCCAGACCGCCGGACTGCTGGCGGTGCTAATAACCCTGACGCTGCCGCTCATCGCCGGGCTCACCCACCGCTTCTTCGTTGAAATCGCACTAACGGCGGTGGTGTCCGCAGTCACCTACCATCTCGCCGCCTCCGACGGGCTGCGGCGACGGACCCATGTCCGAGCCGTCGGCGCGCTGGCCGGCGCGGGGCTGCTGCTCAAAGTGCTTTTCCCCATGTTCGTCATCGGCGCCCTTGCCGACGTTCTGTGGCGCCGCTGGCGTGAGTCGCGCGGCGGCTTCCTCCGCGCGGTTGAGCCGCCGCTAAAGACCATCGTCGCAATAAGCGGGTTGATCGCCCTGACCTGGTACGCCCACAATTTGATCTACACGGCCGGCTACATCTATATGGCCAGCTTCGGCAAGGTCGCGGCGCACTACGGTGACACGCGGGTATTCAACCCCGCCGTCCTTTTCGGCTACTGGCACAAGCTGATCGAAAACGGCCTGTCCTATTACTATTTCCTTGCGTCGGCCGCAGTCGCCGCCGCGCTCCTCTACCGGCATCGCCGCGGCCTGCGGCCGCTCCCCCTATTGATTTCCAACTCCTCCCTGAGCCTGCTCCTGTCCTGGCTGCTCGTTCCGTTGTTTTTCGGCACCGTCGGCGTCAACAAGGCCATCCGCTTCATGACTCCGGCGCTGCCGGCCTTCTCCCTGCTGCTAGCCGGCGGCCTCGATCTGCTAACGCGAAACTCGCGCCTGCGCGCCGCGCTCCTAAGCCTGTTTTTTGCGATCCCCGCGGCTGGCTACGCACTGCAGACTTTTGGCGTGAAGCTTTTTCCTGCCGTCCAGATCGGGCCGGCGTCCTTCCTGAAGCCGGGCAGCACCTACAGCGGACCACCTCAGCGGGAAGGACTTTGGCGCCAGCAGGAACTTGTTGATTGGATCTGGCGCGAGACGGGAAAACAAGAAACAAAAGTGGCCCTCGGCACAGAAATCGGATACCTAAACTCCAACAATCTCAACTATTTCAGCGCGCGCCGGAACTATCCGCTCAGGTTCGTCAGCTATGGATACAACGAAACGCGTGTCGAGCGGACCCTCGCCCGCCTGCGGGACAAGGACGTCGACCATCTACTGCTGGTGGACGGCCTGCCGGACGGCATATTGAAGGAAGACGTTCGCCGCCTGGAGACGCAGATTCGAGAACTGCTGCGAGACCGCCGCCTGCCGTTCATCCCTGGACCCACTTTCCAGCTGACCGATACGATCTCAGCCACCCTGCACCGAAGGACCGCGCCCATACCACTCATCGGCGCTCCCGCGCCGCGGCGGTCCCGATAGCCCGATGTCCACCGATTTCGACCACTTCAAAGACAATTATCGCCGGACGCTCGACGAGCAAATCGCCTTCAGCGGTCAAGACTCCTCCTTTTTTACCGAAATGAAGGCGCGGATTCTCATCAACGAAGCGCGTAAATTCTTCGGCTCAGTCAAGGACCTCCGCGCGCTCGACCTCGGTTGTGGAATCGGCGCTACCGACACGTACGTCGCGGCAAGCATAAAAATGCTGCATGGAGTAGACGTCGCCCCCGGCGTCATCGAGGTGGCGGCCGCAACGAACCCGTCCGTGGATTACCGGTGCTACGACGGGAGTTCCATCCCGTTTCCCGACGCGACATTCGATCTAATATTCGCGATCAACGTGCTGCACCACATCGCGCCGAAGGCGCGGCTGGCCGCTATACGGGAAATGCGCCGGGCGGTTCGTCCTGGCGGGCTGATTTTGATTTTTGAGCACAACCCGCTCAACCCCATAACCGCCAAGGTCGTGCAAGCCTGCCCATTCGATGAGGATGCGATCCTGCTCAGGATGACGGAGGTGCGGGACCTGTTCCGTGCGGCGGGCCTGTCGCTGATCGACCGCGCGTACTTCCTGTTCTTCCCCTGGCGCGGCAGGCTCTTTGAAATTATCGAACACGGCCTGCGCAGGCTACCGCTTGGCGCCCAATATTTTGTCGCCGCGCGCGCCTGAGCGCGCCGGCGGCCGACGAAAACGATAATCCCACAAATTCTTCAGGAACTCAAATATGGCGCTTGGCCTGACGAACGAGGAGCGCTCTTCAATACGGTAGAAATGGATCGGAATTTCAGCGACGCGCAAGCCGATCTCCGTCGCACGGATCATAATTTCAGCGTCGGTAAACCAATCATCCGACTGCAGCGCGAGATCCACGTATTGCTCCCGGCGAATAATTTTAGGCTTCGAGTTAACGTCGTAGTAGTTAGTCTTAAACAGCAGCCGAAAGATCGCGTTGTATACGGTTGAGATGATCCTGCGATACAGCCCGTCTTCGCGGCGCACGCGGTATGTTTTTACTAGGTCGTAGTTTTCTGTGTCGATCTTAATCAGGCAGGTGAGGACGGATTCAAGGGGGAACTGCCCGTCCCCGTCGATAATACACACATACTTCCCGCGCGCGGCATCCATACCGGAACGCATGTCCCAGCCCATCATGCCCGATTTCGGTAGCGTGATCGCGCGCACCTGCGCGAAATGGTTGGCGAGATCACGAACGACCTCGGGGGTGCGATCGTCGCTGCCCTCAAGGTAATTCCCGACCAAGATCAATTCGTAGGTAAAATTGCAGAACGAGAGCATCTTTACGATGCGCTCAACAAATGGGACAACGGACTCCTCGCTGCGGTAACAAAGGACGACTAACGAGAGAAACGGCACCGGCCCATCGACATCTTTATTCACAGCAGATATCGTACTATATCCTGCCGCAGCGCCCGTCAGGGAGCATGTTCGGATTATGGATATAGTTTGGACAGGAGCCTCTTCAAAGCTCGGGGCGCAGGTGCTGAGCCGCTACCTTGAGCGCGTGCCGGATGTTCGCATTTGGTGCGGCGTGCATCGCCATCCTCCGCCGCTGAGCCATCCGCAAGTAAAGTCCTTTCCTCTCGATCTACGCCGCCGCCCCCTCCTTCCTCGCGGTCTGCGTCCGCAACGCTGCGTTCACTTCGCGGGGATAACACATGCCGCGGACTTTACCGCCTACACCGAGGTGAACCTGCGGGGAACCGAACGGCTGGCCGCCGCCGTCCAAGGCGCCGGCTGTGAGCGTATGCTTTACCTCAGTACGCGCTGCATCGGCCGCGGCTCAGGAGCGTACGGCGATTCGAAGCGGCAAGCCGAGGACTCGCTCAGACGACTTTCCTGGAGGAGCCTGACCATCCTGCGACCGGCTGAAGTTTACGCGGCGGACGGCACGGAGGGTGTGGACCGCTTGGTGGCATTGGCGCGCAAGTGGCGAATCGTGCCGATGCTGCTCGGGCACCGGAATATCCGTTTTGCTCCGGTCCATGCGGATGATTTCGCGGAGATCTGCACCCGTATAATGACTCACCCTGAGGATGGCGAGCATATCCATGAAATCTGCGGCCCCGAGGAGTTCGACGGCGCCGCCTTGGCTCGACGGATTTCCCAGCGCTGGGGGGCCGTCCCGATCCCCATTTGGCTGCCGTTATTGGCCGCATTCGTGCGCCTCGCGGCCGCTTGCGGCGCTGCGCCGATATTTCCAGATCAGATCGACCGCTTGATCGGAGAAAAGAGCGCACACCGGCCCCCGGAGATGCCGGAATCGAAGATAAAATGGAGGCGCTTTTGCCGCGACGATTGAACCGGCGGCACGGCCTGCCGGCTTTGGGTGCCATCGCCCTGCTCGCGATGCTGGCCATACCGCTCATTCGGGACCCGGGGAATGAGGCGCGAGGCTACTGGTTTTTCGCGCGCGTGCTGTGGGAAACGGGCGGCATGGTTAACCCGGGACGCAGCCCGCTGTACGTTCTCTATCTACTGCCGTTTTGGGGACTCGGCTTTCCCTTCGGATACCTGCTCGAGCGCATCGTCACCCTGACGCTGGCCGGCGGCGCAATAGCGCTTTTTGCCCGCCGGTTCGTCGGCGGGAAAATGGCGGTATTCGCCGCGGTACTCTGGCTCCCGTTTATCGCTGCGTCGCCTCCGCCGACGCAGCCGCTGTGCCTTGCGCTCTGCTGCCTCGCGCTGGTGCTGCGCGGCAAGGACACACGCGGACCGGGGTCCTGGTCCTACGCTTTGCTTGTTGGCGCCGCCCTCCTGCGCACCACATTCATTCTGCTCATACTACTGTTCATAATGCTCGACCTCTACCGCCTTTGGCGTCAGCACCGGCTGAAAAACCTACTCCCCCGGCGCGAAGACTTGCCGCTTGGACTGGCGCTGCTCCTGGCCGTCGCGCTTAGCGCTTCCCCCTCCACTCATCGCTGGAACAACGCGCAGTTCGCGACAGCCAGATGGATGCCGGGAGCCGCGCACGGCCTGACGAACGCGGCATTTATTCAAGGACAAAACTGGAAATATATCGAATCGCGCTACGGCACGTTCGAAGGACATGACTTCTACTTCACCAACCAGGAGCTGTTTGCCGGAGCTGAGACTCTGCCGGCCGCCGTACAGGCCAATCCTAAATTCGTTATCCGCCAGATATGGCGCAATCTATTGGAGCTGCCCTACCACTCCGTACTCATCACGATGCTCCCCAAGCTGCTCGGCTTTGTTCCGCATGCCCACGCCGCCGCCTTTCTCGTCCTTTTCACCTTCACCCTTTTTGCCTGGCGCACCTGGTCACCGGACGAATTCCTATTCTACACCGGCTGCGTGGCGGTGATCTCGACGACCGCGCTCGTGCTGGCCAAAACGCGCTACTTCATCCCCTGGATCCCGGTGCTGATCGCCATCGCGGCCTCGCTGGGTGCGCGACTGCGGGACAAGCTGCACGCGAAAGGAAGCCGCTTGGGCGCGGCGGCCGCAATGCCGCTCAGCCTGCTGCTGCTGTCTGACGGCGGACTGCGCTGGCCCGCCATCGCGCAGGAGGCCGTGCGCGACCCCGGCAGCCTCACCGTCATTCGGAAGAAGCCGAGCTCCAGGAACATCCCGTACCAGGAACTGCGGCGCCTGGCGCACGGATGCGGGGGAATCCTATCGCAGGAAATCCTCTTCTTCGGCGCCTTCCTCGACGTGCCGATCGAGCGCCTGTACGATCCCTGGGAAATCCCGCCGTTCGGACATTTGGGCGATCCCGGCTATGCCGGGCTGCGCCCCGAGCGCATTGACTGCGTATTCGAATCACAGGCCATGGTGGAAATCATCGGCAGCGCGACGAATCTGCGCCTACGTTACGACGGCCACATCCGGCCATACATAGACCACCTAATCGAACTCGGAGCCGAAGTGACGATGCTACCGAACTACGGACGAGTTGTGCGCTTAAAACCCGCCGCCGCTAAGCGGCCTGCGGATCGCTGAGCTCCTGGTATTCCGCCATGCGCGCGAAAAGCCCCTTCTTGGCCATCAGCTCGGCGTAGCTCCCTTCCTCAACCAAGCCGCTCTTGCCCAGGACGTAAATATAATCCGCCTGGACAATGGTCGACAGCCGGTGCGCCACCACAATAAGAGTGGTTTTCTTGGCCAACTCCTCGATCGACTGCTGAATCATGCGCTCGGACTTCGTATCCAGAGCGCTTGTCGCCTCATCGAGGATCAGCAGATCCGGCTTGCGCAGTATCGCCCGGGCCAACGCCACGCGCTGGACCTGCCCGCCCGAGAGCCGGACACCGCGGTCGCCGACGATGGTAGCATAGCCTTCCGGCAGATCCTTAATGAAGCCGGCGGCGTTCGCCTGCTGGCAGGCCTTCTCGATCTCCTCCTGCGACGCGTCTTCCTTGGCCCACTGCAGATTGTCGCGGATGCTCATATTAAACAGGACGCTTTCCTGCGGCACATAACCGATCCGCCGCCGGTACGAGTAGATATCGAACGCGGGCAGCGGCGTCCCGTCTACCGTTATTTTTCCCGCGGTCGGGGGGTGGAAGCCCATGATCAGATCGATCAGGGATGATTTGCCGGCGCCGGATTCACCGACGATGGCGATCATTTTTTCTTTAGGAACCACGAGATCGATGCCGCGCAGGATGGGCTCATTCCCGGGGTGGGCGAAGCTCACGCCATGCAGTCGAATCTCGCTGTTCATCCCGATGAAGAGCCGCGCGCCTGATTCCTGGCGCAGTTCTGTGGCTCGCCGGCGCAAGCTTAAGACCTGCTCGTAGCTGGGAAAAAAATTATCAAGGGAGGTCTTCTGCTGCAGAACCTGGCCAATAACAGGGACCATCCGCAGCAAGGAATACAAAACGGCGGCCGATTCGGCCAGCGGCACCCCCCAGCGCCTGCCGGCGATGAGGGCGACCGCCATAATGGACAGCCCGATGGGAAGGTACAGGATCGGAATCCCCACGTCCAGGGTCTGGGAAATGAGAGTCACTCGGCGGTGCGCGTCGTAGGTCCGGTCGACCATTTCGACGTTCTTGTCGGGATTGCCGAAGCCGAGGATGATCTTCACCGCGCTTAAACTCTCGCTAATGACCGAAGACAGATCATTGGCGGTGGATGTATTGCGCTTACCCAGGCGGTAGCTGATGCCGCCCAAAAGCAAAAAAGGCGCCCCGAAGATCAGCGTCGCGGCGGTGCTGACCGCGGTGATCCTCCACGATAAGTACAGCGGAACGGCCATATACATAACGAGCTGCAGCAGCGCCGCGAAGAACAATGCCATCGCACCGAAAGCGTTACCGACGACGCCCATCTCACGGATGAAGGTGTTGAGCAGCTTGCCCTGCCGATCACTGGCGAAGAAGTGCCAGCGGGCATGGAAAAAATCGTGAAACGTCCCGACTATCAAATCCTGCTGGACCGCGTATTTCGCGCGCAGGATAAGATGCCGGGCGAAGAGCTGAAAAAGGCTCTTAAACAAGCTAAAGACGACGAAAACACCCAGCACCGTCGCCAGCGTAGCGGACAGCCCGACTCGCTCAAGAATACCGACCAGACTCACAGTTAGGGGACTCGCGCCTTCCAACTCCGGATGAATAAGCAAATCGACTACCGGAGCGACCGAAAAGATGGCGGCCGCCTCGAAAACGCCGACCATAACCCAGAGGGATATACAGGCGACAAGCAGGACGGGAAATTTATTATAGATCTCGCGGATAAATCTAAAGGCTCGCATACGGGTCAGGGTTTCAGCGCGCGCTTGCTGGCCGGAAAGATCGAAAAGAACTCTCCCCCCCGGTCAACAAATTCGCGGTTGTTGCTTATCACCGCCTCCTCATTATTCGGGTTAAGACTAAGCAGGCAAAGACGGACGCCGCGGTCCAGCAGCGCCATGGAGCCCATAATCGGCAGCTTCGAGCCCGGCATGAACATCCCCTTCTTGTACGGATGATCGTCGGCCACAAACTCGATGTATTTACCCAGACCCAGCAGGCTGACGAAGGTGCAGGCCAGATGTCCGGCGCCGAAAAGCGCGATCTTCTCGTTTTTCTCCGCGTGCGCGGCGAGCCGACCGCGCAGCGCGTCCCGACGACGGGGGAAGCCGTCGGCGAAAGCCCGGCCCCGACGCAGCTCGGCTTCCAAAACCTTCGCGGACATATCCTCCCCGGAGCCGCTGCCGCCGGCGCCGGCGCGGCCGATGCCGATAAGCGAATTCTCCATCGGGTACGGCACCATGTCGAAATACACCGGTACTAAGCCGGCGCGACGCAGGCAGTCGCGAAAGGTTTCCGGCGAGAAATACACCACGTGCTCCTCCCAGATAACGCAGTAATCCAGCCGCTCGATCGACGCTGAGCAATCCGGAACCTCGAATACCACATACGCGCCAGGCTTGCCGAGACACCGAACCGCCGCCAGGAACTCTCGCGGATCGAAGGCGTGCTCAAGAATATGCCGCGCGATGACCACATCCGCCGGGCCGTGCTCCCGCGCCAGCGCTGCAGCCCTGCCCCGCGTCAAGCGAGCCTGGACGGTCTCTACCCCGGCACCCGCGCCCGCGACTCCCAGATCCCGCTCGATGTCGACGCGCCAGGTAGCGCCGCATCCCCTCTCGCGCATGCGCCGCAGCATGGAATCATCCTTGAAGCTGACACCGCAGATAACGGCGCCGTCGGGCAGCCCCTCCAACGCCGCGATCCTGTCAGCCAGCGCGTCCAGATGCGCCTCGGGCTCGCTGTAGGTAATCCAATCCAGCCGGGGGCGCAGCTCCTCGGCGGGGGGCGACTCAGTCAGCTGAACAATTCCACAACCGGAGCACTGGCCGAGCGTAAGCGGATGAAGATATTCCTCTAGTTCGCGCGATTCCAGGAACCTATTGCCTATAGGCTGGGGGCCGCATTGAATGAGCTCCTCCAACTCAGTCTTACCGCATTGCCGACAGCTCATTTCACGCCACCGGCGGAAGCTGCAGCCGCTTCCAGCTCGTTGATCCGCCGCATCCCGTCCTCGATACTAGTGAACGTGAATTCAGGGAAAAGCCGCGGCACATAAGTGGGAACGAAGCAGTTGTCAACTTTATCCTTGCTCCTCGGCTTGCGGTCGGGAGCTTCTCCTCCCCCGACGAGCTGCACAGCGGCCGCGGCGATCTCCTGGAAGGTGCGGCTCCGGCCGCTAACGATATTGACCACCCCGGAGAAGTCGCTGAAGATCAGGCGCTCGGTCAGCGCGGTCAGATCATCGATATATATAAACTCGCGCAACTCGCTGCCGTCGCCCCACAGTGTCAGACGCTCTCCACCGCGCATCTTGCGCAGAAAGCCCGTGGGCGTATAACCCGTGCCGGGTTCACCGGCGCCATAGACGGTGGCGGGCCGCAGCAGGACGAGCCCGCGCCCGTTGTCGGATTGGAACGCCTTGGCGAGAATCCGCTCCCCGGAGTACTTCGCCATCCCATAATAGGAGCGCGGACGGACCGGCGTCGCCTCGGTGATTTCGGTATTGTGCACATCCTCGCCGTAAACCGCGGTCGAGCTGAAGAATACGACGCGCACGGAGCTGCGTCCCTCCAGCGCCCGGCACAAATTAACCACCATCATCTGGTTCTGCAGGTAGTTCTCCAGCGTGTCGCCGCTCTGCCGCTTGACCGCCGACAACATGACCACGGCAGTTCCCGGCCGCAGTTCCTCCCGCAGCTCCGCTATCCGCTCCTGTGCTGTCAGGTCGAAGGGCGGGTAGGACAGACCGACGACCTCAATCCCCGGCCGGCTTTCATGAAGCCGCCGCGCCAGCGCGGAACCGATAAAGCCGCTATGCCCCAGCAGCAGGACCCGGCTCAGCTGGAAGCTCAAAGTTCGCCCATCCCTTGCCGGTCGAGAAGCTTCTTGTTCCAGTTCGCCATTCTCTCCTCGACGTTATAGAACGCGGTGTAGGGCGAGGGCGTTCGGATAAAGAAGCCGTCCCGCCGCTCCTCCTTCATCTCAAAGGTCTCCACCCAGTAGTCGCACGGCGCACAGTATGAAATATCTTCCCATTTCCCGCTGTTGTGCATGTCACGCAGCTTCTGCATGGCGCGGCCGTTCCACACCGCGCGGATGCCGCCATCCTTGAATATATTGCCGACACTGAGCACCGGATCAGGGTTTTCTGAAGTAATCACGCACGGAGTCACGTCGCCGTTGGCGCGGATGACGATATCGCGAAACAGCTGCTTGCACGGCACTCGATCCGGCAACCCCTCCTTGCGTCCTGTCGGGAACTTCTTGACATCCGGCTTATTGTCGGAGATGTAGCCAGTGATTCGGATCACATCGACGCGCTTCTTCCAGAACTCCAGAAACTCCGGTATTTCATGGACGTTGTAGTCCATCTCCACGAAGGTCACTCCGATGCGGGGAAAGCGCTTGCCGCCGCGGATTTCTACCAGCATTTCGACGTTCCGCACCAGCTTATCCAGCGCCGTGATGCCGCGCGCCTTTTTTAGAGTCTCCGGAGTCAGGGCGTCGACGCTAATATTGATCGAGTCGAATTCGACATCCACGAGAAGACGGGCGATCTTCTCCGTCAGCGCGATCCCGTTGGTGTTGAAGGTTCCCGCGATCCCGTGCTCCCGAACCTTGCGCACCGCGAACGGGAAGGCCGGCGCGATAAGCGGCTCATTGGCCACATTGAGCGTCATCGAAGGCTTGTGCGGCCCGATCTCATCGAAGATCGCCCCCACCTGTTCCTCCGTCATGTTCGTTTGGTTTTTGTAGTACTCGGCGTAGTTCTCCGGCCTCCTCTTTTCCGGGCTATGATGCCGGCAGTGAGGGCACGACATATTGCAGGTGTTCGTCAATTCAAGCCGGACGATGTCCGGCATATCGTTATGTCGCAGATACATAGTCACTCCTCTTTCGCTCTCTGCTGATAATCCGTCTTCCCTTGTCCGGCGGCGCGCACGACCTGCTTATCCGGCACATGGTCGGTCACGGTAACGCCCGAGACGACGACCACCCCTTTCCCCATCGCCACGCGCTTGTTCACATTCACTCCGATGCCGATGAGGCTTCCGTCCCCCACCGAGACGTGCCCTCCCAGCCGGGCGCCGTCGGAAACGCTGACGAACTTGCCCAACCGGCCGTGGTGGGCGACCGAAGCCCCGCACAGTATCCGGCAGAAGTCTCCGATTTCCGCGTCCGGCCCGATCGCAGCCTGGGCGCCAACGAACACGCCCCGGCCCAGACGCGCGGTAACAGCGACGACTGCGGAAGAATGGACCGCCGAAACGATCTCCCATCCCAAAGCCTCACACTCCCGCACCTGCGCCGCGCAATCCGAACCGCAAATAAACACGCGCCGCGCGCCGCGCGCCATAAGCCCGCTCAGCGCGCCGGAAGGTAGCGCGGGGATCCCATAGAACTCTCCGCCTCGCGCCGCGCCGACATAGGCCGCCGGCGAGTACCGCCCGCCGGCGGCAAACGCATCCAACGCCAGCAGCGCGAAGTTCGGGTCATCTCCGTACAGCACCACAGACGTATCGTCCAAGCGCACCTCACGCGCCTCGGCACCGCCCTCGGTCGCCGGAGCGAGCTTGCGCTCCCGAATCTTCGCCACCACCGTCTCCGAACTAATATTTGTGAACTCCGGAAAATCGGAAGCCGTGAGCCCGAATTCCTGCATAAGAATCCTCGCTTTCTTTGTAACAATTGTGCCGCCGCGGGCGGCCTTCTTCTCGACGGCAGCCAGCTGCTCGGGATCGCTCTTGACGAAAACATGCGCCAGCGGCTCGCCGACCCGCACCGTCGCTTTCTCTTCGACCAAGGGATAGACGTAGCCCGCCCGATCGGCCTCAACGGTAAGCAGCGCCTTAGTGCTCTCGACGTCGCATATCGGCTCGCCTTTTACGATCTTCTGCCATGGGCGGACATGCCATTCGACAAGTACCATTTCGACGTCGTTGGCGTTGATATGGGGCGCGGTGATGGTCTTGAAACTCATCTAAACCTCTCTGGGCGCGAACTGCGCGACCGCCTCGATGACGCGGTCTATGTTCTCCAGCGGCTGCCCGGGGCCGCAGGGCAGGTACATCCCCTGCTCCGCAAAGCGCCGGGAGTTCGGATAGTTGCCGTCGTTCTCGATGTAGTCGGAGATATCCAGGTTCGGCGGTACGGGACGCGTCTGGATGTCCCGGGCAGCCAGGAACTCGACGAGCCGCTCCCGTTCCGTGCACAGGACTTCCGCATACAGCGGGAGCTCGCCCGCGGCCACCCGGGACGGCAGCAGCTTGACCGACCGCAGACCCACGAGGCCGTTTCGGTATTTCTCGTAGATCGCCTGCAGCACCGCAACGCGTTCCGCCGCCTTGGCCAGTTGCACCAAACCGAAAGACGCGAGCAGATCCGTAAACTTTAAATTGAAACCGAACTGGTTCCAACGGTCGGCGAAGTAGTCAGCCACCCCATGATTACGCAGAGCCGTCATCTGCTCGTACACCGCCTTATCCTTCGTCACCGCGAAACCGCCCTGACCCGTTGAGATCAGCTTGGTGACGCTCATGGAAAAGCAACCCGCATCCGACTGCGTGCCCAAACAGCAGCCGCTGTCGCGCGAAAATAAAGCCTGGCAGGCGTCCTCCACAACCCTCAGCCCATGCTCGGCCGCGAGTGCGTGGACCTTATCCATCTCGACCGCGCGCCCGTTCAAGTGGACCGGCAGTATCGCCTTGGTCCGCGGAGTTATCTTCTCTTTCAGCCGCTCGACATCCAGCGTCGGGATATCTGAACGAACGTCCGCCAGCACGACCTTGGCGCCAGCCAGCAACACCGCGTGGGCCGTGGCGATCCAGGTGCGGTCCGGCACGATGACTTCGTCGCCGCGCCGGACTCCGACCGCCTGCAGCGCCAGGAACAGCGCGGCGCTGCCGCTTGTTGTCACAACCGCGTACGGGACGTCCAGCGCGCGCGCGATCTCGGCTTCGAGCGCCTCAGTGACCGGGCCCGCGCTGATATGCTCATTGCGTACCGCCATTTGCATGCGCTCGACTTCAGCCTCCCCAAAAGATGTCCGCCACCACGAGATCTTCGTCATATTTATCTAGTAAACGGCCAGCGCCGGCACCGGGACGATGAAGCGGCCGCCCTTCTCGCTGAAAACTTTGTGCCGGGCGCGGATCTGCTCGGCGAAGCGCCATGGAAGAACCACAACATAGTCCGGCTTCTTCTCATACAGAGCGTCGGACGGCAGCACCGGGACATGCGCGCCGGGAGTGTAGCGATTCTGCTTGATAGGATTGTCGTCGACGATAAAGTCCAGCTTGTCCCAGACGTCGAAGTAGTAGCCCAACGTGGTGACGCTGGTGGAAGCGCCGTAGCCCGCTATTTTTTTACCTTCCTCCCGCAGCGCGTCGAGAAGCGTCAGCAGGTCCGCTTTCATTTTGGCCAGGCGCTGGCCGTAGACGGTATAGGTTTGCGGCGCATAAATGCCCGCCGACTCCTCTTCGGCGACGGCCTGAGCCACCGAGGCGGCGGGCTGCCGCCCCCCGCCCGCCAGCTGCGTCGTCACCCGGATCGACCCGCCTTTTGTCGGGACATGCTCCACATCCACGACCTCCATGCCCTTGCCGCGGAAAAAGGAAACCAGCGGCTTAGCCGACAGGTAGCTTAAATGCTCGTGATAAATATTGTCGAAGACGTTGTTGCGCACCAGATCGAGCAGGTAGCCGCTCTCGAAGACGAACGCGCCGCCGGGAGCGAGCAGGTGCCGCACCGCCTCGCCGACCGCATCCAGGTCGTCAATGTTGGCGACAACATTATTGGCGATGATCACGTCGGCGCGCCCCTTCTCGGCGACGATCCGCTCGGCGACTTCCGCCGTAAAGTACGCGTTAATCGTTTCGACGCCCGCCTCAGTTGCGGCACGAGCCACCGCCGCCGCCGGGTCCACCCCAAGGGTCTTGACGCCGCGCTCTTTAAAGCGCCGCAGCAGCGTACCGTCGTTGCTGCCGAACTCCACGAGGAATGCACCAGCCGGGATGGAAAGCCGCGCGATCGTCGAGTCCGCGTATTTCTGGAAATGCTCATCCAGCCCTGGCGAAGACTGCGTGCTGTAAATGTAGTTTCCGTACAAAATATCCGGATCGACCACATCCAAGAGCTGCACGAAGCCGCAGTCGCGGCAGAGCGCCAGGTCGATGGGATAGCAGGCCTGCGCCTCATTCAGGCGGTCGGCCTTGATGTAGTGGTCTCCCGGCGGCGTCGGCGGCAGCCGCAGCACAAGCTCCAGCCCGCCCCGGGCACATAGTCGGCAGGTATTACGACGAAATACGGCACGCTTGTTGGTAGTACCGGACACGTTCAAGCTCCTTGCTGAAGGGACGGCATTACGCCTTCTCCGTCCCCAAATATGCGACTCTTGTTTTCCCATAGAAACCGGGTGCCGACGCGGGAACGGAAACCGTAACAGAAATCCCGCTCCGAGAACATCTCACAATAGCGGCGCTGCAAATCCTCATCCGCCGGCTCAACTTTCCAGACGCCATCCAGGCGCTCATTCATCTCCAGCACTAGGTCCTTGATCTCGGCCGCGGTGTTCTCGTGCAAGGACAATCCCGACTTCTCGTAGTCGCGGAGCGCCAACCCGGTGAGGGACACGCCGCGGCAAAGTGCCTCCCTGTAACCAAGATACCTCTCCGCATTCACGTCATACACTTTCTTGGTGATGAAGATATCGTCCGGCCGGAAGGCCGCCCAGTCGCTGTACACGGAGTTGGTATTCGCGACGGGGACATCAAACACCGTGGCGACCTGAGCCAGTCCGGTATCCGAACCGATCATAAACTTGCACTTGGCCAGCAGGTAAATATCCAGAAAATCACTCCGGTGCTTGCGCGCATAATCGATAATTCGAGGATGCTGGAAGCTCGCCGGAAGAGGATGCTGAACCACCGCGCCCATGCGAACGGCCGCGCCGCCGCTGTCCACGACATAGCGCACCGCTGCGCAGAGGTTTTCAATGCTGTTGTCGCGCTCATCATGATAACTCCAATCCCGGTCAGGGAACTCCTGCGTCAGATAGGCCCCATCCCGATTATGGAAGCACACGAACCAATCACCGTCCTTGATCCCCATCTCCGCCAACAGCTTTCTGCCGCGGAACTCTTCCTCTGGAGTAAACGACAAAGACCTACGACCCTCGGCGAACTCGCGGAATTCATCGCAACGGAAGGCGAGCGGCTCATAAAACGGCGTATGCTTCAGCAGCGGCACACAAATATCGTAAATCTTGGACAACGCGGCGCTCTCATAAATCGGCAAAAGGCGCTGGTACATTTCGAGCAGCTGCCGGTTGCACGTTGGCCGGGCGACGAACAAATGCCGAATACGAGGATCGACGTCGCCAAGCTGCCGCCGCCGCAGGAACAGGTCGGTGCCCGCCGCCAGAATTCCAATCCGATCGCTGTGCAGGCGCCCCAGCCGCAACCACAATACCGGCTTTACCGCGTACAGCAGCAGGATCACGACAGCGCCGCACAGCTGCACCAGATACCGTGCGCCGCGGCGCAGGACACGGATCACGACGTCCGGTCCGCCGTCAAGGTGTCGGCTGGCTTAAACGGTCCCGGCCGCGATTCGTGAAAAACCGCCGTGCCGTCTTCCGGCACGTTGGAGTGCCAGGCGCCGGCACGTACGCGGCACAAGAAGGGAAGCCCGGAGCCGAGCGCCCCCAAGGTCTTCGTTTCACACGGCTTGCCGTCCTCTCCATAGATCGTCACCCGCAGCCGGCCCTCGATCATATGATAGACCTCATCCCGGGTCAGATGCTTATGGACGACGAACGCCCCGGACGGTGCGTGGGCGATAATCATACTGTGAATAGGATCTTCCTTCCCCAGATGCAGGCAGATGCGGGCGGTACCGGCCGCGGCAGCCTTATTCTTGAGCCACTCGACGGCGGCGGCATCGATTACCGGCAGCGACGACCGCGAATAATAGGCCTCGGTCCGGCCGCTCCGGTCAACAATAAGGTCCAGCCCGGGAGGGATATCGGGCTCGTCCGCGTTCATCGCTTTGCCGTCCGGGCGAGGCTCTCTTCCGTCCGCCGAACAATGCTCTCCACATCGAGCCCGAAGCGCTTCAGCAGCGAGTCCTGCGAGCCGTACTGATCGGGGAATACATCGGGAATGCCCAGGCGCTGCAGCAGCGGCGTCCGAATAAAAATATTTTCTGCGATAAGCTCGGCGACCGCGCTGCCCAGGCCGCCGACGATCGTATGCTCTTCCAGTGTAATAACGACGCGGGCTCCGCCCAGCGCACGCAGCACGGTCTCACCGTCAAACGGCTTAATGGTATGCAAATGCACGACTCCCGCTTCGATACCGGACTTCCGCAGGGACTCCGTTGCGGCAAGAGAGCGCGCCAGCATAATGCCCGTGGTCACGAACAAAACCTCGCCCGCATCGCGGTGCACGACCGCCTCGCCGATAGCGAAGGGATGATCCGGAGACGACACCACCGGATCGCCGCCCTTGGCGATGCGGATATAAATCGGCCCGGCATAGGTTTCTGACGCCCGCACGACCCGCTCCATCTCTTCGGCATCCGCGGGAGCGATGACGGTCATGTTTGGGATCGCACGCATGATCGCGATGTCGTCGGTCGCCAGATGCGTCGGGCCCAAGGGCGCGTACACGAGCCCCCCGCCGCTGCCCGTCAAGCGAACGTTTGCCTTCGCCAAACCCAGGTCGATCACGTTCTGCTCAAAGCAGCGCCGCGTAATAAACGGCGCGATCGTGTTGATGTAAACTATTTTGCCGCTCATCGCTAGCCCCGCGGCCATGCCGACGATATGCTGCTCCGAAACGCCTTCCATCATAAACTGTCCCGGTAGCTCCTGCTTCATATCTTCCAGCACACCGGCGCCGAGATCGGAGCCGACAAAAACAACATCTTTATTGCGGCGGGCGAGCTCATGGATTGTATTTAGGCAGCGCTTTCTCATGACGCGGCCTCGAGCTCCCGGCGAATATCCGCAAGCTCGCTTTCCGACGGCCGCGACTTGTGGTGCCATTGTAAATTCCGTTCGATGAAAGAGACGCCCTTGCCTTTTATGGTATGGCAAATGACCACTCTCGGCGCGCCGTCCCCGCGCGGCGCCTTGTCCAGCGCGTCACGCAGCTGCTCGGGGTGCTCCATGTCTGCTTCCTGAACCTCGAAACCGAAGCTCCGCCACTTGTCGGCGAACGGCTCAAGGGGCAGCACCTCCGCGGTATCTGAGTAGGACTGCTGCTTATTGTAGTCCACGATCACTGTCAAGCGGTCAAGCCGGTGCTTGCTGGCCGCGAGCGCCCCCTCCCATATTGAGCCTTCGTCACACTCCCCGTCGCCGACGATTACGTAGACGCGGTAGTCTTGTTCGTTCATCTTAGACGCTAGTGCCATTCCAATGCCGATAGACAGCCCATGGCCGAGCGCTCCCGTGGACGCTTCAACTCCGGGCACTTTGTAGTGCTCGGGGTGCCCGCCCAATATCCCATGCGGGGAGCAAAACTTCCACAACTCCTCGCGAGGGAAGAAGCCCAAGTCCGCGAGTATCGGATACAACGCCAGGCAGCCGTGTCCTTTACTGAAAATAAGCCTGTCCCGATCCTTCCAATCCGGCTTTCGGGAATCTACCCGCAGCACCCCGTAGTACAAAACCAGCAGAACCTCCACCAAAGAAAAGGCGGCTCCGATATGACCGCGCCCCGCCTTGGCAAGAATATCGATGATATCTTTTCGCACTTGGAGGCCCTTGGACCGATAGTCGATCTTGTTCATATTCACCCCAACACAGCGGAAAAGTCCGGCACCGTGGCATGCCGCGATGCCGACGATTCAAATTCAATTATCTCAGCGTACCGCATCTCAGCCGTCCGCAGTCTCGCCGCCACCCGGCCGTGCATATCGGAACCAGGATTCGAGAACTCCTTGCGCGCCAGAGCTTCCGGCGACAAAACATTCAGGATAATCAGCAGCCACTCCAAACCGATCAGGTCTACGACAAGCTTCAGCCGCGTCCGCAGCGCCTTCCCGTGCGCGAAGCCGCTCACCACCCGCTCAAGAAACAGCGCCTTATGTTCCCAGCTGAGCTCCTGCCCGGCATGATGCAGAAAATCCGCCACCAGCTTGGCCGGATCATCCTTGCCGAAGTATTCAAAATCAACGAAGTGGACTTTACCCTTACCATCAACCAGGGCATTATGGAAACCGAAATCGGAGGGGCTGAGACAGCGCCCTTCGTCCGGCGTCTCCGCGTCGAGATCCTCTCCGCTCGCCTCCGCCTCGCGGATAAACTTATCGACGAGACAATCCTTAAGCGGCACCAGCTTGTTTTCAACAAAGTCCGCGGCGGCGCAAAAATCCCCGCCTGCAAGTCCGCTCCGAATACCGTTGAGCCGACGTTCGATATGACGCACGTAATCCCGCAAACAGCGCCGCGAATCGGCGGCTTCGGGATAAGTTTCGCCCCGGCGCCGGAGGTGCAGCTTATCAAGAGCCAGCAGGAAGTCCGCCGCTTGCAGGACATGGTCTTCCGTGATCGCCGCCGCCGCGGGCCGCGAGCCCTCTATCCGTGAGAATACGGCGAAAGATCCATATTCGTCCAAAATATACGGACGCGGGACATTCCTAAAGCCGTTCTCCCACAACAGGGAAAGAGCCTGGTACTCGGCGGCTGCGCGCGGACGCGGGTCGCGCTTATCGACAAGATACCTTTTGATTACGCGGGGTACCCGGTCCTCCGCGTCGACCTGAATTATCCGGTTATTGCCGCTGCGGTCCGCGGGGCGCGCCGCCGTAGGCAGGCCGAAGGCGGCGGTGAAAGCGTCAAACGGCTCACGGCCGGAAAGAGACAGACAGGCCGCGGCCGCCGTCACTCCACTCCACGAGCCGGCGGTGACGGCTCCGGCTTCCCGCCGGGAGCCTGCGGGGGCGAAATGCACGCCGCAGGTAGCGCGCGGGAACTCCGCATGCCGCAGCACGGGAAGCAGATCGTCGACAAAAAGGTCGAGCCGCAGCTCAACGATCTTGGCGACCTTTTCCTCACGCGTCGCCAAGAAGAAGACATCTTTGTTCGCGACGCCGCCCTCGGCTGGAACGCCGTTGCTCACGAACTCATTGGTTTGCAGCCATGCCAACGCACGCTCACGCAGCCGGACGCCGGGAGCGAAATTTGAAGTTTCCGTTTTATGACTGACGATGAAGACGCGGTGCCCGTGGTCCGCCGCCCACCGCAGGAATTCGCGGCAGCCGGGGAACACCCGCGCCCGGCGCATATGTTCTCCATAGGCATCCGCCTGCAGCCTCTGCCAGCGCAGATCGTCGCCGTCTTCGCGCACCAGGCGCTCACGCAGCTCCGTCTTCGAGCAGTCGTCTCCGGCGGCCAGCCAGCCGCGCTCACGCGCCAGCCCACAGAAGACGTCGTCATAACGGATCACGGTATTGTCGAAATCCAGGCCAATGCGCAGCCGGGTCTCAAGCGCCATAAAATTCCCGCACTGCGGAGACGACATGCGCGATCTGCCGCCGGCTCAAACACTGGTGAACCGGGAGTGAAAGCACCCGGGCCGCCTGCCGCTCGACCCGCGGAAAGCTGCCCCGGTGGTAGCCAAGATGTCGAAAAGCCGGCTGCAGGTGCAGCGGCTTCGGGTAATGCACCGCCGATGAAATACCCCTAGTTTTGAGGAAGGACTTAAGAGCGTCGCGGCGATCGCACTGGATGACGAAAAGATGATAGGTGTCCCAGCGGTCCGCGGTCTCCGGCGGCAGTCCCACCACGCCGCGCAGACCCTCCCGGTACTGCTGCGCATTGCGGCGACGGCGGCCGATAACCTCGCTCAGTATCCGCAGTCGCGCGTTCAGAAACCCCGCCTGGAGGGCGTCCAGCCGCGCATTGTATCCTACGGCGACGATCTTGTTGCGCGACTGCATGCCGTGGTTGCGCAGCAAGCGCAGGCGGCGAGCCAGAGGGCCGCTGTCGGTGACGACGGCGCCGGCATCGCCTGCGGCATTCAGATTTTTCAACGGATGGAAGCTGAAACAGGCCGCCCGCCCAAGCGAACCGGCGGGACGGCCGCGGAATTTCGCTCCGACGGCCTGTGCCGCATCCTCCACCACCAGCAGCCGGTGCTTGCGGGCGACCGTCAGGATCGCGCGCATATCACAGCAGCGGCCCGTCAGGTGCACGGGGACGATCGCCCGCGTCCGGCGCGTAACCGCCCGGGCCAGGCGTTCCGGATCCATCAGCTGATCATCTCCGACATCGATGAACACCGGCCGGGCGCCGGCCAGCTCGATAGAAGAAGCCGTCGCCACAAACGAGTTCGGAACCGTCAGCACTTCGTCACCCGGACCCACGCCACCCGCTTTCAATACCAGAACGAGGGCATCTGTGCCGTTAGAAACGCCGACCGCATGCCGGACACCGCACAAGCGCGCGAACCGCTCCTCAAATACCTCCACCTCGCGGCCGAGGATATACTCGCCGCCGGACAGGATGCGCCGCGCCGCGCCGATCAGCTGCGGCGCATGCGCCGCGTACTGCGCCTTAAAATCGACGTAGGGCACTCGCATAAAACTCAAGCTCCAAAGAACTCGCGAATAGAATCGATCATATAACGCACCTCATCATCGGTGAGATGCTGATGGACCGACAAAGTGATCGTCTGCTTCGCCTGCGCCTCCGCGACCGGAAAATCCCCCTCCTGGTAGCCGTACGCCGCGCTCGCCGGCTGCAGGTGCAGCGGCCGGGGGTAGTGGATTTTCGCGCCGATGCCTTTGTCGCGCAAAAACCCGTGCAGTTCGTCCCGCCGCGGCGTGAGAAACTGATACAGATGATATACATGCGTCTCGGAGGGCTCACGCCGCGGGAGCGTCAAATGCTTATCAAGGAGCGCCAGAGCCGCATCGAGACGGCGGGCATTCTTAATCCGGGCCTCCGTGATCCACTCGGTGTCCCCAATAAGGTGATTGCCCACAACGGCCTGCAGCGAATCCAGACGGCTGTTGTAGGCATAGAACGCGTACTCATCCCTGGTCGTCATGCCGTGGTTGCGCAGCAGCCGCAGCTTATCGCGCAGCTCCGCGGAGTTGGTCGTTATAACTCCGCCGTCCCCCCAGACGTTCAGGTTCTTGAGCGGATGCAGGCTGAAGCCCGCGGCATCGCCGAAGGTACCGCAGCGCTTTCCGCCGACAGCGGCGCCGATGGACTGGCAGGCGTCTTCAATAACGGGCAGGCCGCGGGATTGTGCGAGCTGCAGAATCTGCGGCATATTCGCTGGCTGCCCGCCCCAATGCACCGGCATAATAGCCTTCGTTTTTTCGGTAATCGCCGCCTCGATCTTGCCGGGATCAATCACGAAGCGGTCGTCGCAGTCGACGAAAACGACCTTCGCGCCCGCGGTGGCGATGGCGCCGGCGGTCGCGACGAAGGTGTTCGCGGAGGTAATCACCTCGTCGCCGGGGCCCACGCCCACCGCCTTTAATGACAGAAAAAGCGCGTCGGTCCCGGAACCGACCCCGACCGCGTGCTTGGTGCCGATGACGCGGGCAAACCTCTCTTCAAACTCGCTTACCGCCGCGCCCAACGTAAAATCCCCGGAACGCACCAGCGCGCGCACGTCGTCGAGTATTTTGTCGATATCCGCGAACTGGCGCGCGAGATAGGAGTAACGGACCTGCTGCGGGTTCTTATTGACTGCTGTCATAATTCACTCAAACACGATATAGGAATAGTCTCCGGTATAGCCCCACTCCGCGAACAGCCATTCCCACTCCTGCGGCGTATAGAAGGAGCGGCACGTCAGCTGCCAATAGAGAAGGTTCGCCTTTTCACGCTCATTACGGTAGGTTTCGATACTGATATGCTTATGCTTGCATCCGACCCGCTCGATCTCCTGAACCGCATCCTTAAGCTCATTTACGTAAAGATTGTGCAGGGTGATCAGGGAGTACACGTAGTCGAAGCTGTCATCCGGGTACGGCAGCTTCGTCGCGTTGCCGACGGTCAACTGCTCCTTCACCTCTTCCTTCGCATTGTCGATCGCGTAAGAGGATATGTCGATTCCTGCCACTTTAACGCCGGGAATAGCCCGGGTGAACTCGTAGAGCAGGTAGCCCTTGCCGCAGCCGACGTCGAGAATGCGGTCGCCCGCGCGAATGCCGTAGTGGCGCGCCATTTCCTCAGCGACGGCCCGCCACCGCCCGTCATAGACATACCCGCCGTAACCGTACTTGCGATCTCCGTCCCAATACTCCCTGCCGTATTGAACCGCCACCTCGGCGCAGGCGGCCTTATCTTCCTGAACGACTCGCCCGACGTAGTCGCGTTTGGTTTTGCGGTGATTCTTCAGGACAAAATCCACATATGCCATAAGCGCTCCTATTTCAGCAGCGTCTCCACAAATTTAAACAGCGGCACCGGCTCGATCGATTCGCGGTTGCACACGATCTCGACCGCCAGCGCACCGACGCAGTTGCCGATAAAGCCGAGAATATCCGACGGCGTCTTCTTATAGGCCAGCGGCGACGTCACCGCGAACAGGGCGTCGCCGGCGCCGATGCGGTCCACAATCCGCGTCGCCAGCGCCGGCGACACATGGAAGCCCGCGCGATCATGGATCACCGAACCCTTGGCTCCCCGGCTGACGAGGAACTTCTGGGCGCCGATGCGACGGCGCAGCGCTTTCGTCATGGCGTCGATCTCGAAGTGCTTCTCGCCCCAGGCCAGACGCAGCTCCAGCTCATCGATAGAGACGTAGTCGGCACGCGAGTACTTTGTAATTTCATTGAAGCCGAGATTGGCCGAGTTGGACTGGGTATTAAGCGCCAGGAACCTGCGGCAGCGGCTCAGGTCCCGGCGCAGGCCCTCCGTCAGCAGGCCGTGGCCAAAATCGTTGACGACCACCAGATCGCAGCTGCGCAGCTGCTGCTGCAGCATGCGCGCAAAGACCTTTTCGTCGCGGGTCTGCAGCGGCTCGTCATTAAGAAACTGGATCTCGAACATCTTGCGCATCTCCGGCGAACTGATAAAGCGCCGCTTGCGGACGCTGGGGCGGTCCATCGTACGCATCAGCTCCAGGCGCACATTGCCCTTAAGTTTGCGGCGGACGAACTTCTCCTGCGCCTGGTCCTCTCCCAGAGCGGTCAGCAGCACAACCTCCTTGCACAGACCCGCGATATGATTGGCGGTCGCCACCGCCCCGCCGGCGAACAGTTCGTCGGAAAGGAATTTGGTGGACACGATCGTCTCCTTGGGGGATTTCCCAAGAGGCAGGCAGTAGGTGTATTGGTCAAGGATGGCCTCGCCCACGACGAGAACGCGCAGATCGCGCAGGCCCTTTAGGTGCCCCACGACCTCGTCGGCGGTGTACTCTCGGCGAAAAGCATGCAGGTACTCCTGTGTCGCCTTGGGATATACGCTGAAGAAGCGGTTGAGCAAGCGGCTGGAGCTCGAGGTGAATCCTTCGGTAAAGACCAGACGACCGCCGAACGACCGCATCGCCTCCGCCTCCTCGACGATCTTGCCCGTGAGGTCCTTGCGCGCATCCGCATAGTCGCCGCCCTTGACGTAGAAGTTGGGCTGCAGAAGCTTCAGCATCTTAGTCGCGGTCGGCCATTCGTTGAGCACGACGTAGTCGACGGATTCGATCGCCGCGAGGGACTCCATGCGCAGGGCTTCCGGGAAAAACGGCCGTCCCGGCCCCTTATTGACGTAGCGGTCCGGCGTAAGCGATACGACGAGGAGGTCTCCATGGCTCCGCGCTTCCTGAAAATGCACGATATGCCCAGGATGCAGCAGGTCGAACACGCCATGGCAGAGCGCAACACGACGGCCGCGGCGGCGCGACGCGCGGATAATGCGCCGCAGTTCTTTGAGTGTTTTGATTTTCGGCGAGCGCCGCGCATCGACGACGCGCTTCTTCTTGGCCGCGCTGGTCTTCTTCACTTTTTTCCCTCCACGGCCCCACTCTCAGGCGACAGGTACTGAAACCATTTTTCCGTCGCCTTCTCTATGGAATTTTCGGTCCACACCGGCGCTTCCCGCCAGTAATCGATATTTTCCAGCATCTTCGCGACTCCGTCCTCAAAGCTCACCGTTGCCCGCCAGCCCAGCCGATCGCGGATCTTTGCGATATCCGCAAACGTACAGTCCGGCTCACCCGGCCGCTTGGGGATATGGACGACCTCGCCGTCCAACAGCTCCACCAGACGGTTCACGCTGTAGGTACTGCCGGAACCGACATTAAACACCTGCCCCGCCGCTTGCTCATGCCGCGCCGCGGTATAAACCGCGTCGACGACATCCGTAACATAGGTAAAGTCGCGGGTCTGCTCGCCGTCGCCCACCACGGTGTACGGCCGACCCTTGAGCTTCTGCGCCAGAAACACGCCGAAGACCGCGCCGTAGGTCCCCGACGTACGCGAGCGCGGACCGTAGACATTAAAGAACCTCAGCGAAGCGATCGGCAGCTTATAGACCTGCCCCCAGTGCCGGACCAGCTCCTCGCCCAGATACTTCGTCAGCGCGTACGGGTACTGCGGCCGGATCGCCGCGTCCTCCCGTGTCGGATAGGCATCGGGAATACCGTAGCAGGAGGAGGATGCCGCATAAACGAAGCGCTGGATCCCGGCGCCGCGCGCCGCCTCCAGCACGTTCTGCGTCCCGACGACGTTGGAGTTGAAATACTTCTGCGGATTTTCGATGGACGGCACGATATCAGCCAGCGCCGCAATATGAAAAACCCAGTCGGCGCCGGTAAACAGCGGCCTAATGGCCGCCGCATCGCAGATGTCCGCTTCATGGACCGCCAGCCCTTCATGACCGCGAACATGTTCCAGGTTTTCCGGCCGACCCGTTGAAAAATTATCGATAACGCGCACCAGGCAGCCTTCAGCCAGCAGACGGTCGACCAGATGGCTGCCGATAAAGCCGGCGCCCCCGGTGACAACCGCCGTCTTGCCGTCGGCCCCGTCGCTCACGCCCCGGCCGCCTTACCCGCCGCCAGCACCTTCATGGTCCGCACATTAAAATACCTGTTATCCTCAAGGCTATCGGGAATCCGGCCGGCTTTAAACGCGGCGCACAGTCCCCGCACCGCGTCATCCAGCCCGCGTTGAGGGGTAAAACCCAATTCGCGCTCGATCTTCCGCGAGCAGACATGGTAGGAGCGCAGATCGTCGGTCGGTGTGGTGGCGATCTCGATCGGCGCCTTATCCGGGAACTCTTCCTCCACCACCTTGCGGATCATTTCGGCGAGCTCGGCGATGGTGAAGTTCTCATATCCCGCATTGTAGACCTTGCCGTCGATTTTCACATCAGCGAGCTCAAGCAGCAGCAGGTAGAGATCAACGATGTCGTCGATATGGATGTTCGGGCGTTTCTGGGTGCCGCCGAAGACCGTAATCTTACGGTTGCGGTATGCCAAGTTGGTAAGGATATTGATCGACAAGTCCAGACGCAGCCGCGGCGAATAACCGCAAACGGTTGCCGGTCGTATCGTGGCGCAGCAGAAGCCCGGCTCGCGATACCGCTGCAGGACCTCTTCGCACATCAATTTGTACTTGCTGTAGTCGGTCAATGGGTTAAGCGGATGTTCTTCGGTAACTTCGGGGGCATCGCTGATGCCGTAAACCGAACTCGAAGAGACGTTGATGAATCGCTTGACGCCAGCCGCCTTACTGGCCTGAACCATCGGCTCAAAGCTGTCGAAGTTGATGGACTTGCCGAGCTCGGGATCGAGGTCGTAGCTCGGGTCATTGGAGATGCAGGCCAAATGAATGACGGCATCGACGCCGACAAGCGCTTCACGCATCGCGCCGGCATCCCGGATATCGCCCTCAATCAGACGCAGCTTGTCATGTTCCGGCAGCCCATCCTTGCCGTAATATAAGATATCGTAGACTACGACCTCATAGCCCGCCGCAAGCAGTTTGCGGACCAGCACGCAGCCGACATAACCAGCCCCTCCGGTCACCAGTACCCGAGCAAATTGTCTCTTAGCCATAATAATTATCGTCAGCCTCCTTGCTTGTTCATATATTGAACAATATCTAATGGCCCGTTTCAATTGTTAAATTAGTCTGTTATAAATTATGAATATAAACAAAAGTGATGCTCCGCAACTTGCCAATCCGCCCGCATAACGGGTAACATCCCGCCATGAGCAGCATCGAGCGAGCCCGCCGCCGCGACAGCCAAGAACTCCTTAGGCTCTGGGAGGACTGCATCCTCCGCAATCGCTTCGACAAGGGCTGGAATGAGCTGCAAAGCCATATTTTCGCCTGCGAGAGTTTCGACCCATACCCCCACTGCCTCATCAGTAAAGATGCGGGAAAGATCATGGCCGCCGTGGCGGCGCTGCCAATGACGCTTCGAATCGGCGGCATCGATGTCGATGCTGCCGTCATTACCGGCGTCGCCACCCTTCCCGAAGCGCGCGGCCGGGGGCATATGCGCGCCCTGATGGACGCCGCCCACCGCAGCATGAGCGACGCCGACCAGCCGCTGGGCCTGCTGTGGGGGCATCGAGACCTATACCATCGCTTCGGCTACGAGCTGTGCGGTCGGAAGAGCAAATACTACATCCCGGCGCGCAAGTTCAGCGAGCCCTCCTCAGAGCAAGTGTGCCGCATAAGAGAGCTCGACCCCGTGCGCGACACGAAGCTAGTTCGCGGCCTGGCGGGCCAAGGGAATCTGCGACTGCCTAATCTGGCGCAAGACAGCGTGCTCCGCGCCTTACAGCGCGCCCGGCACAAAACCTACATATACGACGACAAAGATGCTGCTGCGATGGTCACCACCGCACATCCCCCCGAAGCCGGCACCAAACTCCTTGAAATCTATCATGCCGCCGGCCCCTGGGCGTCCGTATTGGCAGTGCTCAACCACCTAATGCGCGATACAGGCTGCATGGAGTGCGCGATCCACAACGACCCCCTTGCCGCGGAACTCGACCGCAACCTCTTCCACTTCCATGAATGGAAGCACGACGAGCATCTCGCGAACGTGCGCATCAATAATTTGCCGCGGCTTATGGAAAAGCTCGAACCGCTGCTGCTTCCCAACCTGCGCGAGCTCGGGCTCTCCCTGCGCCTGGCCATGGATGGAACAGCGCAGGAATGGCGCACCCCGGCGCAACCCCGAACGATCGCGGGGAGCTATTCGCGCCCGGAGCTCACCCGCCTGCTGTTCGGGCCGGAAAGACCATCTGAGCTGCCGTTCATCCCCGCCGGTGATCGGCTTCTTAACGCGGTATTCCCCCTACCTCTTTATGTCATCCCCTGTGAGGGCATCTAAGCCCGTTATCGTCATCGAATCCTTCGCCGGCCTCGACCGCGCGATGGTCGAACGCTGGGCTGCCTCCTCCCGCCGAGTCTGCGTCATCGAACCGTTCCTCGCCCACCACAAGACCGGCGAACGACACCCCTGGCTCTCGGCGACGCATCCCGACTGGGCCGAGAAGATGATCGCCGACAAACAGCTGCAACTGATCCCGATCAGCGCTTTGGGCGAACGAACGCTGTATGCCCGAACGGCGGAGCGGGCGGTCGCCTCCATCGATGAGGTCTATCCGGAATACCGCAGGGAACACGCGGCGCTCATCGACAGCGTCCGCGACGCTCTGGTCGCGCCGGAGGCGGAGCACGCGTTTAAGAAGCTGCTGTGCGAACGCTTGGCCGTATTCTTCTCACAGAACCTCATACTGGAGCGGCTGCACGAACATCTCGGCGCCGGCCCCATCCTCTTTTATCCGGACATGAGTACCGCATGCTACCATGATCTGGAAGAGATCGTAGACCGCAGCGGCTGTCGCCGCTTCGCGCATCCGGATATCCTATTCCCTCCCGAGTTGGAAAAGCGCGACCGCCGACGCGAGGACTTGGCGGCGCTCAAGATGCTGCTGGCGCTATGCGCCCAAACCGCCGCCAGCGGCCTGTTGGGGTGGCTCACCCCTTGCCGACGAGAACGCCGCGAGTTCCCCTACGGCGCCACCCTCGCCAGCGCACGCCAGCTCGCTAATCCCCGGCGCGGCCCGGCCTTCTTCATCGACGGCAAAAGGATAAAAAGCCGGGACGTGGCGGTAATCCCGGCGTTCAACCTCAGCGCCGCACAGCGGCGAGAGCTCGAGCGCCTAGGCGGTCCGGTAGTCTACCCGCCGCGCAGCGGCCGCTTTTTTTCCGACTTTGCCAAATGGCTTAAGTTGCTTATTGCCGCCCGGCGCGGACGCTGGACGCGGGAAGCGGCCGAGATCCGCGCCGCCTGCGTCACCCTGTTCCACTTCACCTCCTGGACGGCGCTGCTAAAGCACGTCTCGTTGCGCCACTTCATCACGCACTGTGATTTCGGGCTGCATCACGTCGGCCGCAACATCGCGCTCAAGCAGGCCGGCGTGCAGACTTGGTACTTTTCCGACTCGATGAGCCATGGCTACGTCGGACAGGCGGAAGGAGAGTCGACGCGCGTGCCGTTCTGGACCTATCTGCTATACGACCACTTTGTGACATGGTGCGCCGCGTGCGCCGCTTACTTCAACACCCACCCCGGCACCGCGATGGAAGCGCATGTCGTGGGCTGCCTCTGGGCGGGGCCGCAGAAGAAACCTCCGGCCGCCGGCCGCCCTCTGCGCATTGCAGTCTTCGACACCTCCTACGCGCGCAAAGGGAACGGCACCTACAGCGAAGGCATCGCCTTCGCGCGCGATATTCTACGCCTAGCCGAAGAGATGCCGGACACGGTCATCGACTTCAAGGAGAAAAAACCGCGATCGACCCATGCCCAGTACGAACCTGTCCTGGGTCCGGAGCTGGTCGAGCTCTACCAGCAGATGGACGACCACCCGCGATTCAGGACGCTGCCGCACGAGGCCGACACCTCCGACGTCATCGCCGCTGCGGATATTGTGGTTTCGTTTCCTTTCACCTCAACGACATATGAGGCGTTCTGCATCAACAAGCCGGCGCTGTGGCACGACGTCCTCGGACTGTACCGGGACAGCGCCTACCGCGTCATTCCCGGCGCGGTATCGCACAGCTTCGCCGAGCTACTGGCCGCCGCAGCGCGCGCCAAGAACGGCAAAGACGCCGCCGTCAACCCGTTTCCGGCAGAGTCTCCGCTAATGGACCCCTTCAGGGATGGACGGGCCGTCGAGCGCTTCCGGGAATTGCTGACGAAGCGGGACTAGCCGTTTTCTTCTTCGCCCGGCAGCCGGAACAGCGGGCGCGCCTTGAGCAAAGTGCGCGTTTTTTCGGTCAGTGTCTTTTCCATCACCGCCTGATCCCGGTAGCCGAACCAGGAAACCTTCGGCAACTGCAGAGCGCCGTAGCGCTCCTTGAACTCGCTGATCGTAATTTCCTTGGGGCTCGGCGCGTAGAACAGCTGCGGACCGTAAAAGCGCGCACCGAGCTCATAGAAGCGGAAGCCCCGGCGCTTATAGTGCACAATCGCCTCCCACTCCAGCAGGTGCCGCAGCGCGCCCCTGGACTCCCGCTCCTTATCGTTGACCTGCGACCAGCCGAAAGCCATGGCGGAGAACTCGCCGCAGAACAAAAAGCTGGCCGGCACGCCGTCGGCCGACACGACAAACAGGCTCGCTTGCCCGTCCTCCCCCATCCGCCGCATCGCATCCCAGGTGCATTGCGGCCGGGTCGCTCCCCCGGCAGCCTTCCGATGCGCCTCCTGGAGCAGGCGAAAATGCTCGCCGAAACCCTCGCGGTTATGCTCCGCGCTGAAGACCATGAAGCGCAAACCCGCCGCTCGCGCCTTGCGCACGTGCCGGCGCTGGTACTTGCTCATGGCCGCCACCAACTCTTCCTCACTGGGCGCCAGATCAATCACCTGCGTCGGCAGAACGTGATAGTGCAGCCCGTAGCGCAGCGGCTCAAACGAAGCCGCATCGCTGAGCGCGTCGCCTCGGCAGCGGGCGACAGTAAGCGGATCCCCCCCGAACAGCAGCGTTTGGGCGCCGTATTTATCCGCCGCCGCCGCGATTCTCGAGTACGCGGCGTCGAGCAGCTTGCGCCTTGCGCTGGGCGCCACCCGCGCCGCCGCCGGCACCGCCACGGGCATGCCGCTAAACGAGATCTCGCGCTCGCCGTCGACGCCCTCGCTTACCGCCAGCGGACACAGCGCCAGCGGCTCATCCCGATCGCCGAGAAGGGCAAAGGACAGATGCTCGAGCACGCGGGAGAAACCGGCGCTAAACGCCAGCCAATGCCGGCAGTGAAAGTAGGTCGCGTCATCAAGGCCCCGCGACCACTCATCCCATCGCTCCGGGAGCGTATCCGCAAAAGCGACCTCTTTGACATTCATTTTCGCGCCTTCCTGATGATTTCGAGCAGCCGTGCAAACGCCTGCTCGGGTACGCCGGGGTGCAGCGGCAGCAGATGCGCCCGCTCGAATTTGGGAGCCAGCAGATTGCGCGCCGTGTCCACGTGACGCAACTCGGGATAAAAGCCGCACGCCGCCAGTTGTTCACCCATATCGGTCCGCTCAGCGAGGACCGCCGCGGCGTGCACGACGAGAGGATCTTCCGGCCGCAACAACCGCGAACCAGCGGCTTGCGCCAGTTCGCGCATGCGCCGCGTTTCCAGCAAAGAGTATTCTTCAAGCTGGCGCAGGCCGCGAACAAAGCAGGAGCGCAAGGCGACATTGTCGGCCGGCGAGTGCGGATAGAGCGCGTAGGCCACTTCGGCACTCACGACGCCTTCCATGAAACGGCCGCTCCGGAGCGGCGCCGTACCGCCAAGAATACACCAGGGAACCCAGAACGGACCGCGCTGCTCCCGGCGTTCCAAAACAGCGCTCCGCAGCGACGCGTCCTCCGTCAGCAGGCAGCCGCCCTTTAGAATCGGCAGCATCTTCGACAGTGCGATAAACTTGCCCAGCGACCCCGGCGCCGGCTTTTCGCGGCGCAGCAGCGCACACGGCGCGTCTTCCATAAAAGGAATACCCTTGGCCTTAAGCGCCGGCGCCAGACGCTCCCAATCGGGCGCTGAACCATATGAGTGAACAACGACCGCCGCGCGAGTGCGAGGGCCCAGTTCGTGTACCGGCCGGGCGGCACGGTTGAGCGCATCAAGGATGCAACGGCCCATAAAACGGGGGATCAGCACTTCGTCTTCATGGCGCGATAGGCCCAGATGCTCGAGAGCCCACAGCATCCCGACTCGCACCGACGGCACGGCGACCGCCCGGCAGCCCAGCAGGCGCTCAACCTCGCCGTCGAGATCGCGCCAGGAAGGAAGGCTTCCGATGTAAGATGTCCACGGAACCGACGGCTCACAGGCATAGCCGGACGGGCTGTCCGGACTTTGCGGTTTCGTCATCTTCCTAGCCTCATCCGCGGATTCACGCGCTGAACACGTTTTCTGGCCAGACACGTGGGTCCACCAACCCGCGTTCCGGCGGCACCGCCTGCGCGAGCGCCGCGATCGCGGCGGCAGCGTCCCGCGACCTGGCAAGCGCCGCCGCGTTCCTTCTCAGTTCATCAGCGGAAGCCACCCCCAAAACGACGGTGTCAACGCAGCCGCTCCCTAGAACAAACAGCAGAGCCAACTCGGCGGGCGTCAGACCGGCCCGCTCCGCGGCGACATGAAACCGCCTGAGCGCGGGCCGCAGCTGCGCGAAGTAGTCCGCCACCTTATCGTCCGCGGCGGTCAACAGCCCCTTGAGAAATACCGAACGTGCGATGACACCGCGGCCTTGACGACGCGCCTCCTCAGCGGCGGCGGCGAAACGTCGGTCGAACACATTGAAGGGGACCTGGAAAAAAGCGGCGGGACGGCCGGCGGCGCACGCGGCCTCGAGCTCCGCCACTTCGTACACGGACAGCCCGAACGAGCCGAACAGACCCTTATCCCGCACCGTCTCCATGGCCTCCCAAAAACGTTCGCTCGCAAGCAGATATCCGTCGGTCTGGTGCAGCATCACTATGGGAAGCCGGTCGATGCCGAGCGCCTCCAGCGAAGCGCAAACAGAATCCTCGATGGCGTGGCGCAGCCGGCCGCCGCTATCGCTCTCCTCCACTGTAATTTTCCGCAGCTTGGAGCATAGCGTAAAATCCCCCCCGGGATGCCGGCGCAGAAAGCTGCCGATCTTTTTTTCACTGTCGCCGTAGCTGCGCGCCGTATCGATGAAGCGTACGCCGAGTTCGCCGCAGCCGTCCAGGATCTCATCGACCTGTCCCTGCGCCAGTGCCTTGGTGAAGCCGTAGTCGACGCCGAACTGCACTGTCCCTACGCCGAGACGGGAAAGTCCGAGTCCTTCTACCGACCGCTCGCCGCGCTCCATCACCGCGCCTTCCCGGCCCCGGACGCCAAGGCTTCCAATAGTTCCTGCACCACACGGCGGCGTTCGCGCTCCGCGAGTGTGGGGAAGATCGGCAGGCTGAGCTCTTCTTCGTAAAACCGCTCGGCCAGCGGACAAGCGCCGGACGCGTAGCCCAGCTTGCGGTACAGCGAGTGTTGATAGACCGGAATGTAGTGCACCTGCACGCCGATACCGCGCCCTCGCAGATCATGGAAAACAGCCTCCCGATCAGACTTTAGCCGGACGGGAAACAAGTGCCAGGCGCACGCCCCGGCGGCGGCGGCCGGCGGTAGGCGCAGCTCTTCGACGCCGACCAGATCCTCCAGATAGGCGGCCGCAATCTCCTCCCGGCGGCGGATGAAGCCGTCGAGCTTGCGCAGCTGCGAGATGCCGAGTGCGCATTGGATGTCCGTAATCCGGTAGTTGAGAGCGAGGCAGCAGATATCGTAGCGCCAATCCGGACTGCGATGCGTTATGCCGTGCATGCGAAACCGCGAAAGCTTGGCCGCCAGCTCGTCGTCGTTGGTCAGAACCGCACCGCCCTCCCCAGTCGTGATGGACTTCACCGGATGGAAACTAAACACCGTCATATCCGAAATCGAGCCGATCTTGCGCCCTTGGTACGAAGCACCCAGCGCATGGCAGCCGTCTTCGATCAGGAACAGGCGATGCCTCTGCGCCAACTGCCGGAAAGCGTCCAGGTCGACGGGAAGTCCCGAATAGTCCACCGGAACAATCGCCTTCGTTTTTTCCGTAATAAGGCGTTCGACCTGCTTGGGATCCAGATTCCCCGTATCAGGATCGATGTCCGCGAACACCGGGCGGGCGCCGAACCACAGCCCCATGCTGGCGGTCGCGGCGAAGGTAAGCGGCGTGGTGACGAACTCATCGCCTTCTTCAAATCCCGCCGCGAAATAGGCCGCCTGCAAGGCGGCCGTCCCGTTGACCATCGCTACCGCATGCTTGGCCCCGCAGTATTCGGCCAGCGCCTGTTCGAACTCCGTCACCCGGGGGCCCTGCGTCAGCCAGTCAGACCGCAGCACCTCGGTGACGGCCCGGATATCGTCCTCTTCAATCGTCTGCCTGCCGTACGGGATCATCAGATTTTCTGCAGCAGCCCCTTCATTTTATCGGCCGTCAGCCAGTCATCGTTGGAATCGCTCGCGTAGCGAAAACCCTCGGGAACCATGCGCCCGCCGCCCCTCCATTTAAGGACTTCGCCCCCGGGCGCCTGCGGCAGGATGACATAGTTCTGGCCGGTATCGACGGTGCGCGTCGACTCGATCTCAGTCAGCAGCACCTCATTAAGCTTCTCGCCTGGACGAATCCCCATATACTCCAGCTTGCACCCCGGTGCGACGACTTTGGCGAAATCAGTGACCTTCATGCTGGGGATCTTCGGCACGAAGACCTCGCCGCCGGTCATATGCTCCGCCGCGAAGTAGACGCAGTCGATGCCTTGGTCGAGCGTAATCCAAAAACGGGCCATGCGCTTGTCGGTCACCGGCAGTCGTCCGCTCTTGCGGTGATTCTTGAACACATGGTAGACGCTGCCCCGGCTTCCGAGAACATTGCCGTAGCGCACGGCCGAGAACCGTGTGCCTTTACCGGCGGCGTAGGCATTGCCGGCGATAAACAGCTTCTCCATGCAGAGCTTGGTTGCCCCGTATAGGTTTACGGGGTTCACGGCCTTGTCGGTGGAAAGCGCGACCACGAGCTTAACGCCCTGATCAATCGCGGCGGTGATGACATGCTCCGCTCCGATGATATTGGTCTTGACGGCTTCGAAAGGGTTGTATTCCAAAGTCGGGACCTGCTTGAGCGCCGCGGCGTGAATAATGATGTCGATGCCGTGGAAGGCGCGCTGCAGGCGGGGAAGCTCCCGGATATCGCCGAGCAAAAAGCGGACCCTCTTGCCGCGGAACTGCTCCGCCATCTCCGATTGCTTGAGCTCATCGCGGCTGAACACCGTAACCCTCTTCGGCTTGTGATCTTTGAGAACACGGCGGATAAAACGCTTCCCGAACGAACCGGTACCGCCCGTTACTAAAATCTCCTTACCGTCAAATATGCTCTTAGCCATGGCTCGCTCCGCCTCCTTTCCGTCCTTATGAGTCGAACTTGAACTTCAGCGCGTCGTTATCCAGCAGCGGCACAAATCTTTGCCCGGCTTTGGGCGGCGGGATATCCTCCACCGTCGCGGTAAATATGAGCCCCGGCCGCTCGCCCAGTTCCTTAAAGGTCTCGACGTAGTACATCTTAAAATCGGTCGCCTCCATATCCGCCAGCGCCTCGCGGACGGCGTCGGCCGTCTCCGGCCACGCGACCACGATCGCCGCGCGTTCCCCCCGTTCATATTCCCGCTGCACCAAATCGTGGATGCGCTTGCTGATAATCCGGAACTGACGGATGGTATGCAGCGCGTAGGAAAAAGACTTGCGCGTCTTTTCCATCACGCCCTTCATGGTGAGCAGATACTGCGTCCGCTTCCAATCGAGATGCTTAACCTTGATGTAGCCCTTATGGACCAGGCGCTTGAGCAGAATATTCGTCATGCCCAAGGACAACCCCGTACTTTGCGACAATTCCCGCTGGGTGCGGGAGGGTTCACGCGATATCTCCTGGATAAGAGAAAATTCGCGTTCCCCCATCTGTCCATTATCTTCAGGGCTGGGAACTCCCTGATCGGGCATCATATTATTGGCATCATGCTGATTCCGTATATTCGTTCAATAATTGAACAGGCTAATAAATTGTAGCAGACATTTTTTCATATTGTCAATATTTTTATACATAAACTTGACTTATTAAAGCTTGATTGTTAAAATGTTCATTGTTTGAACGACAAACCACCATGCGCACTATTATTCGTCTAAAAAATATTCTCGCCGTACATCTTCCTATCCTTATTAAAGGGGAGCTGCTGCGGCGCTTTCCATCCCTTTTTGGAAAAATATGCCTCATTTCGGAATCGGCCTGGCTCAATCCCACGGACAACTGCAATATGCGCTGCGTCATGTGCAGCCAATGGCGCGAAACAAAGACGAATGAGCTGACTCTGGACGAATGGAAAGACCTAATCCGGCAACTAAAAAACTGCGGGATCAGCAAAATAGGCCTAAACGGCGGTGAACCGCTGCTGCGAAAAGACATCGTTGAGCTGGTCGCCTTCATCTCCGAACAGGGCATGGATGCCGCCATCATCACCAGCGGCTTTCTGCTCGACGAGGCGAAGCTTGAGGCGCTCATCGGCGCGGGGCTTAAGCATATCACGGTCTCGATCGACGGTGTCGGCAAGGATTACGAGAAAATCCGGCGGCGTGAGTGGGCCCGCCCGGAGGGCGCCGCGCGCCGCGTCGCTGCGGCCTACCGAAAAGGACGCATCGACGCGAATATCGGCTTTGTCGTAATGAAGAAAACACTGGGTCATCTGCCGGCGATCCGCGCGTTTTGCCGGGAACTGGGACTGCCCCTAATGTTCTCTTTGGTGGATTGCACGCCCTTCTTTTTCAAGATCGACGAAAACCAGCGCCGCGATGAGGACTCCAACTGGATCACCGAGGAGGCTCGCCCGCAGCTGCGCGAGCTCCAGCGCCAGCTCGTGGACATGAAGCGAGAAAATCACTACAGCACCATCAATACCTATGCGGATATCGATTATATGACCTCATACTTCGATAACCCTCTGCAGCGGGAAATCCCCTGCACGGTATCGCAGCTCCGCATTATGGTCAACGGCCGGGGCGAGGTCTACGGCGGCTGCTGGTCCATGGGGACGTACGGCAACGTACGGCAGACGCCGCTGCGGGAAATCCTGGAGTCCAAGAAGTTCCGCAAGGCCCACCATGCCATGTTCTACAAGCTCTGCCCCGGCTGCTCCTGCGGCTATACCACCAATGTCCGCTACTCCATGACGCTGCAGTGGAAGGACCGGCTCTTCAACCTGTTTCCATTCCTGCGCCGCGGAATATACTCCGCGCGAAACTAATATGAACCATATCAAGACCGTCGCCGTCACCGGAGCTGCGGGGCTTATCGGCTCAGCCATCGTCCGGCTCCTGCTCGAACGCGGGGTCCGAGTCATCGCCCTCGACGACTTCACAATCGGCGCATGGCGGGAGAAAAACTCCGGGATCACCTGGGTCCAGACGGATATTTCCGAGCCGCAGGCGGCGGCGGCGCTTGACCAGCATGCGCCGGACGTCGTCGTCCATTGCGCGGCGCATCCGGGCGGCAAATCTCTCAAAGAGCCGGTGCTTGACGTGCGGGTCAACGCCCTGGGCAGCATGCGAATATTCGACTGGTGCGCCCGGGCCAAGAAGCCCGTCATCTTCCTCAGCACCTCGGGCGTCTACGGTGAGCAGCCGCGCGGACCGATCTCGGAAGACGCCCCGATCCGGCCCGGCAAGATATATGCCATCAGCAAAGTTGCCTGCGAAAACTTCCTGGCGACTTTAGGCAAAGGCTGCGGACTTTCCTGGACCGTGCTCCGGGTCTTCGCAACCTACGGCGCCGGCCACCGGCCGAGCACGTTTCAGGGCATCCTCAATGTCATGCTGACCCAGCTGCAGGCGGGCGACCGCGTCGTAGTCCGCGGCGAGCTCGAGCGTGAGCGCGACATGATCTACGCGGACGATACGGCCGACGCGGTCGTGCGTGCAGTATTCTCTCCGCAGGCGCGGGGCCGCATCATCAACGTGGGAACCGGACGGGCCGTCACCGTGCGCGCGATCATCGCGATGATCGCCGCGGCCATCGGCAAGGACCCCGCCAAGATCGAGCTCGTTGAAGAGCCGCGCGAGTTCGGCGATCCCATGTACAGCGTCGCGAGCGCGGCCCTGGCGCATGAGATACTCGGCTTCACCGCCAAGACATCCATTCAGGAGGGGATCGACCGGCTGCTGCGCCAGCGCGCGACCGCCCCGCCAGCCGAAAGCTGAACCATGTGCGGCATCCTAACCATCGTCGACAAAAAAGGACGCGCCCTGAACCTCGCGGCGTGCCGGCGCGCGCTCAGCGAAATGACATGGCGCGGACCGGATGAGGCGATCTCGCTGGCCAAGTTCAACGACCGGGTATTCCTTGGTCAGACCATCCTTTCCTTGACCGGCGATCTCTCGGCGCCCGACACCAATCACCTATGCTCTCAGTCCGGCCGCTATACGATTGCCTATAACGGCGAGGTGTACAATTTCCAGCAGCTGGCGAAGAACAAGCTGGCGGACCTGCCGAAGCTGACCGCTCCGGAAACCACCGATTCCGAAGTCTTGGCCAATCTGCACGACAAGTTTCCGCGTGCCGAGGTCCCGGAACATCTCGACGGGATGTACGCCTACGCGCTGCTCGACGAAAAATCGGAAACGCTGACCTACTGCCGCGACGTTCAGGGAGAGAAGTCCCTGTACATTTTCGAGGACGAAGAGGTCCTCATCGTGTCGTCGGAAATTCAGGCGATTTTAACGCTGGTGCCCCGCGCGGCCATCGATGAGCAGGCCTTGCGGGACTACTTCCGGACGCGCCACCTGCTGCTGTTCGACCGCACCGCCTTCCGCGATATTCGCCAGCTCCCACCCGGCACCGTGGCTGAATTTGACCTGCGGAGCCTCCGCTGGAAGACGCTGCGCCGGCGTTCGCTGCGCGATTGGATCGATCCCGCTCGCATGCAGGCCAATGCCGCCCGCTCGCTCGACGACCTGGCCGACGAGCTCGACGCCCTTCTCGCCGGCTGCGTCAAGGAGATGCTCCCCGCTGGACGGAAATTCGCCGCCGTCGTCAGCGGCGGCGTCGACTCCTCGCTGATCGCGCATTATGTCGTGCACGGCGGAGCTCCCGATCTCCTCATCGCCGTCAACCATGTCGGGAAAGACCGCATCAGCTCCGACCTGTCCGGCTTCGCGCGGGCTCTGGGCGCGCCGATCGACACTCTCGAGGTCGACAAAGTTCCCTACAGCGCGGAAATCCCCCGCTGTCAGAAAGCCTGCGGCAGCCCCCTCCCATCCCATTCGTTCGTAGCGCAGGCGATGCAGTCCGCGCGCGTCGCGGCCAAAGGATGCCGCGTCCTCTTCGGCGGCGATACGGCCGACGAGGTATTCGGCGGCTATTCCGTCTATGCGGGAGAGCACCGCCCCGACGCGGCCTACTGCCCCTCCCCCTACACCTCGTATGTGTCCCCGGAGCTCGAGTTCGCCGGCGACGAGCCCGCGCGCTTTCGCGATGAGCTCGCCGCGGCCTGGAAGGAATCGCTGGGCGCCTACGGGCACGTCGCCGATCCCGGCGCGCGCGCCGCCCTCGCGATGATGTACTGCGATGCTGCGTATCAAGTCCCGGCGGTGGGCCTGCGCGGAGCGGACCTCATGTCCATGATGTGGAGCGTCGAAGCGCGCTCCGTGTATATCCGCCGGCCGGTGCTGGATTTTGCGCTCAACCTGCCTTTTCGCGCCAAGATTGACCATGCCGGCGGCGACGAGCTGCTGCGCACCAAGGTTCTGCTCAAAAAACTGTTCGTCCGGCATTTCGGGCGCGACCTGCTGATGACCAAGCAAGGATTCGCGGGATTCCCCAACGAATCCGCCGACTACCTGGGGGCCCCCGCGGATTACCTCGCCCACCGGATCCTCGGGATCATGAAAGGAGCCGGCGCCCAGCCGCTCGGCCGCGACGCGTTCTGGAAGCTGGCCAATGTGGAATACTTCCTGCGCGGACGGGGACTTACGTGAACATCATATGCTCCGAGCTGCCGCCCGGAACCTCGCGCGGCCGTTACGCTCACTTCGAGCACCGCGACCTGGGTCGGGACGGCTGGCGTCGCCTCGATATCCGAGCGGCCATGACCCAGCGCCGGCAGGAATGGCGGCAAAGCCTGGAAGCCTGGCATGCGGAGCTCTCGCGACGCGCCGCATCGCTCACCCGTTATTGGTGGCTGACGGACGGCTCGCGCCTGACCGCATGGTATCCCTTTGACCTCAAGCCCCTGTTCTTCGCCCTGGCGCTCGCTGAGGAATATGAGAAAAACCCCGGACAGCCGCTGTACGCCGTCGGCTGCCCCCCGGAGGTGGCGGAGTACCTGACAGAGCTCCGTACGGGACGCTGTCCGCGGCGCTTGGCGTATTCTCCGCAGCCGGTGCGCGCGGTATCGCCGCTGCGCCTGACCGCATCGCTTGCCGTGCGCGTGCTGTCCCGCTATCTGCGGCCGGAGCCGGACGCCGCCGACGCCGATGTGATCGCGTTTTCCTACGTTCTGCGGGGCGAAATCTTCGAGCAGCAGGACGATCACTATTTCGGAAAGGCCCTCGATGAGCTGCCGGGCCTCAGCAAGGACCGCGCCTTTTGGAGTTATCACCTTGACCACCTGCGTGACGGCAAGCGCGCCGCCGCCGCGCTTGCGCGGCGCGGGCGGCGCCACGCCTTCTATTTCGACTTCCTTTCATTAGCAGATATCGTGGATATTCGCGCGCGATCCTTCCGGGTCCTGCACGATCTAGCGCCCCTAAAGCGGGATCTGCCGCCGCTGGAAATCGGACGCTTCAAGAGCCGGGCCTTCTCCTTGAGGTTTTTTCGGGACATGATTATCCACCGCGCGCCTATTGAGGAGATGAGTGTATATATCGCTTTTGCACGGATGCTCCGGCACACGCGCGCACGGACCGTCGTATATCCATATGAGGAAAAGGGCATTGAACGCGCGCTCCTGTTCGCCTGCGGCGACCA
>JBDRPD010000082.1:0-21129 GCA_043827405.1 Elusimicrobiota bacterium | reverse complement strand
CGCCTTCACGGTCCACAGCTTGCGGCCCGCAGCGACGTCCCAGAGATGCAGGTCGCCGGTCGCCGTGCCGGCCGCGACATGATTGCCCGTCGGCGAGTATGCGAGGGTGAGCGCCATGTGTGCCGGACGGGTCAGCCGCATCCCGAGCTCGTCGGAAGCCAGGCGGACCTTGGGGGTCGCGATGGCGCAGGCGGCCAGGAAGAGCGATGGGATGACGGGAAAGAACCTGGCCGCGAGCGCGCAGCGCCGACGATAAGCCGCATGCTTCATCTAGGGAGAGAATATCACGATCGCAGGAGCGAAACAACCGGCGCGGCCGGCCGGCGCATCGAACTGACCCTGCCGTTTGGTTCCCGCGCCCTTGAGTAATTCCGGCGCGTCGGCTATACTACTGCGCCGGTCAATCTGCTCGGAAGAGGTCGAGAATGGAAAGCCAAGGCCCCAATGCGATCGTACTCCTGATACAGCTGGCGATCGTCGTCGTCTCGATCGCCGCCCTGTGGAAAGTATTCGTCAAGGCCGGCAAGCCCGGCTGGGCCGCTATCATCCCCTTCTACAACCTCTACGTGCTGCTGGTGATCGCCGGCAAGCCCGGCTGGTGGCTGATCCTGCTGTTCGTGCCGCTGGTGAACCTGGTCTTCGCCTTTCTCGCCATGCTTGCCCTGGCACGGGCCTTCGGCAAAGGGGTCGGCTTCGCTATCGGGCTGTACCTGATCGGCTTCGTGTTCTTCCCGATCCTCGCCTTCGGCGACGCCGAGTATGCCGGGCCTGCGCTGCCGGAAGCTCCGCCTGCCGCGGCTTAGCTATATCTTGAGGTCCCGCAGGTAGCGCGCGCTCTCTTCGGGGAGCACCGTATTGGTGAACATCCCCGAGCCCAGCTGGAAGCCTGACGCCTTGGTCGTGTGTACGATCATCGTCATGTACCAGTGGAAGGCCTCGGAATCGCCGCGGTCCAGCGGCGTGGACTGGATCACATAGTTGTAGGCCGGATCATTGAGCCCTTGGTCCAGGCGCTTGGCCACCTTCTGCATGATGCGCGCCAGGTCCGCGATCTCCTTCTCATTGGCATCCCCGAAGCTGGTGGCGTGGCGCTTGGGCAGAATCCAGATGTGGAAGGGGGAAAGCGAGGCGTAGAGGACAAAGGCCAGGAAGTGGTTGTTCTCCTCGATCACGCGCACCTGGTCCTTCATCTCCTGTTCCAGCATCTTGCAGAAAACGCATAGGCCGGTGGACTCGTAGTATTTGGTCGCCTCGTCCATGCGGCTGCGGATGCTCAGCGGCACCACGCTGGTTCCCACGATCTGTGAATGCTCGTGGCTGGTCACGCAGTCGGGGCCGTTGCCGTGGTTTTTGAACAGCAGCGGCATCGCGATATGCGGATTGTGGAGCATGGTCTGGAAACGCTGCTGGTAGGTGGCGAACAGGTCCAACGCCTGCGCTTCCGGCATGGTCGCCAGATGCGCCTCATGATCGGGCGTGTCGACTATGACTTCGTGGATGCCCTCGCCCGGAAGGGCGCGGTAGAGCGGATGGCGGTCTTTGATCTTCGGCGCGTTCTGCATCAGCACCGGGTGCTTTTTCTCGAAGCAGCGGATGCGCCAGGCGTCGTCGCCGCCGACCACGAAAGTCGCTCCGGAGGTTTTGGCCTCGGCTCCGGGACAGAACGGGCATTCCTTCTGCGGGCTCTTGGCCGGCTTGGCCGAATTACGCAGCTCTTCGGGCTTATGCGGATGTTCGGTGTCGAAAATGACCCACTCTTTGGTGGCTATGTTCTGGCGAAATTCGGGCATGGCGATTCCTCCTGTGAAATTATCCTAGCAAATCCTGGGAGAAGCTCCGGTCAGGAGCCGAAGCGGATGCGCCCGCGCGGGACGCGGTGCAGTTCGGAAGGAGAGTCCGTCAGCAGCCAGATCCAGTCGCCCTCGACCGTTATGCCGTCGAGACGGCTGCCGGCGGGAATGATGTCGCCGATATGCGCCGTGCCTTCGGGCTCGAGGCCCGCGCCGATGCGATAGCGGTGGATCGTCCGGCTCCGGCGGCCCGCGGCCCAGATGTGATCGCCGACACGCACCAGGCCGGCGGGGTTGCCGTCCGCTATTTTTTTGCTCAGCAGGACGCGCAGGCCCTTTTCGTCGGCGTGGCGGTAGAGCTTCGAGGTTTCGGCGTCGGTCGTCCACAGGCTGGTGCCGTCCCATAGGATCGCGGTGGGACGGCTGCCGGGGCTGGGGTTTTTTTCCTTTATCGCGAAAGATTCGGCGTTATGGCGGTAGATCCAGCCGCTGGCGGCGTCGGTGCTCCACAGCTCCCGGTCGCCGGCGGCGAGTCCGGAAGCCGCTTGGTTCGGGAAGTCGGCGGCGCGCACGATCTGGGTGCTGCCGGGATCGAGGGTGATGATCTCCTGCGTCCGGGCGTCGATCGAGAGGAAGGCGCCGCGGATGACCGCCAGGCCCGTGGTATGTCCGGTCGGAAAGGGGATGGTCTGGATCGCCGACCCCGCCGCGACGTCGGCCGCCGGGACCGGCGCTCCGGGGAGCTTGAAGATGAACACCGCGAGCGTGCCCAGGGCGGCCCCGGCGATGACGGAGGCGAAGAAGGCCCAGATCCAGCGCGTGGGGTCCGGGCCGATGCGGCGGTGCTCGATCTCGGCCCACAGCTGGTCGATCTCCTTGACCAGATCGGGCGTGGTAATGATCTCGGCGTCGATCGGGATCGCGCGGTCCTGCCGGGATTTTCCCTCGAGGTAGAACGTGGGGAGCTCCACGTCCATCTCGACGAGCTCGGAGCGGTAGTTCTTGAGCAGATTTTCGACGTCGTCCGGTTCGAGCGCCATGTCTTAATTTTGCGGCCGGCCGCGGGATTTACGGATTGTTTCCTCTATATCCTTTAGCATCTTTGCCTTGAGGAGCGCGAGCTTCTGGCGCTTGTCCTCCCAGCGCTTCGACAGCTCCTGGCGGTGCTTGTCGAGCTCCGCCTTTTCTTTAAGCAGCTTGTCCACGTGCGCGGTCAGCTCATCCTGTTTGGCGCGCAGTTCCTTGCGCACGTTGTCGATCTTGGCGGCGCTGCGCGCCTTCTCCTCCTCCAGCTTCTTGCGTCCCTGTTCCAGGTTCTTCTCGCGGACCGCGAGCTCCTCCTCCATATCGGCCTTGGCCTGGGCGAGCTCCTCGGCGCTGCGCGCGCGTTCCTTTTCCAGGGCGGCCTTGGTTTCCGCGGACTGCGCCGCCAGGCGATGCTGCTCCGCGGCCAGCTTGCCCCGGCTCGCGGTGATCTCATCCTCGAGCTCGGCGCGCTCCTTTTCAAGCTCCGCCCGGTGCTGCGCGATTTCCTGCGCATGCAAAGTGCGTTCGGATTTGAATTCCGCCAGCCGCCGCTTGTGGTCCTCGTCCAGAGCGCGGCGGTATTCGTTCCACTCCTCATCGCGGCCGCGCTCGGTTTCCCGCTTCGCCTCTTCGACGCTCTTGCGTTCCGCCTCGAGGTTGGCCTCGAGGGTTTGGATGCGGGCCTTTAAGGCGTCGCTGCGCTTGGCCAGCTCCGCGCTGCGCAGCTGGGCCGCGCTCAGCTCCTCGTCGCGCTCCTGCAGTCCGGCGACGGCGCTTTCTACGTGCTTCTGCAGTTCGGCGATGCGGCCCGCATGCTCGGCGCGCAGCTTCTCCGCGTGCTCGAGCGCCTCGCGGACGGCCTCGTCATGAGTTACCGCGTCGGTGTTTCGGAGATTCTCCGTTTCCTGACGCTCGTTTTCCAGCGTTCTTTCGAGGTTCTTGAGATGCTCCTGCAGCGAGGCGATGCGCTGATTGTAGGCCGCGGCGCGCTCCTTCTCGGCGGCCAGCAGCTCTCTAAGCTCCCGTTCCTTCTCCTGGGCCTCAGCGACCTGCTGCTCGTTTTCGGCACGCTTGAGCTTCTCCTCGGTGATGCGCTCTTCGCGCGCCTGAATCTCGGCCAGGGCGGCTTCCACGCGCTGCTGCATTTCGGCGATGCGCGCGGCGTGCTCGGTGCGCATCTTATCGGCAAGCTCGAGATGCTTGCGGACCGCCTGCTCGCTGGTTGTGGAGCCGGCCTCCCGCAGTTTCTCCGATTCCGCCCGCTCTTCAGCGAGCGCGCGCTCCTGCTTGTGCAGGCGCTCCTCCATGACGGCGATTCTTTTTTCCAGGGCTTCCGAGCGCCGGGTTTCGGTGACCAGGCTCTCGTCGCGGCCCTTGAGCATGTCCTGCAGGGCGCCAATTTTCTTTTTCAGCTCCTCGAGGCGCGCGGCCTCGCCGGCGATGAGGTTCTCCTCCTGCTTGTAGAAATCCTCCTTGAGCTTCTCCGCCCGCCAGTGGAGCTCCTCGGCATGCTCTTTTTTCAGCTCCTCGCGCGCCTTGTGCGCGGCCTTTACGTCTTCCTGCAGGGCCCGGATCTCGCCTTTGAGTTCCTCGATGCGGCCGGCCTCGCCGGCGATAAGGCTTTCTTCTTTCTTATAGGCTTCGTTCTTGAGTTTTTCGCTGAGCTCCTTGACCTCGTGCGAGTGCGCCTTGATCAGCGCCTGCTGGGTTTCCTGCGTGGCGGTGAGCTCATCGTGCAGGGCTTCGATCTGCTTTTTGAGCGCCAGCGTGCGGGCCGCCTCGGCGGCGCTCATGGACTCTACTTTCTCAGCGGCTTTGGCGGAGAGCTTTCCGGCTTGATTCTGCAGGGCTTCGGCCTGCTCATGCTTGAGCTTGTCCTGCGCCTTCTGCGCTTCCATGAGCGCCTGCATGAGCTGCTGCGATTTTTCGCGCTCCTTGAGGAGGGACTGCTCGATTTCCGCCAGGCGCTCGGCATGCGCCTCCTCCATCTCGCGGTTGCGTTCCTCGTATGCCTGGTCGAGCTCGCGGCTGCGCTCCAGCCAGGCCGCCTCGAGCGCGCGGTCCTTCTCGAACATCTGGCTGAGCATGCGCCCGATCTTGCCGGGGGCTTTCCGCGTGACTTCGTCCAGGGTTTCGCCCTTCTCGAGGCGCTCGCGGGCGTCCTCGCTGAGCGCCAGCTCCAGGGCGTCGGTTCGCTTCTGGAAGGCGGCGATGCGTTCCTCGAGCCGCTCGATCTTGTGCGCGCGGACCGAGAGCTCCTCGTGTCCCTTGGCGATCTCCTGCGCCAGGTCTTCGTTGCGCCGCCGCATCTCCTCCATGTTCGCCGCGTGCTCGGACCGCAGCGCTTCGCGCTCGCGCACGGCGGCGGCGCGCACTTTCTCGATCTCGGCGCTGGCTTCGCCCTGGGCGCAATCGCGCTCGGTATGCGCCCGCTGCAGCGTGTCCTCAAGCGCGTTCTCGCGTTCGGTGAAGGCGAAGATGCGTTTTTCCAGCTCCGCGGTCTTCTGCTTTTCGACCGCCTGCGCTTCCTCTCCGGCGGCGACGGTTTGCAGCGCCTGTTCCAGCTGTTTCTGCAGTTCGGTGCGCGAGGTGCTGGCTCCGCCGCGCTCCTGCTGCAGCGTTTCTTCGAGCTCCTGGGTCCGCTCGAGGAAGGCGAGGACGCGCTTCTCCAAATCTTCGGTCTTCTGCCGTTCGATCCCCAGCGCTTCGTCCTTGCCGGCGATCATCTGGTTGGCCTGCTCGATGCGTTTTTGCAGCTCGCCGACCATGGCCGCGTGCTCGCCGATGATCGTCGTCCGTTCGTAAGCGCCTTTTCCGCGCAGCTCGGCCAGAGTGCGCTCCGCCTCTTTGCGCGCTTTTTCGGCGGCGGCCCGCTCTTGCCCCAGCGTTTCTTCCAGCTCGCGGGTTCGATCGACGAAGACGAGCAGGCGCTTGTCCAGGTCCTGGGTCTTCTGCCGCTCGACCGCCAGCGCTTCGTCCCGGCCGGCGATCATCTGGTTGGCCTGTTCGATGCGTTTTTGCAGTTCGGCGATGAGCGCGGCGTGCTCGCTGTGCAGGGCTTCGCGCTCGGCGCGCCGCTCCAGCTCCAGCTCCTCCTGCCGGCGGGTCAGCTCGCGCCGCAGCTTGTCGGCGTCGCCGCGGGACTGCTCGAGCGTCTGCTCCAGGTCCCCGGTCTGCTTTTCCGCTTCCGCGAGGCGCTTGCGCAGCTCGGCGCCCACGCGCTCGGCGTGCAGGTTGCGGTGCTCCTCGTTTTTGAGCTTCTGCGCCTGCGATTCGATCGTCCCGCGCAGCTCGGTCTCGCGCTGGGCGAACTCCTGCTCGAGCTTCTCGCTTTCCGCGGCATGCGCGTCGCGCAGCTCCAGCCGGGCATGCGATGAGGCGGCGCGCTGCTCTTCGGCGCGGGCGCGCTCCTGGGCCAGCGTGTCTTCCACCGCCCGCAGCTTGTCCTGCGCGGCCGCCAGCAGCTTGTGCGCCTCGGCGGCCGCGTTCTGCTCCGCGGCCAAAGTGACCTCTCCGCTCTGCAGCTTCTGCTTGAGGGCGCCGATCTCTTTTTCGAGCCGGGCCGTCTCCGCCGCGTGCTGGGTGCGGAGCTCCTCGGTCCTTACCCGGTAGGCGCTGCGCAGGTCCTCGCGAACCGCCTCGGTATCGCCTTTAAAATTCTCCGCCCGCTCGCGCTCGTGAATCGCCGCTTCCTCCAGCGCCTGGATGCGGGCCCGGGACTCGATCAGCTGGCGTTCCAGCACCGCCGTTTTCTCTTTCTCCGCCTGCAGCGCGCCTTCGGCGTTCTTGAGCTTGAGGATCTCCGCCTCGACGCGGTGCGTCAGCTCGGACATGCGGCCGGCGTTTTCGGCGCGCATCTTCTCGGCGGCCTTGAGCAGCTCCTGCGTCCGGCCGCGCTCGACGGCGAGGTTTTCCTTGAGCACTTCGATCTGCTGCTCCGCCGCCCGGCCGCGCTCGTCCTTCTGTTCGGCGCTCTGGCGCGTGCGGTCCACGGAGTCCTCGAGGGTCGCGTTTTTCTCCTCGAGGGAGTTGATGCGGCTTTCCAGCTCGCGGACACGCTCGGCGTGCTTGGCGCGCACTTCCTCGATCTTGCTCTTGAACGTCGCTTCGAGCGCGCCTTCCTGTTCTTTGAAATCGCCGAGCAGGGCCTGGAGCTTCTCCGTATGCTCGTGCTCCAGCTTGGCGTCCTCGCGCAGGTGGCGCTCCTTGAGCGCGGCGGTGTCGCGCCGCGCGTCCCAGGTCGCTTCCTGCCAGATGCCGATCTTGGCCTCCGCGTCCTTGACCTGCTTGGTGAGCGCGGCGATCTGCGCCCGGCTCTCTTCGCTCGCCGCCTGCAGGCGGTTTCCGTGCTCCTGGCTGAGCTCACGGACCTTGGCGGCGAGCTCGGCGTCCAGCTTGGCTTGATAGACCTGCCGGTCCTCGTCAAGCTGCTTGTTTCGCTTCTCCCAGTGCGCCTTCAGCTCGGCTTCTTTCCGGCGCAGATCATCGAGGTAGGCTTCTTCCTGCGAGGTATGTTCTATGTCCTTGTCGGATTGCTTCTTGAAGAACTCTTCCTTGAGCTTCTCGACCTCGGAGCGGGCTTCGGCGGCGGCTTGCCGCCACTTCTCGGTCTTGGCCCGCTCGACCTCGGCCGCGGTGTTAAAGCTTTGCGCGGTGTTTTTGGAGTCTTCCAGCTGCTTGCGCAGGTCGTCGACGGCGTTGTTGGAGCGCTCCAGGTTGTCGGCCAGGAGCCGGATGCGCGTTTCCGCGTCGGCGACCTGCTGCTTAAGCTCGACCGACTTGGCCGCGCTCTGCTTGCGCAGCTCATGCTCGACGCCCTCCAGCTCCTTGCGCCGGTCCTCGAACAGGGCGGAAAGGTGGCGGCTCTTGGCCTCATGCTCGCTTTTCAGCGCTTCGATGCGCTTTTCGGTCTCCAGCGTCAGGGCCAGCTCCCGCTCCTGCAGCTGGGCTTTGCCGGCTTCCAGCTCCTCGATCTTCATGAGGTAGCGGCGCGCCTGCCCTTCCCATTGCTTCGCCTGCTCGGTCAGGGTTTTGCGCTCGGCTTCCGCCTGCCGTTTGTCCAGCGCCTTCTGTTCTTGAAGCTCGACCTCCCACTGTCCGATACGGGATTCCAGCGCGTGTTTGCGCTCCTCCTGGAGCTCGTCGCGCCGCCGGTCGAGGTCCGTGATCGCCTGTTCGCGCAGCTCCAGCTGGTGGTCGGTCGAGCGGATCGCCAGCTCGCGGTCGAGGTAGGCTTTGTCGAGCTGCTTCTTGCGGTCTTCGAGGATGCTCTCGATGTTCTCCGTCTGGCGCTCGGCCTGAATTTCAATCTCGGCTTGGAGCTTCTTGAAGCGGCGCTCGAGGGCGTCCTTGCGCTCCGCGATCTCGCGCTCAAAGTCGCCGCGGTTCTTCAGCAGGTCTTTCTCCTGCTTCTCTATGTCGGCTTCGCGCCCGAGGAGGGACTGCAGGTCGAGCGTCCCTTTGCAGTAGTCGGAGAGCAGGCTTTCCAGCTTCTGGTAGTAATCCTTGCGGTCGAGCACCGAGGTCTGCTCGTTGTTGGAAGCCTTGCTCTGGGCGAGCAGCGCCGACTGGGCCTTGTCGACCTCGGTCTCGAGAGCCTTATTGCGCTCCTCGATCAGGCGCAGGCGGCCGAGCGACCAGCGCAGCGTCATCTTCGCGGCGTCGAGATTGTTTATGGACTCGACATCCTGGCTTATTTTTTTGGCGGGATCCATGCCTATTCGCTAAATGGTAGCAGAGCGATAAAGGCTTCGCCAGGGGGGGGAAACTATTTGTTAATAAGGCTTTTTTATGAGGCGTCCGGTCGGCTGTCGCATAGGACCAAGGGCCTATTTGTCATGAGACCCATAGGCCCTTAAAAAGTTGCGCCTCCCGGCCCACACTATGGCGTCATGCGAACGCCGCCTGCCTTCAACCGCCTGCTTGCCCTCGCCCTCGCGGTCTCCATGTCGACGGCCTGCAACTGTGATGAGGATGCTGCCAACACGTCGGATTCCTCTCCGGCGCCGCGGCAGTCGTCCGCCCGCAAGCAGAGCGCGGACAGCTACAGTGCGGCCTATTCGAAGATGGGGGACGAGTACTGCGTCGATGCGCCGGGAGCATCCTCCAAGGGTTCCATCGGCGGCGTCGGGGAGTCGTCCGCTCAGGCGCAGAGCCGGCTGTTCGACGGGGCCAAGTCGTTCGGTCAGGTACGGGCGAAGTCCTCGACGCCCGTCTTTGCCGGCGGCGGCGGCCGCAAGTGCTTCGACGGCCTCACCAAGACCGCGTATTCCTCTGCGGGTCTTGGTTCGGGCGGGGGGCTTAAGACGAGCGACGTTCCTCTGGCGCTCGCCAAAAGCCAGCTGCGGGAGAAGCGGGCGCTGGCCAATGTGATCCCGGGCGGCCCGGTGGTCATGGAGGCCTATGAGCGCTTCCAGCAGGAAGCTTACGACAAGGCCTACGGGGTGCTGGACCGTCTCGGTTGGGGCGCCAAAAAGCGCAAAGGAGAAGCCTCTCCCACGACGCCGGTGCGGATGACGGTGCATCATACGGAGGGAAATACTCCCCACGGCGAGCAGAATACCGCGCAGACGGCGCGCAATATTCAGCACTATCATATGGTCGGCCGGGCGCTGGAGGGCAAGCAGGCCTTCCAGGATATCGGCTACCACTTTCTGATCGCCGGCGACGGCCGGGTGGTTCAGGGCCGCCCGTCCAATATGCTGGGCGCGCATGCGCATGGGGCCAATCGCGGCAACCTGGGGATCGCTTTAATGGGGAACTTCATGAAGAAGGATCCCACGCCGGATCAAATGGAAAGCCTCAAGCGCCTGGTCGCCTATCTGGCGGTCAAGTATCGGGTCGATCCCAAAAAGAGCGGCGCGCTCGAGGGACATGCCCACCATACGGCGACCTCCTGCCCCGGGAGCCTGCTGATGAACAAGCTCGCCGCCCTGCGTATCGCCGCTTCCGAGGAAATGCTGGCGATGCTTAAGCGCAGCCGCCTCGCCGCGGAATCCGTACGGCTGACCGGGCTGTTTAACAGCCGTTCGCGGTCTCTCGCCTGATTATCGCGCCGGTTCCGGCGCCGGCGCTTCTTTGTGCCCGTAGGCATTGGCCATCGCCTTCATGTAGAGCGATGCGAAGTCAGGGGGAAGCTGGTAGCTGCGCGTGGTTTGCCGCCGGGAGATTTTGCGCTCGGCGAAGTGGTTTAGGGCATCTAGCGCGGCGCGCTTGACGCCCTCATCCACATCGTAGAGCATCTGGGTGAGGGCGTTGCCTGAGGAGTAGGCGTAAATGTTTTTCAGCGAGGTGATCGCCGCGACGCGCACATTGCTCTCGGTGTCGCGCAGGGCCGGATAGATCAGCCGCGGCGCGTCCTCCGGTCCGCGCTTTTCCAGGAGGCGCAGGATGCGGATGCGAATATCGGCGTCCGAATCGATCTTCAGCTGCTGGGTGAGCAGCGCGTCGGCATCGCGGCCGACGAATTTCGCTATTTTCTCCAAGGCGGCCAGGCGCACCTCGCGGTCGGCGTCGAAAAGCTTGGTGCGGACTTCGTCGACCTGCTCCGGCGACAGCTGAGGCGGCGGCGGCGGCGGCGGCGGCGGAGGAGGAGGAGGAGGAGGCGGTGCCGGCTGTTCGATAACCCCGCTGCTGTGCTGGGCATACCAGACGCCGCCGCCGATCATGAGGGCTCCGACGATGATGAGGTATTTCAGCATAGCTCAGCGTTTGAAATCGTTGGCGCAGTTCGGGCAGCCGGGAAATGTGATCTGGTTGGTGCAGCGCTCGTAGACCATCATGTAGTTTTCGAAGTAGCGGCGCATGACCTTGGCGTTTTCCCCATAACGGATGAAAGCTATGTTGTAGTACGCGCCGTTGGGCGGACAGCCGTCCGGCGAGCCTTCGCCGACGACCATGAAGAAGTACTTCATGCCGTAGGTCGGATCCTCGCCCGGCAGCTCGACGTCAAGGGCGGGCAGTTCGGCATTGCTGTGCATGTATGCGCCCGCGCTGGCGAGGACGCCTTCCTGGCCGTTGCGGATGGTGGACAGCAGGAAGCTGGCTTCCGAGATGCGGGCGCTTTCGACGACCTTGAAATACTGCGGGGTGCTGATCGAGGCCAAAGTCGCGATGATGATCACGACGACCAGCATCTCGATGAGCGTGAAGCCTTCGTTCGGTCGCGGACGGCTCATGTCTGCATTGTAGAAAATAGGCTATTCCGCAATCAGGCGGGAATGCCCGACTATGTTATCATTCCACAGCGCAGCAATGGGAAGCCGATTTAAGATGTTTTTCGCCGCCGCCCGCCGCCGCTATATCGGGGTGCTGGTATTCGGCGCTCTCTTGTGCCTGCTCGTCTATATCCCCTGTCTGGACGCGCCCTTCGTCTGGGACGATCTCGTCTTTCTCGCGGACAATGCCGCGCTTGAACAGCCGGTGCGGCCGGCGGACTTCCTGACCCGAAGCTACTTCGAGCTCTCGCAGGAGGCGTCATGGCGTCCGTTGGCGACTCTCAGCTATGTGCTGCAGCTGCGGGCTTTCGGCGAGTCGCCGGGACTGATGCGGTCGGTCGGCCTCGCCCTGCACTTGCTCAACGCGCTGCTGCTGTTCGGCGCGCTGCGGGCGTTCCGGCTGCCGCCGCGGGCGGGGGCGCTGGCCGCCGCGCTGTTTCTGCTGCATCCGGCGCATGTCGAGACGCTCATGTGCGTGACCTTCAATGAGGAGCTGCTGGCCGCCTGCGGCCTGCTTGTTTTCGCCTGGGCGCATCGCCGGGGGAATACCTCGGCGGCGGCGGCCGGCGGCGTTTGCGCCATGCTGGCCAAGGAAACCGGCGCCTTGGGAATTGTGCTGGCCGCGGCGGGCGATTACTTTTGGGGCGGCAGCGCGCGGTTGTGGGAGCGGCGGCGCGCCTATGCCGTTTATGCCGCGGTGACGGCGGTCTACGCCGGGGTCCGTTTCATCGCGCTCAAAGGACCGGGCGCGGAGGCCGGGGTTTCCCTGCCGCTGGCCGAGCGCCTGTACTACGGGCTGCAGGGTGTGGTGACGGCGGTGCGTATTTTTGTTTTGCCGGCCGCTCTGCGCATCGATTATTTCGCCCTGCCGGCGCAGTCGCCCCTGGAAGTGTTGGGCTGGCTTTTCGGCGGGGCATGCGTCGTCTTCGCGGCGGTGCTGTTGTGGCGCCGGCTGCGGGAAGAGCGCGCCGTTCTCGCGTGGGCGGTGTGGCCGCTCGTCTTTTTGGGGATCACGTCGAATCTGCTGCCCTTCAATCTCCTGAGTACGCGCTATATGGCGGAGCGCTGGCTCTATCTTCCCTACATCGGCTTGGCGGTCGTCGCGGCCTGGTTCCTGGTCAAGCGTCCGCGCCTGGCGGCGCTGCTGCTGCTGGTATGGGCCGGATCGGCCGGGGCGCGCGGACGGGAATGGTGCGAAGGGGCTCGTTTGTGGGGCGGTTTGGTTCGCATCTATCCCTGGTCGGCGAAGGCGCGGGAAGGCCTGGGCGAGTCGTACTACCGCGGCGGGCGCTATGCCTTGGCGCTGGCGGAGTTCACGGAGGCGGCGGCGCTGCGGCGGGAGCGAACGGACCGGCTGCTGGCGCATTATGAGCCTATGGCGGGGGGCGCGCTCAAATGGGAATCCCCGAGCCTGCATCGCTGGCTCGGCCGTACGCACTTGAAAACAGGAGATATGTTTCGCGCCGCGGCCGACTTCACGCGCGCCGCCGAGCTCGATCCTCAGGACGCCTATTCCTACCGGATTATGGCCTATCACTTCGCCCGGTCCGGCCGTTTCGACGAAGCCCTGGACTGGCAGCGGCGCGGGCTGGAGCGCTTCCCGGATGATGAATTTCTCCGGCGCCTGCGAGCGGATATCGCGCATAGGCGACTCAGCTTTCGCGCCGCATTTTAGAGGCTGATAAAACCATTGAAAATCTGCGGTTTTCGGGGCATACTTACGGTGTGACCTGGGTTACAGACTTGAGTCACATCCCCCCGCTGAAGCGTACGGTCGCGCGTAGATAGAACGCGTCAAGAGAGGTTTATGGGTGATAGAATTGTCGTCATCGACGATGATGAAGATTTCCGTCTAACCATCAAGGATATCCTTGAGAAGGCCGGCTATGAAGTTCGCTTGGCCGGCGATGGAGTAACCGGCCTCAACCTGATCCTGGAGTCCAAGCCCGCGCTCGTGCTGGCGGACTGGGTGATGCCGGTTATGGACGGGCTGCAGTTTGTTGAGTCGCTGCGCGCGTCCGAGCAGGTCGGTGATGTCCCGGTCATTATGCTGACGGTAAAGCGCAGCAGTAAAGAAAGAGATCAGGCGCTGGCCGCCGGGGCCGCGGACTATATCATGAAGCCTTTCGAGACGGAAAATCTGCTGGAACGCGTCCGGGCGGCCATCGACCGGAAGCCGGCCTAGGCTCCTCCTACGGCGTCCGGTTCGCCTCGGGCTGCCGCGGGATGTAGAGGCGAAACAGCGTTCCCTTGCCCACTTCACTGAACGCCTCCACTTTTCCGCCCATGCGTCCCATCGCCTTTTTGACCACCGCGAGCCCGAGCCCGGTGCCCCGGGCCTTCGTCGTGTAGAAGGGGGAGAACATCTTGTTGAGGACGTCCGGGGAGATGCCGGTCCCGGTGTCCTGAATGTCGACCTGTGTCCACTGCTCGTCGAGAACCTTGGTGCGGACGGTGAGCGTCCCGCGTTCCGGCATGACCTCGACGCCGTTGCCGATCAGGTTGCGCATCGCCTGGCGCATCTCGTCCGGATCGATCTTGATCGCCGCGTCCCGCGCGTCCAGCTCTTTGCGGACCTCGATATGTCCCGGGAAAGGATAGACGGCGAGCACATCGGCGATGAACTTGTTCAGAGAGAGCTCCTTAAGCACCAGCTCGCGGGAGCGGGAATAGGTCAATATCTCGTTGATGATGACGTTGGCCTGCTGGATTTCCGATTCGATCATTTTTACGTGGCGCTCCAGCTGCGGCGTGATCCGGCCGGCTTTGCCGAGCTTGGTCTTAATGAAGAAGATTGAGTTATTGATGACCGCCAGCGGGTTGCGGATCTCGTGGCCGACCACCGACGCCATCTGGCCCATGGCCGCCAACCGCTCCTTGGTGACGAGCTCGTCCTGCGCGGCGTCGAGCTCGCGCGTGCGCGCCCGCACCCGCGTTTCGAGCGTGCTCTTGAGCTTCTCCAGCGCCTGCTTGGCGCCGACCAGCTCATCGGTTTTTCCGTGCAGGGCCTTGGTCATCTTGAGAAAGGATTGGCCGAGGTCGCCGATCTCGTCGTTGGTCAGGGTCAGCTCCGGCAGGTCCTCGAAGCGGCCGACCGCGATCTGTTCGGCGGACTGGGTGAGCTCGCGGATGGGCAGCGTGATGTGGGCGGCGATGGCCAAAGACAGCAGGACGGTGATCAGGATCACCCAGAGCAGAATCCGCAGAATCTGCCGCCGCATGCGGCTCGCCGCATGGTAGGCGCTCTCCAGCGGCTGCTGCACGTAGACGAACCAGCCGGTTCCTTCTACCGCCGCGTAGCCGCCGAGAACGCTCTTCCCCTTCTCCAGGGAAATCTCGCCGCCGCCGATGTCCGCGGTGCGTTCCGCCAGCGCTTTGAGCACATTCTCCGGCAGCATGGCGTTTAGGCGGTAGACTTTGTCCGGGTCGGAGTGCGAGACGATGAAGCCGTCCGGCGCCGCGATGACCGCTTCGCGCTTGTCTGTTATTGACAGCTCTTTTTGCAGCATGTTGGTCAGCCCCGCCAGGCTGACTTTTCCCATCAGTACGCCTTTGACGGGGGCGGTGGAGAGGGAGGCGGCTTTGGCGGATGTGGTGGAGATGCCCGTGGTTTCCATAATGGGCACGGAGATCGTCATGGCGGGATACAGCCCCTTGAGGCGCTCCAGGCCGCCCAGATACTCCTCGCGCTTGATCGCGGTCTGGAACGCCGGGGAGTCGTAAAAGTTCCGGGTTTCGAGCTTCTCCGCCTGGAAGCGGCCGATGCGGATTTGCTCCTGCCCGAATATATTGACCACCGAAAGCTCCAGAAAGGCCGGCTGGAGCTGCATGACCCGCTCGAGGTAGCGTTCCCGGGTCTCCGGCGTCGTATCGGCGAACTCGCCGAGACGGACGGTCTCGCGCAGCGCTTCCTTGAACCCCGCCAGCGTAGCGTTTGCGTTTTCGGCGAAGCGTTGAGCCATCGCCCGCTGGTTGCGGATGGAGACATCCTTGAGCACGTTCAGGGACGTGTTGATGAGATGCCAGCCCATGACGCCGACGGGCACCAGCGAAATCAACAGGAACCAAAGAAGAAGTTTTAGGGAAAGACGTCCCCGGTTTCGCGATTCTTCCATGCTGTAACTGTAGAGTAGCCATAGCCAATGACAGCGTCAAGACCCGCACGGAAAAGGTCCCATTCCTGCCTGGGTCATCCGACGTGAATCGGCCGGGCCTTAGGCCCCTCCCCGGGCGGCGGCATCCGGGTATCATTTAGGTATGAAGCTCGCGCTCCTCCTAATCACGGCACTCTCGGCGCCCGCCGGCGCCGCCATCGCTCTGCTTCCCCCGATCAAGACCCCGGTGAAGGCGCCCACGGGCCCTTTCGTGCCGGCCTATGTCAACTCGCTGGCCGTCTCGCTCAGCCAGCAGCCGTTTTTCGCCGCCGAGATGCTGGGCAATTTCGCCACCCATCTGCAGAAGGTGGCGACCATGACCCGGCCGGAGCAGGTTGGAGAGTACCTGCAGAATGCAATTTTGCATACCGGTTCCGGCCGCACTACGGCGCAGAAGGTCACCGGCGGGCTCGGCAAAAAAGCGCTCGAGCCGGATCAGGCGGCGGCTCTGCTCTTGGCCAACTCGCTGGCCCGGCCGGACCAGTTCGAGGAGGTCCTCTCCGGGATGGAGCGGCTCAGGCCGGTATGGGGGCAGCGCATCGCGGTTTTAATGAAGAACGCCGAGGGCGGCGGCGCGCCGTCCCTGCTCAACCGCCTGCGCGATGTGGGCCTCCGGCTCAAGCCCGCGCCCTTCCCCGGCACCTACAACGCCCGCGGCACCCTCGACGGGCTCTTCGACGGCGAGTAGCCGTCCTCCAGCCAGCGGGCGACATCAGCCAAAACCTTGGCGCCGTCGAGATCGCGCAGCAGCATGTGGTACCCGTCGGAGTAGAACTTGTATTCATGCTTCCCGAGCCGCCGGCGCAGCGCCTGCATGGAGCGCGCCGGGATGATCTGGTCGTTCCCGCCGTAAAGGAGCAGGATGGGAAGCTTAAGCTTCGGCGCGGCTTCGAGCGCGTCGTCCATGAGGCCGACGAGCCCGTAAACGGCGTCGATGCGCGTTTTCTTGATGATGTAGGGGTCGCGCCCCTGCGCGCGCAGCATCTCCACATTGTCCGAGGCCTTGATATGCAGGCTCCGGCCCGAAGGGCGCCAGCCGCGGACGGTGTGGGCGGCGAGCCAGAGGGTCGCTTTGTAGAACGGATTCATCGTCGACCAGCCCCAGACGGCCGGGGCGACGAGAACGACGCCGTCGGGGGGCGCGGTGCTGCGGCTCAGCGCGTGCAGCGACACGGCGCCGCCCATGCTCATCCCGAGGACGTAGACCGGGACGTCCGGATGCGCGGCGCGCACCAGGGCGAGCAGTCCCAGGAGATCGTCGGCGAGCACGTCGCCCGGGGTCCAGATGCCGGCGTCCTCGTTCTCGCCGAAGCCGCGCTGGTCGTAGGCCAGAGTGAGGATGCCGCGCTCGGCCAGGAAGGCGCCGGTCCCATTAAAAGCTCGGCGGTAGTCGTTGAAGCCGTGCACCGCGACGACGACGGCCTGGGGCGGGCCTTCCGGCGTCCAGCGCGCGAGGGGTAGGCTCTTGCCGTCGGCGGTGAGGTAGGCGCTGTCCGTCAGCGCCGGCGCCGCGCGCTCCGCGCCGGGCTTCTGTACGCGGGGGACGCAGGCGGCCGAGAGCAGGGCGAGCGCGAGGCAGGCAAGCGTTTGGCGCATGAGTCAGTATATGAAATCGGGTCTGCAACCCCGCTTGCCTCCGCGGCGGGCAAATTAAGTACACTGGACCCGTCATGCAGGAATTCGCGCACGCGGCCGGACGTTTCCTGAGCCAACCCTATTTCGGCATTGCCGTCTACCAGTACCTGCTGGCGTTGTTCTTCGTCTTCGCCGGCTTCGTGTCGCGCCGGCTGTGCGAGAAGTTCCTCGACGGCCTGTCGCGGGCGGCCGATAAGACCAAGACCCGCCTCGACGATGTCGTGATCGAGGTCGTGCGCAAGCCGCTGCCGCTGGCCCTGCTCGCGCTCGGCCTCTACCTGGCCATTCACTCCCTGCCGGTCCCGACTGAGCCGGTCGACTTCCGGCGCTTTCTCTACGCGGGCTTTCGTTCGGTAACGGTTCTGTTCACGCTCTGGCTCTGTCTGCGAGTCATCGATGGTGTTTTCGTCGAATGGGCCAAGCACGCCAAGAAGACCGCCTTCGGCCTTGACGAGCAGCTGCTGCCGATAGTACAGAAGTCGCTGAAGGTCTTTCTCCTCATCATCGGCGGCATCTTGTTCCTGCAGAACATGGGCTACTCGGTCGGCAGCCTGCTGGCCGGTTTCGGCCTCGGCGGCGCCGCGGTCGCTTTGGCGGCCAAGGACAGCCTGTCCAACCTGTTCGGCTCTATCGTCGTTCTATTCGACCGGCCGTTCCGGGTCGGAGACTGGATCGAGATGCCGTCCTGCGAGGGGACGGTGGAGGAGATCGGTTTGCGCACCACCCGGGTGCGGACCTTCGCCAATAGCTTGGTTACGGTTCCCAATATGATGTTTACGACCTCGATCATTAATAACTGGTCGCGCATGAACAAGCGGCGGATTACCTTCCGTCTCGGGCTGACCTATAACACCCCCGCCGACAAGATCGAGGCGGCGGTTAATAAAATCCGCGAGCTCATCAAGACCGACGACAATATCCGCAAAGATTTCTTCCTCGTCAACTTCGACAACTTCGGGCCGCACTCGCTCGACATCCTCATCTACTGCTTCACCCGCACCACCAAATGGGCGGAGTTCCTCGATGCCAAGCAGAAGTTCTTCCTCAGCATCGTGCGCGAGATGCAGGCGCTCGGCGTGGAGATCGCCTTCCCCACCCAGACCGTCCACGTCGGCAGCCCGGTTTCGATCCAGAATATCCCCGGCTAAATTGCGGGGACCGCAAGCCACGGGGGGTGCGGTCCCCAGATCTGTTTCCTGCAAAATTCTGATTACAGAGACGGGATTCGAACCCGTATTTTCAGCCTTGCGGCCGCTGTCTTTCCGCTTCGACGACTCCGTAATCGTGTAAAGCTGTGCATAAAAAAACCCACACTCCTGATTTGGAGCATGGGGGCGCCGGTACGGCTTAAGTGCCGGGTCCTTCTACATCGGCACCCCCTTGCCGGGACGCATATTACCCATGACGAAATCGCATGCGTAGAACGCGCTCCGAGTAATAAGCTGTTTCATATGTTTGGTCCGCCCCGTACCGCAAAAAAAGCCACGCCGCCCGCGCCTTGGCGCGAGCCTCCGTGACTTCTATGATTATAGCAGGCTGTAACTTTCTGTCAAGGGCCGGCCTGCGAACGCGCGGGTTCGTCCCGCTACTTGCCACCCTTCCATATCCAGTCGCGAATCTCGGGCATATCGATGCCGTGCTTCGCGATGTGCTGCTTGTGCTCGATAAGCTTATCGCGCATGGCTTGCTTGACGTAGGCCGCCACCGATCCCAGCTGCGGAACGCGGTCGATCACATCCTCCACCAGGTGAAAGCGGTCAAGGTCGTTGAGAACCACCATATCAAACGGCGTCGACGTGGTCCCCTCCTCTTTGTAGCCGCGCACGTGCAGGTTGTTATGGTTGGACCGCCGGTAGGTCAGGCGGTGAATCAGCCAGGGATAGCCGTGATAGGCGAAGATGATCGGCTTTGTCTTGGTGAAGAGCGCGTCGAACTCTCGATCCGAAAGTCCGTGCGGATGTTCGTCTTGACTCTGCAGAGTCATCAGATCCACCACATTGATCACGCGGATCTTCAGGGGGGGGAACTGCCGCTGCAGGATCTCCACCGCCGCCAAGGTCTCTAAGCTCGGCACGTCCCCGCAGCATGCCATGACCACGTCCGGCTCCGAGCCCCGGTCGTTGCTGGCCCACTCCCAGATACCGATTCCTTTGGTGCAATGCTTGACCGCGGCGTCCATGTCGAGCCACTGCGGCTGCGGCTGCTTGCCGGCTACGATCACGTTCACGTAGTTGCGGCTGCGAAGACAGTGATCGGTTACCGATAATAAGCAGTTCGCGTCCGGCGGGAAGTAGGCGCGGACGACGTCCGCCTTCTTGTTGACTACGTGATCGATGAAGCCCGGGTCCTGGTGGCTGAATCCGTTGTGATCCTGGCGCCATACATGTGAAGTCAGCAGATAGTTTAACGAGGCGATCGGCCTCCGCCATGGGATCTCGTCCCGGGTGACCTTGAGCCACTTGGCGTGCTGGTTGAACATCGAGTCCACGATATGGATGAACGCCTCATAGCAGGAGAATAGCCCGTGCCGACCGGTCAAGAGATACCCTTCCAGCCAGCCCTGACATGTGTGCTCGCTGAGAATCTCCATCACGCGGCCGTCGGGAGCCAGATGATCGTCCTCCGGAATGGTCCGATCGAGCCAGGTGCGGTCGGTCACTTCGAAAAGCGCGCTTAGGCGGTTGGACGCGGTCTCGTCCGGCCCCACCACGCGGAAGTTGCGGCGGTCCATATTGGACTTCATCACATCGCGCAGAAACCTCCCCATGACGCGCGTCGACTCGTCCATCGCTGCGCCCGGCTTCGACACCTTGACCGCGTAATCCCGGAAATCGGGCATCCGCAGATCCTTAAGCAGCAGCCCGCCGTTAGCGTGCGGGTTGGCCCCCATGCGTCGCGCTCCCTTGGGCGCCAGTTCCAAGAGCTGGCCGATCGGCCGGCCTGCTTTGTCGAAGAGCTCCTCCGGGTGATAACTCTTCAGCCATTTTTCCAATAGCTTGAGGTGCGAACGCTTCTCCGTCAGCTTGGACAGCGGGACCTGATGGGAACGCCAGAAATCCTCGGTCTTCTTGCCGTCCACCTGTTTGGGCCCTGTCCAGCCCTTGGGCGAGCGCAGAACGATCATCGGCCAGCGCGGACGACCGACCTTGCCGCCGGCGCGCGCCTGTGCCTGGATATCTCGGATGTTGTCGAACACTTCGTCCAGCGTTTCCGCCATGATCCGGTGCATGCGCGCAGGATCGGAGCCTTCAACAAAATATGGGTCGTACCCGCAGCCGCGAAAAAATGCCTCCAGCTCCTCATGGCTGATGCGGGCCAGCACGGCGGGGTTGGCGATCTTGTAGCCGTTTAGGTGCAGTATCGGCAGGACCGCGCCGTCGGTCGCGGGGTTTAGAAACTTATTGGAGTGCCACGAAGCGGCGAGCGGGCCCGTCTCCGCTTCGCCGTCGCCGACCACGCAGGCCGCGATAAGATCGGGATTATCGAATACCGCGCCGAAGGCGTGTGAGACGACGTAGCCGAGCTCGCCGCCTTCGTGGATGGAGCCGGGAGTCTCTGGGGCGACGTGACTCGGAATCCCGCCGGGGAAGGAGAATTGCTTGAAGAGCTTGCGCATCCCATCGGCGTCCTGTCCGATATGCGGATAGAACTCGCTGTAAGACCCCTCTAAATACGTGTTCGCCACCAGCGCGGGTCCGCCGTGGCCCGGACCAGCCAGATAGATCATGCTGAGATCGCGCTGGCTGATGATTCTGTTGAGATGCGCGTAGATGAAGTTGAGGCCGGGAGTGGTCCCCCAATGGCCGAGCAGCCGCGGCTTGATATGCTTGAGCTTAAGAGGCTCTTTTAATAATGGATTATCGAAGAGGTATATCTGGCCGACCGACAGATAGTTGGCCGCCCGCCAGTAAGCGTCAATAGCCTTGGCCTCGGCGGTGGTGAGCCCGCGGTGCGCGCGCTTTTTTGCGCGCAGGCTGCGCCCGCTCTTTGCAGTGTTTCTTTTTCTTGCCATGGCCGATCCTCCATGCGAATCGAGAGTCCTCAGCGTCGCTCGATTATATCGCAAAAGAACGACGCGCGTGCCGGCGAATTTGGAGCTAGCGGATAGGAAGTAGTATCCTTTGCCCGTGCCGATCTTCGCGACCGTTTTCGCCCTGGCCTTCCTCTGATGTTCCCGCTGAAAATCCGCGCCGATCTCCAGGTCAACAGCGCCTCGCGCAAGCTGGTGCTGGCCGCGGTTGAGAATGAGACGCCCGAGCACCTGGGGCTCAAGCTCGCGGCCTACCTGCTGTTTTGGGACGAGGAACT
>JBDRPD010000081.1:0-48951 GCA_043827405.1 Elusimicrobiota bacterium | reverse complement strand
GCCGAGGCAGACCGGCAAAGGAGGTCAGGTGGTGAGACGACTTTTCAACGTTCAATCCGGACCCGATCTGGGCTCTCATGGACTCACCTCGCGGGTGAAAAGTTTCCTGACTTCTCACCGAAATCTCGTCAGCACGGGACGCGAGGTCTTTTTATTGCTTTCGGGTCTATTTGTCCAGGGCTTACTGGAGGATCAAGGATTGACGGCCCTCATTGACGCCGCGATCAAATAGTTAGGAGAATCTAGCGTCCCAGATGGGTACGACCCCAGGGGCAAACTCACACCTAGGAGAGACGTTTTATGATCAAGCCTCATGGTTCCGACAAGCTCAACCCGCTTTTCGTCCAGGATGACGCCAAGCGCGCAGAACTGATCAAAGAGGCCGAGGGCCTGCCTTCGATCACCATCAGCTCGGCCGCCGCGGGCAACGCGGTCATGCTGGGCAGCGGCTACTTCAACCCGCTCAAGGGCTTCATGAACAAGGCCGACGCCCTCAGCGTCGCTAAGGACATGAAGACCTCCAAGGGCCTGTTCTGGCCGACCCCGGTGCTTAACGTAGTCAAGGACGCTTCCTCGATCAAGGGCAAGAAGCGCATCGCCCTGCGCGACCCGAACGTCGACGGCAACCCGATCCTGGCGATCCAGGATGTGGAAGCCATCGAGGAGTTCTCCGACGACGAGATGAAGCTCATGACCGAGAAGGTCTTCCGCACCCTGGACGACAAGCATCCGGGCGTGGCGGCCTTCAACTCCGTGGGCAAGACCGTGATCTCGGGTCCGATCCAGGTACTGAACTACTCCTACTTCGAGACCGAGTTCCCGGGGACCTTCCGCACGGCCTACCAGATCCGCTCCGAAATGGAGAAGCTCGGCTGGAACAAGGTCGTCGCCTTCCAGACCCGCAACCCGATGCACCGGGCGCACGAGGAGCTGTGCCGGATGGCGCACGAGCGCCTCGGCACCGACGGCATCCTCATCCACATGCTGCTGGGCAAGCTCAAGGCGGGCGACATCCCGGCGGACGTCCGCGACGCCTGCATCCGCAAGATGGTGGAGCTCTACTTCCCGAAGAACACCGTGCTCATCACGGGCTACGGCTTCGACATGCTCTATGCCGGACCGCGCGAGGCGGTGCTGCACGCCGTGTTCCGTCAGAACACCGGCTGCACCCATCTCATCGTCGGCCGCGACCATGCCGGAGTGGGCAGCTACTACGGCGGCTTCGACGCGCAGACGATCTTTCACGACGAGGTGCCGAAAGGGGCGCTCGAGATCGAGATCTTCGAGGCCGACCACACCGCCTGGTCGAAGAAGGAGAAGAAGGTCATCATGATGCGCGACGGCAAGAACCACACCAAGGAAGACTGGGTCATGCTCTCGGGGACCAAGGTCCGCGATATGCTCGCCAACGGCGAGGACCTGCCGGTCGAGTTCGCGCGGCCCGAGTGCGCCAAGATCCTGATGAAGCACTATCAGGCCGAGAAGACCCCCGCGTAAGCGGAAAGGCTTAATTAGAATTACCGGGGCGCCCGCCAGGGCGCCCCGGTTTTTTATGCCGGGTGAAATATCTACAATTGAACGCATGCCGGAAGCCGAGACCCCCTGTCCCCACTGCGCATCCGCGACGCCCGCCGGAGCGGCCGAGTGTCCGCAGTGCGGACTCATCTTCGCCAAGCTAAAAACGCGCGCGGAACAACCTCCGCCCGCACCCGTCGTCGAAACCGAGCGCTTTCCACAACACCTCAAGATCGCCGCGGACCTGGCCGCCACCGTCGCCCTCTTCTTCACCTGGAACTTTCGCGACTACCTGCCGATGCCCCAAGGCTGGGCCTCGCTGCAGAAACTCTGGTTCCCGCTGAGCTTCCTAAACCTCGCCCTGCATGAAGGCGGGCACATAATCTTTGGGCTGCCGGGGAACCAATTTTTGACCATCGCGGGCGGTACCTTGATGGAACTGCTGATGCCGGCCGCCTGCCTATTCCACTTCATGCGCCAGAAAAGCATGGCCGGCGTCGGCTTCGCCGTCTTCTGGCTGGGCACCGCTTTTGTCGACGTCGCTTTCTACGCCGCCGACGCCAAGCTGCAGGCCCTTATTCTCATCACGGGCAAGTCCGGCCAAGAGGGGAGCGCCCACGACTGGGTATTCATGCTGCGCGAACTAGGGCTCAAGGACTCCTGCGTGGGGATCGGACAGATATTCTTCTTTCTCGGCTGTCTGGCGATGGCCTTTCCCTTCCTGTGGGCCGCGGCCGCGGCCTGGGAACACCGGCGAAAGCGTTAAGACCGATTTATGCCCGCGTGGCGCGGGATGTTAGGCCGTCCCTTCATAATATAGGGACCTGGTAAACTCCAGCCGGATGGTCCAATAGCGCGTTCGACTTGCGGCGGACCCTCTAGCTATAATCGCTGAGTGGGAAAGAAGAAGAAAAAGCGTTCCGCAAATGCTGCCGCATCGGTCCCAGGCAGCTCCGTTTTTTTCACCCGCCTAGCCGCCGGCATTCTCGGTGTCTGGGCGCTCATCGTGCTGTGGGCCCACTTCAAGTCCATGAACTTCTTCACCGCGACGCAGCTCAAGGCCGTGTCGCTGATGCTCACCTCCTACTGCATCCCCGCGCCCGGCGCGCTGCTGCGGCATCTGCTCCGCCTGGCCTGTCTGGCGCTGCTGGGGCTCGCCGCCTGGGGCGCCGGCCGCGCGGTGCTGCGCCGCTTCATGCCCGCATGGCATAACCCGCATGAAGAGGCCGCCGTCACCTTAGGTATCGGGCTGGGCGTTCTGGCCTACCTGACTTTTTTCGCCGGCATCCTGGGACTGCTCTACCGACCGGTGATTTTCGTCTTGGTGCTGCTCCCCGCCGCCGCCGGGCTGTGGGACATCCGCGGCCGTCTGGCCGCCGCGCCGCGGACGGCCGTCGCGGACGAACTCCCCGCTCCCGTCCGGCGCACTTACTGGGCCGTGCTCGGCGCCGCGGTTCTGCTCTCGGCGCCCTATATGCTGGCGCCGGAAACGCACTGGGACGCCTTGGTCTATCACCTCAACCTCCCCAACCTGTACCTGCTCAACCACGGCATCATCCCCACGCCGACCAACGTCTTCGCGGGCATCCCTTCCGTACCGCAGATGCTCTACGTCCTGGCGATGGGAATTAAGGACCCCATCGTCGCGCGCCTTCTCAACTGCGCCCTGGGCATCGCGGTACTGCCGGTATTCTTCAGCCTCGCCCGCCGCTGGCGGCGGGAGGGAGCGGGCCTCCCGGCGGCGGCGTTCTTCCTGCTGGCGCCGGTCGCCCTCTATGAAAGCTATCGCACCTCGGTCGGTCTGGCCTGGGCGCTGTTTCAGCTGCTCGCGCTTTATTCCTTCATCGCCGCCGTCGAGGAACCCGCGGACGAGCCCCGGCGCCGGCGCTGGTGGCTGCTGTGCGGCGTCTTCACGGGACTGACCATGGGGACAAAATACCCCGCATGGGGACTGCCGTTCGCCATGCTCCCCGCATATCTCTACTCCAGGTTCTCACGCCTGGAGCATGCCCGGATACGCGCGCGCGAGCTGGCGCTGGTCTGCGGTGCCGCCCTGCTCGTGCTCTCGCCCTGGATCGTCAAGAATGCCGTCTTCTACGGCAATCCCGTATTCCCCTACCTGCAGGAACATTTCACGGCGGCGGGGGGAGAAGCCCAGCATGCCGCGAGAGCCGTCGCCTGGCGGGCGCTCAACCAGGATGCCGGCAGGAACACGCTGGACGTCTTCACCACCTGGAGAGGGCTCAAGGATTACCTGCTTCACCCCTGGATATTTACCGTCCGCGTGATCAACCGCCAGGCCGACCAAATCGGCCCGATCTTTCTGCTCCTGCTGCCTCTCCTGTTTCTGCTTTTATACCGGAAAAAACACGTATCGACCGCGCTCTTGACCGTGCTGTTTGCCGGGCTCTGGATACCGCTGAGCCTGGCCACGCATACGCCGCGCTTCATGCTGCCGCACCTCGCGCCCCTGTGCATCCTGCTGGCCTGCGCCGTCATGGAGCTGCCGTCGGCGGCCCAGCGCAAGGGCGTTCTGCTGCTATGCGGCATCATCCTGTCGGCCAACGTGCTGATGACCTTCTCCGCGCCTCCGCCGGACCATTTCTGGGAGGCCGTCTCCGGGCGGCAGGACGAAGACGACTACCTGCACCACAGCTACTGGGGAGGCTACCCCAATCCTCCCTATGCCGGCATCAAATACCTCAATGAAAAAACGCCGCCGGGCTCCAGGGTGGTGCTGATCGGCGATTCGCGCGGGCTCTACCTCGAGCGGGACTATATCAGCAGCACGGTCTTTGACACCCCGGTCCTCGAATACCTGTTCAACTCGAGCACGGACCCGGCGGACCTGCGGCAAAAGCTGCGGGCTGAAGGAATCACGCACTTTATGCTCAACGCCGCCGAGATGACGCGGCTCAAGACGGAGTTTCACTTCACGCCCCGGGGGCGCGAGAACTACGCGGCGTTCTGGATGCAGTACACGGAGAAAGTCTTCGAGGCTTTCGCCCCGCCCAACGACCACTGGGTGGTCGTCTTCAAAATCCTGGACGACGAGGAAGCGGCGCGGCCGCATAAGTCGGCCGATATCTTCGCGTCGATCCGCTAGCAGCTCATGCGAAAATTTGCATTTCCCCGTACGCTGCGCTAATATCTTTCCATGAAAGATAAAACGCTTTGCAGCGGCCTCTTTGCGCTGAGCTTGGCATTGCTGTACGCCGGGACCGCCGGAGCGGTCGCCTGCGGCGGCGGCCCGCCGCCCGGCGTCGGAACGGGGCCGCGCAAAGCCGTCACTCCCGGAGATACGCAGCCGCTGCCGGAAGAGGAACCCTACGAGACCGTCGAGCAGCGCCAAGAGCAAATCCGCCGCAAGGAAGATTGGGTGAAGCGCCGCCCCGACGACCTGGCGGCGCAAAAAGAGCTCGGCATCCATTATCATCATCTGGCCTACAAGCACCGCGTCAAAGGCGCCGCGCACAAGGCCTTCAAGCAGCTTTCCAAGCTGCGCGAGCAATCGCCCGCTGACGCCGAGCTTGACGCCTGGACAGGCAGCGCCCGCACTTTGGTCGCACGCGACTCGATCAATCCCATCAAGAAGCTGCGCTGGGCGAAGAAGGGGTTTAGGCTCATCGACGCCGCGGTCAAGCGCTCCTCCAACAGCGTGGTGATAAGAAATATCCGGGCCAACAACAGCCTGCACGTGCCCAGGTTCCTGAAGCGGGAATCGCTGGCCAAAGGGGATTTGCTGCATATGGAAACCCTCTTCGGCCGGTCGGACGCGAAATGGTGGAGCAGCGAAAAGCACGACGAGAACGACAAGAAGAACGTCATGGCCGAAGCCTTCTTCAAGCTCGCGGGGATATTCCAGAAAGAGAACAACGCGCTGCAGGCGGCGAGCTACTTAAAAAAAGCGGCCGGCATCCTGTCTTCCTCTCCCTGGTCGATTCTCGCCAAGCGCCGGCTGGCTGAGGCGCCGCCGAAGAAGTAGTCGGGCGGGGGTTAAACAAATATATGCTTAAAAACAAGGGCTTCACTCTCATCGAACTCATGATCGTGGTGGCGATCATCGGAATTCTAGCGGCGATCGCCATCCCGAAGTTTGCGGACCTGATCCGCAAATCGAATGAAGGCAATACCAAGGGGAACCTCGGCACTTTACGCAGCGCCCTCAGCATCTACTACGGCGACCAGGAGGGGCTGTACCCGAACGATCCGTCCGCCCTCACAACCAACGGGGACTACCTGGACCAGTTTCCGACGGTTAAGACGCCGAACTACCATCCCAATACGAACGCCGTCGCTTACGGGGCGACTGGCGCCGACGTGAACGACGGCGGCGAGTGGATATACGACAACCAACCGAGCACGGACCTCTGGGGCCGGATTTTCGTCAACTGCACCCATACCGACACCAAGGGCTCGCAATGGCTCTGGTATTGATGTACTAGAAGAACTTGGCGCAGCGCTTAAGCAGGCTGCCGATAGTCGCTGATCACGTCGAGCCACAGCAGCTCCTGTGCGAAGCTGATAAACAGGAGAGCGCCGTCCTTATCGATCACCGTGACCGGCTTGCCCTTGATCTCGAAGGGGATCATGGCATAGATCTCTTTGCGCTCTTCCTGCGTGGCGGCGCGGGCCGCACCCTCGGCGAAGGAAGCCATGAACCGCTGAAACCCCGGACTCGCATAGAGCGGCGCCAGCTCATTTTTCTGCTTTAGGAAAGCCCGGGCCTCCAGCTTGCCGAAGGCCGTCATCGCGGTGCTGGGCGTTCCCAGCTCCGCGACCGCGGCGTCAAGCGCCTTGAGCCGCTTCCAAACGCTGGGGTTGCAGACAATGGAGCTCCACCGGCGCGGCTCTTTGCCCGGCGGCCGCGCCAGTTCGGCGACGACAGCCAGGGCCTGCCTTTCCTCTTGCGAACCGGCCACCGGCGCGCCGGGACCTTGCGCCTCTTGCGGCGCGATGACCACCGTCTTTCCCGCCGGCTTGGCGGCGCCCTTTCGATATGCGGTGTCGAAGTAAAAGCGCACGGAGACATCTTCCTTCTTGGTGCGCAGGTCTTTATTGAGCGCGTCGATCTCGTCGCCGAGCCGCTGAATCACCGGCATGTCGGCATCCTCCTGCACCTGGAGCATATTGTCCGTCTCCTTGTCCGCATGGTAGGTGACGGTCAGCATCAGCTTGAAGTCCTTGCCGCTGGTCTCCAGGATCTCGTTGGCCGTGTCGACGAGCTTCTTGACGTTTTCCAGCAGGATATCCTTGTCCATGTTGCGCAGGATAATCGGATCCGGAGTTAGAATTTCGATCTTCTGCAGCGGTCCTTTCGCGGCGGCATCGGGCCCGCCGGCCGGTCGGCCGTTGCGGTAGCTCACCTTGCGCACCAGTAAAGGGAGACCGCCCGCCGGATCGCGAAAGAGCCGGAAGCCCGCGAAGTGGAGCGCTGCGGCGAGCAGGACGAGTACGCCGGCCAGCGCGCCGGCAATCTTCAGGAGCTTCATTTTTTGTAGCTGCGGATGAAGTCTTCTACTTCGGGGATGCCGCCCTGGAGGACCAGGTAGCCGTTATGCGGCTCGCGCTCGGTGATCTCGCCGGCGATCGGCGTGGTCATGATGCGCTTGACCTCTTCCAGGTCGGTGGTATGCGCCAAGGTCCAGCCGAGCTTGGCATAGGCCACTTCGGGGAGCATATTGGCCAGCGGGATGACGCCCAGGCCCATGATCATGCGGCCGGTCTCGTAGACGTACATCTGGGCGAAGCCCCACATGGTCTGCACCGTCATGCAGACCGCCACGCCCTTGTCGTTGGCGCGCTTGAGGGCGGGGTAGAGCGGCTTATTGACGTGCCCGAGGCCGGTGCCGGCGATGACGATCCCCTTGTAGCCGTTGTCGACCAGGGAATCGATAATGTCGGGCTGCATATTGGGATAAAAGTAGACGATGCTGACCTTCTCCTCAAAGACCGGATCGATCCTGACATTTCGGTCCCGGCGGCGCTTCTTGTAGTCCTTCTTGATCGGCGTGACCTTTTCACGGTCGACCATCGCCAGCGGCACGTCGCTGAGCGTGCGGAAAGTCGAACGGTAGGAGGAGTGCATCTTGCGCACGCGGGTGCCCCGGTGCAGCAGCCCGTACTGGTCCGAGGTCGGGCCGAACATGCAGACCATGACCTCGGCGATATCGGAATGCCCGGCGGTGTAGACGGCGTGGATCAGATTGAGCGCGGCGTCCGACGAGGGGCGGTCGGAGGAGCGCTGGGAGCCGACCATGACGATCGGCACCGGGGAGTCCTGGATCATAAACGACAGCGCCGCCGCCGTATGGTGCATGATGTCGGTGCCGTGGCCGATGACCACACCGTCGACGCCCTTCGCGATCTCCTCGCCCACGGCCTTGGCCGTGCCGATCCACTGCTCCGGGCCGAGGTTCTCGCTGAAGACGCTGTAGAGCTTCTCGGTCTCAAGGTTGCAGATATCGGCCAGCTCCGGCACCGAGCCGTAGAGCTCGCCCGGCGAGAAGGCCGGGATGGCCGCGCCGGTGCGGTAGTCGAGACGCGAGGCGATGGTGCCGCCGGTGCCGAAAAGCTTGACCCGGGGCTTGCCCGGATCGACGGGGAACTCCTTCTCCGGAATATGGTAGTTGGCTTCCTTGCGCCCCACCTCCTTCATGGCGGTGATGGTGTCGTGGCGCAGGCCGACGTTGTAGCCGTTGCTGAGCTTGAGCACGATGTGCTGGGTGTCGGCGGTCTCGGAACGCGGCAGAATGATGCCGGCGAATTTACCGCGCGTCGACCGGACCTCGACATCGCTCCACACCCGCGCTCCGAACGACTTGAGCGTCGCCAAGGCGGGTTCGCGGTATCCCTTATAGCTGTCGTCGTCGCTCATCCGGCGGCCCCCTGCCTTTTTTTCAGCCCGGCCGCGACCAGCTTACGGGCAGCGGCGCCGTCGACGCGATCGCCCAAGCGGTACATAAAACGCCCCATGGTGAAGCGCAGCCGCCGGCCCTTATCGGCGAAGCGGCGGCCATGCCCCGCCTTGACCGCGGCGGCGAGCGCGGCGGCGATCTCTCTCTTGCCGGCGGGCTTGAGCTTGAGCCTCTCGATCATTTTCGCGGGGCCGCTCCGGTCGCCCTTGAGAAACTCCTCAATGAGCCGCAGCAAGCCGCCGCGCATCAGCCGCCCTTGGGCGAACAGTGAGAATATTTCGTGCAGGAACCGGTCATCCAGACCGGCGGGATGCAGGCCCTTTCTTTTCAGCGCCCGCAGCTGGCCGATAAGGACCCAGGCCAGCAGCGCGCGCGCCTTCCTGGGCTTCACGCCCACCGCGTCATACAGGCGGCAGATCGGCGTGATGCTCAAGATCCGGGCCAGCTCCCTGGTCAGCCCGTCTTTTAGATACCTCTTCTCGCGCGCCCACGGCATCTCGGGCAGGACGGCGGAAATTTTCGCCAGCCTCCGGTCTTCGACCGGGATGGGGGGGAGGTCGGTGTCCGGATACATGCGGTTCGGTCCGGGCAGGATGCGCTCAAAACCCGTGGTCCCGTCCGACAAGGCCTGGCGGGTCTCCTCGGGCACGCCCTCGGCGGCTTCGCGCATGCGGATGGATATCTCACAGGCGCCGGTGAGCGCGTCTTCCGGCGCGCCCCAGACCAGCACCACCGCATCGCCGCTCCCCGCCCCCAGGCTCTTGCGGACCCTGGTCCATTGGGCGGGCGAGAGCGTCGCATCCGGCAGGTCGCTGGTGATGACATTGGGCTGGCTGTCGATGCAGGCGATGACCCGCACCCGGTCCGAAATCTCCGACAGAAAGCTGCGCCCAGGCCCCAGCGAATGCTTGAGCAGGTCCTCGCAGCCGCGCAGCAGAACGCCGTAGACCCGCTTGCCTTCGCCGATCGCGCGCGCGATGGGCTCAAACACCGTGCCCTTCAGCCGGCCGGTCACGTCGATTTCCTTCGAGCTCAGGCTGTCCGGGGTAATGCCGCGGCGGCGCATGACGCCGCGGATTTCGAGCAGATTGGCCTGCCGGAAGGCCTCGTTGTGCACGAGCAGCGGGATCCGGCGGATACTGGAAACGCCCTTGATCTCACAGCGCCGGCCGCCCCGGACGCTGACGTTGACGTCCTGGCGCGCGGCGCCGACGCCGGTGCGGACCTTGCCGGTCGCCCGGGCCAGCCGCCGGATGACCTGGGCGACCGCCGCGGTCTCCCACGGCGTCTTCATCTCCGGTTCGGTGACGGTCTCGATCAGCGGCATGCCGAGCCGGTCGGTAATGTAAACCCGGTCGTGCCCGGAATCCTTCATCTCACGGCAGGAGTCCTCCTCCATCGCCAGCTGCCGGATGCGGATTTTGCGGTTCAGAAACGGAATCCAGCCGTCGACGCCCAAAATGGTGGTGCGCTGGAAGCCCGCGGGGATGGAGCCGTCAAGATACTGCTTGCGGGCGATATGCAGCTCGGACACCAGGTTGCACTTGAGGAGCATCGCCATCTCGAGCGCGATATCGAGGGCTTCCTCGTTGGCCTGAAAGGGGGGCGTATCGTCGAACTCGTAGGTGCAGACGGTGGCGTTGTTGATATGGTAGGTGATCTGCTTCTTGGTCTTGAACTCCATCAGCGCCGTGCCGTCGTACTCGCCCAGCTCCGAGAGCGTCGGCCGCATATGCCGCAGGATCTCGGCGTCCCAGTCGTGCGAATACTCGCCGGCGGGGCAGCGGCAGAAGAGCTTCTTCGCGGTGAGCAGCTGCTGATGAATCTCCAAGCCGGAGATCAGCCCCAGCTTCCGGTAAACTCCGGGCGAGGTATCGGCGAGACCGGTGTAGCGCATAATCCTGTCCAGATTATAGTGCTTTCGGCAGGCGGAGCAAATCCGCCGGCAAGCCCTCCCGGGATTGCTATCATCCCCGTTGGATGATCCCAATACTCGTTCTCGGCATTCTGCTCGCGCTTCCCGCCGCGGCGCTCGACCAGAGCGTCCCGGTGGAGGGCTCGCAGGTCGCGCCCCTGCGCGAAAGCCCGGCGCCGCCGCAGGTGCAGCAGAACTACCTGCGCGCGGTCGAGCGCTACAACGCCGAGGTCATGCGCACCGGCTCCGCCATCGGGCGCGAGGCGATCCGGCTTAAGGAGGATATGGACGCGCTGCGCAAGCGCAGCGAAGAGCTGCGCGGCGAGCGCCCGCCCGCCGCGCTCCCGGCGCCGACGGAGACGGCCGAAGTCGAGGAGTTTCGCCTCCCCGAGCAGCCGAAATCCCGCACCTTGTACGAAACGATGGTGACGCTGGGCGTGGTCACGGGGCTCGCCCTGATCGGCTACGGCGTCGGCTGGGGAGGCAAAGCGAAGCGTAAGGCCGCGCACCAGGGGAAGACGGCGGTCATCAAGTGCCCGGGCTGCGGCAAAAAGCTGCGCGTCCCCCAGCGCGGCAAGCGGGTGCGCGTACGCTGCCCCGAATGCGGCCGCGAGTCGGCCTACAACCCCGCGAAGAAGAAATAGCGCCTACCTGGCGTCGCCGTCGAGCTCGTTGTAGACCCGGATCACATTGGCCTTCAGCGCCGCGTCCTGCATCCCCCAGCTTTGGTAGGAGGGGGGAAGCTTGAAATGATGCGCGGTCTGCGCGGCGGAGAGCCCGTCTTTCTTCTTCTCCTTGACCGCGTTGATGAAGTCCCAAAGATAGGCGCGAAACAGCTTAAGGGAACGCACGTCGGTCACCTCGCCGTGGCCGGGGACCACGACCGTGGGCCGCAGGTCGATCAGCCGGCCCAGGGTCTGCGCCCAGTCGGCGACATAGGCGTCCTGCATAAAGCCGATATAGTTATTGAACAGCAGGTCGCCGGCGATCAGCACGCTCTCCTTGGGCAGCCATACGAACAGGTCGCCGTCGGTATGGCCGCGGCCCGCGTAGCGGATCTGCACCTCCCGGCCCCGGCGCAGCGTCATGCTCTCGGAGACCGTCAGGTCCGGCAGGGGAGCCCCGTCGGGGCCGGTGCGGACCAGGCGCTCACGCGTGCGGTCATGGGCGATGATCTCGATATCCTTGGGAAAGGCCGATATCCCGCCCATGTGATCGCCGTGGAAGTGCGTGATGACGAGATAGCGCACCGGCTTGTCGGTGACCTTCCTGATCTCGTCGAGCAGCGTCTTTGCGGCGGCGGGCGAGCGGTGGGTATCGACGACCAGCACGCCGTCGTCGAGAACGGCAAATGCGGTATTGGAGATCGCGGGCATCTGCGGGCCGGGGCTGACCGCGGCGTAGACGCCGGCGGCGAGCTGCTGCAGATTAAAGACGACCTTTCCGTCAGCGCGCACCTCATGCGCGTCCGCGCGGGGCACGACGAACGACAGCAGCAGCAAAACCGCTATTTTATTCATGGCTCTCCCTTAGCTCCGTGCCAGCTCGTCGTACAAGTGCACGGCGCTGCGCACGGATTTCTCGAAATCGCCCAGGTGCAGGCTTTCATTCTCGGAGTGGGCGTTCGAATACGGGTCTTCGACGCCGATCAGCAGCGCCGGCGCGCCGCCGAGAGCCCGGCCCAGCGGACCGACAAAGCCGATGGAGCCGCCGCAGCCCTTGAACACCGCTTCGCGCCGGTAGCCCTTGGCCAGCGCCCGCCGGGCGGCGGCGAAGGCTGGATCCTCCGGATCGACCGACCAGGCGGGAGCGATGGTCAGCGGGCCGAACGCGACCTTCACACCCCAGGGAGCGTTCCGCTTAAGGTGCCGGCGCAGCAGACGTCCGGTCCGAACCGGATCCATGCCGGGGACAATGCGGATGCCGACATGGCACCAGGCTTTCTCGTTGATAATGTTCGATAGGGCCTCGCGCGATCCCGCCTGGATCGCGTTGACCGATACCGACGGCTCGCGCCACATCTTAACCAGCGCGGAGCTCCGGCCGCCGACGACTTTGACGCCGGGAAGCATTCCCGTCTGCCGCCGGTAGTCGGCGTCGCCGTAGCGCAGCGAGTCCACGTGGCGGCGCTCGAGGGCCGTCATGGGACGGCTGCCGCTGCGGATGCCGGGAATCGCGATCCGGCCCTGCCGGTCGGTCAGCGAAGCGATAATCCGGCCGAGCGCGATCACCGGATCCGGGAACCCACCGCCCCACATGCCGGAGTGCAGGGGCTTGCGGCCGGACTCGACGGTCACTTCGTTGGCGACCAAGCCGCGCAGGCTGGTGGTGATGCTGGGCACCCCGGTGTCGTAATTGTCGGTATCCGCGATGACCACGACGTCGGCGCGGACCAGGCGGGTGTACTTCCTGAGAAAGCTCGCAAGATGCTCCGAGCCCGTCTCCTCCTCCCCCTCGATGAGAACCTTGACGTTTACCGGCAGGCGGCCGGAAGTGCGCAGATAAGCCGCGATGGAGGCGGCATGCATCACGACGCCGGCTTTGTCGTCCGCGGCGCCCCGGCCGTAGAGCCGGCCGCCGCGCCGCGCCGCCTGAAACGGCGGACTCTTCCACCGGCCGCGCCGGCCCGGCGGCTGCACATCGTGATGCGCGTACAGGAGAACCGTCGGCTTGCCGGGAGCGTGCAGCCAATCGCCGTAAACGTAGGGCGGCGCGCCCGGAATACGCAGCAGACGGACATGCTCGAGACCCGCGCCGCGCAGCAGCCCGGCGACGGCGTTGCCCGAGCGCTCCAGCTCGCGCCGCGGGAAACCGGCGGCGCTCACGCCGGGAACGGCGACTAGTTTCGCGAGATCCGCGACAAAGCGTTCGCGCCGACGCGCGCAGTACTTAAGGGCAGCATCCAGCATAGGGGGTCTCCTTTTCAGCAATGTTATAATATCCGCACCATGCCGATCGACGCCGGCGATGAGCCGCAGCCTCCAGTCTCCAACTTTTCCGACGAAGAGATCGCTCGGCGCGTCTCCCTGGCGCGCAGAGCGCAGCTGCAGTGGCGGCGCTATTCCCTGTCGCAGAGAGTCGACGCTCTGCGCGGCTTCTGGCGCCTGCTGCGGGCGCAACGCGAAGAGCTGGTCCGCGTGATCCGCGCCGAGACCGGCAAGCCCCGCGCCGAGATCGAGGGGATGGAGATAGACGGCACGGAGCTGATTCTCAAGTTCTTCACCCGCAACGCCCATCGCGTCCTGCAGGATCGCGCGGCGGCCAAGCCTTGGCTGCTGCTCAACAAGCGCGCCTATGTGCGCCATGTCCCGCGCGGCGTTATCGGGCTCATCACGCCGTGGAATATGCCGCTGGTGATCCCTTTGGGCGACATGATCCCGGCTTTGCTCGCCGGCAACGCGGTCCTGCTCAAGCCGTCGGAATGGACGACTAAGATCGCGCGCCACCTTGAGCAGCGCTTCAACGCCTGCGGCCTTTTCCCCCAGGGCCTGCTGCAGCTGCTGGAAGGCGACGGCGCCGTGGGCGCGAAGCTGGTTGAAGAAGCGGACATGATCGTCTTCACCGGGTCCTGCGCCTCCGGGCGGAAGGTGGCCGCGGCCGCGGGCGCGCGTCTGATACCCTGCGTGCTCGAGCTCGGCGGCCTGCATCCGATGATCGTGGCCAAGGACGCGCCGCTGAACCGCGCGGTCAAAGCCGCGGCCTGGGGACGCTTCGCCAACAGCGGGCAGATATGCGTCGGGGTCGAGCGCGTCTTTGTCGAGGAGCCGATCTATCCGCGCTTCGCCTCGCGGCTCAAGCACGAAGTCGCGGCCCTGCGCCGCGAAGCGGAGCCCGAGGACGAGCAGGACCTCGGACGGCTGATTTATCCCGGGCAGCTCAAAGTCGTCGAGCGGCACCTGCAGGACGCCCGCGAAAAAGGCGCGCGCGTCCTGGGCGGCGAGATCATCGACCGCGCCGGACTGGTGGTCGCGCCGGCGCTGGTGCTCGACGCCACGCCCGAAATGCTGGTCATGCAGGAGGAGACCTTCGGACCGGTTCTCGCGGTCATGCCGGTCGCGCGGATCAAAGACGCGATCCGCATCGCCAACAGCGGCCGCCACGGGCTGGCGGCGAGCGTATGGACGCGCGACCTGCCGCGGGGCGAAGAGTGGGGCGAACTGCTCGAGACCGGGATGGTGAGCGTCAACGATCTGCTGAGCCATTACGTCATCTGCTCGCTGCCGTTCGGCGGCACCAAGCAGTCGGGGCTGGGGCGACGCCACTCCGACCAGGGACTGCGGATGTTCACCCAGGAGCAGTCGGTGATCGTCCACGAATGGCCGGTCGACGCACCGGAGCTCTGGTGGTTCCCCTACAGCCGGCTGAAGACCAGGCTCCTGTCATGGCTCGTCCGCCTCACATGATCCTCGGCGTTCACTGCGACGTGCGCCAAGGCTATGTCAACGCCCTGCGGCAGGCGGAAGCGCTCGACTGCGGCGCCATGCAGATTCTGACCTACCGCCGGCACCACGTCCCGACGGAAGATGAGTTCGCGGCCTTCCGCGCGGCGTTCGCCGCCAGCGCGCTCGAGCGCCTGGTGCTGCATGTCCGCTACCTGCCGGCGCTCGCCTCGGAGGACGCCGAGCGCCGCGCGCGCTCGATCGAGCTGCTGGCGACCGAGCTGCGCTACGCCCGCGCTTTAGGCGGGAACTGGCTTATCCTGCACATGGGCGCCTACTCGCCGGACGCAAACGCCGCCGACGGCATGCAGCTCTTCGCCGACGGCATATGCGCCGCGCTCGAGCGGGCGCAAGGCGGCGTCCCGCTGGTTCTGGAAAACGTTCCCGGCGGGGGACGGCGGATGGGGGGCAGCCTCGAGGAACTCGCCGCGCTGGGGGAGCGCCTCGCGCGCCGGAACACGCCGCTGCGGTTCTGCCTGGACACCGCCCATGCCTGGTCCTACGGCTACGACCTCGACACGCGCGAGGGAATGTGGCGCTTCCTCGGCCGCGCCCACCGGCTCTTCGGCGCCGACAATATCCCGGTCTTCCACCTGAACGATTCGCGCGCGCCGCACGGTTCAAAGCTCGAGAACCACCGGCACTGGGGGGAGGGCTTTCTGGGGACCGAGGGGATGCGGGCGCTGTTCCAGCGCGCGGAGTACCGCGGCGCAACCGGCATCCTGGAAATGCCGCCCGGAAGGGATGCCGAAAACCTCGCCTATGTGCGGGGACTAAGCGGCGATTAGGAGTCCAGCGCCTGCTGGACTCTGGACTTCAGCTCGACCAGCTTGAGCGGCTTCTGCAGAATGCCGTCGGCGCCGCTGGCGGCGGCGATCCTTCCTTCCTTCTCGGTGTCGCGGCTGGTCATGAGCAGGATCTTCGGGCAGTCCGGGCCGAGCTTCTCGGAGAGCTCCTGAGCGACGTGGTAGCCGTCGACTTTCGGCATCATGACGTCGAAGAGCAGCAGGCCGTAGCCGCCCCGCAGCGCTTCGTCGATCGCTTCCCGGCCGTCGGTCACCGTGGTAACGTCGTAGCCCTGCTTTTTGAGGTAGAACTCCACGATGCCGAGCAGGTCCGCGTCGTCATCGGCGACCAGTATCTTTTTGCTTGCGGCCATACCCTATTAGATTATGTCCGCACGCCCGCTGTCAATGTCTAGCGCGCCATCACTTCCAGGAAGACCTTGCCCACATCGGGATCGATGGCGCCGTCGCTGATATCGCGGCATATCTCGACCAGCGCCGATTCCCGCGTCAGCGCCTCTTGGTAGCTGCGCCATGAGGTAAGCGCCTCGTAGGTGTCGGCGACCCGGACGATCCGTCCCACAAGGTCGATATCGCCGCCCTTGAGCCCCTCCGGATAGCCGTTGCCGTCAAAGCGCTCATGATGCTGGCGGATGGCGCGCAGAATGCCCGGGGTGACGGGAATCTGCATGCCGGCCAGGACTTTCTCGGACTCGGTGACATGCGAATGGATCGCGTCCTGATCGGTCTGCGGCAGGTCCGAGAGCCGGCCCTCGTAGCACAGCAGGTGCTCCGACACATTGAGCTTGCCCACATCGTCGTAGTAGCCGGCGAGGAAGGCTTCCTTAACCTGCTCCGGGCCCAAGCCCATCCCGTCGGCCACCGCGCCGCTGATCGCCGCCGTGACCTGGGCATGTCCGAGGCGCCCCTCGATCGCTTCGATCGACAGCACCCATTCCTCGAGCAGCGGAATGTCGGCGGCCAGCCATTGATAGGTATGGCGAACGCGCCGGGAAACGCGTTCCGGCATCAGGAAGTCCTTCAAGCCCAGCACCTCATAAACGGCGACGCGGTCCTTTTTGCCCTTGATATCGAGGAAGGCGCGCTCTTCGCCGGAAAGCAAAGTCGAGATGGCGCGTTCGACCGGACGCCGCTGCTTGGGATCGAGCTCGAGCGCCATCTTGTGGTAGCGCAGGGCCGCCTGCATATCGCCCAGGCTCACGGCGAGGCTCGCCGCCTCGAGACAATCCTTGGCGGTCGGGTCCTCCTCGATGACCCGCTCCAGCTTCTTCAGCTGCAGCTCGATCTTGCGCACCGCCTCGGGCTTAAGCCCCGAGCGCAGGCGGCGGATATCGAGCCAGCGCCGCGTCGCGTTGAAGATCGCCTCGTCGACGCAGACGCTGCCGACCGGACAGAGCGCCTGCAGCCGGGCGGCCAGGTTGACGGTGTCGCCGATCGCCGTATAGTTCTTGCGCAGACGCGACCCCATGAGCCCGACGAAGGACACGCCGCTGGCTACGCCCAAGCGCATCTTCCAGGGGAAGCGGTAGGTCTTCAGGCGCCGCTGCATGCTCAGCGCCGCCAGCACCGCCAGCAGAGGATGGTGGTGCGCCGTATGAGGCACGCCGAACTCCGCCATAAGGCCGTCGCCGATAAACTTGTCGATATGCCCCTTGAACCGCGTAATGACCGGCGTCATGACGGTAAAGAGCTGGTTGAGCTCGCTGATGATGGTCTCCGGCTGGCTCTTCTCCAGCGACGGCGTGAAGCCGACCAGATCCGAGAACAGCACGGAGAGCGAGCGCTTCTCATTGTGGATATTCTCTTCGACGATCAGCTTGGCGACCGCCGGATCGACCGAGGAGTTGAGCGCGTTCTGAATCTTGTCGCGCTCCCGCTCAGCATCTTGGCGCCGCTGATCGAGACAGACGAGCTGATCGCGCTGGCGGCGGGAATCCAGCAGCAGGTAAACGACCGCCGCGGCCAGCAGGATGACCGCGGTCGTCAGCAGAGGGATCATGTCAGAATTCCAGAATCAGACCGTCGCGGGCGACATGGCACTCGATGACGGAGCCTTTTTCATCCAAAAGCTCGGCCGCCTGCTTCTGCATCGCCTCGAGCTTCGTCTCGTCGTAGGAAGGGTCGTAGTGGAACAGGATGAGCCGCTCGATCTCGCGCTCGGCGGCGAACTCGACGGTGCTGGTGAGACAGGAATGCCCCTCGTTCTTGTGTCCGGCATAATCCTCGTCGGTATAGCGGGCATCGTGAATCAGCAGGTCCGCGCCCATGCAGATGCGGCCGATCTTCTCGTCGTAGTCCTGCAGCGCCGTCGCCGAGTCGCCGTAGATCTCGCTGTCCGGGCAAAAAACGATGCGGCGGCCGGCGAACTGCAGCAGATAGCCCATGGTCGTGGTCGGATGGTTGGCATAAAACGGCGAGACGCGCAGGCCGGCCCGCAGTTCGTAGCTGTCCTCCTGAATCTGATGCAGCCGGAGCTTCGCCTTGATCGGTTCGCGGTTGACGGCATAGGACTTCTTGATCTCGTCATTAAGAACGCCGGTCAAATTGATATGCGGCTCCTTGGGACCGACGACATGAATCTCGTAGCCCTCGGCCCGCAGGGGGGGAAACAGCCCGAGACCGCTGATATGGTCGGGATGAAAATGCGAAAGCATCAGCCATAGGACCTTGTACTTGCCCTCTTGCATGATCGATTCACCGAGCGGGATAATGCCCCTGCCGGCGTCGAAAATAAAGATGGTGTCGAGCGCCTCCATGGAAACCACGGCGGTGGAGTCCGGCTCGCTGTTGCCCCAGACCTGGAAGCGAACCTGCTTGTCTTCCGTATGCTCGGGGGTGGTCCCCTTTTCCACCGCGCTGCCGCCCGCGGGAGCTTGCGCGGGCGCGCCGATCAGCTCTTTGACCTGAGCCGCGAACTGCTTGATGTCATAAGGCTTCTCAATGAAGAGCTCGGCGCCGTACTCCTTGGCGCGCTCGATCTCGGGGGCGAAGCTCTTGCCTGAAACCACGATGCACTTAATGTCCTTGAGCTCAGGATCGTTCTTGATGGTATAGAGCAAGGTCAGCCCGTCGATGCCGGGCATGAGGATATCGAGGACCATCAGCTTGGGCTTCGCGGCTTTCACCGTATCCATCACCAGGTTGCTGTCACGGATCAGCTGGGTGGAATAGCCCGCATCGTTGAGCAGATCGTTGGATAAGCCGCCGACCAACGGATCATCGTCGACGATAATGATTTCTACCGCCATCGGCGCTATTCTATAATATTCACCATCATGGCAATGAAGATTATCGCCGGTACCGCCCGCGGCCGCAGCATCCTGACGACGCCCAAGGACATCATGGTGCGCCCCATTTCGGGCCGCATGCGCCAGTCCCTCTTCGACGTACTCAAGCCGCGAATCACCGGCTCATACTTTCTCGACCTCTTCGCGGGGACCGGGGCGGTGGGCCTCGAGGCGCTCTCGCGCGGCGCCCTGAAAGTCTGCTTTGTTGAGAAAGATCCGCGCTGCCTCAAGGTCGTCGCCAAGAACCTGGCACGCCTGCAGTGGGAGGACAAGGCCTCGGTCCTGCGCGGCAACGTGCTCGGACCGCTGAGCTGGACGGCCCACCGCGCCGGCGTGGAAGCCTTCGACCTGGTATTCCTCGGACCGCCGTATCGCGACGAGAACAACAAGATGCTCGCCTACAGCAATCCGGTCCTCAACCATCTCGCCGCGGGGGGCATCCTGGCGGCCAACGGCTGGGTGATCTGCCAGCACCATAAGACCGAAGATCTGGGCAAGACCGTCCTCAAGCGCTTCCGCACTATGCGCTACGGCGACACCATCATGTCCTTCTTCCAGCAGCGATGAGCGAATCGCACCCCTGGGGGATGGAGCTCAGCTTCTCGCAGCTGCGGGCCTATATCGACTGTCCCTGGCTCCACCGCCTGCGCTACATCGATAATATGCGCAGCGCCCCCACGCCGCCCTCGGCCCTCGGCGTCTCGATCCACGGCGCCCTGGAAACCTTCCATGCCGCGAAGGGAAAGGACCTGGAGAGCCTCTTGGACGCCTACGAGGACCGCTGGGTGCATGCGGGCTTCGGCACCCCGCAGGAACAGCTGGAGTACCACCGCAAAGGCGAGGCCATCCTGCGGACCTACTGGGCGGCCGAGTCGAAGAGCGCCTCCCGCATCGTCTGCGTGGAGCGCGAGTTCGGCTTCCCGCTCGGCAGCCACCGCATCCGGGGCAAGATCGACCGCATCGACCAGCGCCCGGACGGGACTTACGAGATCATCGACTACAAGACGCACCTCAACATCGCGACCGCGGAAGAGACCGCGGCCGATCTGCAGCTGCGCATCTACGCCTTCGCCGCGCGTGCAAGCCTCAAGCTCGAGCCCGCCTGGATGTCCTTCTACTATGTCGCGCAGGGGAGCAAGGTCTCCGCCCCCTGCGACGCCTCCGGCGACGAGGAGCTCAAGGCCCTGCTCATAAAGGCCGCCGACGAGATGTCGGCCGAGAATACGCCCGTCCCCAACACCGCCTTCTGCCCGCGCTGCCCGCTGCGCGGGCGCTGCGCCAAAGCGGTCGAATGACCGCATCACATTCGTCCGGCCCCGCGAAGAATTTATGCGCCGACTGCGGAATCTGCTGCTTGGCTTTTTCACTTCCGCCATTCGATGCCAATGAGCTGGTAAAGGCGCCGGACGAGCTCCTGCGGGAAATCGACGCCTACGCTCACAGCGCTCGCTACCGGAGTTCCCATCCCTGTCTCTGGCTGGAGCTCGATTCCGGCAAGTGCAGGCACCACGAAGTACGGCCTACCCTATGCCGATGGTTCGAACCCGGATGTCAGGCATGCAGCGACCTGCGCGGCAAAGCCGGTATTCCGCTCTAAAACAGGAAGATCGCCCGGATATTGCCGCCGTCCCAAATATGGCGGCCGGCGTCGTCAAGGTCAAAGGTGGCGTACAAAGCGAGGCGCGAGCCCGGAGCGAAAACAAAGTCCGGCCCGAGGCCGAGCTTGGCCTCGACGACGTTATCGGTCTCGCTGACCACGGCGTCCGCGTCGTAGATTCGCCGCCGCTCGCCGAAGCTCAAAAACAGCGCCGCCTCGCCCGTCAGCCAGGGCTTCACTTCCCGCCGCCAGCGCCCATAAGGCATGAACTCCCAGCGCGTATAGCCGCTGCAAGCGAGCGGAGCCCCCGGGTAATCCGCTCGCGCGCGCCGCATCATTAAATCCGCACCGGCCTCGAAAAGGTTTTTATCGCCCCAAGGACGGCCGGCGACCGCGCTCAGCATATGCACCCCGCGATGAAACTCCAGCGTCTTAAACAGCGGATCGGGCGAGAAATTATCGCTCTCACGCTTAAAGCCGTAGACGTAGCCCACGCGCGTGTTCCAGCCCGCCAGCGGTCCCTTCCACGCCAGGCTCAGCCGGCTGCTGCGATACTTGTAGATGCGGTTTGTATCGGGCACGCGCCGGACCAGCGGCGTGTCGAACTCGGCATCGGCGCTCAAGGACCCGCCGAGCAGACTTAGGTCGCCGCCGAGCATATACGTATACGGCCTCTTGTCGTAGCGCTGGGTGGTGCGCCCGCGCTTGTTGAAGTTGAAGTCCACCGCATTGGCGCCGACGTAGAACGACCCCTTATCACCAAAGGCATAGGCCGTGCGCAGGCCGATGTCGGCGTCCTCTTTAGCGAACTGCGGCTCACCAAATAATGCGAAGGTAAAATTCCGAAACGGGCCGAAGATCAGGTTGATCCAGTTGTGCAGATTAACGGTATCTTTGTCGCCCCGATGCTCGAGGTCGTAGCGAAAAGCCATCCAGTCATTGAGACGCTGCGGGATGCGCGCCTCCTGCTCGATGAAAAGATCGCTGCGGTCGAGACTGGCGCTGTTGACCCGGTAGCCGACGCCCGGCGTATCCGCCCATAGCTCATCCCACTCCATGGGGTAGGAGAAGCCGCGCAGGTCGAGGAAGTATTCGGAGTCGAAGAGCGGCTCCGTCTCCAAAGCGTCGAGCTCGCCGGCGTCGAACAGGGCCGCAGCGAAGCCCGGCCGCAGAAAGAGCGCTCCCAGAAGCAGCGCCGGCGCTAGGAGTCGGAGGGGGAGACGGCCCATAGCAGACGTCCCGAGTCCCCGCTGACTTCGAAGGCGCAGAGTTCGGCGGGCCGCAGCGGGATGTCCTGGCCCGTCAAATGATGCGCCAGCTCCGGGAGCTGCGGCAGATGGCCGATGAGCAGCAGCTCGCCGTCGCGCAGCCCGTCCTCGCCGATACGGGCGTACATGGACGCGCCGTCGATCTTGTTGGACAAGGGCTCGTAAACGCGCAGCTCGGGCGCGGGCTTCAGCACCCCCGCGACCTCCTCGGCAGTCTGCTGAGCCCGGACCAGGGGGCTGACGAGGATCAAGGCCGGACGCACGCCTTTCTCGTTGAGGTGCGCGGCGGTGCGCCGCGCGGCCTCCCGCCCCGCATCCGACAGGGGCCGGTCGAAGTCGCGTTTGACGCCCACCTGCAGCATGCCCGGAGAGTCGCCGTGACGCATTAAGTAGAGCTTCATCGCGCGTAATTCTATCAATATTTCACGTTTCTCCAAAATCGGAACGGCTGAAATTGCTATACTCACCGCTGGCTTTCCCAATAGTCCATCGACGGGGAAAGACGTCGTATACAGGAGAAAAGATGAGCACCGCTACGATGCCAAAACAGGATTATAAAGTTAAAGACATTTCACTGGCCGAATGGGGCCGCAAAGAGATCGTGATCGCCGAGAGCGAGATGCCGGGGCTGATGGCCCTGCGCGAGGAGTACGCCGACAAGCAGCCGCTCAAGGGCGCCCGCATCGTCGGCTGCCTGCATATGACCATCCAGACCGCGGTGCTCATCGAGACGCTCGAGGCGCTCGGCGCGTCCGTTCGCTGGTCGAGCTGCAACATCTTCTCGACCCAGGACCACGCCGCCGCCGCGATCGCCAAGGCCGGCCGCTCGCCCGTCTTCGCCTGGAAGGGCGAGACCGAGGAAGAATATGACTGGTGCATCGAGCAGACCCTGCGCTGGCCCGACGGCAGCGGCCCGACCATCCTGCTCGACGACGGCGGCGATCTCACCAACATCGTCCTCGACAAGCATCCGGAGCTGGTCAAGGACATCGCCGGCCTCTCCGAAGAGACCACGACCGGCGTGCACCGCCTCTACGAGCGCGAGAAGAACGGGACCCTGACCATGCCCGCCATCAACGTCAACGACTCCTGCACCAAATCCAAGTTCGACAACCTCTACGGCTGCCGCGAGTCGCTGCTCGACGGGATCAAGCGGGCGACCGACGTCATGATCGCCGGCAAGATCGCGGTCGTCGCCGGCTACGGCGACGTCGGCAAGGGCTGCGCCCAGTCGCTGCGCGGCCAGGGCGCGCGCGTCCTGATCACCGAGATCGACCCGATCTGCGCCTTGCAGGCCGCGATGGAAGGCTACCAGGTCGTCACCATGGAGGAGGCGGCGCCGCTCGGCGACCTCTTCGTAACCACAACGGGCTGCCGCGACATCATCCGGCGCGAGCACCTGGACGTCATGAAGAACGAGGCGATCGTCGGCAATATCGGCCACTTCGACCTCGAGATCGACGTCGCCAGCCTCGAGAGCGACAAGAAGCTCAAGAAAATCAACATCAAGCCGCAGGTAGACCAGTACGAGTGGCCCGACGGCAAGCGCATCACGCTGCTCGCAGAGGGACGGCTGCTGAACCTCGGCTGCGCGACAGGGCATCCGAGCTTCGTGATGTCGAATTCCTTCACCAACCAGTGCCTGGCCCAGATCGAGCTGTGGAAGAACCGCGGCACCGGCAAGTACAAGAACCAGGTCTATGTTCTGCCGAAGGAGCTCGACGAGAAAGTCGCACGGCTCCACCTCGGCAAGCTCGGAGTGAAGCTCACCCGGCTCACTCCCGAGCAGGCCGCCTACCTGGGTATTCCCCAGGACGGACCGTTTAAAGCGGACAACTACCGGTATTGACCCGCAAGAGGCTGCTGCCGCTGCTGCTGCTAGCCGCCGCGTGTGTCAACGCACACGCGGCGCGGCAGCCGCATTGGGTCAAACAGCGCCCCGTCAACGATAAGTATTACACCGGCATCGGCAACGTCAGCAAAACCGACGCGGGCGCCGACTACGTACAGAGCGCCAAGAACCGCGCGCTGGGCGACCTCGCCTCGCAAATCCTCGTCACCGTACAGAGCGGCTTCATCGACGCCGCGGTCGAACGCTCGGGCCTGACCGAAACGGACGTCCGCTCCGAAATCCGCGCCTCGGCGCAGGCGGTCCTGGAGGATTACGACTGCGCGGAGACCTGGGAGGATAAGCGGGAATACTGGACCTACTGCCGGCTGTCAAAGGCAGCCTACGCCGCCGCCGAACGCGGCCGCATCGACCAGGCCAAGCTTCTGGCGCTCGACCTGTTCAAGAAGGCGCGCGCCAGCCGCGAAGCCGGCGATATCTCGCGGGCGCTGACCTTCTACGTCCAGGCCCTGCAGCCGATCCAGCATTACCCCGGCCGGCCGCTCGAGACGGAGCTCGCCGGGAAGCAAATCCTGCTCGGCAATGAAATCTACGCGGAGCTGCAGGATCAGCTCTCCCGCATCGAGCTCGTACCCGACGCCGAAAAAGTCGCCGCCATCGAAGGCCGTCCCGTCGGCAAAGCTGTTGGAGTGACGGCGCTCATCGGCAAGCGGGGCGTGCCGGGCCTGCCGCTGCGCTGCGGCTTCCTGCGCGGCGCGGGCCGGCTCGTCGAGCGCGTCAGGACCGGCAGCGGAGGTGAAGCGATCTGCGATATCCTCAAGCTGCAGTCCGCCGAGAAGACGCAGCTGATCGAGGCGCGTCTGGATCCGGCGGATCTCGGAACCGGCAGCGATATCTCGCCCATCCTGCGGGCGACCCTGAACCGCTTCGCCGCTCCGCGGGCGCTCATCACCCTACAGGTAAGCGGGCTGCCGATTTTCCTCGAAGCCGACGAAAAGAACCTCGGCGAGGCGCTGGACACCCCCTACCTCGAGACCCGGCTGCGCCGGGCGCTGACGGAGAAGGGCTGCCTCCTGGTGGACGACCCGGCCCAAGCCGAACTGCTGCTTAAGCTCCAAGCCCGCTCGCGCCGGGGCACCGAGCTGCACGGCATCGCCTCGGCCTTCGTGGACGCGAGCGTCTCGCTCGCCGACCAGGCAACCGGCGAGGAGATATACCAAGGTACTTTGCAGGACGTCAAAGGGATGAACCTGGACTACCCGCGCGCGGGACTGAAAGCATTCGCCGCGGCGACCAAGCGGATAGACCAAGACCTGCTGCCGCCGCTGCTGGAGCGGATTCAATCATGGAAAGAACGATAAAGCCGATCGCCTGCTGCCTGAGCGCCGTTCTCTTGACGCTGGGCGCCGCCTGCGGAGGAAGCCGGCCGCAGCCCGGACCCCGCGCCGCCGGACCGAGCGCGGCACAACGGCTGAACGGGAAAATGCAGGCGCTGGGAAACGCCGAGGCCGGACGGCCGGCCGCCGCGCCCGCCGCGGAAGCCGCCAAGCCCGAACCCGCTGCGGCCGCGGCGGAGGAAGAGCAACCGGGCGACGACGACACGGTAAAAGTCCTCAAGAAGGACGCCGCCGGCTGCAGCTGGGTGGAATCGGCGGCCACGGTTTCCTTCGGCGAGACCGATACGCGTCATCAAGCCAAGGCCCGAGCCGTTGCGCAGGCCCGCTCAATGGCCATGCAGAAATTTCTCGGCGTCACGCTCAGCCATCAGACCTTCGATTTCCAGCAGGAGGGGCTCAAGGGAGAAGTCGGCCTCACCGAGAACCTCCTGCGCGCGACCCAGCACGGCCGGGTACTGAAAGAGAATATCCTCTCACACGGCCCCAAAGACCTCGCCGACTGCACAGGCTGCATGTACGCGGCGCATATCCGCACCTGCATCGTGCCGCTGCAGGACCAGGCCGACAAGGGCTTCCGGGTGGAACTAACGCTTAACCGCGGGCGGTTCGTCGTCGGCGACGAAGCCGAGATCGGCGTTACCGCTTCACGCGAATCCTACATCTATCTCTACAACGTGGATATGGATTGGAACGCTTCGCTGATGTTTCCTAATGTATACTTTAAGGACAACCGGCTCGAGGCGGGCAAGCGCTTCGTGTTCCCCACGGAGGAGATGAAGCGCTCGTTGGGGCTGCGCATCACGGCGCAGTTGCCGGAAGGCGCCGAAGTATCGGCCGAGATGATCCGGGTAATCGCGGCGAAGGAGCCTCTTCCCGAGGCGGTGCTCACGGGCAAGGGCGAACGGCAAGGCGGCCATGCGCAGTCGGAGACGCGGGGGACGGGAACGTTTTTAGAACTGATGCGCCGGCTCAGCACCTGCGAAGCGGAATGGGTCGACGATAAGACGGGTTTCACAATATATAAGAAGTAAGGAGAGGGGGACCATGAGACGATACGCACTTAGCATGATGTGCCTGGTACTGGCGGGCGGGATTATGGCCGGCTGCGGCGGTGCCTACAAGAACACAACGTCGGGAAAGAAGCAGCCGGAATGGATCGACCGTGGGGGCGGAGCCTTCAACGACGAGGGCGACAAGCGCGTCCTGTACGGCGTCGGCATCCTGTCCGGCGTGCGCAACGTCGGGCTGGCGCGCCAAGCCGTGGACAACCGCGCGATCGCCGATATCGGCAAGACCATCCAGGTCATGTCGACTCAGCTCATGCGCGACTACGCGTCCTCGATCAACGCGGGCGGCGAGGTCAGCGACGAGGAGCAGCTTATCGAGAACTCGATCAAAACGTTCGCCCAGGTGAGCCTGAGCGGCGTAACGATCGTCAACCACTGGACCGACCACGAGACGAAGACCTACTACGCTCTGGCCAAGCTCGATATGGACGCCTTCAAGAACCTGCTGGAGAAGTCCAATAAGCTGTCGGAAGATGTCAAGGCGCATATCCGCAAGAACGCCGAGGCCGCTTTCGACCGCATGGCCCAGATGGAAAAATAAGCCGGCCGCAATTCAGCAAAAAAGCGCCCCCGAAAGGGGGCGCTTCTTTTTACCGGAAGAAGAGTTTACCGGCGCTTCTTGTCCTTGTCGTCGCGCATCCCCTGGCGCATGCCGTCGCGCTTGCGGCGCATATCCTCCAGCCGCTGCGAGCCGCGTCCCTTCATCCCGCGGCGCTCCTTGTCTATGTCCTCGCGCATATCCTGCCGCTTCTGGCGAATCTTATCGCGCTTCTTCTCCAGCTTGCGGCGCATGCGCTCGCGGTTCTGCCGCCGGTATTTCTTGAACTGCTCGCGGCGCTGGTCGCGCCGGGCGAGCAGCTGACGCAGGTGCTCCTCCCGACGCTTGAGGAAGGTCAGCTTGCGCGGCTCCCCGGGAGCGCCGCCCAGCAGCACATCCATCTCCTCGCCCGCTCCCAGCACGCGCTCTTCGCCGCCGGCTTCGTCGAGCCCGCTGACCGCCACCTGCCCTTCGTCGAAAACACCGATGACCGTCTTGGGCGTCGCCTCGCCGTCATCAACGACCTCGATGCCGAACTCCGTACCGCGGACGGCCGTGACCGAGGTCGGGGTACGGACGCGGTAGCGGCGCCGGACCAGCAGCTTGGCCTTGGCCACCAGGTGGCCGAAATCCAGGCCGAGAAAAGTGTCCTGCTTGCGCAGGCCCATGAACCGCAGCACCGACCGGGAGCCGAGCTGCAGGGCATTGTCCTCCGCCATGGCGATCTCGGCGCGCCCGTTATCGCCGGTCTTGACGCGATCACCCTTCGACAACGGCATGCCCGGCTCCGCCTCGATCCCCTCCTCGTCGTCGCTGCCGGCGAGATAGACCTTGACGTCGCCCTCGACTTCCGTGAGGCGGGCGTCCCAGTCCGGCGATTCCTCCTTGTCCGCGGCCCGGACGGCGGGGACCAGACAGGAAAGTGCGAAAACCAGCGGGAAAATCTTTTTCATATTCATGGCAAAACCTCCAAGCTAGTGTAGCTTCACGGCCCGCTCAGGCGCAAGCGGTTGATGTTCTCCTGAATCAGCTTCCGGCGCGCCGGATCCCGCTCCAGCGGCAGCGCGCCCGTCAGCGCCCGCACGGCATTATCGACGTTGCCGCGTTTGGCTTCCAGGATGCCGAGGTTTAGGTAGGAAGCCTTGAACGTCGGGTCGGCGGCGATCGATTTCCGGTACTCCTCGACGGCCTGCTCCTCCCAGCCCTTATTGGCATAGATGACGGCCATGCTGTAATGGGAAACGCCCATATCCTCCTCGCCGATCAGGCGCTGATGGGAGAAGCCGACGCAGCCCAGACATAAGAGGAAAAGCGCCGCGGCCTTGGCGAAGGAGCGGCTTTTAACGCCGGCGTACAGCCGGACCAGCGCATAGGCGGCGAAGAGAATCAGGCCGGCGGCGGCCGGAAAGCGATACCGCGACAGAATATAGAAGAGAACATTCACCGCGAAATACGCCAGCACATAGCCGTGCAGCAGCCAGAAGCTGCGCGCCTCCCGGCGCCGCAGGCTCCACAGCAATCCGGCCAAACCCAGCGGCGCCACCAGCCCCCACGAAATCAGCGGCAGCATGCCGATCTTGGTAAAGCGTTGAAAAATGGAGGGGAAGAAGTTATCCGGAGGCTCGGCGTAGTTCCAGAAGAACCCGGCTTTCCTCCACATCAGCGTCGCCGCCGCGCCCGGCCGCTGAACGAACCATTTCCCGGTCTGCCGCGTCCAATAGCGCGACACTTCTTCCGGGCTGAGGGCCTTTCCCGCCCGCCGCTCGGCCTCTTCCTTGAAGTCCTGATACTGGTGGCCGGGTCCATAGCGGATAAAGGACGGCGCTTTATTGAGCCCGTCGGCCTCGGGGTTGTTGCCGAGGTACAGGTTGACGCCGCCGCTTGCGGTAGTCAGCCCCCAGCCGCGCGCGGGGTCCACGGCGCGGTTGCGCAGCTGAAACGGCAGCAGCGGCAGCCATAGGCAAATGAGGTAGAGCAGCGCGCAGGGCAGAATACGGCGGCGCCGGTCGCGCAGGCTCCACAGGCCCCAGGCCAGCACGAGCGGCAGGAGAACAAGGCTGTTGGGCCGCAGGACGGCGGAGAAACCCAGGGCCAGCCCGGACAGGGCCCAGCCGGCTTCTGGGAGCTTGCCGTCGCGAGCGCGGCTCAGCGCCAGCAGGGAAGCGAGGTTGAAAAAGTATATCCAGAACTCACCGAGGAACCTCGACTCGTAGAATATCGCCGGGCCGTAAAGCGCGCCGATGACCGCCGCACAGACGGCGGTCTTGCGCCCGAACGCGCGCAGCCCCAAACGGTAAAGGAAAACCGGCGCCACCGCACCCGCGACATGCTGCAGTGAGAACACCAGCATGACGCCGCGGCCGACCGTCTTGCCCAGCGCTGCCAGAAAGTAAGGATAGGCGGGGTTAAGATGGAAAGCCCCGAGACTGCGCGCCAGCCAGCCCTCCAGCTCGATCGTATGCGCCCAAGAGACGAAGATATTATCGTCGAGCAGGGGCGTCCGCAGCCAGAAGTCGCCGCGATAGTACAGCAGGTGGACGAAGCGCACCGCGAGAGCGGCGAGGAAAATGCACAGCTCGGGGTGCCGCCAGAAGGCGCTGGGCGCATCCGCGACAGGCGCCGCCTCCGCCCGGACTCGGCGCTTCTTCTTATTTCTTTTCCCCATGAAAGACAGAAACGCATCGCGGCGTATAATGCCCAACCGGCGCCGCATTATACCTTATGATAAAAAAGGAATTTGCTAAACTCGCACCGTGCTGGGCGACCTAAAGACCCTGGGGAAGGACACGCTGGTGTACGGTCTCTCTACCGTGGCCGCACGCCTGCTCAACTTTCTCCTGCTGCCGTTTTATACCCACTTCCTCGCGCCGGGAGAATACGGCATCGTCGCCATCGTCTTCACCTACATCGCCTTTGCCAACGCCGTTTTCCAGTATGGGATGGACCAGGCCTACCTGCGCTTCGCGGCCAACCAGCCGCCGGCAAAAACCGATGCCTGCTTCTCTACCGCGCAGTGGTCGCTGCTGGCGAGCGCCGCGGCCTTCGCCGCGCTGCTGATCCTGGGAGCGGCCCCGGTCGCGCGCCTGACGGCGCTCCGTCCCGGCGACGCCGCACTCATCCGCTATGCCGCGCTGATCCTCGCGCTCGACGCTATCACCATTGTGCCGTTCGCGGAACTGCGCCTGCGCCGCCGCAAATGGGCCTTCGTGGGCATCAAGTTCTTCCACATCGTGATCAACGTCCTGGGCAACATCTTCTTCCTCGGCGTTCTCAAGATGGGCGTGGAAGGCGTGCTTATTGCGGCGCTGTTCGCGTCTTCGGCATCCTTGGTGCTGCTGGCTCCGGTCTGCGCCCTGCGCCTGCGGGCGTGCTTTGATTTTAAGCTCTACCGCGAGCTCCTCCGCTTCGGCTTGCCGTTTATACCCGCCGGCATCGGCGCCATGATGGTACAGGTCATCGACCGTCCGATCCTGCAGCATCTGACCGACGAGGCGACCGTCGGCATCTACCAGGCCAACTACCGCCTCGGCATTTTCATGATGCTGATCGTGACGATGTTCGACCAGGCTTGGCGCCCCTTCTTCCTTGAGAAGGCCAAAGATGAGGACGCCAAGCCCGTCTTCGCCCGGGTCCTGACCTACTTTCTGACCGCTTCGGTTCTAATCGTCGCCGCGCTGTCGCTGTTCATCGGCGACATCGTGCGCCTGCCTCTGGGTGGAGTCAGCTTGATCCACCCGGCCTACTGGAGCGGCCTGCCGGTCGTACCCGTCGTTCTGGCCGCCTATATCCTGCATGGCGCCTACATCAACTTCATGACATCGGTGACGCTCACCAAGCGAACCGAGCTGCTGATCTGGGTGACGTTTCTGGGGGCGGCGGTAAATATCGCCGCCAACTTTCTGCTGATCCCGCTGCTCGGCATGATGGGCGCGGCCTGGGCGACATTCGCGTCCTATACCGCGATGGCGCTGTGCCTCTACCTGATCGGCCGCCGCATCTATCCCATCCCCTACGAGTACGCGCGGCTCTTCCACCTGCTGGTCATTACGGCCGTCATGCTCGCGGCGGTCTGCGCGGCGCGCGGGGCTTTCGCGGGGACCAACGCCGCCGCCTGGTTCGCGGCGAGACTGGGCGCGCTGGCGCTGCTGCCGGCGCTGCTGCTGGCGACGGGCTTTTTCACCGCGGCGGAACGCCGGGCGCTCGCTTCCCTGCCGCGCCGGCTACTGCGGCTCGTCTAGAACCACGAGGAGTCCCGCCTGCGCGTCCAATCGGACCTGATCGCCTTCCTGCAGTATGAGCCGGTCGTAGCGCACGACCGGCCGCACCTTTTTGCCGGCGACCCAGCGGTCCCCGCCGTAGACGGGCAGCTCAAGAGCCAGGCCCGAGCTGGGGCTCCACTCGGCCTGCGGCAGATTGAGCGCCGTGATGCCGGCAGATCGCGCCATAAGCTCCGTCTGCGCGCCGCCGCCGGTGGTCACGACCGCCGCGCTCTTGGCCAGCAGCCCGGCGTCCGCTGCCGTTAAAAACGGCGTCACAAACACTTTCCCGCCGGCCAAGGCCTCCTTGCGGTCATAGGTAATGCGCGCCGTCGCCGCCGCCGCGGCCGCGCCGGCATACAGGACCTCGGCGTCGAAGACATAGGACTGTCCGGCGACGGAAGCCGGCCGCCGGCGCAGCTGATACGCCGTCTCCCATTCGCCGCCCTGACCGCGGCGCTGCAGCAGCCGCGCGACCGCACCGCCCACCGTACCGATGCAGCGAGCAGCGGCATAAGCCGGCGCGTCCCCGCCGGCGCCCGTGCGTGCGAGCCGGCCGAGCGGATCATAACCTTTATCCAGCACCAGCTTCTCCTTGGCCCGCATCAATTCACCGCGGGCGAGCGCCGCGTCGATCGGGGCGTTGTAGTAGAGGTCGATCGTCCGCTGCCCCACCAGGACCCGGTCGGGAAAGACGCCGAGACGGAAGCGCGCCAGAGTTCCGTTCATCTCGGCGCGCAGGGTCTCGCGCGCCGCGTTCTTGGCGCGGAACTCCATAACGCCCAGGCGCAAACGGTCGGGACCGCCGTCGTCGAGAAACGGCAGACGCCCCTCCGCCGCGAAGATGCCGGCGAGCTCGTCGATGCGCTGGGCATTCTCGTCCTGCGAGATGGTGCCGTCCAGGTAGCGTCCGAGATAGGGACGCAGGCGATGGGCGGTATCGAGGGCGCGCCACGCCGCGGCGAAGCGCTCGAGACGCGTGAAGGCATCGAGGCCGACGCGATCGCCGCTCAGCGACGCGACAAGCTCTCCGCCCTGCACGCTCACGGAATAGCCGCAGTCGATCAGAGCGCGGGTCAGGAAGTAAAACCGGGACTGCCCCAAGAACGTACCGTCCTCTTCCAAATAGCGGAAGCGGATCTGACCGTCGTTGGCGATCGCCCCCTGATCGACGAAGACATCGGCGGCACCGCGCCGAATCCAAAGCCGGCGTCCGCTGACAACGAAGGTGCCCCCGGTATCCGGCGCTGCGCGCAGCGCCTCAAGCAGCGCCGCGAGCGCGGGCGAAACGATCCGGCCGTCTTTGACCAGGCCGCCCGCCGAAACGTCAAGGAACGCCAGCTCGTGCCGGCCGCTCTCATCCTGATACGTCAGCAGGCTGTTGGCGGGGAATCGTCCCCGGGGCCCGGGCTGCGCCAGCGCCTCTTGGCGCATCAGCTGGACCCAACGGTTGAGCGAGCCCTTCGCCAGCGACAGCGTCTTGGCCAGCAGTTCACGGGACGGCTCGCCGGCGCCGTCGAGCGCCGCCTGAATTTCCCGCGCCGCCGCCCGAACTTTAGCGGCGGCGGCGGCATCGCCCGTCACGGACTGGTAGCCGCCGGCCATCGATGACGCCGCGGCCGCGGCCGCGGCGCCGGCTTTCGCCGCCAACGGGCCATTCCCGGAGGACCAGGCCTGCATCGCCCGCCGGTAATCGTCAAGGAGACCATCGAGCGCGGCGAACCACCGCACCACCTCGGGCGGGGCGGCGCCGGCACGACGCAGCTCGGCATGGGGGGGGGCGGCGGCGCAATGGATCGAGAGCAAAGCCAGGAGGCCGAACGCCGCCGCTATCCGCATCCTATGGCGCGACGGGGTAGAGCTCGTAGCCGAGGTTCAGCCGGTCGCCGGTCCGTACCGCTTTGACCGGCAGCGAAACGGCGGCGGACGGCGCCGCCCGCAGCGTCTCGATCGACGCCGCATCAACGGTCAGCCCCGCACCGCTGGACAGGATGCCCAGGCTGCGCAGCAGCGAGACGGCCAGCGCCCGCAGGCGCTGCCATATGCCCGCCGCCGCACCGGCCGCATACTGCCGGGCGGCCAGCCAAAAGCTCTTCAGCGCCGAGCTCCCGGCCCGGCGATGCGCGCGGAAGAAAGCGCGAAAGCCCGCCTGCGCAGCAAGATCAAAGCTGCCGGTCAGCCGCGGCCCGGAAAGCTCCAGCGCCGCGACATCATCCCAAGCGATAACGGTCTCCGGCGATGCCAGATTCGCCGCGAAGCCGACCGGCAGGGGAGCGACCATGCCCGCAATCTCTTGCGGCAGCGTTATTTGGGCCTGCAGTTGGGCGCCGTTCTTGTCCTTTCCTTTCGCGAAGCGAACCGTCGGCGACGGCAAGGTCTTGCCCGGCGATTCCAGCGCCTGGCCGAGCACATGCTTGACCGCGTCCTTAAACTCGTTGAAGTTGCCGATCAAGGGGCGCTCCCTGGAAGACAGCAGGCTGTTCCAGCCATATACCGACTGGGTATAGCCGAGGGCCTCCGTCGTGCGTCCTTGCGCCGCCGAGCTAAAAGCCTTGTTGCCGGTGTCGGTGACGGACTTCGCCGCCCGCCTGGCGGCTTTGCGCAGCAGCTCGTCGGCCGCGGCCGTCTTTTTGGCGTCGCGGGCGATATCAATCGCACGCTTATATAGGAACGGCGCCTGCGCCGCGTCCGCGTTCGCCGCTAGAGCTGAGAGCTTGCTCACTGCTTTATCCACGCCCACGATGCTCGGATCGGGCAGCCCTTCGAGAGCGACCGCAGCTTTGCCCAAGCCGCCTTGGCCCTCCGCCGCGGGCGCAGCGTTGAAGACCTCCGGCTTTTCCTTATTGAAATCAAACATCTTGTCCAGCTTGCTCGCGACGGCGCCGCCGCGCACCTTCTTTTCCTTCTCCAGCTGCGCGGTCTTGCGGATATCCTGCGTCGCTTTGTCCAGCTTCTGCAGGTCGGTCTTCGGAACTCCGCCCTCGCCCTCCCGCTCCGCGGAGGATTCGCCGCCCTTAAGCTCCTTGTCGGCGGTTGTCCGAACCGCCTTATTATCGACGCTGAGGCCTGGCTGCCCCACATTCAGTCCGGGCTGGTTCCTAATGACGACATCCCCGCCCTGCGGGGAAACGCTGAGTGCCGGGTTATCCACCTTCATTAACGAGGAGTGGCCGATATCCACACCCACGGTATTATTAATGGTGATATTGGTCTGACTAATATTGGCTGCGGAAGCCGCACCGCTGGCCCCGGACCCGGTACCCTGAAGGCCCCCGGTCTGTACGCCTACGACACGTACGGCGTGGCCGAAGGAGGGCAGCACCCCGAGCAGAATAAACGCATACGCCGACAGGCGAAAGAACGGCATTAGAGATAGTATACGTCCCGCCTGTCAGGGATGTCCAGTACCGTATGGCCTCGCGGGCATTGGGACAAGCGTCCTACTTTGCTTTAGCTTAACAAACTGGGACCTTGGACCTATGGAAGTACGCGCCGAACGGCTCATACAGCGATATAGGCCTAAGGTCCTAAAAGGTAAATAGGACGTAAAGCCTTGTTTATTGGGCCCATTTGCTCAGGCGGGAATTGGGTCCACACACCATACTATTCTCGGAAGGCAAAAAACATGGCTCAAAAAACGACCATAACCAAGGCTGAAGACATAGACGCCGACGAGATGCTGCAGGACAAACCCGCAAAGACCCTGCTGCGCGCGTGGAGCAAGCGCATGGCCAAGGGATCCGCGATCATAGTCCCGGTATTCGTGGGCGGCAAATGGACGCTGCAGGTCCCGCGGGGAAACAAGCGCGTTCTCCAGGTGCCTGTCGGTCAGGGCCGAAACTAAGGTTTCGGTACCTTCAGTGAGCGCCGTCGGCCGCAGCATAGGCTGCGCCGACGGCGCAGCCTTGTCTATATGCTATATGCTATAATTAAGCATGACTAAAAACATCAAGATTTCAAAGAAGGGCCCCAAAAGCGAGCCCCCGGCCGAGGACACTATAACCGCGGCTGAAGTTAAGAAAATGTTGGACGATAATAAGGATTTTAAGCTTCTCGATATCCGCTCCGAGCCCGAATTCCGCATGATGCACATTGAGGGAGCGCAATTTACCACCAGGGAGCTCGTTGATCAGATATTCAGCAAATGGCCCAAGGACACCGAAATCGTTCTCTATGACCACAAAGGACCACAAGGGCTAATGGGCGTACAGGCCCTAGTGGAAAAAGGCTTCACCCGAATTAAGGCCATGGCGGGCGGCATTGACGCTTGGTCCGAACAGATCGATCCGCTTATTCCGAGGTACTGAACATGACCGGCAAAAAGGACCGCCTCAGCATAACCACTCGCATCGCGGGCAGCCCCCTGACCTGCCGTTTTACGGTCGACCGCACCGTTCACACGGGAGCCCCGACCTTCTTCCGCAGCAAAAAAGACGCCAAAAAATCGTCCCTGGCGCGCAAGATATTCAGCCTCGACGGCATCGAGTCGATCAAAATATCCAAGGACGCCGTTGCCGTAACGCGGGACAAGCCGGAAGACTGGCCGTCGGTAACGCGAAAGGTCGCGGCGATTATCACGGAACAGCTCGCGTCCGGAAAGCCCGCGGTCGACGCGGACGCGCCCACCAACATGCGCTCACCCGAGGAGATTCGGAGGATCGCGCAGGAGATCGTGGACAAGGACATCGCCCCGCAGCTGTCTTCGCATGGGGGAGGCATCACCCTCCTCGACGTCAAGGACGCCACAATCTATGTCAAGCTCGGCGGCGGCTGCCAAGGCTGTCAGGGCGCCCGCATGACGCTGAAAAACGGCGTCGAGCGCGCCTTCCGCCAAGCCATGCCCGAGCTCGACGAAGTTATCGACGCGACCGACCATGCCGGCGGCGCCAACCCCTATCAGTAGCCGCCGCTTTACCAGCGCAGCGCCAAGGTTATTGACATATCGCCGCCATCGGACTATGCTTATCTAATAGCAATGTCCCAATATCAAATTCTCGTCATCGATGACGATGAAGGTGTCGTCGCGCTCGTCTCCGAAGCATTGGAGGACCAAGGCTTTGAGGTCCACTCCGCCAGTTCCGCCAAGGCCGGACGCGGCTGTCTTGAGCGTTCGGAGTTTGACCTGATCGTGCTCGACCGCACGCTCCCCGACGGTGACGGGCTGGATCTCTGCGCGGAACTGCGCAAGAAGCCCGCGAAAAACGCGCTGCCCATTCTGTTTTTAACGGCCAAGAACACGGTCGACGACAAGATCGAAGGCCTGCGCACCGGCGGCGATGACTACATCACCAAACCCTTCAACACCGCCGAACTCCTGGCGCGCGTCGAGGCCCTGCTGCGCCGCAGCGGCCGCATGGGAAAACCGGAGAGCATCGTCATCGGCGATCTGCGCCTTGAGATGGACTCGCGCAAAGCCTACCTCAAGAAGAGGGGTATCGCGCTATGGGCCAAGGAATTTGACCTGCTGGCCCTGCTCGTATCGCAGAAGAACCGCGTGCTGTCGCGCGAATTTCTGCTGCAGCAGATATGGGGCTATGATCCGGACAGCGCGCCGTCGACCAAGGTGGTCGATGTGACTATCAGCCACGTGCGCCAAAAACTCGGACCGCACGGCGACAAGATCGTCACCGTCCGCGGCTTCGGCTACCGCTTCGATCCGTAACCGCCGCCTGCCCCGCGCCGCGCAACCTGCTCTTTACCTTGCCGTAACAGCGCAGTAACACAATCCATCTACTATGTAGCATGCGCCGAGGGCAGGATGACGGGAAGGGGAATTGGGGTGGACGAGGGGAATTGAACCCCCAGCCTCCTGGACCACAACCAGGCGCTCTAACCATTGAGCTACGCCCACCGTCTGCCGGATATTGTAGATTTTCCCGACATAACCTGCAAGATTCGTTCCCAAATCTGAGTAGGCCTTTAGGCCTATTTAAAATTGGGCCCCTTGACCCTGTTTTCAAGGCGGCCGCCGCCTTAAACTTAAGGCAAGCCCATACAATGCGGATTCTCACGCCTATCATCTGCAGCCTCGCGCTGATCTTTGCGGTCACGGTGCCCGTCGGTGCTGTGCGGCAAAAAGCGAAACGGCCGCATCAGCAAGCCGCGACGTCCCAAGCCGCCGGCCTGATCGTGCAAGGCGCGCAAAGCCTGGCCGCGCGAGACTACGCGAGCGCGCTCGACTTCTTCGAGCGTGCCGCGAGCGCGGACCCCGACTCGGCCGACGCCTTCTACCGCATCGGCAGCACCTACTATCACCGCGCCTTCACCGAGACCGCCGCAGACAAGGCGGACAAGATGGATGCGCGAAACGCGATCGACGCCTTCGAATCCGCGCTCGCTCTCGACCCCGCCTTGGGTGAAGTCAGCGACCCCTACATGCTCTACCACGGCCTCGCCCAATGCTATGAGGCCGAGGGACGCCTGACGGACGCGCTCACCGCCATCAAGAAATCCGCCCGCCTGGCGCACAAGAACCCCATGCCCTACCTCTACGGCGCGCGAATCCGGCTAAAGCTCAACGACGCCGAGAAATCGGCCGCCAATCTCTATTACGGAGTGCGGCGCGCGCGGCGCATCAGCAAATACCCGGCCGTGGCGAAGCTTGTCAAGACAAATCCCCTCTTTTCCGGCCTGCTGGACTCAGCGAAAAACAAGATGATTCTAGATACCTACGACGCGGTCGAGAGCGGCACCCTGACCGAACAGGAAGCCCAGGAACGGATTCGGGGATATCAGCCGTACCGCGACGCGCTGACCGGCATCCCCGCACGCAAGCCCCAGGAGCTGGCACCGCCGTACCAGGATCCCGAGGTGCTCAAGCTCGTGTCGCGAGCGGACCGCGCCTACAAGACGCAGCACTATGCGGATGCGGTGCAAAAATACCAAGCGGCGCTGAGCAAGGACGCCGCGATCGGATCGCTCAACAAGGTCAATAAATCGCAGATCCTCGAGCGCATCGCTTCCTCATTCCGGCACCTGGGACGCCTTGACGAGTCCATCCGGATTTACCAGCTGGCGGTCCAGGAACTGCCGCAGAACACCTCGGCCAACTATCAGCTCGCACTGACCTGCGCCGCCAACGGCGAGCTCGGCAATGCCATGACCGCCCTCAACCGCGCTCTCGACAGCGCGCGCTCCCCGGAGAGCCTGCGCCAGACCATATTGATGACGCGCACCGATCCCGAGCTGGACGCCCTGCGCGATCTCCCGCGCTACAGCGACATAATGCGTTCGCATGCGCAGCGGCTCTAAACCGCTCCCCTAAACAAAAAGCGTTCGAAACCTGAGACTTTCTCTTGACGCATGCGCCTTATTTGATACGATATTGTTCAAGGTACTCCATGGCATTTTCCAAGAAAGAAGCGCCCGTTTGCGAGTGGTGCAAGTTCAAGAAAAACTGTTTTTACGAGTTCCTCACCGACAAGTCATCAAAAAAAGCCTGGCAGGACATCCGCATCGCCAACCGCTTCAAGCCCGGCGAGACGATCTTCTACGAGGGAGAGAAAGCCACCAGCATCTATATCGTCTGCACGGGAAAGGTCAAGATATACAAGTCCAGCCGGACCGGTCAGCAGCTGCTGACGCGCATCGAATCACCGGGAGACCTGCTCGGACATATCTCGCTGTTCGCTGAATGGCCGTATGCCGGCAGCGCCGAAGCCATGACCGAATCCGTCGTCTCCATGATCGACCGCAGCGAGCTGGAGCGCTTCCTCATCAAGCACCCCAACGGCGCCCTGGCACTGCTGCGCGAGCTCTCTAAAGACGTACGGCGCGGGGAAGCCAAGGCGCGCGACATCGCCTTCAAGCCGGCGCGCGCGCGCCTCGCGGGCACCCTGGTAAGGATGATGACGCCCCTCGTCGGAAAGCGCAGCCGCCCGGTGGTAGAGAACCTTAAACGCAAGGAACTCGCGGAGATGGCCGGCCTGACGATCGAGACGACGGTCCGCCTGCTCAAAGACTTCGAAACGCGCGGCCTGGTCCAGAGGAAAGGCAAGGACATCATCATCACCGACATCGACAAACTGCGCACCCTCTCCGGACACTTTTCCTAACCATCCCCTCGCCGGCGCTTGACCCGCATCATTGACTACGATCAAGTATTCCGCTTGATAGAGGTCAAAAGGCCGCGCCGGATATCTAGGTACTATGTCCTATACGCAAATAGGCCAAAGAGGAAAAGATGCTCGAACTATTCATGATCATTTCGCTGAGCCCGGTAATCCAGGCGCAGCTGGCGTACAACGAAGCGCCCAAGACCATACCGCCGACCGGGATCATGACCGCCGCAGTCAAGCCGTGCATCTGGCCGAACCCTTGCGGCGGCGGCGACAAAGCCGTCTAACGCTTTCGCAACCAACCACCACCCAAAAAACAGCCCCCTCCCGGGGGCTGTTTTAATTCCAGCCAGTATTACATTGACTCTCGCCGCGCGGTCTGTTATATAAGAGTATGCGTCGGGAGGTTCGCATGCGCAGAGTTATACGCCGCCTCGTTGCCGCCGGATCAGCCGCCATAATCTCCGGGCTCCTCGCGATTCCGGCGCGAGCGGCGGGAGACGGCTTCTCCCGAGCGGGCGGCGCTCCCGCTGCGCCGCCGCCCCAACAGGAACCCGCGACGGGAGCAGGTTCGAGCGGCGACGGTTTCACCAAGGCCGTCCCGGAGAAGCCGAAGCCGCCTCCCGCGCAGCCCAAGGCCGAAGAGCCGAAAACCTATCTCGACGGCTCGGGCTGGCATAAAGACAAAGCGGAAGCGGAGAAGAAGCAGTCCGCCGCTCCCCCGCCAAAGCAAGACTCCGGCCGATACGACAGCACTTGGCCGGCGAAATCCGCCGTGAAACCCAAGAGCAAGAGCACCTACCGCTCTACCCGTTCGCACCAGCGCAGCAGCGGTCAGCGCACCGGTTATCGCGGGCGAAGCAGCTCGCGCCCCCGCAGTTCCTCCCCGAGCTACTCCGGAAACCGCAGCGGCTCACGCGGCAGGAGCAATTCGTCATCCAGCAATTCACGCAGCAGCGGCAGCTTCGGCACCAACTCAAGCGGATCGCGCAACCGCCAAGGCAGCCGCGGCTACGGCAGCAGCAGCGGCAGCTTCGGCACCAACTCAAGCGGATCGCGCAGCTACCAAGGCAGCGGCGGCGGGGCGCGGCTAAAATAGTGCCCTGCGGCAACTCCTTGCGTGCGCTATGCGCGCTGCTCGCCGCCGCCCTGTTCGCTTCCGGCTGTGCCGTACGGGCGCGCCGCACGACGCAGAAACTGTTCGAGGACTGCGACTATCGCGGCCTGAGCCGCGAGGAGTGCCACCATGAGCTCGGCTGCCCGCCCGAGAACTCGCGTGCGGAATGCGAGCAGAGCCTGCGTCACAGGATGAAGTTTCTTACCGGGGAGGGGTAAGACCTACGGGTTAAGACGTCCCATGGTGCGGGGGAAGGGAACCGTTTCCCGGACATGGGGCACGCCGCATATCCAGCCGACGGTCCGTTCGAGCCCGAGACCAAAACCCGCATGGGGAACGGAACCGTAACGCCGCAAATCGAGATACCACTTAAAGGCATCCTCGGGCAGGCCGTGGTCCTTGATCCGGCCGCGCAGCGCTTCCAGGTCGTCCTCTCGCTGCGCGCCGCCGATAATCTCGCCGACCCCTTCGGATGCCAGCATGTCGAGACAGAGCACCACCCGCGGATCCTCGGGATCGGTCTTCATGTAAAAGGCCTTGCACTCTTTGGGATAACGGTGGATGATGACGGGGCGGTCGAACTCGTTGGACAATATGGTTTCATCGTCCCCGCCGAAGTCGTCGCCCCAGCGCATGTCCACGCCTTTCTTCTTGAGCAGCTCGACCGCTTCCGTATAGCTGATCCGCGGAAAAGGCTTCTTCACCGCTTCGAGCTTCGCGATATCGCGCTCGAGCACCTTAAGCTCAGGTCCCCGCGTCTCGAGCACGCGGCGAACGATAAACTCGACGAAGTCTTCGGCCAAGTCCATGTCGCCCTGCAGATCCATATAGGCGACCTCGGGCTCCACCATCCAGAACTCCGTCAGGTGGCGCCGCGTCTTTGACTTCTCGGCGCGAAAGGTCGGCCCAAAGCAGTACACCTTGCCGAACGCCATGGCCCCGGCCTCGGCATAGAGCTGGCCGCTCTGCGTGAGATACGCCGTAGTGTCGAAGTACTTGGTCTCAAAGAGCGTGGAGGTCCCTTCGCAGGCATTGGGCGTAAAGATCGGCGTGTCCAGCAGGATGAAGCCGCGCTCATCATAGAAGTCCCGGATCGCCTTGACGACCGTGCTGCGAATGCGCAGGATCGCATGCTGCCGCGAAGAGCGCAGCCAGAGGTGGCGATGGTCCATAAGGAACGCCGTCCCATGCTCCTTGGGAGTTATCGGGTAGGTCTCAGCGAGCTGCACGAGCCGGATATCCTTAACCCCGAGCTCGAAGCCGAGCGCCGAGCGCGTATCGGCGCGAACCGAACCGGTCACGATGAGCGAGCTCTCCTGCGTCAGTTTTTCGGCGAGCGCGAAGACCTCCGCGGGGACTTCTTTTTTGAATACCACGCACTGAATGACGCCGGCGCCGTCACGCACCTGCAGGAAGTGCAGCTTGCCGCTGGAGCGCTTGTTGTACAGCCAGCCCCGCAGCTCGACGTCTTTGCCTTCGTAATTCCCGATATCCGATATACTGACGGCTTCGCAGGCGGAGGTCATCCAGTCTACCCTCTTGTGTTAGTTGCCGAACAGCCGATCGCCGGCGTCGCCCAGCCCCGGCTCAATGAAGCCGATCTTGTTGAGGACCGGGTCAACGGCGGCCGTGACCAGACTGGTGTCCGGATGGTCGCGCTGAATGCGGCGGATGCCCGGCTTGGTCGACAGCAAAGTTACCAGGCAGACCTTCTTGGCGCCCTGCTCCTTGATGAGACGAATCGACTCAGAGGCCGACCCGCCGGTAGCCAGCATCGGATCAAGCAGCAGCACGCGGCTGCGGCGCAGCTTCTTGGGAAGATTCAGATAGTAGCGGACGGGGTTGAGCGTTTCCTCGTCGCGGTACAGGCCCACGAAGCCCACGGGTGCCTCCGGCAACAGGCGCGACAGCCCGGGGACAAAGCCCAAGCCCGCGCGCAGCACGGCGATGAGCACGACCGGCTCGTCGACCCGCCGGAAATAACCGGTCCGCAGCGGCGTGACGATTTTTTTCTTGGCGGTGCGCAGCGGCTGCAGCGCCGTGATGCCGAGATAGACGCCGGCGTCCTCCATCAAAGCGCGAAACCGCGCCGGCCGGGTGCGCTTGTCGCGCAGCTCGGCGAGACATTCGGCCATTAAGGGGTGCCCGCAAATCCTTACACGCTTGGGCATGACTACCTCCAGATCTTCCTTATCACCGGCCGCATTCGCGGACGCCGCGGAGCGATCGCTACCGCACGCTCCAGCATGGCCAGTCCGCCTCGCAGCAGCCGGTCAGAGGAGGAGTAAAGCCGCGCGATCTCCTCACCTTTGCGCACCGCGTCGCCGACCTTGCGGCGCAGCAGCATGCCGGCGCCGTAATCCAGCCGGTCTTCCATGCGGTCACGACCGGCGCCCAGCGCCACGCCCGCGCGGCCGGCGAGCAAAGCGTCAAAGCGCGTGATATAACCCGCGCTCCCGGCGGCGAAAACCGCGCTCTTCTTGGACTTCGGCAGAAAGCGCTCCGGGTCATCAGCGACGCGGGGATCGCCGCCCTGCGCCTTGATCATCTGCTTGAATTTCTCCAGCGCCTTGCCTTCCCGTATCAGCGTCTTGAGCCGTTTCTCGCCGGCCGCCGCGCTGCGGGCGGTCCCCGTCAAAGCCAGCATCCATCCGCCCAAACCGAACAGCACCTCCACGTAATCCGCGCTGGTAAAGTCGCCCTGCAAAACCTCGACGGCCTGGCGCACCTCGAGCGCGTTGCCGATCGCGCGTCCGAGCGGCTGCTCCATAGCGGTCAGCAGGCCGACCGTCGGCAGCCCCAGCCCTTTCGCCGTACGAATGAGATCCTTGGCCAGCTCTTCGGCTTTTGCGGGCTCCTGGAATATCGCGCCGGAGCCGCATTTGATATCCAGCACGAGCGCGTCGAGCCCTTCGGAGAGCTTCTTGGATAGGATGCTCCCGACGATCAGCTCCCGCGACTGGACCGTACCCGTAGCGTCGCGCAGCGCGTAGAGCTTGCGGTCAGCGGGGCAGAAATCGGCCGACTGGCCGAACATGCAGACGCCGATCGAGCGCATCTGCCGCCGCACGGCGTCCACGCCCAAACGGACACGGAGCCCTTTGATCGCCTCGAGCTTGTCGAGCGTCCCGCCGGTATGCCCCAGCCCGCGCCCCGACATCATCGGAACGGCGACGCCGGCGGCGGCGACCAGCGGCGCCAGCACCAAAGAGATGCCGTCGCCCACGCCGCCCGTGGAATGCTTGTCCGCTTTCGGAGCCTTGACGCCGCGAAGCGTAAGCTGCGTCCCGGAAGCGGCCATCGCGGAGGTCAGCGCGACCGTCTCGGCGCGCGTCATGCCGCGCAGGAGAACGGCCATCAGCCAGGCCGAAAGCTGGTAGTCCGGGACGCTCCCGTCCGCGGCCGCCCCCACGACGAAGCGTATCTCGTCGGCGGACAAAGCGCCGCCGTCGCGCTTCTTGGTGATCAGATCCAGCATCCGCATAGAATGTTCGGTACCTGTTATTAACTTTAACTTTCGCGTCTCGAAAGACTATACCTGGCCATTAAACATCTCTTTAATCCCGATCCTCAAAAGTTAAAGTTAATAACAGGTACCAAAACGTTAAATCTGGGCGATGGCGCCGTTGAGGACGTTGCGCATGCGAACAGCCATCTTCTCGCCCAAGGCCAAAACGTCGGGGTGGCTCAGCACCTCCTTGGAGGTTCCGGCGGCCATATTCGAGATCCAGCTGAGGGCCATGATGTCCATGCCCATCTGGCGCGCGACGATGGTCTCCGGTATGACCGACATGCCGACAACGCTCCCGCCGAGCTTGGCGAAAGCCTTGATCTCCGCCGGCGTCTCATAGGATGGACCGCCCACGGCGGTGTACACTCCTTCCAGCGCGTGTATCTTGAGACGACGGCACACCGCGAGCGCCTTCTTGCGCAGAGCGGGCGTATAGGCGTTGACCAGGTCCGGGAACATGTCGCCGAACTCTTCCTCGTGAAAGGCGCGCAAGGGGTTGCGGCCCATAAAGTTCATATGGTCCTTGATCACGCAAATATCGCCCGGCTGCAGATTCTTGATCATCGAGCCCACGGCCGAGGTGGCGATCAATGTCCGCGCGCCCAAATATTCCAGAGCCCGGATCGGCAGGGCGATCGATTCCATCGCATGTCCTTCATAGTAGTGGAAACGTCCCTGCATAACGGCGACGTTGCGCTTGCGCCGCCCTTTGCCGGCCTGGCCAAGCAGCAGGCGGCCGCTATGCCCGCTGACGGTCGGCTTGGGAAAACCGGGGATATCCTTGTAGGCGACCAGCTTCTTGTTTTCCAGGTCAGGGGAAGCTCCCGCAAGACCGCTTCCTAAAACAACGATGATATCGGGCTTGAAGCCGTTCGCCCGCTTCTTGATATAAGACGCCGCACGCCGCACGGTTTGGACATATTTGTTGATTTTCATTTTATTGTTGCGATTCTAGCATTTTTGTAGAATCAGGCAATGGCCGACGCCCGGAATGCCCGACGGATCGCGGTCACGGCGCTGCTGCTCTGCCAGTGCGCGGCCGCCGCCCGGGCGCAGATTCCCTCCATGCCGGTTTTCGACGACGGCATGCGCATGATCGGGCTGCAGCTCGGAGCCGCCCAGCCCACCAATACGCATGGCTTTCGCGAGGTCGCCGCCTCCGGCATCGGCGTCAACCTGCTCGGCCTGCGCTACCTCAACGATTGGATCGCCGCCGGCGCGGAGGTGGGGATGAGCCAGTTCGGCAAGAACGAACGCGGCAAGGCGGACGCGATGAACCTCGGCATCCTCGCCCGCGTCAACCTCTGCCGCCGGCGCTCTTGGACCCCCTACATCCTGGGCGGGATCGGCTACCACACGACAAACGTCGCCATCAACGCCGATGCGCCGGGGTTCGAGACCGCCTGCAGCCCGATCAACGGCGCCTGCGGCGATGAGATGAGCATCAAAGCGAAAGGAACAAGCATCACCGCGGGGCTCGGCATCGAGAAGTTCCTGTTCCAGGGCCTAAGCCTGTCGTTTGAGTCCAGGCTGCGGCAGAACCGCTTCAGCGGGACGAGCGTCGAGTCGCTCAATCTGATGCTCGGCGTACATGTCTGGCTGAGCCCGAAGGGATAGCGGCGCCGACGGCGCTCTCCCCCGTCCGGACTTTTCTCCGCTCCCGGCTCATCGCCAAAAAGCCCACCACGACCATCAGCAGGATGCAGAAAGCCAGAAAGCCGTAGGCCAAGCTGCGCAGGAAGGGGGAAAAGCCCTCGATCTTTCCGCCCGTATCCAGATGCGCGAACTCCGGCGGAATGCCTCCCGCATCCTTGACGCTGCAGGCCTCCTTCTTGACCTCCGCCAACTTGCTGAGGAGCTCCGGCGCGATCTTAACCGGCGGCTGCGCCGGCACGGCCCGGGGTTCTTCCTTCTTGCGGAACGGCTCCTTGCAGAAGTCGCACCAATGCTGGGCGTCGGGGGTCTCGAAACCGCAGGCGGGACACTTCATATCATCGAAAGCGGCGGCGGGGTCACTCTTCGATGTACTCTTTGAATCCCTGCCGCGCAGTGTCGTCGATTTTTTCGCAGAACGTATGCTCCTTTTTCTCGTTTACGAACAGTTCCCTAAACACCGTGTAGAAAAGGAAATGCCCGAATTCGTGGAACAGCGTCCCGATCTGATTGAGCAGCGAGGTGCTGGAATTAATCCAAATAGTATAGCGCCGGGGCTGGCCGGGGATAATATAGCCGTAGTTGCCCTCATAATCGTTGGAGTTCTCGTTGGGATTGTCGAATTCCTTGTAGCGAATCGTCAGATAAAAACCCGGTCTCTGCACGGCCTGCGGCCGCCGAGAACCCCGCTTCCTCTTCCCTTTCTTCTTCATGGCGTGAAATCTACCCCTGCTTAATGATACCCGGTCCGTAATACATACGCCAGACCCAGGGCCATTATTCCACTATTCTACTTATTTTTACATTATAAATTATTATTGACATCGGCCCGTTTTGGCACCATACTGTCTATTAGGACAGAGTACAACGGAGCCACAAAAATGAGACCGTCCGCAGCCATCCTATCGTTATCCATTTTCCTTGCGGCGTTCCCCGCTCTCTGCCCGGCGCAGACCTACGACGATCAAAAGCCGCGCTGCCGTCCCGCCGGCGTAATGCCGCAAGGCAAAAATCCGCAGCCGTCCTGCGATCCGGTCAAGCATGAAGCCATCGTAACCAAACGCGCCTATGACCGCTCGGAGCAGACGTTTGAGGACACGAAGGAATCCGTAGAACGTGCCGAACAGAACTTCGAGGAGGTAACCGGCGACTCCAGCACATCGCTAAAGGAACGGGAGCGCGCCCGCGACGCCCTGCTCAGAGCGCGCGCCGTTCATCAGGAAGCCAAAGACGAGGGACGCGACGCGGCCCGCGCCTACAAGGACGCCGAGGATGCGCTCAAGCGCGATCGCGGCTACCACCTCAACAACAACAGCTACCAGGACGCCGACAAAGCGCTGGAGCTCGCCGACGTCGAAGAGAACTACAACTCCGGGATCGAGGCGGCCAAACACGGCAAGAGCTCCTACGGCAGCGGCATGGACTCGCGCGGCAAGCCCATCCTCGACAAGCGCGGCGTACCGGTGGTCGGCGCCGGCGGCTTCGTCGGCGGCGCCAACACCAATGCCCGGCGCAAAAGCCGCGGCGGCTGGGAGCGCCCCGCGTCCAAGGAATACCAGCGCAATTATCACCAGGGGCAAAAATACAAAACCGGCTACGACGCCGGCTGGGAGGACGGCGGCGGCGACTACAAGGAGCTGGGAGGAGAGAGCGAGGGCCGCGGCAGGGCGAAGCTCGCCCAAGCGCGGCCGGCCGCCGTCCGCAGCAACGATATGTACCAAAAAGCGCCCACGACCTTCGGCGGCCGCAGCCTGCGGCAGGCGGAGCGCGGCTCGCTCGGCATGGTCCGCGGCAGCGAAGGCGGCGGGCTCGCCATGCCTTCGGCAGGAGGCACCGGGGAAGAGCGCCGGCTCGGCGGACCGGCTATTCCCTTCCTGCACGAAGCCGAAGCCGCGATGTCGCAGCGCGACTATCCCGGGGCGGAGCAGGCCTCCCGCAAAGCGCTCGCCGTCGAACCGGGCAGCGCGGACGCTCATCTCATGCATTCGCGCGCGCTCAACGCCATGGGGCTCTACAAAGAGGCCGAGGCCGCGGCGCGCGAAGCGCTCCAGCGCGACCCCGACAACGCGGCCGCCTACCAGGAACTCGCCTGGTCGATGCTGCATCAGGGGAGCTACGACGCGGCGGTGAAGATGGCGTCGCTCGCGCTGCGCCTTGATCCCAATAACGCCAAAGCCTATCTCATCCGGGCTTTCGCCTATGAGCAGATGGGAAACCGGGACCTTATGCTGGCGGATCTCGAGCGGGCGGCCGGGCTGAATAATAAATTCCAGCCGCACCTGCAGCATGCCAAGAACGGCGGCCGGCTGTTCGATCCGACCAGCAAGAGCACCTTGTCGCTGCTTACCGGCTCACCATCCTTCGCCATGATTGAAGGCAAGGATCCGGTGAAAATGAGCCTGTTCCTGCTCTCCGCCCTGGCGATCGGCATCTTCGCCGTCTGGCAGTTCCGCCGCCGCCGCACCGGCTAAAACGCGGCCGGGATATGACGCAGCCCCTCCGGTGACAAGGCCACGACATCGAAACGCAGCGCCCGGTCGCCGATCCCCTTGAACCGCATATAGGCGCAGGCCGCCCGCACGATCCGCGCGCGCTTGGCGCGCCCGACGGCTTCTTCCGGTGCGCCGCAGCGCAGCGACGACCGCGTCTTGACCTCGACGAAAACGAGCTCATCCCCGTCGACGGCGACGATATCCAGCTCGCCGAGCCGGCAGCGCCAGCGGCGCTCCAGAACCGTCCAGCCCCGCTCCTCGAGCCAGCGGGCCGCCCGGTCTTCTCCCCATTTTCCCAATAACGCCCGCCGCATGGTCATACCACACAGTACGACCGGCGCGCGTTGAAGTTCCCCGTATTAGAGGATCAGGATTCCGCGTGCAGTATCTTGAGCAGGTCGCGCTGCTCTATGATGCCGATCATCTGCAGGCTCACCGTATCCTTGACCACCGGCAGGTCGCCGAGGTTGTGCTTATGAAAGAGCTCCAGCAGCTTCGGCAGCTCCGTCTGCGGCGTGACGCAGGGCGTCGCCTGATCGGCCAAGGACACCGCGGTGACCAGCTTGTCGGTAACAGGATTGTAGATGTGATTGCGCACCTTCTCGAAGTGGATGACCCCAAGATACTTGCCTTCGGGATTGACCACCGGGAAGTCGTGGAAGCGGCTGCGCTCGATAAAGCTCAGGACCTCGTCGAAGCGTGCCGCCGCCGGCAGGTAATGGATATTGGTGCGCATGAGGTCGCCGGCGGTCAGCGGCTTGGCGACCGTACCCTTCTTCACCTTTCCCGGGTTATACTCGCGCGCCAGGTTGCGCAGGCCCGGTCCGGGGCTGATCCAGGTGGGCTTGAAAAACCCCGGGCGCAGCAAGGTCACCGTTTTGACCTCGCCGGCGCTGATCGCGACATGCTTGACGAGAAACGGACCGACAAGCTCATAGAGGGCGACCGAGGCGAGGATCACCGTATTGATCTGCTGCGCTAAAGGATCGCTCCAGTGCCGAACAAGATAACTTCCCAGGAAAACCGCCACGCCCGCATGACACAGTAATCCCAATCCCGTGTTCTCTCTGAGCTTCGTATCCTCGCCGTGGCGCTGTGCCATACGGCGTACGCCCAGTATTTTTCCGGCGCTTCTGGCCGCGATATAAACGATGCCGAGGACCCCGAGGTGCGAGAGCTCCTCGAGATGCAGGCTGTAGCCAGCGAGCACGAAAAACAGCGCGAAGATCGGCAGGCTGACCGTTTCGAGAGTCTGCTCGAAGAAACCCGG